>NZ_LT575468.1:2400000-3000000 GCF_900087055.1 Plesiomonas shigelloides | reverse complement strand
AGCCGAGAATTTATTCTGGCCCACCTTGCCGAGCGCGCCGCGCCAGCCTCCCGCGATGAGTTATGCGCAGAACTTGGGCTAACTGACGACGAATTACAAGAAGCTATGCGCCGTCGTCTGCGCGCTATGGAGCGCGATGGACAACTGGTGTTCACCCGTCGTCAATGCTATGCCTTGCCTGAGCGGCTGGATATGGTGCGTGGCACGGTGATTGGCCACCGCGATGGCTATGGCTTTGTCCGCGTTGAAGGACAGAGCGATGATCTGTTCTTGCCTAACGATCAGATGCGCCAGGTGTTGCACGGTGATGTGATCATGGCCCAACCGATGGGCATGGATCGCCGTGGTCGCCGCGAAGCGCGTGTGGTGCGGGTATTAGAGCCGCGCAAAGCGCAGATCGTGGGGCGCTATTTTATGGATCAGGGCATCGGTTTTGTGGTGCCGGATGATCAGCGGATCTGCCAAGATATTATGATCCCGCCTGACGATCGTCACGGTGCTCGCATGGGGCACGTGGTGGTGGTCGAGCTGACTCAGCGTCCAGGTCGTCGCATCAATGCCGTGGGTAAAATTGTCGAAGTGCTGGGGGAGAACATGGCACCCGGCATGGAAATCCAAATTGCCTTGCGTAACCACGATATTCCGCATGTCTGGCCGGCGGCAGTGGAAAAGCAAGTCAGCAAGCTGACCGAAGAAGTCCCCGAAGAAGCTAAGCAAGGGCGTATCGACCTGCGTGAGCTGCCACTGGTGACTATCGATGGTGAAGATGCACGCGACTTCGATGACGCGGTCTATTGCGAGCAGATCCCGTCTGGGGGTTGGCGTCTGTGGGTCGCGATTGCCGATGTCAGCTACTATGTGCGGCCAAAAACCGCGCTGGATGACGAAGCGCGTAACCGCGGCACCTCGGTGTATTTCCCATCACAAGTGATCCCGATGCTGCCGGAAGTGCTGTCGAACGGTCTGTGTTCACTTAACCCGCAGGTCGATCGCCTGTGTATGGTGTGTGAAATGACCATCTCTGCACGCGGTAAGCTCACTTCTTACACCTTCTATGAAGCCGTGATGAATTCCCACGCTCGTCTGACCTACAACAAGGTTTGGCGCATGCTGGAAGGGGATGAAGAGCTGCGTGAGCATTACGCGCCGTTGGTGCCGCACTTGGAAGAGCTGTATGGCCTGTACAAGATGCTGCGCAAAAACCGCAACCAACGCGGTGCGATTGATTTTGAAACCGAAGAAACCCAGTTCATCTTCAACGCTGAGCGCCGTATTGAGCGCATTGTGCCGCTGGTGCGTAACGATGCACACAAGATCATCGAAGAGTGCATGATCTTGGCCAACATCTCGGCGGCGCGCTTTATGGAGAAATACCAAGAGCCGGCGTTGTACCGCGTGCATGATTTGCCAGGCGAAGAGCGTTTGACCGGTTTTCGCAGTTTCTTAAGCGAGCTGGGACTGAGCCTTGGCGGTGGCATCAAACCGGAGCCGGCCGATTACGCCAAGCTGATGGAAGATGTGCGTGAGCGTACTGACCATGAGCTGATCCAGACCATGCTGCTGCGCTCCATGAAGCAGGCGATTTACGATCCGGATAACCGCGGTCACTTCGGTTTGGCGTTAGAAGCCTATGCGCACTTTACCTCGCCAATTCGCCGTTACCCGGACTTGTCTTTGCACCGCGGGATCAAGTACCTGCTGGCTAAACAAGCTGGACAGGCCAAAGAGCGTTGGACGCCAACAGGCGGCTGGCACTACCTCGACAGCGATATGGATGTGCTCGGCGAGCACTGCTCGATGTGCGAGCGCCGTGCCGATGATGCCACCCGTGATGTTTCCGATTGGCTCAAGTGCGAGTACATGCAAGATCACGTGGGCGAAGAGTTCCGCGGCGTGATTGCAGCAGTGACCGGCTTTGGCTTCTTTGTCCGTCTGGATGAGCTGTTTATCGATGGTCTGGTGCATGTGTCGTCACTGGCTAACGACTACTATCAGTACGATGCTATCGGTCAGCGCTTGATTGGCGAGAACCTTGGCAACATCTATCGCCTCGGCGATGCGGTGCAGGTCAAGGTGGCGGCTGTGCATCTGGATGAACGTAAGATAGACTTTATGCTAACCCAGACTGAGCGCCAGCCGCGCGGTGCTGGAAAGACCGCCCGTAAGGCGGCCAAAGACGCCTTGAAGAAAATTGCTGACCGCAAAGCAGAAAGCCGCGGTGGCAAAGGGACGCCGTTCTTTGAACCGACCAAGGCACCGGAAGGCCGCGGACCGAAAAAGTCCAAAGTGGTCAAGTCATCCCGCCCGTCCCGTACCGGCGGAAGCAAGAAACCTAACCGGAAGAAGAAATAATCGTTCATGAGTGATGTTATTTTCGGTATTCATGCCGTCAAATCCCTGCTGGAGTCTGATCCGGAGCGCTTTATCGATGTATTCGTGCTCAAGGGGCGTGAAGATGAGCGCATGCGTCCACTGCTCAACGAGCTGCGTCGTTTGGGCATCAGCATCCAGCTGGCCAACCGCGCCGTGCTGGACAACAAATCCGACGGTGCGGTGCACCAAGGTATTGTGGCGCGCGTGACCGAGGCCAAGCAGTATGATGAGCATGACTTGGGTGATTTGCTCGACCGCGTTGACGTGCCTTTCCTGCTGATCTTGGATGGCGTTACCGATCCGCATAACCTCGGCGCCTGCTTACGTAGCGCCGATGCGGCCGGTGTGCACGCGGTGATTGCCCCGCGTGATCGTTCCGCCAAGCTCAACGCCATTGCTAGTAAAGTGGCCTGTGGTGCGGCAGAGCACGTGCCGCTGATTAGCGTCACCAATCTGGCGCGCACCATGCGGATGCTGCAAGAGCGCGGTGTGTGGCTGGTGGGAACAGCGGGTGAAGCTACTCATGACCTGTACCACAGCAAACTGACCGGTCCGCTGGCGATTGTGATGGGCGCGGAAGGCGATGGCATGCGCCGTCTGACCCGTGAGCACTGCGATGAGCTGATCAGCATCCCAATGGCTGGTACTGTCTCTTCTCTGAACGTGTCCGTGGCAACCGGTGTATGCCTGTTTGAAGCGGTGCGTCAGCGTTTAGCGGCTAAATAATCGGTCTTTGGCCACGTGCTAAATCCGGAACTGATGCCGATGTGACCTTAGGGTGACGTCGGCATTTTTTATTTATCGGTAGCTGTCTGCCGCGCGGTACAACTGTTGCGCAGTCGGTTTACGTTTTCGCCGCCGTTGTTTTGTCGCTTTTCTGTTGGCGCAGCGCGAATATCCTTGTATTCCCCCGCCTGGTTCAGTACACTTCTGCGGCTTAAATTCAGTCGTACTTTAAAATCGTTCCTTGCTTCCGCGGGCTTGGCGACTGACCCGGATCGGAGGCTGAATAATCCGTAAGGAGCAATTGATGCGTCATTACGAAATCGTATTTATGGTTCATCCTGACCAGAGCGAACAGGTTCCAGGCATGATCGAGCGCTACACCGGCTCTATCAAAGCAGTTGGTGGTACTATCCACCGTCTGGAAGACTGGGGTCGTCGTCAGCTGGCTTACCCAATCAACAAACTGCACAAAGCTCACTATGTTCTGATGAACGTAGAAGCGACTCAGGAAGTGATTGACGAGCTGGAAACCAACTTCCGCTACAACGACGCTGTTATCCGTAACCTGATCATGCGTACTAAGCATGCAGTAACTGAAGCGTCTCCAATGGCTAAAGCGAAAGAAGAGCGTCGTGAGCGTCGTGAAGATTTCGCTGGTGCTGATGACAGCGCAGAGGAAGCTGCTGAGTAATTATCGCTATGACAACGAATCGTCTGGTTCTGTCCGGCACAGTGTGCAAGGCGCCCAAGCGATCCGTCAGCCCCGCTGGAATTCCGCATTGTCAGTTCGTACTTGAACATCGTTCAGTACAGCAGGAAGCGGGATTTCAACGTCAAGCTTGGTGCCGCATCGTCGTGGTACTCAGTGGGCAAGCGTCACAAGCCAATACTCACAGATTAGCGGTTGGCAGCAACCTGATGGCAAGTGGTTTTATCACCCAACATCAGACCCGAAACGGGCTAAACCAATTAGTGTTGCATGCCGAGCAGATCGAATTTATAGATTCAGGAGACAAGCCACATGGCACGTTATTTCCGTCGTCGTAAGTTCTGCCGTTTCACAGCGGAAGGCGTTCAAGAGATCGACTACAAAGATACCTTCACTCTGAAGAACTACATTACCGAAAGCGGCAAGATTGTTCCTAGCCGTATCACAGGTACCCGTGCTAAGTACCAGCGTCAGCTGGCACGCGCTATCAAGCGTTCACGTTACCTGGCTCTGCTGCCGTACACTGATTCTCATCAGTAATCGGCGACTGTCTGTATTTTGAGACTCTAAAGAGGACACGGTAATGGAAGTTATTCTGCTTGATAAAATTGCAAACCTGGGCAGCCTTGGTGACAAGGTAAACGTAAAGGCTGGTTACGCTCGTAACTACCTGGTGCCTCAGGGTAAAGCAGTGATGGCAACTAAGAAGAACATCGAGTTCTTCGAAGCCCGTCGCGCTGAACTGGAAGCCAAACTGGCTGAGACTCTGGTTGCTGCATCTGCACGCGCCGAAGCTCTGACCAACCTGGCTCGCGTAACCATCGTTTCTAAAGCTGGCGACGGTGGCAAACTGTTCGGTTCTATCGGTACTCGCGATATCGCTGATGCCGTAACCGCAGCAGGCGTTGAAGTTTGCAAGAGCGAAGTTCGTCTGGACAATGGTGCCCTGCGTACCACTGGTGAGCACGAAATCCGCTTCCAACTGCACGGCGAAGTATTCGCTACTGTAGTTGTAAACGTAGAAGCTGAAGCTTAATTGTTTCGCTCCCTCGTTTAAAGAAGACGCCGGCTTATGCCGGCGTTTTTCTTTGTCTGCAATCCGTCATTAATTACGGATTTTCTATCCTGCGTCCGCGCGTTATACTCGCAGGCTCAGTCTATTTTTGTCAGCCAGCGGCTGGCGCTCTCAGATACAGCGAACGTCTATGGCGGTCAAACAAATAAAACCCTCGCGTAAAGATACACAGGTTGACGGCATCAAGTTGCCACCTCATTCCCTCGAAGCCGAGCAGTCAGTACTTGGCGGATTGATGCTGGATAACGAACGGTGGGATAACGTTGCCGAGCGCGTGGTCGCACGGGACTTTTACAGCAAACCCCATCGTTTGATCTTCGAGCAGATGCAGCGTTTGCTGGAGAGCAGCCGACCTATCGATTTGATCACCTTATCGGAATCGTTAGAGTTACAAGGCTCGCTGGAAGATGTGGGCGGCTTTGCCTATTTGGCGGAGCTGTCGAAAAACACCCCGAGTGCGGCCAACATTGGCGCGTATGCCGATATCGTGCGTGAGCGCGCGATTGTGCGTGAGATGATTGCGGTAGCGCACGAAATTGCCGATGCCGGTTACGATCCGCAGGGGCGTAACAGCGAAGATCTGCTCGATCTGGCTGAGTCCAAAGTGTTCCAGATTGCCGAAAACCGTGCCAGTAAAGATGATGGCCCGAAGAGCATCGAGCAAATCTTGGAAGACACCGTATCCCGTATCGAGCAGCTGTATCAGCGCCCGCATGACGGGGTGACAGGGGTGTCGACCGGCTTTACCGATCTGGATAAGAAGACCGCCGGTTTGCAGTCGTCAGACTTGATTATCGTGGCGGCGCGTCCATCGATGGGTAAAACCACCTTTGCGATGAACTTGTGTGAAAACGCGGCCATGATGCAGGAAAAACCGGTACTGATTTTCAGTCTGGAGATGCCTGCTGAACAGATCATGATGCGTATGTTGGCGTCATTGTCGCGGGTGGATCAAACCCGGATCCGTACCGGTCAGCTCGATGACGAGGACTGGGCACGGATCTCCAGCACCATGGGGCTGCTGCTGGAAAAACGCAACATGTACATCGATGATTCCTCCGGTCTGACCCCGACCGAATTGCGCGCCCGAGCACGGCGGATTTTCCGTGAGCACGGGGGCCTGAGCCTCATCATGGTCGACTACTTGCAGTTGATGCGGGTACCGTCGTTATCGGATAACCGGACGCTGGAAATTGCCGAAATTTCCCGCTCCCTCAAAGCGCTGGCGAAAGAGTTGCAGGTTCCGGTGGTGGCACTGTCGCAGCTGAACCGGAGTCTGGAACAACGGGCCGATAAGCGCCCGGTGAACTCGGACTTGCGTGAATCAGGCTCCATCGAGCAGGATGCCGACCTGATTATGTTTATTTATCGTGATGAGGTTTATCACGAGAACAGTGATCTGAAAGGCGTGGCCGAGATCATTATCGGTAAGCAGCGTAACGGCCCGATTGGCTCTGTACGTCTGGCTTTCCAAGGGCAGTGGTCGCGGTTTGATAACTATGCCGGCCCAGCCTATGACGATGAGTATTAAGGATTAGACAAGATGAAAGCAGCTACCGCAGTGATTGACCGCGGCGCTTTGCGACATAATTTGGAGCAGGTGAAAGCGTTTGCTCCTAACAGCAACATTATTGCGGTGGTAAAGGCCAATGGTTACGGGCATGGCCTGCTGGAAGTGGCGCATACGGTAAAAGAACAAGCCGGCTGTTTTGGGGTGGCGCGTCTGGAAGAAGCGCTGGCGCTGCGCTCTGGTGGCATCGTCAAACCTATCTTGATGCTGGAGGGTTTCTTCTCGGCCGAAGACCTGCCGGTGTTGGTCGCCAATAACATCGATACCGTGGTGCACAGCATTGAACAGCTCGAAGCGCTGGAGCAATCTGAGTTAGAGCGTCCTGTGACTGTATGGATGAAGCTCGATACTGGTATGCACCGCTTAGGCGTGCGTCCAGAGCATGCTGAGGCGTTCTATCAGCGCCTGTCACGCTGCCCGAATGTGGTGCAGCCGGTGCGCTTTATGAGCCATTTTAGCCGCGCTGATGAGCCGCATGTGAGCACCACCTTGGATCAGATGGCCTGCTTTGACAGTCTGACCATCGGTAAGCCCGGCGCGCAGTCGATTGCTGCATCGGGGGGCATTTTGCTGTGGCCAGACTCGCATCGCGACTGGGTACGTCCTGGGATCGTGATGTACGGTGTGTCGCCATTTAGCACGCCGTATGCCTCGCATTATGGGTTGCGTCCGGCCATGACCTTGAAATCCAGCCTGATTGCGGTGCGTGAGCACAAAGCGGGTGAGGCGGTCGGTTACGGCGGTTGCTGGATCAGTGAGCGGGATACGCGCATTGGCGTGGTCGCTATTGGCTACGGTGATGGCTATCCGCGTGATGCGGCTACTGGCACCCCAGTGCTGCTCAATGGCCGTATCGTGCCGTTAGTGGGCCGGGTGTCGATGGATATGCTGACGGTAGACTTGGGGCCAGATTCGCAAGACAAAGTGGGCGATGAAGCCACGCTGTGGGGCGAAGGCTTACCGTGCGAAAAGGTGGCCGAGCATACCGGCGTGATCACCTATGAGCTGGTGACCAAGCTGACCTCACGGGTGCAGATGCAGTATGTCGGTGACTAATTCCTGATAGCTGTGCGTAGATATTGAGAAAAAAGCGCGTCCCAAGTTCCAAGGGGCGCGCTTTTGTTTTTGTCCCTGCGTGTTTTTTTGTTATTACGAGCCACGAGCCACGAGCCACGAGCCACGAGCCACGAGCCACGAGCCATGTGGCTTAGGGTTTATGCCAAGTGCCACTGAGCACGTCAGAGCGGTGAGTGCGGCTCCCGCGCCCACAGGGCATGACCGAATAAGCGGCGGTTCCAATCTTCCACCCAGCCGGTTTGCAGACGCTGCACCACTTTATCTTTCCAACTGGCCGACAGTTCGGCGCAATCAGCCATCGCGACTAAACCGACGTGATTGAGCGGCTCATTAAAGAAGATGTGGTTCATGTGATACAGCGACAGCGGTGTGCTGCCATGGGCTTCTAGGATCAGTTTATCCCCCGGTTTGACCCAACCCGGTTGCAGTACCCGCAGCAGCCAGCCGGTACGGCCACTTTTTTGCATCTGACAGGCCAAATCGACCACATCAAAGCGCAGATTCAGTTTGTAGCACGGTGAGCGTGGTTGGCTGATTTGCACGCGCGCTTCGCCGAGCCGAAAGATATCGCCAACGTGGCAGTTTTCTTCAGTCAGACCGATGCCGGAGAGGTTTTCGCCAAATCCACTCGGATGGAAGTGCGGCACTTCGGGGTAGCACGCTTGCCAGTAGGCGTAATGTTCGGCCGGATAATAGTGCAAGGCGCGATCAGGGCCGCCGTGATGGCGCAGATCGGCTTGTTCATCGCCTTGAAAGCCGGTTTCGCTCAGGTAAACCGCCTCTTGGCAGGGCATTTTGTAAATCGCGCTGCACAGTCCGTGCAAGGTTTCGGTTTTTTTGCCGGTAAAGAGTTGTATTTCGGTATCCAGCAAATGCTCGCTGTCTTCTGATCCCATGCTTTTTTCTCCTGCGCCTGTCTGCTGCAAAGCGGTCGGGACCGAATTGTAGTAATAAAACTGTGATCCTAATCTCTGTCTGGGGGGATCTTGGTTATTGATTGCGCTCAGAGTAGTAAACTTTCGTCAAACCCGGCTGCATAGCTGTGATTTGAGCTGTCATCCGTCGGAATTTGTTATTTAATTAAACCAATCTATGGTTATAAACGACCAAGCACTACATGGATGCATCACAATGAACTCGATTAATCCTACTCAGACTGCGGCGTGGCAGGCACTAACGCAACATTATCAATCCATGCGTAATGTAACATTACGCGATTTGTTCGCTGACGATCCCCTCCGTTTTAACGCATATTCCGCGACATTTGAAGATCAGTTTTTGTTAGATTATTCAAAAAACTTGATTAATCAATCAACTATGCAGCACCTGTTGGCGTTGGCGCACGAGACCAAACTGCCAGAGGCGATTGCCGCCATGTTCCGTGGGGACAAAATCAACCGCACCGAAGATCGGGCGGTGCTGCACGTGGCGCTGCGTAACCGTAGCAACACGCCAATCATGGTCGATGGTCAGGACGTGATGCCGCAAGTCAATGCGGTACTGGCTAAGATGAAAGCGTTTTGCGACAAAGTGATCAGCGGTCAGTGGACCGGTTACACCGGCAAAGCGATCACCGATGTGGTGAATATCGGTATCGGTGGTTCGGACTTGGGCCCTTACATGGTGACCGAGGCGCTTAAGCCGTACAAAAATCACCTGAACATGCACTTTGTTTCTAACGTGGACGGCACTCATATCGCCGAAACGCTGAAGAGTTTGGAGCCCGAGACCACGCTGTTCTTGGTAGCCTCCAAGACCTTCACCACGCAAGAGACCATGACCAACGCCCTGAGCGCCCGTGAGTGGTTCTTGCAAAGCGCCCATGAGCAAGCGCATGTGGCCAAGCACTTTGCTGCGTTGTCCACCAATGCCAGCGCGGTCGCGGCATTCGGTATCGATACCGCCAACATGTTCGAGTTCTGGGATTGGGTCGGTGGCCGTTATTCCCTGTGGTCAGCGATCGGTCTGTCGATTGCGCTGTCGATTGGTTTTGATAATTTCGAGCAACTGCTGTCCGGCGCGCATGCGATGGATCGTCACTTCGCCGAAACGGAGCTGTCACACAACCTGCCGGTACTGCTGGCGCTGATTGGCCTGTGGTACAACAATTTCTATGGCGCTGAAACTGAAGCGATTTTGCCATACGATCAGTACATGCACCGTTTTGCTGCTTACTTCCAACAGGGCAACATGGAGTCCAACGGTAAGTATGTGGATCGCAACGGTCAGCCGGTGGATTACCAAACTGGCCCGATTATCTGGGGTGAGCCGGGTACCAACGGTCAGCACGCGTTCTATCAGCTGATCCACCAAGGCACCAAGATGATCCCGTGTGACTTTATCGCGCCTGCGGTGAGCCACAATCCGCTGGGTGATCATCACGCTAAGCTGATGTCTAACTTCTTTGCTCAGACCGAGGCGCTGGCCTTTGGTAAAACGGCCGCGGAAGTGGAAGAAGAGTTTGCTGTGGCCGGTAAATCGGCGGCGGACGTGGCGCACATCGTGCCATTCAAGGTGTTTGAAGGTAACCGCCCAACCAACTCCATCTTGCTGCGATCTATCACGCCATATAGCTTAGGCGCGCTGATTGCACTGTATGAGCACAAGATCTTCACCCAAGGCGCTATTTTGAATATCTATAGCTTCGATCAGTGGGGCGTAGAGCTGGGTAAACAGCTGGCGAACCGCATCCTGCCTGAGCTGCAAGATAAAGACGCCATCAATAGCCACGACTCTTCCACCAACGGCTTGATTAACCGTTTCAAAGAGTGGCGCATCTAAGGTCTGCACTTAGCTTGTGAACGTAAGAAGCGAGCGCAAGAAGTAAGATGCAAAAAACCGGTCAGTCGACCGGTTTTTTTTATCTGTCTGGTGATGCCGATCCGGGTGGATATGCGGGCGGTGACACTGATTTCAGAGAGAGTCAGCCAAGTGTGCGGCAACGGGCACAGGTGCCATGCACCTCGACGATCCGGTGCTTGATTTGAAATCCGAGGCTGTCGGCCACTTCGCTCAGGGCCTGTTCTATCACCCCGCCACGACTTTCATCCACCGAGCCGCATTGATCGCAGATAAACAGCTGACTGTGATGGACATGCTCTTCAAAACCACTGCACAGCACAAACGCATTCACCGATTCCACTTTGTGCACAAAGCCTTGCTCCAGTAGAAAATCCAGTGCGCGGTACACGGTCGGCGGTTTGGCTTGCGGCTCGCGGGCGCGCAGGCGGTCGAGCAGATCGTAAGCGGTAATGGCGCCGGGTTGCTCGGCGAGCAGGCGCAGCACTTGCTGGCGCTGGGCGGTCAAACGCACCCCGCGTTGCTCACATAACTGCTGGGCTTTTTGAAGTAAACGTTGAATGGCTTGCTGATTCATGCCTGCGATCTGCAATTTGCGCTAGTGATACCGCTTTCCAGTGTAGCACGGCGCTGCCTGCAATAGTGACCGCTAGCGGTGAAAAGTCCGTGAGTTTTGTGGGGTTAGGCACGTTGTGACCGTGCGTGCTCTGGCCTGCTGCGACAGGGTGTAGCACGGCTAGGTCGCGACATCTGGACGTGATCTGGACTTCCTTGTGCTTCCCTCCCCAATGGCGGTAATTCGGGCTATACTGTCGCGCTTATTTTATCCACCCGAAAGAGAGCCGCAGACTTTGTCAAACCGTGAACAGCCGCAAGGCAACCCTCAATATTGGGCTGGCCGTTTCAGCGTCGCCCCGATGCTGGATTGGACCGATCGTCATTGCCGTTATTTCCATCGTCAGCTGAGTCAGCATACCCAGCTGTACACCGAGATGGTCACCACGGGCGCCATTATTCATGGCAAGGGCGACTATCTGGCCTATAACGAGGAAGAGCATCCGGTGGTGTTGCAGTTGGGCGGTAGTAATCCGGCCGATCTGGCGCAGTGTGCACGTTTGGCCGAGCAACGCGGTTACGATGAGATTAACCTGAATGTGGGTTGTCCATCGGATCGGGTACAAAACGGCATGTTCGGTGCTTGCTTGATGGGCAATGCACAGCTGGTGGCCGATTGCGTGAAAGCGATGCGCGATCAGGTCTCGATTCCGGTCACGGTCAAAACTCGGATCGGGATTGACGATCAAGACAGCTATGCTTTTTTGGTGGACTTTATCCAGACCGTGGCTGGTGCGGGCGAGTGCGATAACTTTATCGTGCATGCGCGCAAAGCGTGGCTGTCAGGGCTGAGTCCGAAAGAAAACCGTGAGATCCCGCCATTGGATTACGCGCGTGTCTATCAGCTGAAAAAAGACTTCCCGCAGCTGAAAATCGGCATTAACGGCGGTATTAAAACCTTGGATGAGGCGCGCGAGCATCTGCAGCATCTCGACGGCGTGATGATGGGGCGCGAAGCGTACCAAAACCCGAGCATTCTGACGCAAGTGGATCAACAGCTGTTTGACCCGAGTGCGGCGATCACCGACAGCATTGCCGCGGTGGAGGCCATGTACCCGTACATCGAGCGCGAGCTGAGCAAAGGCACTTATCTGGGCCACATTACCCGCCATATGCTGGGGATTTTCCAAGGCATTCCAGGTGCGCGTCAGTGGCGTCGTCACTTAAGTGAAAATGCGCATAAGCCGGGGGCCGGTATCCCTGTGTTGGAGCAAGCGCTGGCGATGGTGCGCCGCTAAGCTGCGATTGCCACACGCTATGCGGTGGTGAAATTGACGATATGGCGCAGCAAGTTGACCGCTAGGTGGTTAAATTGCGCAGCGCGAGCGGCGACCGTGCGCAGCGAATAACGCTAACTGATTGAATTACTAATTGAATTGATAAACTAACATGCCAGCTTCTAGCTGGCATGAAACTTGATTGCCTAGATGGATAAGAGCTAGATGGATAAGAGAATGGGAAGCACGCCGTCGAGGCTGTCTTTCCCACGTGGTCATCAGGTGATGCTGTGAGTACAGCAAGGGGTCAATGATGTTAGAACTGTTATTTGTTTTAGGCTTTTTTGTGGTGTTGCTGGCCACCGGTTTATCGGTGCTGGGCGCGTTACTGGCGTTGCTGGCCGGTTTTGCGTTGATGCTACTGGGCGGCATGCTGGCGCTGGCATTGAAACTGCTGCCGTGGTTACTGCTGGCGGTGGTGGTGGTTTGGCTACTGCGCAGTAAAGCTCCGGCCAGCCAGCGCTATTTTCGTCGACGCTAATCGATTAATGCAGTGATTGCGGTGGTTTTTTCACCGTTTTTGTGCACGCCACGGCTAGTCGAGGTTGACCATTAATGGCATGATGGCGACCCTGCGGCTATGGGCATCATACGTAGCTCTGTAAACACGGAGCGAGCAATGCAGAACGACAAACATTGATTTTGTAACATCATTGATTTGCCAAACAAAATAGTGGCAGAAGACGATTGGCCGATGACAGAGCGCTACCGATAGGTAAATACGTCGCCAATACCGTACCGTACATTCTGGAAAAGGAATTCATCATGCGAGCAGGACTGATTTCGCTGTTATTACTGGCGGCTGGATTTGCGCAGGCCGAGGTACTGGTTGCCGAACCGTATGTTCGTGCGACGGTGCCGGGCGCGCAGATGTCGGCGGCCTTTGCCACCTTGTTTAATCCGGAAGATGATGAGCGCCATCTGGTTGCGGTCAGCTCACCGGTTGCGAAACAGGTGGAGCTTCACGATATGGTGGTCAGCCCAGACGGGGTGATGAATATGCAAAAGGTGGAGCAAATTACCATTCCGGCCAAGGGCACCTTGATGCTCAAACCGGGCAGTTTGCATATCATGCTGTTGCAGCTCACCCAGCCGTTGCCGGCGGGAACGGAGGTTCCCTTGACCCTGACCTTCGATAACGGTCAGCAAGTTCAGATTCAGGCAACCGCACGCGAGGTTAAACCCGCTGGCCATCATCATCCAAAATCGTAATTTGGGGACTTTTGTGTGATTCCCGCAAAAACGCCGGCACAGGGGTGTTGGCGTGGCGGTGATTGGTTGTTGGGTAAAGGAAGTAAAATGAAAAAAAGTTTAGCTCTGGTTGCCATGTTGGTAGCCGCGCCGGCCATGGCCGACTCTCTGGCTGTTCGTGGTAGTGCCGAATTTATCGCCGGTGCGACATTGGACGCTGGTCACGGCTTCAAAGATAACAGCGCTGACGGCTACCGTGTAGGTCTGGAAGTGGTTCATCCAATTCCATTGCTGCCAAATGCGCTGGTGCGCTACCAGAATCTGGATGGTAGCTCGAATGGCATGGTGCTGGAGCAAGAAAAGCTGGACGCGATCGGCTACTACCAGCTGCTGGATAACGGCCTGATCAACGTGGATCTGGGTGCCGGCTGGCGTAAGCAGACCAACACCGTTGGTGGTTATGACGTTGAGCACGGTATGTTCCTGGCTTACTCTGCCGGTGAACTGCGTATTCCTGGCACACCACTGGCAGTGACTGGTGAGCTGAACATGCCATTCTACGACAACACCTGGGGCTACGACGGTCAGCTGGGTCTGGCGATGCGCATGGGCGCTATCAACCTGAAAGCCGGTTACCAGTGGGCTAAGATGGACTTCAACGAAAGCAACAAAGCGGGCGACGTGGATACCAACGGTTGGTACGGCGGCCTGACTTTCGGCTTCTAATCGTCGATCACGAGAATTTTATCGCCTAGTCGCGACTGGCTCCGTTATCTCTAACGATGCCATGGCGCTAGAGGCGTGAACAGGGCGTTTGCTGGTGCAAGCGCCCTGTTTTTTTCCGCCCATGGCAACGGGTATCTCCAGCTTCTTCTTCGACGCTGTTCTTTGTCTCCCTTTCCTTATTCCGCGTTTATTTCTTTTGGTTATTAACCATTGCTATCGATTCTTTATCGCGCTTTTAAATAGTGAGTAATCTGACGACATCTCTTCATAAGGAATGTCGTGATCATGAGTGCCAAGGATTTACTGACGACCGGAGCGCCGTTTCCTCCGGAACAACTAAGCCGACTGCAACAAACGCTGGCGCAGGCGTCTCCTCTGCAGCTGGCATGGCTGTCAGGCTATACATGGGCGCTCAGCCAATCTTCCTCTGTAACACTGACCGCCGAGGGTGCAGTGACGACCGCCGCGGCTCGTCCGCTGATCACCTTGTGGTCAGCCTCACAAACTGGCAATGCACGCCGTGTGGCCGAGCAGTTACAGCAACAGCTGCAAGCGCAAGGCTGGCAGGTGGAGCACTGGCGCAGTGGCGAAGTGAAAACCAAAACGCTGGCGCAGCTGTCGGTATTGCTGGTGGTGGCGGCAACCTATGGTGAAGGTGAGCCGCCCGAAGAAGCGTTGGGATTGCACAAGTTTTTACTCTCGGCGCGTGCGCCTAAGCTTGAGCAACTGCGTTATGCGGTGCTGGGGCTCGGAGATTCGTCTTACGAGCATTTTTGCCAGACTGGCAAAGACTTTGATCGCCGCTTAAGCGAGTTAGGTGCTCAGCCGTTGCTTGCTAGGGTGGATGCGGATGTGGATTTTGCTGCCACCGCCAGCCATTGGCAGCAAGAGGTGCTAGCTGCCTTGGCGCCGTTAGCCGCGGCTGCTGGCGAATCGCCGTCCAGCGTGGTAACACCGGTCGCGGCGGCGGTCGGTACGGTTTATCAGCGCGATAATCCTTGCACGGTGTCGCTGCTGGCAAGGCAGAAAATCACTGGGCGTAATTCCAGCAAAGATATCCAGCATATCGAGCTGGATTTAGCTGGCACCGGACTGACTTATCAGCCGGGGGATGCCTTAGGTGTTTGGCAACATAACGATCCGGCGCTGGTAGCGGAGCTCTTGCAGCTGACCGGCTTGCCTGCCGATGCACTCGTCACCCTTGATGGACAACCTTTGCGCTTGGCCGATGCCCTGCGGGAAAAGCTGGAGCTGAGCCAAAATGCGCCCACCGTAGTGGCCGCCTATGCCGAATTGAGTGGCGATGCGACCTTGTTGGCACTATGTGACGATAAAGCGGCGTTGCGTGCGTATGCCCAGCGTCATCCGGTGCCGAGCATGCTGGCCACGATTCCTGCCGCGCTGAGCGCCCAGCAATTAGTCGAGCTGCTGCGCCGCTTAACACCGCGTCTGTACTCGATTGCCTCTTCGCAAGCCGAAGTCGGGGAAGAGGTGCACCTGACCGTCGGAGTGGTGCGTTACGCGGAGGGCGATAAAACCCGCACGGGCGCGGCGTCCGGTTATCTGGGCGAGCGTTTATCAGAAGGGGACAGCCTGCGGGTGTTTGTCGAACCCAATGATCAGTTTCGCCTACCCAGTTCTCCGAATGCGCCGGTGATCATGATAGGCCCTGGTACTGGAATAGCCCCGTTTCGGGCCTTTATGCAGCAGCGTGCGGCGGAGGGGGCCGGCGGTCCAAACTGGCTCTTTTTCGGTAACCCTCATTTTACGGAAGATTTTTTGTATCAGGTGGAGTGGCAGCGTTGGGTTAAAGAAGGCATCGTCAGCCGCATCTCACTGGCGTGGTCACGCGATCAGGCGCAGAAAATTTATGTACAAGATCGCCTGCGCGAGCAGGGTGCTGAGATCTGGCAGTGGTTACAACAAGGCGCGCACCTGTATGTGTGCGGTGATGCCAGCAAGATGGCGCATGATGTACAGCAAGCGTTATTGGACATAGTGGCTCAGCACGGTGGCATGGACGCCGCGCAGAGTGAAGCGTATCTGGACGAACTGCGCGCCGCGCAGCGTTATCAGCGAGATGTATACTGATGAGTGACTATCAATTTAGCAGCAAGCATCCTGGCCCTCTGGTGGTTGATGGGCCGCTGAGCGATGCTGAGCGCATGAAGCGCGACAGTAATTTCCTGCGTGGCAGCATTGCCGCCGATTTACACGATGGCCTAACCGGTGGCTTTAACGGCGATAATTTCCTGTTGATCCGCTTTCACGGCATGTATCAGCAAGATGACCGCGATATCCGCGCCGAGCGTGCTGAACAAAAACTCGAACCGCGTCATGCCATGATGCTGCGCTGCCGTCTGCCGGGCGGCGTGATTACCCCGCAGCAGTGGCTGGGGATCGATCGTTTCGCCGTCGACAGCACCCTGTACGGCAGTATCCGATTGACCAACCGTCAAACCTTCCAGTTTCACGGCGTGCTAAAACCGAACGTCAAACCGATGCATCAGATGCTGCATGCGCTGGGGCTAGATGCACTGGCAACCGCCAATGACGTTAACCGTAACGTGCTGTGCACCTCCAATCCGATTGAATCGCAGCTGCATCAAGAGGCGTGGGATTGGGCACGTAAAATCTCCGAGCATCTGCTGCCGCAAACTCGCGCCTATGCCGAGATTTGGCTGGATGAAGAGAAAGTCGCCACGACGGATGTTGAGCCGATTTTGGGCGCGACCTATCTGCCGCGGAAATTCAAAACTGCGGTTGTCATTCCGCCACAAAACGATGTGGACGTGCATGCCAATGACTTGAGCTTTGTGGCGATCGCCGAGCAAGGAAAGCTGGTGGGCTTTAACGTGCTGGTCGGCGGTGGTTTATCCATTACCTTTGGGGATAAATCAACCTATGCGCGCACCGCTAGCGATCTGGGCTTTATCACTCCTGAGCAAACCTTAGCGGTGGCCGAGGCGGTGGTGACCACCCAACGCGATTGGGGTAACCGCAGTAATCGCAAAAATGCCAAAACCAAGTACACCATCGAGCGTGTGGGAGTGGATAACTTTCGCGCCGAAGTGGAAAAACGCGCGCAGGTGCAGTTTGCGCCGTCACGCGAGTATGCGTTTACCGGACGTGGCGATCGCATCGGTTGGGTGCAAGGTATTGATGGCAAATGGCACCTGACGCTGTATATCGAAAATGGGCGGATTCTGGATTATCCGCAAAAGCCGCTGAAAACCGGTTTGGCGGCCATTGCCCGCGTTCACCGTGGTGATTTTCGTCTCACCGCCAATCAAAACTTGATTGTGGCGGGGGTTGCGGAAGCCGATAAGGCGCAGATTGAGCAGTTGGCGCGTAGCCATGGCCTGATGAGCGATAGCTTAACGCCGCTGCGGCAAAATGCGATGGCGTGCGTCTCGTTCCCGACCTGCCCATTGGCGATGGCGGAAGCCGAACGTTTCTTACCGCGCTTGGTCGGTGATGTGGAAGCTATTTTGGCCCGTCACGGCGTGGCGCAAGAGAGCATTGTGCTGCGCGTCACCGGTTGCCCGAATGGCTGTGGCCGCGCCTTGTTGGCCGAAATTGGTTTGGTGGGTAAAGCACTGGGTCGTTATAACCTGCATCTGGGCGGTAATCGTGAAGGCACCCGTATTCCGCGCATGTACCGCGAGAATATTACTGACAGCGAAATTTTAACGATTTTGGATACGTTGATTGCCCGTTGGGCGGCTGAGCGTACGCCCGATGAAGGTTTCGGCGATTTTACTGTTCGCACAGGCATCATCCGCCCGGTGCTCGATCCGGCTCGTGACTTTTATGATTAATTTTTTATGAGTGAGGAGACGCAGGTCATTATGTCTAACTCATCTTCTACGTCGCCTGAGCGCCAGCCGACCCTGACTGAGCTGACGGTGCCACCGTTGGCTGAGTTACTGGCCTTAACGCCGTCAGAGCGCGAACTGGCACTGGCGGCGCTCAATCAGGCTCTATTGGCGCTACCCGCAGCGGCGCGAGTGGCGTGGGCCTTTGAGCATCTGCCGGGAGCGCATGTCCTTTCTTCCAGCTTTGGTATTCAGGCGGCGGTTAGTTTGCACTTATTGGTGCAGCAGCAGCCGACTATTCCGGTAATCCTCACCGACACCGGCTATCTGTTTGCTGAAACATACCAGTTTATTGATAGCCTGACCGAACGCCTGCAGCTGAATTTGCAGGTGTTTCGCAGCCCCTTATCGCCGGCGTGGCAAGAGGCGCGCTATGGCCGCTTGTGGGAGCAAGGCTTGGATGGGTTAGCGCAGTATAACCAACTGAATAAAGTCGAACCGATGCAACGCGCGCTCGAGCAATTGCAGGCCGGGACGTGGTTTGCTGGCTTACGCCGCGCACAGGCCAGTAGCCGCGCCAGTTTGCCGGTGCTGAGTGTACAGCGTGGCTGCTTTAAGTTTTTGCCGATTGTCGATTGGGATAACCGGCAGGTGCACCGTTATCTGACCGAACATGGCTTACCCTATCATCCACTGTGGGAGCAAGGGTATTTGTCGGTGGGCGATACCCATACCACGCGCAAATGGGAGTCGGGCATGAGCGAAGAAGAGACGCGCTTTTTTGGTTTGAAACGTGAGTGCGGCCTGCATGAATCAGGGGAAGATCAAGGCTCGGGGATCTAACGCGATCACAAATTCGGCGGCGGGGAGTGAACTTACCGGTAAAACGCGATGCGACGCGGCGTATTTTTTAACCAAGGTTGCTAGGATGACACTCTGTTTGGCTATCTTCGCTTTGCTGCTATGTAAGCTTGCGCGCCCCATCCGACAGCCTTGGTGTGGCTGCGGGATGGTAGGGCGTCACGATAGTCTGCGCACCGTTTAGCACTTTCGTTTAGAAATACCGTTTTGAACATAGGGAAAGACAATGTCGAAGTTGCAAGGAACCGTGAAGTGGTTCAATGACAGTAAAGGGTTTGGGTTTATTCAAAATGCTGGCGGGGAAGATGTGTTTGTGCACTTTTCTGCGATTCAGGGCAACGGTTTTCGCACGCTAAAAGAAGGTCAGCAGGTCACTTATACCGAGGTCAGTGACCAGCGCGGGAAAAAAGCCGAAAACGTCGAGCCAGTGGTGTAACTCACACCCAATCAAGAAACCAATAAAAAAGCCGTGTGAGTCACACGGCTTTTTTGCAGTATCGCTTTTAGCGTAGCGATGTCACTTGCTGATCCTTACAGGATCTCCAGCAGCTCTACATCAAACTGCAGCATGCTGCATGGTGGAATCGAGTGACCAGCACCGCGCTCGCCATAGGCCAGCTGATGCGGGATATACAAACGCCACTTAGAGCCAACTGGCATCAGGGTCAGCGCTTCAATCCAACCGGCGATCACGCCGTTGACAGGGAACTCAGCTGGCTGGCCGCGTTGTACCGAGCTATCAAATACAGTACCGTCCAGCAGGCTACCGGTGTAATGTACACGCACACGGTCAGTGCGCGCAGGGATTGGGCCGTCGCCTTGCTGCAGCACTTCGAACTGCAGGCCGCTACCGGTGCAGGTTACGCCTTCGCGAGAGGAGTTTTGCGCCAAGAACGCTTCGCCTTCTGCCGCGGCTTCTTGATACTTGGCTTGACGCGCCTCATCTGCGCGAGCATGCATTTCACGCAGCGCACGGTGAACCACATCGACAGCAACAGCCGGAGCATTGCCTTCCAGTGAGTCGCGCAGACCCTGAGTCAGGGCATCCAGCTCCAGTCCGGTCAGACCGCTTTCGGCCAGTTGCTGACCAATTTGCAGACCGATGCCATAGCTGGCCTGAGCTTCCATAGTATTAAGGGTTGAGGCTGTCATTTCTTTTCCTTACAGATAAACTGCTCACAGAGGTGCGAGCATATCAGTACCGGTGCATTCCGGCAAAAATAGGCGTCGCAAATGCGATTTTTAATAGTAAATACCGTGACTTTTCTCTGTGAAAAGGAAAAAATAAATCGATCGCGGTTTGTCTAGTGCATGGAGATGAAGTGGACCTGCGTACAGATAGCGGACCGGTAGGAAGACCGGGAAAAAAACGCCCCGCCAAGGCCGCGCCCAAGCAGCGCGCGCCCCGTTTTAATTGGCGGGAAAAATTGTCGTTGCCCGATTGGCAATGGCCGACGCTGAATATCAAACTCCCACCGGCAGAGATGGGGTTATCGGGCGTGTTGCGTGCAGCGCTGGTCGCGTTGTGGCATGTGCCGGATCGCTTTAACTGGCTTGGGCCGGTATCGCCGTTTCATCGCCGCTGGATCACCGTCAGTGCGCTAGTGGTGCTGCTTGGGATTGTGTTGCCGTCAGGTTCATCGGCGCCGGAGCAAAGTGAAGCGGCTTTGCCGGTGGCGGGAGCCGAGGGCGTGCAAGATAACACCCCGGTGGCCCTGACGCCGGAAGCATTGTCTGAGCGGCAACCGGATCGTCGCATCCCGCAAGAGATGCCAGAAGATCTGGAGCAGCGCAGCGAAGCGGTGCCGGTGAGCTCACCGCCGGTAACCCGTGCGGCACAGGCGCCAAGCAACACGGTGCGCCGTGAAGCGGAAAGCAAAGCGACTACTCGGGTGGCAGACAGAGCGCCTGAGCGTAGCGTTAGCAAACCAGCCGTCAAAGAAACGCCAGTAAAAGAAGCGCCAGTGCGTGAAGTGGCAAAAAAAACACCGGAAAAAGCCCCTGAAAAAGTGGCGGAGAAAAAGCCGGTGGAGAGCGCCGCTAAAACCAGCACTGCTGGCTGGCAAAGCTACCAAGTGGGTAAGGGCGTAACCTTGGCGCAAGTGTTCCGCTCCGGCAACCTGCCGCTACCGGATTTGATGGCCATGACGCGGGCACAGGCCGCGGATAAGCCGCTGAGCAATGTCAAAGCCGGTCAAACGGTACGGGTGAAAACCAATGCCAAGGGCGAGGTGGAAGCGCTACAGCTCGATGCAGTGGCGGGCAGCAAGCCAGTCGTCTTTGTCCGACTGGCCGATGGCTCGTTTGCCCAGTCGCAGTAATTGAATGTCGCCGTAATTGAACATCGAAACATAAAAAAGGCCTTCCATCATGGAAGGCCTTTTTGTTACTGGCGACGACTCACGTTTGTCAGTGCTCGTCAGCCTATTCGGTTACTGCTTGGCCGCAGGCGCATTCAGATCCACTTGATACAGGGCAAAGCCGTTTTCATCTTTACCAACTTGCTGCATTGGATACTGCGCATGTTCTTTGATGAACTGGCTGGCCTTGTCACTTGGTGAGGTTTCAAAGCGGATATCCAGCTTGGTTTTGCTGTTGATTGGCGCTAAACGCCAGTTGTTATCGGCTGTTGGCACCACTTGGCCTTGTTGCTTGCTCTGCTCGCTGATGTAGTTCGCTAGCACCTGACGGTTTTCATCTGGTGAGGCAAAGGCCACATACTGGCTACCGGTACCGGCAAATTTCTCACCGTAGGCGCGGTAGTTGTTGGTCGCAATCAGGAACTGCGCTTTTGGATCGACTGGCTTGCCGTTGAAGGTCAGTGCCTTAATTCGCTCCGAGCTTGGGTTGATCAACTTACATTCACCATCGAAACGAGCCGGTTGGGTCACGTCAATTTGATAGTTCACGCCATCAATCACGTCGAAGTTGTAGGTGCGGAAACCGTCCCAGTTGATCAGCTCTTGTGGCTTGCTGGAGTTCGGATCGATTTGGTTGAACTGTCCGGCGGAGCACTCCAGCCAATCTTTCAGCTGCGCACCGTTGACCTTCACGGTCACCAGCGTGTTCGGGTACAGATACAGATCGGCCGCGTTACGGAAGGTCAGCTCACCTTTCTCAACTTCCACGAAGCTGGATGGATCGTTTTTACGTCCGCCCACTTTAAATGGCGCGGCGGCAGACAGCACTGGGATTCCATCCAGATCCGGATCGCCTTGCACGAAGTGTTCAACGTAGGCTTTCTGAGCGTTGTTGACGATTTGCACGGTTGGATCATCTTGAATCAGCGCTAAGAAGCTGTACATGTTATCCGAGGCTTTACCAATCGGCTTGCTGACAAAATCACGGGTGCCTTTATGATCGGCAGCTAGAGCAGCAGTCAGTTTGGCATCGGCTTCGACCAGCGGTTTGTTGGCTGCTTTGTCAAAAATAGGACGTGCTTGGGCGCGGGAGTCAGTGATGCTCCACTGGCCTTTATCGTTGTTCAGGGTTAAATCGACTACGCCCAGATGGTCACCCCACTGACCCGGCATGACCGCCGGTACACCATTGATGGTGCCTTTACTCAGATCCACGCCCGGCAGGGTGGCAAAATCTTTGCTCGGGAACACGCCATGGGAGTGGCCGAACATGATGGCATCGATACCTTTAACCTGAGAGAGGTAATAGACCGAGTTTTCAGCCATCGCTTTATACGGATCGCTTGAAACGCCAGAGTGCGGAATCGCAATCACCAGATCCGCGCCTTCGGCACGCATCTTCGGCACCAGCTCTTCTGCGGTCTGCTTGATGTCTTTAACAGTGACTTTGCCTTCCAGATTGGCTTTATCCCACACCATAATCTGTGGCGGTACAAAGCCAATATAACCGATTTTGATGGTCTGCTTGTTACCCTCGTTATCCACCACTTCGGTGTCTTTGATCAGGTATTGCTGCAGCAGTGGCTTACCGGTTTTGGCATCAAACACGTTGGCGTTGATGTACGGGAAGGCGGCGCCCGCTAATGCCGTTTTCAGGTAATCCAGACCGTAGTTAAATTCGTGGTTACCCAAGTTACCCACTTGGTAATCCAGCAGATTCATCGCCTTATAAACGGGGTGTTGTTCGCCTTTCTTCAGACCTTTTGCAGCCTGATAGTCCCCCATAGGGCTGCCTTGGATCAGGTCGCCGTTATCCACCAACACACTGTTTTTGGCCTCTTTGCGGGCTTCACCGATCAGCGTAGCGGTACGGGTCAGGCCGAACTTCTCGGTCGGCTTATCCTTGTAGTAGTCATAATCCATCATGTTGCTGTGCAGGTCGGTAGTTTCCAGCACCCGCAGTTCAACGGTGGCGGCATTGGCAGAAGCGGCACAGAACAAACCGGCTGCAATGGCCAGTGCCAGCGGAGAACGGGACAAAGACATAGCGATTCCTCTGTCAGTCAGTAGGTTGTTGAGATAAGGGAAGGTAAAACTCGGAACAGGGTAACAAATCTCAATGTATGCCGCGTTTTCTCGCGATAGGAGTGTGAAGTTGGTCGCGAACAATCCGGTAACTCTGTCGTGAATCGTGGCATGGGGCGCGCGTCTTGCGAAGCGCATTGGCCGTGTGACCGTGCGGGCTGACTAAAGGCGAACGGCATTAGAACAAAACGGAATTGCAAAGATGAAATCATCATTTATGGGCCTCTCAATAAGCCTCTATATTGCTTGCATACGTAGGGATGTCAGGGGCCGCAGTGATGGAGTTTTTACCGGTTTTTGCCCGCTTAGCAGGGCGTAAGGTGTTAGTGGTGGGCGGCGGTGAAGTGGCTGAGCGCAAAGTGGCGTTATTGCTACGCGCAGGCGCACAAGTGCAGATAGTCAGCCGTACCCTGACGGCCGAATTGCAGCGTCGCGCTGAGCAGGGCGCGCTGCAGTGGGTAGCGCAAGAGTTTGCGGATACGCAGTTAGAACATGTGTTTCTGGTGGTGGCGGCGACCGATGATGAGCTGCTCAATCACCGCGTCAGTCGCGCTGCAGAGGCGCGCGCGGTGCTGATCAATGTGGTGGATAACAAGGCGCTGTGCTCTTTCATCATGCCGTCGATCATTGATCGTTCGCCGTTGGTGGTCGCGGTATCGTCGGGCGGCAGTGCGCCGGTGCTGGTGCGTTTGATCCGCGAAAAATTGGAAAGCTTGCTGCCTTCACGTCTTGGCGTCGTGGCGCAACTGGCGGATCGCTGGCGTGAGCCGGTGAAACAGGCGTTGCACGGTATCACCGAGCGTCGTCGTTTTTGGGAAGCCTTGTTCGGTGGCCGTTTTACCTCACTGGTGCAGCAAGAGCGGGATGATGACGCCGAGCAAGAGCTGGCACGTGCGCTGAAGGCCCATGCCCAGCGTGAGCAAGGGCGCGGGGAAGTGTTTTTGGTTGGGGCTGGGCCGGGCGATCCGGGTTTATTGACGCTGCGCGCCTTACAGGTGCTGCAACAGGCCGATGTGGTGCTGTACGACTATCTGGTCTCCGATGAGATCCGCGATTTGATCCGCCGCGATGCCGAGCAGATTTGCGTGGGCAAACGGGCTGGTGATCATTCGGTGCCGCAAGCAGAGATCAATCAAAAGCTGGTGGATTTGGCGCTACAGGGAAAACGTGTGGTGCGTCTTAAAGGCGGCGATCCGTTTATCTTTGGCCGCGGCGCCGAAGAGCTGGAAGCGCTGTTGCCACATCAGATCCCGTTTCAGGTGGTGCCGGGGATCACCGCGGCGGCAGGAGCTACCGCCTATGCCGGCATTCCACTGACTCACCGCGAACATGCGCAAACTGCGATGTTTATTACCGGCCACTGTCGCCCAGATGGCGATGCGCTGGACTGGTCGACACTGGCACGTGGACGGCAAACGCTCGCCATTTATATGGGAACGCTCAAAGCGGCAGAGATCAGTCAGCAGCTGATGGCCCATGGTCGTGCGGCGCAGACCCCGGTGGCGATTATCGTCAACGGTACGCGTAGCAGCCAACAGGTATTACGCGGTGAGCTGCAACAGTTGCCGCAGTTGGCGGCGCAAGCCGGCGCACCGGCACTGATTATTATCGGAGAAGTGGCGGCCTTGGCCGATTCTCTCCACTGGTTCGGCAGCCGGCCGCACAGCGAGCTGTGGCCTGCGGTAGTTAATCTGGGGTAGGACGAACTCATGAACGCAACACAACTGACGCATTTACAGCAGCTGGAAGCCGAAAGCATCCATATCCTGCGTGAAGTGGCCGCCGAATTTGCCAATCCGGTGATGCTGTATTCCATCGGCAAAGACTCCTCGGTAATGCTGCATCTGGCGCGCAAGGCCTTTTATCCGGGCAAAATTCCCTTCCCGTTACTGCACGTGGATACCGGTTGGAAGTTTCGTGAAATGTATGAGTTTCGCGATCGCATGGCGCGTGAGTGCGGATTTGAACTGTTGGTGCACCGTAATCCACAGGGCGTGGCGCTGGGCATCAACCCGTTTACCCACGGCAGTGCCAAGCATACCGATGTGATGAAAACCGAAGGTCTTAAGCAAGCACTGGACAAATACGGGTTTGATGCCGCCTTTGGTGGCGCGCGTCGTGACGAAGAAAAATCTCGTGCCAAGGAGCGGATCTACTCGTTTCGCGATCAGTTCCACCGCTGGGATCCGAAAAACCAGCGCCCAGAGCTGTGGCGCAATTACAACGGCCAAATTAACAAAGGCGAGAGCATTCGGGTCTTCCCTCTTTCTAACTGGACTGAGCTGGATATCTGGCAATACATCTATCTGGAAGGCATCGACATTGTGCCGTTATATCTGGCCAAAGAGCGCCCGGTGCTGGAGCGCGACGGCATGCTGATGATGGTGGATGATGAACGGATTGAGCTGCAAGCCGGTGAAACCATCGAACAGCGTAAAGTGCGCTTTCGCACCTTGGGCTGCTGGCCGCTGACCGGCGCCATTGAATCGCAGGCCGATACGCTGACCGCCATTATTGAAGAGATGCTGCTGTCGACCAGCAGTGAGCGCCAAGGGCGCTTGATTGACCGCGATCAGGCCGGCTCGATGGAGCTGAAAAAACGCCAGGGATATTTCTAAGGAGCCACGCATGAACAGTTCAATTGCCGCCCAAATTGCCGAGCATGGCGTTGAGGCTTACCTGCTGGCTCAGCAGCACAAAGGCTTATTACGTTTTTTGACCTGCGGTAGTGTCGATGATGGTAAAAGCACCTTAATCGGCCGCTTGCTGCACGATACCCGCCAGATCTATGAAGATCAGCTCAATACGCTGCATGCCGATAGCCGCCGTTTAGGCACTGCCGGTGAAAAATTGGATCTGGCGCTGCTGGTCGATGGCCTGCAAGCTGAGCGCGAGCAGGGGATCACCATTGATGTCGCGTACCGCTATTTCTCCACCGAAAAGCGTAAGTTCATCATTGCCGATACCCCTGGCCATGAGCAGTACACCCGCAATATGGCCACCGGCGCATCCACCTGCGATCTGGCGATCTTATTGATCGATGCGCGTAAAGGCGTGTTGGCACAAACCCGCCGGCACAGCTTTATTGCCAATTTGCTGGGAATCCGGCATTTGGTGGTGGCGGTCAACAAGATGGATCTGGTGGGTTACGATCCAGCCGTATTTGCGCGGATCAGTGCCGATTACCAAGCCTTTGCCGCCCGCCTCAATCCGCTGCTGCAGATCACCTTACTGCCGCTGTCGGCACTGGATGGCGATAACGTCGTCCAGCGCGGGCAAGCGTTGAGCTGGTTTGATGGTCCGACCTTGCTGGAAGTGCTGGAGAACGTTGAGGTCAGTCGCGAGCGGGCAGCGGCGGCGCTGCGTTTCCCGGTGCAATATGTCAATCGTCCGGATCGTGATTTTCGCGGCTATGCTGGCACCGTCGGTTCGGGTGTGGTGCGGGTCGGTCAGCCGGTGAAAGTACTGCCCTCGGGGGTGCGTACCGAAGTGGCGCGTATCGTGACCTTTGATGGCGACCTGACCCACGCGGTTCCCGGCCAAGCGGTGACACTAGTGCTGCGCGACGAAGTCGATATTAGCCGTGGCGATCTGTTGGTGGCGGCCGACGATCCGCTTAGCGTCAGTCGTCAGGTGGCGGCCGATGTGGTGTGGATGACCGAGCAACCGCTACGGGTTGGCGATATTTATGACATCAAGCTGGCCGGTCGTAAGACCCAAGCGCGGGTCACCGCCATTCGTCATCAGGTGGATATCAATAACCATGAACGCCACGCCGCCAGCGAGTTACCGTTAAATGGTATTGGGCAGGTCGAACTGGTCTTCAGTGAACCTTTGGCACTGGAGCCGTACGGACACAGCCAAGACAGTGGTAGCTTTATCTTTATTGACCGCCTAAGCAATGTCACGGTAGGCGCGGGGTTGGTGGATAGCGTACTGGGTGAACCGGCACGTGGTAGCCAGCACTACAGCGCGTTTGAGTTAGAGCTCAATGCACTGATCCGTCGTCAATACCCACACTGGCAGGTGCGTGATATCAGTCAGGATTAACGCTGACAATCAGCAGACCTGACCAGACCGTCAATGGCCGATATACCGCGTCACTGAGCGTGAGATATCGGCGATTTAATTCATGGGGCCGTTATTCATTTATGGGTGATGGAACCATGTTGCCATGGGATTACTTTGTCACAAGGAGCGCGCGATGTCCGCGACCGAATCTTCCGCCAATCTGGCCGCCACCTTACCGACCGGCGTTGCCACCGCGCATGGCGCTATCTGGCAATCCCACGTGATAGATCGCCGCCAGCGCGAGCAGCTAAATGGCCATCGCGGGGCGATCGTCTGGTTTACCGGTCTTTCAGGCGCTGGGAAATCGACGCTGGCGGGGGCGTTGGAGCAGGCGCTGTATCGACAAGGAGTTCGCACCTATCTGCTGGACGGTGATAACGTGCGTCATGGCCTGTGCGCCGATTTGGGATTTTCACTGGCCGAGCGGCAGGAGAATATCCGGCGCGTTGGCGAAGTGAGTAAATTGATGCTGGATGCCGGCTTGGTGGTGCTGACCGCCTTTATCTCGCCGCAACGGGCGGAACGCGATAGTGTGCGCCAGCAGGTCGATCCGGATCAATTTATTGAGGTGTTTGTCGATACTCCGCTCACGGAATGCGAACGCCGCGACGTGAAAGGGCTGTACAAAAAGGCGCGCGCGGGTCAGATTCAAGACTTTACGGGCATCGATGCCGTTTATGAGGCCCCGCAAAATCCGGAGGTTCATCTGCAGAGCGCTGAACATAGCGTGGATGAACTGGTGGTGACCTTGCTGGAGGCCCTGAGCGCGCGCGGCATCATCAGGTAGGCGAGGTACAGTTATGTTACAGGCGTTGGAGAAGATCGCACGTGAAGCTGGCGATGCCATCATGGCAGCCTATCAGCGTGAGGTCACTGTGGTACAGAAAGCCGATGACTCCCCGCTGACCGAAGCGGATCTGGCCGCACACCAGATCATCGTGCGTGGATTGACCGCGCTAACGGCGTCCATTCCGGTGTTATCCGAAGAAGCGGCCAACATTGATTGGTCGGTGCGTCGGCTCTGGCCACGTTTTTGGCTGGTAGACCCGCTGGATGGCACTAAAGAATTTATCAAACATAACGGTGAGTTCACCGTCAATATTGCCCTGATTGAAGAGGGGCGTCCGGTGATGGCGGTGGTGTATGCCCCGGCGCTGGATAAGCTGTACATGGCCGAAGGTGGCCAAGCGTGGCGCGTCGTGCAAGGCGTGCGTGAACCGTTGCAGGTACAGCAAGCGATGCCGCCGGTGGTGGTAGCTAGCCGTTCACATCAAGACCCGCGTTTGGCCTCCTATCTGGCTGAGCTTGGTCCGCATCAGCTGACCTCGGTCGGTTCATCCTTGAAATTCTGTCTGGTGGCCGAAGGGCAAGCGCAGCTGTATCCACGTTTTGGTCGCACCATGGCGTGGGATACCGCGGCCGGTCACTGCATTGCCGAAGCGGCAGGGGCGGTGGTGGAAACTTTGGATAACCAACCGCTGCGCTACAACCAGCAAGAGGATTTAACCAATCCACCGTTTATTGTTCGGGTGGCGTGGGCACGCGGTTGTTGTTAACCGGCTGCGGGTTACACACGAGTAAGCCATGGGGATGCGCTCGCTAAGTTCGCGCTTGGCGGGCGGCGTTCAGTGCGTTTTACGGTACGCGCCCAGAGCTCAGAGTGGAGTGAGCGGAGCGCGTAGTTGCGCATCGTTGAGCATGCTTTGGCGATGTCGGCTCTACACTCCGGCAACTTACCCTGCGATTTTTAAATTTAGTTTTTCACACTCGGTTTTTTACACTCGAGCCTCTGACACTCTCACCATGTATACAGCCACCGCTTAGACACTCACATTGGCACTGCGTGGCGTCACCGTTAGGTGGGCACCCAGCAAGCTGCTCAAGCACTGAATGTACTCGGGCAGTGATGTGCCAATCAGCAATTGTGACAACTCCTCACCCACCGGGCTGAAACGGTAGTAGGTAAGGCGATGGCCGGTGTCGTGGGTGGTCAGCGTCAAATCGGTACTGGCAAAACGCAGTGAATAGTTCTGCTCTGGCAGTAAACTGCCTGATTCTAGCTCTCCGCCGAGCAATAAGCCCAGCTCTTGCAGTAATAGCAGGGCGCTGAACGGCAGCTTGAAGCTGCCCAAATTGAGCTGCTCAGGCGCGGGCGCGCGAAAGAGGGATTTGAGACCGTTTTTGCCCGGGCGGATCCCGGTGATGATACGCTTGGCCGAGAGATCGGCGCCAAAGCTGCAGGCAACCGCACAGGCGCGCTGAAACAGCATGGCTTCGCGGTGCGTCATATCACGCAAGGTGCGTAGCGCCTTAATCGAAAAGCTGCCCGGCTGCACAATCTCTTGGGCTAAAATTCGCCCCCACAGGCGCTGCATCGGCGCGCCCCGGGTTTCTTGTGCTAGCTGTAAAAAGCTGCTGATCCAGTCTGGATCGCTTTCTGTCGCCAAGGTGTCCTGACACAAGCTGGCGGCAATCTGCATGATCTTCTCGAGATTTTCTTGTCGCTGTAGCTGCTCTTGTTGCAGACGGCGCTGCAGACGCTGTTCCAGTTTAGTCGGTTGCTGCGGATATATTTTCCCGTCGATATGCCGGTTGATGGCAAGATCAATGGCGCGCTGGCGTGCGCTGATAAGGCGGCTATTGTCAGTATGTTCGTTAGCGGATGCGGAGCTTTCCTGCCCGGCAGCCTGCTCTGCGCTGGTCATGTCCTTTGCTTCCTGCCGGATTTTTGCATTGACAATAAGTTGTCAAATGACCGAAATCCGCTTAATGTTAATTAATTGCTAATAAAAATGGTTTTATTACGGGTGGATAGAATGAAAAAGCATATTTGGGGCGTTGCTATTGCGCTGGGGTATGTGTTTTCACTGGTCATGCTGGCCCAGCATTTCAATTATTGAGTTTGGCTACCCGTCTACAAGAGCGGCTTGACTCGATTCTATCGGTTAGATTCTATCTGTTAAAGGTAGCGGCCATGCGCGTAGTTTCTTGATAGCCTGACGTTTCTTGATAGTCAGCCATGTCATGATGCTGATGCCTGTCACGTATTTTATCGCGCCACCTTCCTGAGTGCTGTAGCCAATCGCCTTATCACCTACTCACTTGCACAAAAACCATTTCATCGAAAACACCTTTATCGAGAATTGCTTCGTTAATAGTTTCTTGGCTAAGCGTTGCTGCGTTAATAGACCGTCTTGATGATGGGGTGTTTTAAGTACATGGAAATGGCGTTGCATGCGTAACGCATACACGCCCTCGCCATAGTTAACGTCAACCGGCGAGGGCATGTTAATGGAGGAGAAGAGCGTCAGCTTACTGCTGCAACTCTTTTTTGATCAGGGCCATGGCTTGGTCAATTTCGGCTTTGCTCATCGCGCCTTGTTTGACGAACAGCACTTTACCTTGAGGGTTGAGCACCATGATGGCGGAGCTCTTCGGCGCTAATTCCCACGCTTGTTGCACTACGCCGTTGGCATCATAGATAAATTGTGACCATGGGAACTCTTGTTTGCTGTCTTTCAGGCTGCTGCGCACAAAGGCACTGGTACCGATGATGGCATCGTCCGCATTCACGATGGTGGTGGTCTGGTAGCGGTCATGCGGCAACTTGGCGGCTTTGATGGCTTCGATAAACGGCGCATTCATCTCTTTAGCGGCGGTGCGACCGGCAATCGCCTGCACCACTCGCACTTTGCCCGGCAGCATGTTGGTGTTCCACGGGGTGTAGCTGATCTCTTTGCCTTGCAATACCAGCTCCCCTTGGTCGATGACGGTGGCTGCCGGCAAGCTCTGATTCAGTTGTACCGGTGTGGCGAGTGCCAGCGCAGGCAGCAAAGATACACAGGCCATCAGCAGAGTAGAGAGTTTCATCTTATCTTATCCTTATGAAATAAAAGATTATTTTATTAATTCTGTACATGCTCTTCAGCCGGTACTCTGCCTGTTTGACACGGGATGTCAATCTTTCGGCAACTACTCCGACCTGTGAATAGCATAGAAGGCGAGGGGAAATTTGTCGCGATGCCTCGGCAGCAAATCCGACAAAAGGTTATGCAAAGGTTACATTCCGCAATGGTATTGCAGGTGGCTATGCGGCAACTTTCTTATTCAGCGGCGGTCGAAGGAGACGTTCTTTGCATGATAAAATTGGGCATGAAATTTGTTAATCTTCACAAAATATCGTTTTAGTGAAAAATTTCAGCAATATTTTCCGACTATCATCAAAGACCTGACAGCTCATTATGACTATCCTACGGGGGTCATGATGACGACTTACACCATTTGTGTTACTGTTATGTTATCCGTTGCTGAGAATGATTTTCGGCACACCGCAGGACAGTTACTGGGTAGACTTGAACGGAGGTCAACTATGATGCGCATTTTCCAACGCTACAATCCTTTAATGATTGCTCGCCATGTGAAGGTTTTTTTCCGCGGCCGCATGTATATCAAGGGGGTAGGCGCATTCGAGTTTGATAACGGCAAGATTTTGCTGCCCAAGACCAAAGACAAACAGCATCTGACGGTGATGAATGAAGTGAACCGCCAGATCACCGAATTGCAGACGCAAGCGGCGTGAGAGCCTCTTTCTAGCCTATAGAGAATAGGCTGGCGGTAGCAGACAGTAGATAACACCCGCGAATATAAAAAAGGCCATCCGAGAGGATGGCCTTTTTGCGTAGTAAACCGATTATGTTCGCGATGCTGTGCTAGCCGACATTGCGTTAGGGCAGAAAGACCGGCGCCGTGAAAACCCGCGCCGATAAGCTAACTAATCGTTATCTGCTGCCTTGGCTTGTTCCGCACCATCACTGCTTTCTTCGTGCTGCTCGTCTTGCGGTACATCTTTTGGCAGACGGGTGATCAGCATTTGATCAATTTTGAAGTTATCGATATCGACCACTTCAAATTTGTAGTTGGCGTAGATGGTGTAATCGGTGCGTTTCGGGATCTTACGCAGCATATACATCATGAAGCCGCCAATGGTTTCGTAGTTATCGGAGTCTGGGAACTCATCGATATCCAGCGCACGCATGACGTCATCAATCGGCGTAGTGCCTTCAATCAGCCACGTATTTTCATCGCGCTTAACGATGAGCTCTTCCTGATTCTGATTGACCAGATCGCCCATCAGCGTGCTCATCACGTCATTTAAGGTGATGATACCGACGACCAGCGCGTATTCGTTTAAGATCACCGCGAAATCTTCGCTGCTGCCTTTAAAGCTTTCCAGCGTTTCCGACAAGGTCAGAGAATCCGGCACAAACTGTGGATTGTGCATCGGCAGACCTTGATGCAGGGCAATGCTCTGGCCGTTCAAAATCCGCATCAGCATGTCTTTGGAGTCGACATAACCGACCACGTTATCGATGGTGGTGTCACACACCAAAAACTTAGAGTGTGGGTGGGTGGAGATTTTCTCGCGGATGCTCTCTTCGCTTTCCCGAATATCAAAATAGATGATGTCTTCGCGTGGCGTCATCGAAGATGGCACTGTACGTGATTCGAGCTCAAACACGTTTTCAATCAGATGGTGCTCTTGCTTACCCAGCACCCCTGCCAAGGCACCTTGTTCGAACACGGTATAGATGTCATCGGAAGTGATGTCTTCTTTACGAGCGGTCGGTACGTTAAGCAGTTTAAAGATGGAGTTAGCCAAACCGTTGAAAAACCAGACCAGCGGTTTGAAGAGCTTAATGCAAAATTGCATTGGACCGACAATTCGGGTTGAAACGGCTTCAGGTGAGGCCATACCAATACGCTTTGGCATTAAGTCAGCGAACAGAATAAAACCACCGGTGACTACGGAGAAAGACAGCAGGAAGCCGATTTTTCCCGCTAGATCCGGTGACATCCAATGTACCAGCAAGCTTTCGAAATACGGGGAAAACGCGGTGTCGCCGATGATACCGCCGAGGATGGCCACGGCGTTCAAGCCGATTTGCACCACGGTAAAGAAGTTGCCGGGTTGCTCTTGTAATGCAATCACTTTGGCTGCGCGAATATTCCCTTCGTCAGCCATAACTTTTAATTTAATTTTCCGTGATGCAGCAAGAGAGATTTCCGAGATCGAAAAAAACGCACTTGCTGCGATCAACAGTGCGATGGCCAGTATATTTTCTAGCATTCTCACGAGACCTTAACTGTAATGATAGCCCGCATGACCGGGCCTTATAGTTGTCGATACTAAAGTCATGCGCACCATGATCCCTACTACAAGATCCAGTATCGCAGCCACTTTGTAGACAAAGTAACCAACTTAAACAACCTAAGCAGTATAGCTGTCCGCCGAGTCAGAAGCTAGGCGCGCTGTCAACCGCCTGCCGGAAAACAAATGCCGGTCCCACCTAGGCCACAGTATCCATGCGGATGTTTAAACAAATATTGCTGGTGTTCATCTTCCGCCAGATAAAACGGGCCTGCGGCGCGAATTTCGGTACTGATGGCATTGGGATGTCCCGCAGCAGCTAGCGCTTGCTGATAGTGGCGCGCACTTTGCTCGGCTTGCTGTTGCTGGGCCTCATCACAAGTATAGAGGGCTGAGCGGTACTGGGTGCCGAGATCATTGCCTTGGCGCATTCCCTGAGTGGGATCATGGCGCTCCCAGAACAATTGCAGCAGCTCGGCGTAACTTATGCTGGCGGGATCAAAAATTACCCGTACCGCCTCGGCATGACCGGTTAAGCCGGTACACACTTCTTGATAGGTCGGGTTTGGCGTATAGCCGCCCATGTAGCCGACGCTGGTGTGATACACCCCCGGTTGCTGCCAGAATAAGCGTTCAACACCCCAGAAACAGCCCATCGCAAAATAAGCCGTGGCATAATGTTCTGGGATAATAGGTTGTAACGGAAGACCTAAGATGGCGTGCTGCTGATGATGCGGCAGTGGCTGTGAGCGGCCGGGTAACGCCTGTTCTGGATTAATGATTGTGTGTTGGTGTGCATAAGTCATAAAATTCCCCGTAACTTTCGTTATGACATTGTTGTTTATTTTAGACATCGCTAAAGCGGCGCGGGAGTGCGCAGGGCGCTGTCGACAAGGCATCGGCTGACTTTTATTTAATCAACGTTATCACCGTTGGGGTATTTGTGCGCAAAAAATTATGGACCTTCTTATTCTTGTCTCTTATCTCGGTGCCGGCGATGGCCGCCGTGAAACTGCAGATAGAGGGGCTGAGCGGAGAGTTGCAGCGTAACGTGCGTGCGCACTTGTCCACCATTAAAGATGATGAGGTCGCGGCCAATGCGCGCTTTAAACGGCGAGTTCGCACTGGGATTGAAGATGGTCTGAAAGCGCTGGGCTATTTTGACCCCGAAATCCGCTTCGAGCTGATCCCGCGCAGTGCCCCTTTGCGCTCCTTGCTGGTGGCGCACGTCAATCCGGGTGAGCCGGTCAGAATTAAAGCCATCAATATCGAATTGATCGGGGAAGCGCGGCAAGACCCGGCGTTTACCGAACTGCTGACGACGACACCCAAAATTGGTTCGATTTTAAATCAGGGCGATTTTGATGCCTTTCGTAGCCGCTTGCGCTCGTTAGCGTTAGAGCGTGGCTACTTTAAGGCGGATTTAAAAGTCAGCCAGCTAAAAGTGGCTACAGGTCTGCACGAGGCCTTTTGGAATATCCAATTTGACAGTGGCCGACGTTATCGCTTTGGTGAGGTGACCTTTACCGGCTCGCAAATCCGGGAAAACCGTCTGCAGGGCTTGATCCCGTTCAAAGTGGGCGAGCCGTATTTGGCGGCGACGTTGGCGCAATTTAACCAGAATCTGTCGGAAACCAACTGGTATCGCAACATTGTGATTGACCCACAGTTTGCCAAAGTGGGTGAGAACATGGAGTTGCCGCTGTTTGTGACGGTGACGCCAAGAGCGCCGAACAACGTGGAATTGGGGCTGGGCTTTGCCACCGATATCGGGGTACGAACCAGTATGCGCTGGCGTAAACCGTGGGTGAATGCCCTTGGACACAGCATGGAAACGCTGGTGCGTTATTCCCAGCCAGAGCAATCAGTGGAGTTTGGTTACCGTATTCCGACCAAAGAGAGCCCGCTGCAAAAATTCTATACCTTAACCACCGCCTATAACGCCGAAAACCATAACGATACCAATGAGCAGTCGCTGTCGGCTTCGGTTGGTGCGTTCTGGAATGTTTCTTCGGGCTGGCAGCGTAACTTAACCATGAACGTCAGTTACAGCCGATTCGAACAAGGTCTGCAAGAGCACGATACCTTCTTGCTGTATCCGGGCGTTCAGTTTGCCCGCACCCGTTCGCGCGGTGGTTTGATGCCGTATTGGGGGGACTCGGAAGTGTTCAGCATTAACTATGCTAACACCGCGTGGTTGTCCGATATCGATATGCTGCAGTTACAAGCGCGCAGTACGTGGATCCGCACCTATGCCTCTAAGCACCGTTTTGTGGCAAGAGCGGAAGCCGGATGGTTAGAGAGCAGCGATTTTGACAAAGTCCCGCCGTCATTGCGTTTCTTCGCCGGTGGCGATCGCAGTATTCGCGGTTATAAATACAAATCCATCTCTCCGGTCGATAGCGAAGGCAAGCTCACTGGTGCATCGCGTATGGCGACCGGCTCGCTGGAATACCAGTACAACTTTACCGGCAACTGGTGGGGCGCGATGTTCTATGACACCGGTTATGCCACTAACAAGTTTATTCCAGAAGATCTGAAATCTGGGGTCGGGATGGGGGTGCGCTGGGCCTCACCACTCGGTCCGGTTCGTTTTGATATTGCCCATCCGTTAGCCAAAGGTAGCTCTGGCGTGGAAATTTACATAGCACTGGGGCCTGAGTTATGAATCCGTTAAAGAAGCTGAGTATTGGCTTTTTGATCACACTGCTGGTGCTGATTGCGGCGCTGGCGGGGTTGTTGGGCACCGAGTCTGGCTTACGTTTGTTGGTTAATGGGGCCAACCGTTGGGTGCCGGGCCTGCATATTGGCGAGTTTTCCGGTAACTGGGGCCGCGGTCTGCATCTGCAGCAGGTGTCCTTTACGATGCCGGGTGTCGATGTGGCGGTGGATGATGCCTTGCTTCAACTGCAATTAGGCTGTTTGCGCCGTAGTGAAGTGTGTATCCGTCAGGTGACGGTGGATAAAGTGCGCGTCGCGGTGGACACCGCCTTGTTGCCCGCCAGTGAGCCGACCCCTTCGGAGCCACTGACCCGCCTAAGCCCCCCGTACCCGTTGTTATTGCGTCTGCTACAACTGAATGATGTTGAGGTGACGGTGGATGGCACTCGCATCTCTCTGGGCCATTTTACCAGTGGCGCCCAGTGGCGCGGTGAGGCGTTAAGCCTGCAACCCACTGAGTTTAACGATCTGGCGGTGATCCTCGCCGCGCCAGCCGCCGATACGGCGAGCAGCGCGAAAGAGGCAAAAGAGGGCACGGTTGCAGAGAAAACCACTGCGACTACAGATACAGCGGGCACGTCAGCTAATTCGACCGCAGCAGCCACAGCGGTAACCACGAAGAGCTCTGATGCGAAAGCCGCCGCCGCCAAGTCAGCTGCCACACCGCCAAGCGATGCGAAAGCGGCGACGAGCGACGATCCGGCGGCGATGTTGCAACAGCTGTTTGCTTCTCCGTTGTTACCGCAGTTACCGGCAGTGGTGATCCCGCTGGATATCGAGGTTGCGCAGATCCACGGTAAAAATTTGCGGATTGATACCGGCACGCCGCAGACCATCGATGATCTGCTGATCAGTGCCAGCACCCAAGGTAATAAAGTTACCCTCAAGCAATTGCAGGTCAGCGCCCCGCAAGGGGACGTACAACTGACCGGATATGCTCGGTTACAGCAAAAGTGGCCCTTGGAGCTGAAGCTGTCGAGCTCGGTCAAATTGCCGGACTGGCCAGCGCAAAAGCTGCAAGCGACCTTGAGCGGTGCGCTGTATGACAAGTTGGTGTTGCAGGCGGAGTTAAGTGGCGCGCTGCAAGCTAACTTGCATGCGCAGACCGAGCTGGCGACCGCCGGCTTGCCGCTAGAGCTGACCTTACGTAGCCCTAAACTGGTGTGGCCGCTGCAAGGTGAGCCCGATTATCGGGTGCAAGGGGTGGCATTGGCGCTTTCTGGCAGTGCGCGTGATTACACCGCCAGCCTCAATGCCAGCTACAGCGGTAAAGACATTCCACAAGGCAAAGTGGCACTTAAAGCGGCCGGTGATTTGGAGCACGTGGCTATCTCGCTGCTGCGCCTTGATACCTTGCAAGGCTCGGCCCAGCTCAAAGGCTCCTTGGCTTGGCGTAAGCTGCTCAAATGGCGCGCGGATGTGAATTTATCCGGCATCAACACTGCGCAGCAGTGGCCGGAGTGGCCTGCACGCATCAATGGTCGTTTAAGCACCAAAGGGGAGTTGCAAGGCGATGCATGGGCGGTGGATTTACCGATTTTAAATCTGACCGGACAGGCACTGAATAAGCCGCTGGACGTCAACGCCGTCTTAAGTGGCCGCAGCACTGGCCGGTGGAATATCTCTGATTTGCGTATGAATGTCGGCGGCAACCGTCTGCAGGCCAAAGGTGTGATCAGCGATACGTGGAAGCTGGATGCGCAGATTAACGCGCCGCGCTTAGATGGCCTGTTACCGGGCCTCGGTGGACAGGTTAACGGTAACGTGGTGCTGCGCGGAGCCTTGATGACACCGGCGGTGAATCTGGATCTGCAAGCCAATGGATTACGTTGGCAAGACCTGACCATTGGCCGTTTGCAAGCTAAGGCTGATGTGAAGAGCCAGTCGCAAATTCAGGGCACCGTGGCCATCAACTTGCAGAATCTGGTGCAAGGCGACATGACCGTTAGCCGCGCTCAGCTGGATGCCAGCGGTAGCGAGCGGCAACATCAGCTGCGCTTTACCCTGCAAGGCGAACCGGTGTCGGCCGGCTTGCGGTTAACCGGCAGCTTCGATCGCAATAGCATGAACTGGCGCGGTACCTTGAGTCAGACTCAGGCGCAGACCCCGTTGGGGCCATGGACACTGCAAGCGCCGGTGGCGCTGGCGTACACCCATAGCCGTCAGCAAGTGAGCATCAGTCCGTTGTGTCTGACTAACCCGAATGCCGAAGTGTGCATCCCGCAGACCATGACCGCGGGTGCTAGCGGCCAAGGGCGCGTGCAGTTGCGCCGTTTGGATCTGGCGATGTTCAAAGAGCTACTCGGCGATGAGACCCGCGTTAAAGGTGTGGTGCAGGGCCAAGCGGAGTTCCGTTGGCAGGCCAATGGTGGCTTACCAACGGTGCGAGCGAACTTGAGTAGCAGCAATCTGCGGGTGATCCAGTGGTTGATGGGCCGCCGTTTACCGATTGATATCAGTCAGTTGGGGCTTAATCTGCGCCTAGAAAATGGCCGTTTGCAACTGAGCAATGACATACAACTTAAAGACAACGGCAGCTTCAATAGCCAAATCAACATCAGTGACTTGGCGGGACGTCGTCGCCTGAGCGGTAATGTGAACATTAATCAGCTGTCGCTGGCGTTGTTGTCGCCGATGCTAGAGAAAACCGAAAAAGCGGAAGGGATGATCGGTGCCCAGCTGCAATTGGGCGGGGTGCTGGATAGACCGTTGCTGCAAGGTCAGTTGGCGCTGCAAAATCCACAGCTGACTGGTGCGTGGCTGCCGGTGGATATTACCGGCGGTAACCTGACCATTCGCTTTGCTGGTGCGCGCTCGAACTTGAACGGTGCGCTGCAAACGCCGGAAGGGGTGTTGAACCTCACCGGTGAGGCGGATTGGCAGCGTCCAGAGCAGTGGAGCGCGATGCTGAACGCGAACGCCAATCGTCTGCGGATCGCATTGCCACCGATGGTGCGGCTGGACGTTAATCCCGATCTCACCTTCCGAGCGACGCCAAAAGCGATGGAGCTGACTGGCTCGGTGCGCATCCCGTGGGCGCGTATCGAAGTTGATAGCCTGCCGGAAAGTGCGGTGGATAGCTCGTCAGATTTGGTGTTGCTGAATAACCAGCTGCAGCCCATCAACGAAAGCAATCCTGCGATGGCGGTGAATACCGACTTGATGGTGCGGCTGGGCGATGATGTGCGCCTGAATGCCTTTGGTCTCAAGGCGCAGCTCAAAGGCAGCTTGCACGTACTGCAAAATGCCCAAGGGCCATCAGTGCGTGGGCAGGTGTATCTGGCCGATGGCCGCTTCCGCTCCTTCGGGCAGGATTTGGTGATCCGTAAAGGGCAGTTGCTGTTTGTTGGCCCGCCAACGCAGCCGATGCTGAACATCGAAGCGATCCGTAACCCAGAATCGATCCAAAACGATGTAGTGGCCGGGATCCGAGTCACCGGCATGGCGGATAACCCGCTGATGACTATCTTCTCGGAGCCGTCGATGTCACAGGCCGAAGCGCTGTCTTACATTCTGCGCGGCGAGCCATTGGATGACGGTAACTCCAATGATAACGGCGCGATGACCTCTGCCTTGATTGGGATTGGCTTGTCACAAAGCAGTCAGCTAGTAGGGCAAATTGGTCAGGCGTTTGGGATCAGCGATCTGGCACTGGATACGCAAGGGGTGGGAGATAACTCCCAAGTGGTGATCAGTGGCTATATCATGCCGGGTCTGCAGATTAAGTACGGGGTCGGGATCTTTGACTCGCTGGCAGAGCTGACCTTGCGTTATCGCTTGATGCCAAGTCTGTATCTGCAAGCCGTGTCGGGATTGAATCAGGCGGTGGATTTGATCTACCAGTTTGAGTTCTAACATTCACCGTCGCCGCCATCCGCTTGCGCATCGAGCGGATGGCCACAATAAAAAAACACCGCCTACTGGCGGTGTTTTTGTTTTTAGCTTACGTGCGAAAGACTTATTTTTGCGCGCGTGCGAAAGACTCTTGGATTTCCGCTTTGGCTGCGTCCACGCCTTCCCAACCTTCCACTTTCACCCATTTACCGACTTCCAGCTCTTTGTAGCGCTCGAAGAAGTGAGTGATCTGGGCACGCAGTAATTCAGGCAGATCGTTCACATCCTGAATGTGATCGTACTGCTTGGTCAGCTTGCTGTGTGGTACCGCCACGACTTTGGCATCGGCACCTGACTCGTCAGTCATCTTCAGCACGCCAACGGGGCGGCAGCGGATCACTGAGCCTGGTTGCAATGGATACGGGGTTGGCACCAGCACATCCACCGGATCGCCATCCAGCGACAGGGTATGGTTCACATAGCCGTAGTTGCATGGGTAGAACATCGGGGTGGACATAAAACGGTCGACAAACAGCGCGCCGGACTCTTTATCCACTTCGTATTTGATCGGATCGGCATTGGCCGGGATTTCGATGATTACATAGATGTCATCCGGCAGGCTCTTACCGGCAGGCACGTTGCTTAAGCTCATGTCAAATTCCTTGCTGTAAAATGTTATCGTTAGCGAAAATATTATAGCGAGGCCGGTTAAAATAGACAGAGGCAAAACAGGCTGCGTGCGCAGCCTGTTGCGGGGGAATGCATCGGGGACACTAGTTAGGCGGTGACCGGCTCTAACAGGTTATGCATTTTATTTAGAGTGGCGCCGGCGCATCGGGGAAATCGCGCATAAAGCGCTCAGCATCGTCCATCATGGCGTGTGAGCCGACGAAGAACGGGCAGCGCTGGTGCAATTCGGACGGCACGATATCCAAAATCCGCCGCTCGCCATCACTGGCGCGGCCACCGGCTTGCTCCGCCAAGAAGGCCATTGGGTTGCATTCATACAGCAGGCGCAATTTCCCTTTCGGGCTGTTGGCGGTGCTTGGGTAGATGTAGATCCCGCCTTTGAGCATATTGCGGTGGAAATCCGCAACCAGTGAACCGATATAGCGTGAGGTATACGGGCGCTTGGTTGGCGCATCGTGATCTTGGCAGTACTTAATGTACTTTTTCACCCCGAGTGGGAACTTGATGTAGTTACCCTCGTTGATCGAGTAAATAGTGCCGGTGTGCGGGATGCGGATACTTTCGTGTGACAGGCAAAAGACCCCGAGGCTCGGATCGTAGGTAAAGCCATGCACGCCACAGCCGGTGGTGTACACCAACATGGTGGATGAGCCGTAAACCACATAGCCGGCCGCAACTTGGCAATTCCCTGGTTGCAGGAAGTCTTCGCGGGTCACTGGAGTGCCAATCGGCGTGATGCGGCGGTAAATCGAGAAAATGGTACCGACCGACACGTTGACATCGATGTTGGAGGAGCCGTCGAGCGGATCCATCAGCACCACATACTTGGCGTTACGACCGCGATCTCCGTCGAACACCACGATGTCATCCTCTTCTTCGGAGGCGATCCCGGCCACTTCACCACGGGCTTGCAATGCCGCTTTGAGCTTTTCGTTGGCGTACAGATCGAGCTTCATCTGGCTTTCGCCCTGAATGTTGCTCAGGCCGTTGGCACCGAGAATATCGACCAAGCCGGCTTTATTGATGTCGCGGTGGATGATTTTGGCCGCCAGTTTGATGGCCGCCAGCAGCGAGGTGAGCTCCCCAGTCGCGTGTGGGAAGTCCTGCTGTTTCTCGACGATAAATTCGCCAAGTGTTTTCATTGTTATCTTCCTGATATTTTAGTTATGTAGGGTTGGGACCAGTCGCAAACCAAACGTTTGCGTACTTGTTCACAATTTTAGCGGCAATCGGGACAATTGTCCTGTTTTGTTGAGGATTTCCTCTCGTCAGCCGGTCAGAGTAGAATGCCAGTATTCGCATTTTTGTAGGACCGATGGGTTATGCATATTCATATATTAGGTATCTGCGGGACGTTTATGGGCGGGCTGGCGCTGCTGGCACGGGCACAGGGACACCGGGTGACCGGTTCAGATGCCAATGTTTATCCACCGATGAGCACGTTGCTGCAAGAGCAGGGCATTGAGATTATCGAAGGTTACGATCCGGCGCAGCTCGAGCCACGCCCAGATTGCGTGGTGATCGGCAATGCCATGTCGCGTGGCAATCCGTGTGTGGAGTACGTGCTGAATAACAACCTGCCGTACACCTCCGGTCCACAGTGGCTGCACGATCACCTGCTGGGTGAGCGTTGGGTGTTGGCGGTGGCCGGTACCCACGGCAAGACCACCACTGCCGGTATGCTGGCGTGGATTTTGGAGTCGTGCGGTTACGAACCAGGCTTTTTGATTGGCGGCGTACCGGGCAACTTTGGTGTGTCGGCGCGTTTGGGTAACAGCCCGTTCTTCGTTATTGAAGCCGATGAGTATGACAGCGCCTTTTTCGACAAGCGCTCCAAGTTTGTCCACTACAGCCCACGCACTTTGATCTTAAATAACTTGGAATTTGATCACGCGGACATCTTTGACGATCTCAAAGCGATCCAAAAACAATTCCACCATCTGGTACGCATCGTGCCGGGTAACGGCAAGATCATCACCCCGCAGCACGATCATAATCTGAAAGCGGTGCTGCAGATGGGTTGCTGGAGCGAGCAAGAAACCGTTGGCGATGACGGCCATTGGCATGCCGAGAAACTGTGCCACGATGCATCGCAATACAGCGTGCATCTGGATGGCAACTATGTCGGCGAAGTGCATTGGGGATTGGTTGGCGAGCACAACATGCATAACGGCCTGATGGCCTTGGCAGCGGCGCGCCATGTTGGCGTTGAGCCGTCACATGCCTGTGCCGCGCTGAGCCAATTCATCAACGCCCGACGTCGCCTTGAAGTGCGTGGGGAAGTCAATGGCGTGACCGTGTACGACGATTTTGCGCATCACCCGACTGCCATTGAGGCCACCTTGTCGGCGCTGCGCGCCAAAGTGGGCGGCACGCCGCGTATTCTGGCGGTGCTGGAGCCGCGCTCAAACACCATGAAGCTCGGGGTGCAAAAGCAAGATTTAGCGCCATCACTGGTGCGCGCCGATGAAGTGTTCTTGTTGCAGCCGACCAATATCCCGTGGCTGGTGACTGAAGTGGCGGAAGCCTGTGTACAGCCAGCCCATTGGGCGGGGGATGTGGATGCATTGGTCACGCAGATCATGCGTGTGGTGCGCCCAGGCGATCATATTCTGGTGATGAGTAACGGTAGCTTTGGCGGGATCCATGACAAGCTGCTGCACGCATTGGCGCAGTTAGTGCATTAATTTGCTGCTCAGCAGCGCCGGTCGGCTGATTCGAGTTTGGGGTTGGCTGACAGAACCGCTTACGATAAAACAGTCTGTAATGCCTGTCAGTTGATGCGCCGCTGACAGGCATTATTGGCGATTAGCACTTTGTGCGGTAGGATCATTCATAAGATAAAACGTCAACACAGTTAAGGATCACTGCGCCATGTTGTATGGTTCGGGAAGTCAGCGTATTGCCTGTGTTTACCCCATTCAGTTCAGGGCGCTGGTATGATTACCTCCGGTAAATTCAAGGCAATTCTAAAGATTAACAGTTATCTGTTAGCCCTTTATTCTGTCACTTTTATTATTCCCATCTTTGTCGCTATTTACGAAGGGGATGGCGAATCTGCCGCCTATTTTAAATCCTTCGTGATCTCCTTATTGCTCAGTTTGGTAACCTATTACCTGACCAAAAATAATAAATCGCAACTCGGCACCAAAGATGGATACCTAGTGGTATTGATCTTCTGGGTGGTGTTCTCGCTATTCAGTATGTTGCCGATGGTGATGCTAAAAAGTATCAATATCAGCATTACCGATGCGCTGTTTGAGAGTATCTCAGGGATCACCACCACCGGAGCGACCATTCTCAGTGACGTCACCAATGCGCCGAAAAGCTTGCTCTATTATCGGGCGCAGCTCAATTTCTTCGGTGGTTTGGGGATCATCGTATTGGCCATCGCCGTACTGCCATTTATCGGGGTCGGCGGCATGTTGGCGCAAACCGAAATGCCGGGGCCGATGAAAGATGAGAAGATGACGCCGCGCATCGTGGATACCGCCAAAAGCTTGTGGGTGGTGTACTGCGCACTGACGCTCGCCTGCATTGCCAGCTTTAAAGCGGTGGGAATGGGGTGGTTTGACGCCATTTGCCATGCGTTTGCCACCATTTCGCTGGGCGGATTTTCCACCTACACGGAAAGCGTGGCCTATTTCAACAGTGCCGGCGTCGAGCTGGTGGCTGGGGTATTCTCTATTCTGGCCGGTATCAACTTTGCCCTCTACTTTATTGCCTTCCAACGCCGTAATTTAAAAGTCATCAGCCGCAATGCCGAATTCCGTTTATTTATTCTGGTCTGTGCCTGCGTGATTGCATATACCGTGTGGGGCTTGTATCGCTCGGGCACCTTTGAATTATGGCCAGCGTTTTATCACGGCTTTTTCCAGTCCATGTCGGTGATGACCGATAACGGCCTCGGTACTGCCGGATACCCGGATTGGCCGGTGGATGTCACCTTCTTGCTGATTGGCGCCAGCTTCTTTGGTGGCTGTGTCGGGTCAACTTGTGGGGGTATTAAGGCGCTGCGGATTTTGGTGCTGATCGCGCAGAGCGTGAAAGAGGTTAAGCTGCTGATTCATCCGCGCTCGGTGGTATCACTGAAGATGTCCGGTAAGCCGATCCATGACCGACAAGGTTTGGCGGTGTTGGGCTTTTTCTTCTTGTACGTGATGATGACGATGATTTTTATCTTCTTGCTGACCACCTTTGGCGAGACGCTGGATACCGCGATTGGCTCTACTGCCGGGTGTATCAACAACATGGGGATTGGTTATGGCGCTTCGGGCTCGAACTTCAGTGGTCTGAAAGAGCCGTCTAAGTACGTGATGATGCTGGCCATGTTGTTTGGCCGACTGGAAATCTTCCCGTTCTTGGTACTGATGTCGCCAGCCTACTGGCGTAATTAAGAGCCACTTTAACGCTCTCATGCCCGGCATGACGCGATAAGCGCTAAAATCAGGCCGCCCGATGATAACTATTAATAACTATCATCGGGCGGCCTTTTTGTGGGTTTCTTTGTCTTAGGTAGCGAGTTTACTCGCTATCGCTGTCTGGCTTGATCACCAGTACGTGCACCGGTGAGTAGGCCACCACTTTTTCGGCCACCGAGCCGAGCATCACGCGGTCTAACTGCGAGCGCTCTTGGCTTGGCATCATGATCAGATCGCAACCTTGCGCTACGGCCACATCAATAATCGCTTCGTAGGTTTTGCCTTCGGCCACATGGCGATGGCAGCGGATATCGCTTGGCACATACTGCGCTTGCAGCTGTTGTAAGCGTTGCTCACTGCTTTCACGCATGCGCGCGGTGGCATCCGGCGGGAAAAAGTTCGAGACAATCGCGACATGGATCACCGGCAAGACATGCACCAGATGCAGCTCTCCACCGGACAGGCGAACCTGTTCGACCGCCATCTGCATGGTACGGTCAATCACATCACATTCATTCAGATCGATCGGGACTAAAATACGCTGGAACATCGCGAAATCCTTGTGCGCAGTTTTTTGTTTACTATACAAAAAAAGCGCACCACTCGGCGGATGCAGCACGAAAAAAAAGCCGCAATGCGGCTTTGATCAAGCTATTGGCCCGTCGCGCGAGGATCAGGCGGCGTGCTGTTCGAACAGATCCAGCACCGCAGCAAACAGATCTTCAATCGGAGTATCCCGAGTTGGTGTGATAAAGATCGTGTCATCACCGGCAATCGTGCCTAAAATACCCTCGGCTTTGCCGAGCGAGTCCAGCATGCGCGCAATCAGCTGCGCAGCACCTGGGCTGGTGTGGATCACAATCAGTGCGCTGTTGTAGTCGATGTCCAGCACCAGATTTTTCAGCGGACTGGAGGTGGTTGGGACGCCAAGTTCTACCGGCAGACAGTAAACCATCTCCATTTTGGCATTGCGTGTCCGTACGGCGCCGAATTTGGTGAGCATCCGTGAGACTTTAGACTGGTTGATATTACGAAAACCTAAGTCTGATAATGCTTGGACTATCTCACCTTGTGAGCTGAATTTCTCTTCTTTCAGCAGGGCTTTGAACGCGCGGATAAGTTGCTCTTGTTTGTCTGAGCTACGCATTATGGGCTCCCAAATGCAAAAAAACAGCGCTCATATTGCATAAAAATTCACTTTTTTTCAATACACAAACAACACGGATAGCCGGTTGAGGATGAAAAATGCGCCGTTTTCTTGTTTCAATTAGTTTCATAGCCGGTTTTCTCACCTGTTTTATGGTGCAGGCGGAAAGTGTCACGGTTTCTGCGCCCTTGCGCTTTGCCACCGAACCGACTTATCCCCCGTTTGAATACCACAATAATCAGGGGCAGCTAGACGGGTTTGATATCGCCCTAGCACAGGCGTTGTGCGATCGCTTGATGCGACGCTGTGAATTTGTGGAGCAGCCATTCAACACTATTCTATCCGGTTTGCGCCTCGGTGCCTATGACGCTGCGATTGCGGCGCTAGATATTAATGATAGCCGCTTGCAACTGATGAGCTTTACCCAGCCCTATCTGGCCAACTCCGCAGTGCTGCTGGTTAACCGCGATGTCATTACCGGTGACACCATCAGTAAAGAGAATTTAGTCGGCGTGCAGACCGGCACCACCTTGATGAACTTTGTGGTGGATGGCCGTTTAGGTGCTGACGTGACGCCACTGCCGTATGCCAGCTATGAAGAGGCGTTCGGTGACTTACAAGCGGGCAATATTGATGCGGTGTTTACCGATCAGGCGGTCGCCTTGAACTGGCTCAGTCAGCATCCGAAAGGGCGCTGGCAAGTGCTGGGCGAGCCTTACACCGCGCCGGAGTATTTTGGTCAGGGGCTTGGCATTGCGCTGTCTAAACAGAATTATCGCCTGAAGTTAGCGCTGGATAATGCCCTCGATGCGCTGCGCGCCGACGGGACTTTGCAGGCCCTTCAGAAAAAATATCTGCACCATTAATAGACAATGTAATGGGCAATGACCCGCAGGGTGCGCGAACTCTCAATCTGTGTGTTACTAATTTGTGTTTCTGCAGTTGTTGGATTAGTGTCTGTTTGTCTGATACCCAACACAATAGGATTTTATAAAGGAGCATTAAAGGATGAAAGTTGCGGTTTTAGGTGCTGCAGGTGGCATCGGCCAGGCACTGGCTTTACTGTTAAAAGTCCAGCTTCCCGCTGGTTCAGAGCTCTCCTTATATGACATCGCCCCAGTGACTCCGGGTGTGGCGGTGGATTTGAGTCATATTCCGACTGCCGTGAAGATCAAAGGCTTTAGCGGCGAAGATCCTTCTGCTGCGCTGGAAGGGGCCGATATCGTGCTGATCTCTGCCGGTGTGGCGCGTAAGCCAGGCATGGATCGCTCCGATCTGTTTAATGTGAATGCGGGGATCGTGCGCAATCTGGTGGAAAAAATCGCCCACGTTTGCCCGAAAGCCTGCATTGGGATCATCACCAATCCGGTGAACACCACGGTTGCCATTGCGGCAGAAGTGCTGAAAAAAGCCGGCGTGTACGACAAACGCAAGCTGTTTGGTATTTCAACGCTGGATGTGATCCGCTCCAATACCTTTGTGGCTGAGCTGAAAGGTAAGCAGCCAGAAGAACTGAATGTTTCCGTGGTTGGCGGTCACTCCGGTCTGAGCATCCTGCCGCTGCTGTCACAACTTGACGGGATCTCCTTTACCGACGCTGAGATCGCGGCGCTGACTAAGCGGATCCAAAACGCCGGTACCGAAGTGGTGGAAGCTAAAGCCGGTGGCGGCTCCGCGACTTTGTCGATGGGTCAAGCGGCGGCGCGTTTCGGTCTGTCTTTGCTGCGTGCAATGCAGGGCGAGAAGAACGTGGTGGAATGCACCTATGTTGAAGGTGATGGCCAATATGCCCGTTTCTTTGCTCAACCGGTACTGCTGGGCGTCAACGGTATTGAAGAGTACCTGCCAGTGGGCAAGCTGAGCGCGTTTGAACAGCAGGCGCTGGAAAGCATGCTGCCAACCCTGCGTGAAGAGATTGTGCTGGGTGAGAAATTCGTTAACGGCCAGTAAGCGCAGCGCGCTTTGGCTTGCGGCTTGCGTTTGACGCTTTCGTTTGGCGCAAGCAGCAAGTTTTGACCACCGATAAAAAAGCCACGCAGAGCGTGGCTTTTTTTGTGGGAATTTTTTATTGGCCTCTCGGTGCGCTGGCCGTGTCAATGACAGCATTTATGGCGGCATAACTCAGTGTGTGAATGCCACCAAGGCTACCGTTATCCGTAGATCCCATTAATGGTTACGGTGCACCGCCAGATGCGCCAAGCCAATTAATGCCTCGCGATAAGGCGAGTCTGGGATGCAAGACAGGGCTTGGATCGCTTTGTCGGCTTCTTCTTCGGCGCGCTGCTGGGTGTAGGCCAACGATCCACAGGCTTGCATGGCGGCCAATACCGGATCCAACAGATCGCGTCCGTTCCCTTCTTCGATCGCTTTACGGATCATCGCGGCTTGCTCAGGCGTGCCATTGTGCATCGCATGCAGCAGCGGCAGGGTAGGCTTACCTTCGTTGAGATCGTCGCCCAAATTCTTTCCTAGCTCGTTTCCTGCGCTGTAATCGAGCAGATCGTCAATCAGCTGGAAAGCCGTGCCGAGGTAACGACCATAATCTTGCATCGCCAGCTCTTGCTGCTCACTGGCTCCCGCCAAAATAGCCGAAGACTGCGCGGCGGCTTCAAACAGGCGAGCGGTTTTGCTGTAAATCACCTGCATGTAATTATCTTCGCTGATGTCCGGGTCATTGCAGTTCATCAGCTGCTGCACTTCCCCTTCGGCAATCACGTTGGTGGCCGAAGCCATCAGCTGCAAAATGCGCATCGAGTCGAGGCTGGTCATCATCTGGAATGCGCGGGTGTAGATAAAATCCCCCACCAATACGCTGGCGGCATTACCGAATGCCGCATTGGCGGTGGCTTTGCCACGGCGCAGATCAGACTCATCCACCACGTCATCGTGCAGCAAGGTGGCGGTGTGGATAAATTCAATCAGCGCAGCCACGGTAATATGACCATGACCTTGATAATCGAGCGCCCGTGCGGCTAGCACCGCAATCATTGGCCGGATCCGTTTTCCCCCGCCACTGATGATGTAGTAGCCCAGTTGATTGATCAGCGCCACATCGGAATTGAGTTGTTGCAAAATCGCCGCATTCACTTCTGCCATGTCGGCATCGCTCAGGGCGCGAATCTCTTCAAGCGTCATAGTCCGTCAGTCTTCTAATTTTGGTATCATGGGGGAAGCGCAGTCCATAATAAAACCCTGTCGGTATGGATTGTACCTCAAAAACGTGGGACGGAAACGCGTAAGGGCAAGTTGGAGAATTTTTCTCCGATATTGCCAGAAGAGCTCTTGTCATCGAGCGGCTTTTTGCGTAGAATTCGCGCCCTATTGAATAGTTTTATTGCGCACCCTGATTGGCTGATTTTAATGGAGCCTGCGGTGCCGAAAAGAGCGGAGTTTTATATGTACGCGGTTTTCCAAAGTGGTGGTAAGCAGCACCGAGTGAGCGAAGGCCAAACCGTTCGCCTGGAGAAGCTGGACGTAGCAACTGGCGAAGCAGTTGAGTTCAAAGATGTGCTGATGATCGCTAACGGCGAAGATATCAAGATCGGTGCACCTTTCGTTGCAGGCGGTGTGGTTAAGGCTGAAGTGGTAACTCACGGTCGTGGCGATAAAGTTAAGATCGTTAAGTTCCGTCGTCGTAAGCACAGCCGTAAGCAGCAGGGCCACCGTCAGTGGTTCACTGAAATCAAAATCACTGCTATCAGCGCGTAAGTTTAGGAGAACGGATAAATGGCACACAAAAAAGCTGGCGGTTCCACTCGTAACGGCCGCGATTCCGAAAGCAAACGTCTGGGTGTTAAGCGTTTCGGTGGTGAATCTGTTCTGGCAGGTAACATCATCGTTCGTCAGCGCGGTACCAAGTTCCACGCTGGTGTAAACGTTGGCTGTGGTAAAGACCACACCCTGTTTGCAACTGCAGACGGTAAAGTGAAATTCGAAGTTAAAGGTCCAAACAACCGTAAATACGTAAGCATCGTTGCTGAGTAATTACTGACCTTTACCGGTTCACAGGAAGAGCCCCGCGCAGTTGCGGGGCTTTTTTATATCAGCCATCGGGAGGTTGGATGTTGCGACAGCAGGCCACAATAGGATGTTTATTAGCTTTGCTGACGGCAGTATTCTGGGGTGCATTGCCGATAGCGATGAAACAGGCGCTAGAGGTGTTGGATCCTTACACCATTGTCTGGTTCCGGTTTGTCAGCGCAACGCTGGGGCTGGGTCTGTGGCTGGCATGGCGGCGGGGATTGCCTTCTCCGGTGCTACTCTGGCGTAATTATCGCGCCCTGCTTCTTGTTGCTACGCTGGGTTTAGCGGGTAACTTCCTGTTATTTAATTCTGCCCTACAATATTTAAGTCCGGCCGTGGTGCAGGTGGTGATCCAGCTGGCACCGGTGTTGCTGTTGCTGGCCAGTGTGTGGATTTTAAAAGAGCCACTGCAACGCCATCAGGGCATTGGACTGTTACTGTTACTGGGCGGCATGCTGCTGTTTTTCAATGAGCGCCTGTATGAGCTGTTTACCAGCTTAAGCAGCTATACCCTTGGGGTGTTGCTGGCGGTGGCTGCGGCGGTAGTCTGGGTAGCCTATGGCGTAGCGCAAAAGCTGTTACTGCGTCGGTTATCTTCCCCGCAGATTTTGCTGGTGCTCTACACCTTGTCGGCCTTGTTATTTACGCCGATGGCGCAGCCGCAACAAGCGGCGGCGATGGATATGCGCCAATGGGGCATGCTGCTGTTTTGCTGCCTGAATACGCTGGTGGGCTATGGCGCATTTGCCGAGGCCATGGCGCGCTGGGAAGCGGCAAAAGTGAGTGCTATCGTGACGTTGGCGCCACTGTTTACCATACTGTTTTTAGATCTGTTGAGCGTGAGTTATCCGGCCCTGTTTACTGCGGCGCCGCTTAACCTGCTTGGCTATATTGGTGCGTTGGTGGTGGTTGCCGGCGCCATGTTTTCTGCCATCGGCCATCGTTTGTTGCCACCGCGCGCTGTGAAGCCCGTGGCCACGGAAAGTGACTGAGCCGGTGGGCATTTTGCTCGGAGACGTTCATGAAGTTTGTCGATGAAGCGGTGATCCGCGTCGAAGCTGGTGACGGCGGTAATGGCTGTGCCAGTTTCCGCCGTGAAAAATATATTCCAAAAGGTGGCCCGGACGGCGGTGACGGCGGTGACGGCGGTGACGTATATCTGCTGGCGGACGAGAACCTCAATACCCTGATTGATTACCGTTTTGAGCGCAGTTTCCGTGCTGAGCGCGGCGAGAATGGCCGTGGCAGTAACTGTACCGGTAAGCGTGGTCAGGATATCACCCTGAAGGTGCCCGTGGGTACGCGCGCGGTGGATGAAGAGACCGGAGAAACCTTAGGTGACTTGACCCAGCACGGCCAAAAGATGCTGGTGGCCAAGGGCGGTTTCCACGGCTTGGGTAACACCCGTTTTAAATCCTCGGTGAACCGTACCCCGTATCAAAAAACGCCGGGTACACCGGGTGAGAAACGCGAACTGCGTTTAGAGCTGATGCTGCTGGCTGACGTGGGGATGTTGGGGATGCCGAATGCCGGTAAATCTACCTTTATCCGTGCGGTATCCGCAGCGCGTCCAAAAGTAGCGGACTATCCGTTTACCACCTTGGTGCCAAGCCTCGGTGTGGTACGGATGGACAGCGAGCGCAGCTTCGTGGTGGCCGATATTCCAGGCCTGATTGAAGGTGCGGCAGACGGTGCCGGTCTGGGGATCCGTTTCCTCAAGCACTTGGAGCGTTGTCGTGTGCTGCTGCACATCATCGACATCAATCCAGTCGATGGCTCTGATCCGGCCGAGAACGCGCGGATCATCGTGTCAGAGCTGGAGCAGTACAGTGAAATGCTGGCCGCGAAACCGCGTTGGCTGGTGTTTAACAAAGTCGATCTGATGAGCGAAGAAGAAGCCAACGAGCGGATCGCGAAGATCGTTGCCGATCTGGAGTGGGAGGGTGATTACTACACCATCTCTGCGGCCACCGGTAAGAACGTGACGCCACTGTGCTGGGACATCATGCAGCTGATCGAAAGCCTGCCGAAGGAAAGCGAGCAGCAAGCGCCAGCGGGCACCGAAGATGTGAAGTTCAAGTGGGATGATTATCATCGTGAACAACTGGACGAAGTCTGGGAAGGTTCAGATGATGATGACGATCTCGACGATGATGACTGGGATGAAGACGAGTACGACGTAGAGATCATCTACAAGCCGTAATCGTTTGAGGTAAGTATTGCCTTACTTACGCATCGCCATCGTATCGGCATAGTAAAGAAGCCGCTTCTGTTCGCAGAAAGCGGCTTTTTTCTTGCGTAAAATCAGCCTTTTTTGTCATGAAAACGGTTTTAATGTCACATTATGTGTGGTGAAGCGAGAAAGCAGATGCAACAAGGAGATCTGAACGAGCCGGCGCAGCGGGAAGTGACCCGTTTATGCATTCAAAGCGCCCTGATGCTGTTGCAGCACGGCGCGGAGAGTACGCTGGTCGAGCAAGTGTCGGAGCGCTTAGGGTTGGCGCTTGGGGCTGACAGTGTGGAAATTTCGATTTCGGCTAATGCTATTGTGCTGTCGACCTTGAGCCGACAACGCTGTATCACCACCACGCGGCGCAATGTGGATCGTGGGATCAACATGCAGGTGGTTACTGCGGTGCAGCACACCATGATCATGGCTGAACGCGGTTTGCTGTCAATTGGCGATGTACGCAAACGATTGGATAAGATCAAACCGCTCCGCTATCCACGTGGCTTAGTGGTGCTGATGGTGGGGTTATCGTGCGCCAGTTTCTCACATTTATCCGGTGGTGATGCGGCGGTGTTTGCCTTGACGTTTGTGGCCAGTGCCATTGCCATGTTGGTGCGCCAAGAGCTGGCGCATCGCCACTTTAATCCGCTGGTCAATTTTTGTGTCACCGCCTTTGTGGCCAGCTCAATTGCTTCGCTCGGGATCTCGTATCAAATTGGCAATTTGCCGTCATTGCCGATGGCATCCAGTGTGCTGCTGCTGGTGCCCGGTTTTCCGCTGATTAATGCGCTGTCCGATATGGTCAAAGGGCACGTCAACATGGGGCTGGCGCGTTGGACCATGGCGACCTTGCTGACCTTTGCAACCTGTGCGGGGATTGTGCTGGCGATGGCGCTATGGGATGTGCGGGGGTGGTCATGACCTTATTACCGGCGTTACTACAGGATATGTTTTTTGCTGCTATTCCGGCGGTGGGGTTTGCCTTGCTGTTTAACGTGCCTGTACGTGCGCTGCGTTACTGCGCGATGCTCGGCGCGTTGGGGCATGGGCTGCGCTTTTTGCTGCTGCATTATGGCTGGCCTATCGAATGGAGCACGTTGCTGGCGTCAACCACGATTGGCATGATCGGCGTGCATTGGTCACATCGCTATATGGCGCACCCGAAAGTGTTTACGGTGGCGGCGGTGATCCCGATGGTGCCGGGAGTCAAAGCCTACAAGGCGATGCTGGCACTGGTGGAGATCAATCACCGCGGCTATACCCATGAGCTGATGTCGCAAATGGTGACCCATTTCCTGCAAACATTCTTTATTGTCGGCGCGTTGGCCCTCGGCTTGGCGGTACCGGGATTGTTATTCTACCGCCGTCGTCCAGTGGTATAGTGCCGGTTTTAAGCAGTATTACCGCTAGCCGTGCAGATAACAGTGCTGATAGCGATGTAGAGGCAGGAGACAGCCATGAAAATCAGTTTAATTGCGGCGATGGCCGACGATCGGATCATCGGACAGGATAACCAGATGCCGTGGCATCTGCCGGCTGACTTTGCTTGGTTTAAGGCGCAGACCTTGGGTAAACCGGTGATCATGGGCCGTCATACCTTTGCCTCGATTGGCCGACCACTGCCGGGACGGCGCAATATCGTGCTGTCGCGCCAGTGCGGGGATGACCCACGGGTCGAGTGGTGTAGCTCACTGGAGCAGGCTCTGGCGTTGGTGGCCGGCGTTGAGGAAGTGATGGTTATTGGCGGCGGTCATGTGTACCAGCAGGCGCTGCCATTGGCGACTCATCTGTATCTCACGCTGATTGATGCTGAGGTGAATGGCGATACCCGCTTTCCTGACTGGCAAGCGGCGGGAGAGTGGCACGAAACGTTTCGCGAGGAGCGCCCTGCCGATAGCGCCAATGCGTATCGCTGCGCGTTTACTATCTGGGAGCGTCAGCCGGCATAGCGCTTGGTTGGCTTAGTGCTCACGCGTGAGTTCGACTCACCCAAGGTTGTCGCGGGTGAGTCGATAAACTTGAGAAACCCGTTTACAGACCACTGCCGTAGGCGCGCAGCGCCGGTTGGGTAAAGTAACGTTGGTCATCCCAGCGCAGTAAGGTCAGGTAATTTCCCCACACACAGCCGGTATCCAGCGCATACACTGCCGGTTGCTCGGTGACACCAATCAAGGCCGCCCAATGGCCAAACACCACGCGGTGGCGAGCCAACAAAGAATTCGGCAGGCGATACCAAGGTTGTAACTCGCCCGGCGCTTCCATTGGTGCCAACTTACAGTGCATATCGAGCCGGCCATCAGGGTGACAATAGCGCATCCGGGTCAGGGCGTTGATGCTGTAGCGCAGGCGCTCCATCCCGCGAAGGGATTCTGACCAGCGATCGGGCTGATCGCCATACATAGCGCGTAGCAGTGTCGGGTAGTCGTCTTGCTGTAGCGCATGCTCGACTTCGGCGGCGCACTGCTGAGCGGTCGCCAGATCCCATTGTGGCGAGATCCCGGCATGGGCCATCACAAAACTAAACTCGGGGTGGGTGAGCAGCAGCGGCTGGTGCCGCAGCCAGTGCATCAATTCGCTGCGATCGGGGGCATCGAGTACCGGTTGCAAGTAATCGCGCGCCTTGGCGCTGGCGATCCCCGCATCAATGGCCAGTAAGTGCAAATCATGGTTACCAAGCACGGTACGCGCGGCAGGCCCTAAATCACGCACCAGACGCAGACAGTCCAATGAACGCGGGCCGCGCGCCACTAGATCGCCGGTCAGCCACAGTTGATCGCAGGCTGGATCAAAATGCACCTGCTCAAGCAGGGCTTGCAGTTCATCAAAGCAACCTTGCAGGTCGCCAACAACATAAGTCGCCATAACGCTTTACTGTATGAGATGAGGGATGGCCAGTCGAAACACCGGAATCGGCACCTGATAGGTGTGCCCGTCAGGGGTGCTCATCAGGTAGTGCCCTTGTAAGGTGCCGACCGGAGTGGGCAAGACAGTGCCACTGGTGTAGCGGTAGCAAGAGCCCGGAGCCAGTACTGGTTGTTCGCCGACCACACCTTCGCCTTCGATGTCGGTTTGCTGACCGTTAGCATCGGTCAGCAACCAATAACGACGGCGCAATTGCAGCGTTAGCGCACTTTGGTTATGCAGGGTGACCGTGTAGGTGAACACAAAACGCGCCAACTCGGGCGCGGACTGGGCTTCCACATACGCAGGTTGAACTTCAACACTGACTGCGACACGGGCCTGTTCGGTGGGCTCCTGCATACCTGACTCCTTGTGCAAGGCCAAGGGTTACTCGGCGTTGCGGTTTTGCTCCGGTTGTGGCGGATTGTCGGACAACCAGTTAGCTAACCGGCAGAACTGCTCCACCGTGATGTTCTCGGCGCGCAGGGTCGGGTCGATCCCCAGCGCTTCGAGTTGTTCAACGCTAAACAGATGACTTAAGCCATTGCGCAGCGTTTTACGACGCTGGTTAAACGCATCAGTGGTGACACGGCTCAGCCAGCGCAGGTTTTTCACTGGGAATGGCTTTTGTGCGTGCGGCACCAAACGGACTACGGCGGAGTCAACTTTTGGCGCAGGCTTAAAGGCGTGCGGTGGCACTTCCAGTACCGGGATCACCTGACAATAGTATTGCGCCATTACGCTCAGACGGCCATAGGCTTTGCTGCCCGGGCCGGCGGCCAGACGGTTGACCACTTCTTTTTGCAGCATGAAGTGCATGTCACTGATGCTGTCAGTGTAGTCGAACAGGTGGAACATCAGTGGGGTGGAGATGTTGTACGGCAGGTTACCGAACACGCGCAGCTTTTGCCCTAACTCTGCGGAGATCGCCGAGAAATCGGCGCTCATGGCATCTTGTTCACGCACGGTCAGCTTGTCTTTCAGCTGAGGGTGATGACGCAGACGCTCGGCCAGATCGCGGTCGATTTCGATTACGGTCATGTGGTCCAGATCGCGGGCTACGGGCTCGGTCAGCGCCGCCAGACCTGGGCCGATTTCCAGCATAGCTTCGCCTTTGCGCGGGTTAATCGCGCTGACGATGCTGTCGATAACGAACACATCGTTCAGGAAGTTTTGACCAAAGCGTTTACGGGCGCGGTGCCCGAGGTGAACACTGTCATTCATTGTGTTTGTGAATCCGTCATAGTAATGGCGAGGGTTAGCGCAGTCCGGAAGCTGCCCTCGTCGGCAAATGGGGTAGCGGCAAGATCCAGTGCCGTTCCGTGATCCACCGACGTGCGGATATACGGTAACCCTAGCGTAATATTGACTGCGCGGCCAAAGCCTTGGTATTTAAGCACCGGCAGGCCCTGATCGTGGTACATGGCCAGTACAGCATCGGCGTCGCGCAGGTATTTGTCTTGAAACAGGGTATCGGCCGGTAGTGGGCCGATAAGATCCATCCCTTCACTGCGCAATTGGGCGAGCAAAGGTTCGATCACCTCGATTTCCTCATGCCCCATATGTCCGCCTTCACCGGCATGTGGGTTTAGCCCACAGATGTAAATACGCGGTTGCGGACGGGCAAATTTTTGCTGCAGATCGCGATGCAAAATGGTGATCACTTCACGCAGACTCTCTGCGGTAATGGCGTCAGCCACCTCACGCAGTGGCAGGTGGGTTGTCGCCAGTGCGACCCGCATTTGCTCGGTCGCCAGCATCATCACCACTTTGTGGCAGCCGGCGCGGTCGGCAAAAAATTCGGTATGGCCACTGAATGGGATCCCTGCATCGTTGATGATCCCCTTGTGTACCGGACCGGTGATAATAGCGGCAAACTCCCCCTGCTGACAACCGTCAGCGGCGCGCGCCAGTGTCGCTAACACGTAGTGTGCGTTGGCGCTATCGAGCTGACCGGGAATGGCGGGCGTGGACAAGCTGACCGGTAACAAAGTCAGGGTACCAGCGGCTTGCGCTTGTGGCGCGCGCTCCGGTTGATACGGCAACAAGGTCAGCGGTAGTTGCAGCGTCGCGGCGCGCGCTTGCAGCAGCGCCGGATCGGCGCAGACCACCAGTTCCGCTGGCCATGCCTGCTGCGCTAATTTGATGATGAGATCCGGACCGACACCGGCCGGCTCTCCGGGTGTGATAACCAGACGTGATACAGGCAGCGTCATGACATCCTACCTTAGTGCTATATGGCGCTAAAAACAGCACGGGCACCCGAAGGTGCCCGTGACGGCAACGATTAATGGGCGTCGTCTTGCGGGTCGACGATTTTAACGTAGGCAGCAGCGCGCTGCTCTTGCAGCCACACCGGCATCTCTTCGGCAAACTTCATGTTAAACAACATGCGGTAAGCGCGATCTTTGAGCGCCGCATCGGTGCGATCCACTTGCTTGGTATCCAGCAATTGCACGATATGCCAGCCAAATGGACTTTGGAACGGCTGGCTGATTTGGCCCGGTTTCAGGCTGTCCAGCTCGTTACGGAACTGCGGTACGAACACGTCCGGCGTAGTCCAACCCAGATCGCCGCCTTGCGCCGCGGAGCCCGGATCTTGTGAATATTCGCGCGCAGCGGCGGCAAAATCGATCTTCTTATTCAGAATATCGTTACGCAGTTGCAGCAGTTTAGCCCGCGCTTGCGCGTCATCTTGCATCACCGACGTTTTCAGCAGAATGTGGCGGGCATGCACTTCGGTGGCTTTAACACTTTGCTCGCTACCGCGCAGCTCGTTGACTTTCAGGATGTGGAAACCCACACCGGTGCGAAACGGACCAATCACCTGACCACGCTGCGCGCCGGCCACTTTCTCGGCAAAAATACTCGGGATGGCTTGTGGACGCACCCAACCTAAATTACCGCCTTCCAGTGCCCGTGGGCCGGAAGAGTTAGCGATCGCCAGTTTGGAGAAATCCGCGCCTTGCTTGAGCTCTTTGACCAGCTGCTCGGCGCGTTGACGTGCGGCATCCACTTCATCTTGGGTTGGATTTTCTGGCAGCGCAATTTGAATATGGCTGAGATTAATCTCTTCGCCTTTTTGCGCTTGTGAGCTGATCTGCTTGGCCAGATTATCCACTTCCTGTGGCAGGATGTTGATGCGGCTACGTACCTGTGAGTTACGCGCTTCGGTCGCCAGCATCTCTTTACGGATCTGCTCGCGGTAGTCGGCATAGTTGATGCCTTGCGCTTTCAAGGCTTGCTGCAGCTGTGCTGGGCTCATCTTGTTTTGCGCGGCAATGCCAGCAATCGCGTTGTCCAGATCGGCATCGCTGACGGTAATGCCCATTTTCGTGGCCAGTTGCAGCTGGATTTGATCCAGGATCAGTTTATCCAGCGCTTGATGGCGCAGAGCCTCGGCATCCGGTAATTGTTGACCGGCTTGCTGGGCATTCAGCTTGACTGAATGCACCAAATTATTCACTTCGCTTTGCAGTACCACCCCGTTATTGACGATGGCGGCGACTTGATCCAGTGACTGCGGAGCCGCAACCGCATTGGTACTGACGATTGCCAGCAGAGAAAGCCATGTTTTCCAGTTCTTCATTCGCCTATCCATCCTGCGTTTTGAAGTATGCAATTGAGTAAGAAAGCCTGAACCTGAGGCCATCAGTTATTCAGGTTAAACGGGCGTTGATATGGCAAAATACCGTCTCCCAGCATGCTACCGATGCCGGTGGAGTAGTTATTGCCCAGACCGCGGATTTCCACATTAAAGGAGATTCCGTTGTCGTAGATACCGCCACCGGTTTCACCAACGCTGGCGTCGTAGCCGATGATTTTACGCTCGTAAGTTAAGTTAACGGCCCAGCAGCAGGTGTTGTATTGCAAACCGAGCAGTTGGGTTGCCGGTTGCTGCTGTTTGGTATCGTAATAGTACTGACCCACCACGCCGATGCGGTCAGTGACCGGCCATGCTGCCACGACCCCAACCTGTGACAGGTCGGTCGGGTAGTTTTTATTCGGCAGTGCATCGTTGATGTACTCTTGGCTGGCATAGCGATAGTTCAGCTGTACCAGTCGTTCGGCATCTTTGCGGTATTCCAATACGGCATTTCCCAAAGACGCTTGATTGAGTTCGGTATCGTACTGTATTCCGGCCTTGGCACTCCAGTTTTGCGAGAACACGGCGTTAGACTCTGCGGCCCAGGCAGAAGTTCGCTGTTTTTCATCATCGTTAATCGGTGCTACTTGCGGGGTTTCAAAATAGAAAATTTGCCCGACCGCAAAGTTAAAGCGTTCATTCAAGGATGAATCAAAGAAGCGCGTCGTCAGACCGGTGGTCACCTGATTGGCGGAGGCGATGCGATCCAGACCGCTGTAACGGCGATCGCGGAACATGCCTAAGTAATCCATCTGCAGCGCGGTGGAGTCATAGCCTAGGCTGTTCGGCGCACCAATCCCAGTTTGGTCTCGGTACGGGCGATACAGGTATTGAATGCGCGGCTCCAAGGTCTGGGTATAGGCATCCAGCCACTTGGTATCGCGTTCAAACACCATTTTGCCGTCAATTTTGCCTTGTGGAATAAAGCGCGATACCGACTCTTCCATCTGGTTGCGGTATTGCACTGGAATATCCTGCTGGTAGTGCGTGGCATAAGCTTTGGCACTCACTTCCAGACTCCCCCAGCGGTTGGCGATGGGATAACTCACGGTCGGTTCAAAATGCACCCGCGTAGCGGTTGGCATCGCCGGATTATCGTTATCGAACCGCGCGACCTGACCATACAGATGCGTGTTGAGCTGCTCGTTGATCAGATCGTTGTTGTAATAGTTAATATCCAGCTGCGGCGCGGTACGATAGGCGCTGGCGACTTGGGTATTAAACAACTGGAACTGGGTGGCAGACAGGTTCACCATCCAGTTCGGGTCGGCATAACCAACACTGGCTTTTTGCGTGACATAGCCGTCGGTGGTGTTACCGTACGGTGAGCTTAAGTCATTAAAGTACTGCGGGTCACTGACCTTGGTGTAATCGACGTTAAAACGCCATACCTGATTCATGACGCCACTGTGATTCCAGTAGGTCAGGTAACGCGCTTCATTGTTATACAGCGGGTCATCGGGCAGATAGTTAAAGGCCAGCGTGCCAGTACCTGGTGTGGTCAGGTAGCGAAACTCAGTCATCCACTCGGTGCCACGTTTAGTCATGTAACGCGGCGTGATCGTGGCGTCGTAGTTAGGCGCGATATTCCAGTAGTAAGGAAGCTCCACTTGGAAGCCGGATTTGGTCGATGAGCCAAATGACGGCACCAGAAAACCGGAGCGGCGCTTATTGCCAATCGGAATTTGCAGGTACGGCGTGTAGAAGACCGGGACGCCAGCGACGCGAAAACGCGCGTTCCACAGCTCCGCCACTTCTTCATCGCGGTCTTGCACCATGGTGGTAGCGGCAATACTCCAACTGTCATCATCCGGCAGACAGGTGGTAAATACGCCACTTTTCATGATGCTGTAACGGTTATTGTCACGCAGCTGTAATTGACGTGCGGTACCGCGCCCTTGCTTGCCCACCAACTGGTAATTGGCGTCATCCACATCGGTATCTTTGCTATCCAGATCGGACCAGGCACGCGGACCTTTGAGGGTAATGGTGGGGTCAAAATAGTGCACATTACCACTGGCGGTCATTTCACGTTTGACCGGTTTACCATCGACCAGCTTTTGTGTCACTTGCGCTTCATGCGCGGTCAGTTGACGGTTACCTTGTTCGACATTGACGTTACCGGTATACAGCGCACGGTTCGGATAATCGACATCCGCATCGTCAGATAAGATGGTGACCGGTAAATTGTTCGGATCGCCATTTACCAGCGGCTTTGTATAATGAGGCACGCCGGCCAGACACTGGCTGCGCAGGTCAGCATAACTGTGCGGACTGAACAGAATCGCACTGATGGCGGAAGCCAGAATTGTCGGGAAAAATTTTTTCATACCAGATTGTGGGTCCTGCAACCTGAGCGGGCACCGTTGCCCGCAAGCAATTGAGCTTAATGCAGAGTATGATAAAGCAAATTGCCTTTCTCGGCACTTATATGATTGTTTGTATGATTCCGGCCGCAGATGTATGCCTCGAGCGGAACCAGCTGGCTGGCAATAACAGAAAAAATAATGCGTGGGCGCGATGCTGCGCAGCCTGAATAACGGGTTTAAGAGGGGCTTGAATGCAATTGTGGGGCAAACTTCTGGGCGTGGTGCTGGGCGTACTGGTCGGCGGACCTATTGGTGCGTTTTTTGGCCTGTTAATCGGCCATCAAGTGGACAAAAGACTGGCGGCACAATCCCATTTACAGGGTTATTTCAGTAATCAACAGGCCCGGCAGTCTCTGTTTTTTCAGGCCACCTTTTCTACCATGGGGCATCTGACCAAATCCAAGGGACGGGTGACCGAAGCCGATATCCACATGGCCAATGCCATGATGGACCGAATGAATCTGCACGGTGAGGCGCGTCGCGCCGCGCAAGAGGCGTTTCGTGCCGGTAAGTCGGCTGATTTTGCCTTACGCCAGACGTTACGCGATTTTCGTCGCGCCTGTTTTGGTCGCTTTGACTTGCTGCAGATGTTTATGGAGATCCAGCTGCAAACGGCGTTTGCCGATGGCTCTTTGCACCCGAGTGAGCGTGAAGTGCTGTATGTGATTGCCGAAGAGCTGGGTTTTTCGCGTCATCAGTTCGAGCAGTTGCTGTCGATGTTGGAGGGCAGTACTCAGTTTCGCGGTCATCAGCAATCGCATCAGGAAGGCTGGTCACCGCGTTCGGCAACACGGGGTCCTACGGTGGAAGATGCGTGTAAAGTGCTGGGAGTGCCAGCCGATGCCGATAATCAAACCATCAAGCGCGCTTATCGCAAACTGATGAATGAACATCACCCGGATAAATTGGTGGCTAAAGGCTTACCGCCGGAGATGATGGAGTTGGCCAAGCAAAAGGCGCAGGACATCCAAGCAGCGTATGACTTGTTACGTCGCGAGCGCGGTTTTCGTTAACACAGCTAATAAAAAAGCGGCGCAATAGCGCCGCTTTTTTTGTCTCTGCTTTCGCTTTCCGGCGCTGTTTACCAACCGGCGTGCATTGATGTTTGTGTTCAGCGTGCGCAGTTAGGTGCCACTGGCCAGCGGGAGGGCATTTTCTTGTCCGCCAGTCAGCGCCGCGCTTTGCCGCTGAGTCGCTTGCTGCGGGTTGCTATCCGTTAAGGTGGCTGGCCGATGGGTATGCGCCAGTTTGGCTTGTCCGCTGCGCGCAGTGCCCGCTTGTACCAGACAGTGGCGTCCGCGCTGCTTGGCTTGGTACAGTGCTTGATCGGCGCTGCGATACAGCTCGGTGCTGTTTTTCCCTTCTCCGCTGGCATAGCCGGCCGAGAACGTGAGGATCCCAAACGGTGAACCGCGATGTGGAATCGAGATCTGCTCGGTCAGGTTCATCAACTCGCCAATTAAGATGTCTAGCTGCGGCAACAGATCGGCGGGGATCAGGATCGAAAACTCTTCGCCGCCCATGCGTGACACCACGCAGCCGCGTCCCGCCGCTTTCAGCGCATCGGCAAAGGCGCGTAGGCACTCATCACCGGCTGGATGGCCATAGATATCATTAAAGGCTTTGAAGGCATCGATATCGATCAGGATTAAGCCCGGAGCCGGCGTTTGCGCCATCCATTCACTGATCACTTGATCAAAGTAACGTCGGTTAAATAACCCTGTCAGCGGATCGTGGTACGACAGCTCCAACAAACGTTGGTTGGCTTCGTTCAACTCTTGCGTGCGAGTTTGTACCTGATTATCCAGCGATAAGTTCAGCTGACGCAGTTGTTGCTCGCTTTGAAAACGGGCCATCAAACTGGCCACTACCGCCGAAAACAGATGCAAAATAGTTTGCTGGTGGCTGGTCATTACGCGGCGACTGAGCAGGTTGTCGGCAAAAATCGCGCCGTAGAAACGGCCACAGTGCCATAGGCCTGCGCTCAAGTGCCAGCCGATGCCAATTAAGTGCAAGTCGTTAAATAGCGGTGCGTCACGGCGGACTTTAAAATAGTCCTGTTCGGTCAGCATCGGCACGATAACCGGATCGGCGTACGGATCGATAGTCAGCGCCTGTTCATTTCGCAGTTGACCAATCTCGTCACAGCCGTACGTGCCGCGCAGCATCTGCTGCTCTGGATCCCACAGCAAGATCGCCGCCCGATCAACGCCCAGCGCTTTGATCTTCTCGACCGCCACTTTACAGGCTAATAGTAGATTATCGGCTTCGGCCATCGCCAACAGCCCTTCATGTAAAAAGCGCAGTTGTTTTTCGCGCAGCATCTGCACCAGCACCGAGGACACCATGCGGCTGAATGTGATCAGTAGCACTTGCTGGGCGGCGGTGAGCGGGCGCTGCGACAACAAATTATCCAGCGCAAACCACGCGATCGGGCCGTTTTCATCGCGCAAGATCACCATCGCATTCCACCCTACGCCGACGATGGTGTGCTGGGTGTACAGCGGGGCGTTGTCTTTGATCACCAATTCTTGATCTTGGCTGCGCAGTGCTTGATTAAATTCGCTGGTTTGATCGTGATAGTTGTAGATGATATGCCGCTCATCGGCGGTGTTACCTTCATTGTCGGTGCCGAAGGTGCCTTGGACTTGACCGGTGGCCGGATCGTACAGCATCAAGGCGCTGCGACAACCGGGTAGGATCGTGCGCAGCTGCTCGACTGCCAGCTTGTACAGCTCTTCCGGTTCGCGGCAGAGCATCATGGCGCTCATCAACTGCTGTAGCTCACGGATGGTATTGACTTGATTGCGTAAGTCATTGAGCTGATTAGCTAACATGGCTTCTTGTAGATCGCGTCGCCCACGTTCGCTGGTTGCTTGGCTGTCATCATGGTGTTTTTGCAGTAGTTGGCCAAAAAACAGCAATACCGCCACTTGCGTTGACAGATCGGTGGTCGACAGTTCGGTCGTTGGAAGATCGGTCGCTTGTGCGCTATCGTGATTCGGATTCTCTGGTGTTTGCCATACCAGAATACGCGGTTGTGCGCTGTTACCGCTTAAACGGCAGATATGCAGATTGGGCTGGTTGTTCAGGGTGTGCAAGATCCCGCTTTGCACTAAGACGTGATTTTTCAGCAACAAATCGGCATGACTGAATAACGCCTGATGATCAGCGTCTTGAGGCCAACTGGCCAGTGGCTGTGACTCTTCCAGTCCGACAAATAACCAGCAGTGGGAGGCGTTCAGGACCAGTGCTAGTTCAGGCAATGCTGAATCCAGCAGTGAGGGCTGATCGTAGGCTAATATCCATTGCTGAAGCATTCCGTGCGGGAGCATCGCGTATCCTTAACACCAAACAATGCGCAAAACATGCGATAGCATTATCTAAATAGAACAACGAGTCGATTACATCCGTAAAATCAATGCTGATTTTGAGCGGTAAGTCGATTTTTAACCGGTTGATCTGCGGGGAAGTTTCCCCGCACAGTCGCGAAGGCGTGGCGCTGATCACGTCGACAATTAGGCCGAGAATGACGCAATAGATGCCCTAGATAAGGGCGATAAAACCACCGCCGTGAGTTAGACGAGGGTTTTACCGCTCAGTAATGCAATGGCTAGCGAAAGATGTGGTTGTGTAGCCTAATATCAGCTTTTTGTGGTGATATTTATCCTGCTTTCGCGTTTTATTTCTTGGCGCTGATCGCGCTTAGCTTAGCGCTGACCCGTTGGCGGCTCTCTTCGCTGTGCAGTGCTTGCGAAAACGCGCGCGCTTCCAGATCGATGGTAAAGGGCACCGCCTGCTTTAATTCGTTTTTCAGCAAGGCTTTGCTGTTACGTAAGGCGTGCGGCGGCTTGTGTGCTAGTCGTACCGCTTGCGTGTGGGCAAAGGCCAACACCTCATTAGCCGGCAAACTGCGATTCGCGAGTCCAGCGTGCGCGGCTTGCGCGCCAGAAAATGCATCGCCCAGCAGCAACCACTCACAGGCGCGCACATGGCCAAGCGTACGTGGCAGCAGTAAGCTGGAGGCAAACTCGGGAACTAACCCCAAATCGATAAACGGCAGCTGCAGCACCGCATCATCAGCGACGTAAACCAGATCGCAATGCAATAGCAACGTAGTACCAATACCGATGGCCACACCACACACCGCCGCGACCACCGGTTTTGGGAAGGCTGCTAGCGTGTGTAGCATTCGAATGGCGGGATGTTCGTGATCCAGATTGCCACTTTCGAGAAAGACTGCCAGATCATTACCGGCGGTAAAGCAGCACTCGTTACCTTGCAGCACCACACTGCGTACGCGGTTGTCGCTCGCCGCATCACGCAGTGCCAGCTCCAGTGCGTGGTACATCTCCAGCGTCAGGGCATTTTTCTTTTCTGGGCGATTGAAGGTCAGACACAGCACGCCTTCGTCAGACCGAGTGATTAACAGGCTATCCATGCAAAATCCTTGTTATCAGGGGCGCACGTGACAACAGTGCGGCCGGAGTCGGGGAGAGGGACAATTTGCCATCCTCATTAACGTTGTTGGTACGACCAGTTAACAATAGCAGCATAAACCAGTGGCTGGCAGTTGGAAATCAAATCACACCGTTTGTCACTCCTGTGCTCGGTGTGTGGCTAGTACTGAAGGGGCGATTGCGAGTACAATAAGCGCCGTTCTCAACGGGGTGCCGCGAGGCTGAGATAACACCCGTCGAACCTGATCCGGTTTATACCGGCGGAGGGATTTGAGATCTGCTGTTTGGCGCCGGCGCGCATCAAGGTGAAAGATGCGGTAAGCCGACCATCTTCCGACAGCACTCAAAAACCTTTGCCGACTCCCACAAGGTTGTTAAGGAGCGCAAAGTGTCTGTGACCCCTGTTTCGTTGTTCTCTCGCTGTGTTCGTTCGCGTTTTGGTGTTGGCGCATGGCTGGCGCTGGGCGCGTTAAGTAGCTTGCCGTTGGCGCAAGCAGCTGAGCGCACGCTCACCGTGTATACCTATGATTCGTTTGCCTCTGATTGGGGCCCGGGCCCGGCGATCAAAAAAGCCTTTGAGGCTGAGTGCGGTGATTGTGAGCTGAAATTCGTGGCGCTGGATGATGGCGTGTCGATTTTAAATCGCGTGCGTATGGAAGGGAAAAACAGTCCGGCCGATGTGGTGTTGGGGCTGGATAACAATTTGGTCGCAGACGCCGAGAAAACCGGTCTGTTCGCCCCGCTTCCTGCACCGCAAACCAAGCTCACCCTACCGGGTGGCTGGAACAATACCCACTTCCTGCCGTATGACTACGGTTACTTCGCTTTCGTGTACAACCAAAAACGTTTGAAAACCCCGCCGCAAAGCTTGCATGACTTGGTGGATAGCAAGCAGCCGATCAAGGTGATTTATCAAGATCCGCGCACCAGTACACCGGGGCTGGGGCTGTTGCTGTGGATGAAATCGGTGTATGGCGATCAGGCGGCCGAGGCATGGCAGAAGTTGGCGGGGAAGACCGTCACCGTGACCAAAGGCTGGAGCGAAGCCTACGGACTGTTTCTTAAAGGAGAGGCAGATATGGTGCTGAGTTACACCACCTCGCCGATGTATCACCTGATCAGCGAAAACAATCCAGACTATAAAGCCGCTAACTTTGCCGAAGGTCACTATTTGCAAGTGGAAGTGGCCGGTCAGTTGGCGTCCAGCAAGCAGCCGCAGCTGGCGCAAGAGTTCTTACGCTTTATGCTAACCCCAGCGTTCCAAGATCAGATGGCCACCGGAAACTGGATGCTGCCGGTGACGGATGTGGCGTTACCAAAAGGCTTTGAGCAGGTGGAAAAACCGGTCAAGACGCTGGAGTTTACTCCGCAACAAGTCGAGCAAAATCGCAAGGCGTGGGTGCGTGAGTGGCAGATGGCGGTAAGCCGCTGATGATGGCGCGCGGTCGCTGGCCAGGGATTGTCGCCGGTGGATTACTGTTAGTACTGGCGGCGGCGGCGCTGCTGAGTTTGCTGTGGCAAGCGCCGCAGCAAGCGGGGCTGGAGGTGTTGCACGATCCGTATGTGTGGCACCTCTTACGTTTTACCTTCTGGCAAGCGGCGCTGTCGGCGTTGTTGTCGGTACTACCGGCACTGTTTTTGGCGCGTGCGTTGGCGCGTCGTCAGTTTGTTGGCCGCCGCCTGTTGTTGCGTTTGTGCTCGATGACGCTGGTGTTGCCGGTGTTGGTGGCGGTGTTTGGTCTGATCAGTGTCTACGGGCAAGAAGGGTGGCTGGCGCAGCTGTGTCGCGCTCTGGGGCTGGCGTATCGCTTTTCGCCGTATGGCTTGCAGGGCATCTTACTGGCGCATGTCTTTTTCAACTTGCCGCTGGCCACGCGGTTACTGTTGCAAAGTTTAGAGTCTATTCCGCAAGAGCAATACCAGATCGCCGCGCAGCTCGGCATGAACCAGCGCCAGTGTTGGCGTTGGGTGGAATGGCCACAAGTGCGCCGTCAGTTACTGCCGGCGGCCAGTTTGATCTTTATGCTCTGTTTTGCCAGTTTTGCCGTGGTGTTAGCCCTCGGTGGTGGGCCAAAAGCCTCGACACTGGAAGTGGCTATCTATCAGGCGCTAACCTATGACTTCGATTTAGGGATGGCGGCATGGCTGGCACTGCTGCAAATGGGGGTTTGTCTGGCCTTAGTGCTGGCTAGCCAAAAGCTGGCCGGTTCACTGGCGGCACCAGCGGGGCGTGGCCACGGCGTGCGTTGGTTGCCGGACAATCTCGCCAGTCGACTAACCGATGGCGTGTTGATCGCGGCGGCGATCTTGCTGCTGGTGCCGCCATTACTGGCGGTGGTGGTGGGCGGAATTAGCCGTGCGTTTTGGTCGGTGGTCAGTCAGCCGGCGTTGTGGCAAGCCACGTTGACCTCATTGAGTATTGCCCTGTGCGCCGGCGCGTTGGCGTTAGGGTTGGGCTTGATGATTGCGTGGAGTAGCAGCCGGATGCGTCTTGATGGCTGGCTGCGTAGTGCACGCTATCTGGAGCTTAGTGGCATGCTCATTTTGGCGATGCCGGGATTGGTGCTCGCCACGGGGCTATTTTTACTGCTGCAGCCTTATCCGGCGCTGCGTGCTCACCCGTTTGCCATCGTGGTGCTGTGTAACGCCATGATGGCGCTGCCGTATGTGCTAAAAACGCTGAGCGTGCCGGTATTGGACTGCGCGGCGCAGTACGATCGTTTGTGCGCGTCACTCGGTATGCACGGCTGGCGTCGCTGCTATTGGGTCGAGTGGCGGGCGCTGCGCCGTCCTTTGTCGTTGGCGTTTTCCTTTGCCTGCGTGCTGTCGCTGGGAGATTTTGGTGTGATTGCGCTGTTTGGCAGCGAAGATTTTCGCACCTTGCCGCTGTATCTGTATCAGCAAATTGGCGCTTATCGCAGCCAAGATGGTGGCGTGACGGCGCTCTTGTTATTGCTGCTCTGTTTTGGCTTATTTAGCCTGTTTGAGCATCGTCCTTCATCGTCGTCGGCTGCGCTAACCGGCTCGCCGTCTGACACCTCTGCCGCTAAGGATCGTGAGAAACATGCTGTATCTCGATGATGTGACTTTTCTTTACCAAAATCAGCCGATGCGCTTTGACTTGCAGGTGCGAGCCGGTGAACGGGTGGCCATTTTGGGCCCGAGCGGAGCGGGGAAAAGTACCTTGCTCAACTTAATTGCCGGATTTTGTCCGCTGCACAGTGGTCGGTTGTGGCTCAATGGCCAAGAGGCGACGACCTTGCCGGTGGCGCAGCGGCCGGTGTCGATGCTGTTTCAGGAGCACAATTTATTTATGCACCTGACCGTCGGGCAAAATATCGGGTTGGGGTTAGATCCGGGCTTGCGTTTGACTGCCGAGCAGCAGGCGCGCCTGGTGGCGGTCGCGGAGTCGGTGGGGCTGGCCGATTACCTGACGCGTCGGCCCGATACCTTGTCGGGCGGTCAGCGTCAGCGGGTAGCGTTGGCGCGCTGTTTGGTGCGTGATACGCCGATTTTGCTGCTGGATGAGCCGTTTTCCGCTCTCGATCCGGCGCTGCGCAGTGACATGCTGGCATTGGTGGAAGAGGCATGTGCGCGCTTGAATTTGACCTTGCTGATGGTGTCGCACAATTTGGATGATGCCGCGCGTATCGCACCGCGTACCTTGCTGATTGACGATGGTTGCATCTGTTATGACGGGCCGACCGCCGATTTACTCAGTGGCGCGGCGCCACAGGCGCGTATTCTGGGCGTCACGGTCAAGCCGTAATAGCCAAGTCATAACGGCAAGCCAGAGAGGTGGCCAGAGACGCGGAGAGTAGCGAGAGCGCTGACGGCAGGAAGAAAGCAGCAAACGTGAGAAGATAAAAAAACGCCCAGCGCGGCAATCGGTGCAGACGCTGGGCGTTTTTTTAAAGAGAGCTAAGCAGGTCTGCGCGTCAGAGTTTGAGTACGTCGCGCAGGTGATCCGCGTACAGTGGCATCAACGGTTGTTGTAACAGCCACAGCGTACTGACCACCGCCAGCAGCAGACTGACCATGGTCAGCCAGCGCAGGCGCGGTAACGTCAGGTACTTGCTAAACCAGTCCGCTGGGCGTTGGTCATGGCGCAGCCAGCGCCAGCCGAGCCAGACACTGAAGAACATCCCCGCCGCGCTTAACAGCAGCAGCACGCGGAACAGGCCGACGCTCTGTCCTTGTGGGATCCCCAGCGCGACCCCTGCTAAAATCCCCGGCAGCAGATAGACCGGAGGCCAAGTCGCACAGGCCAAAAAATTCGGCAGGGCAAAACTGCGCGGTGGCAGGTTCAGCATGCCTGCTGCCAGCGGCACAATCGGGCGTGTCGGCCCGATATGCCGGCCCCAGAAAATGGTTGGCATACTGTGCTGGTGCAGCGCATATTCAATTTTGCTGATGGTGCTTTGATAGCGCTGCAGCGGACGAAAGTTGCGTAGCGGCGCTTGGAAATAGTGACCGGCCAGATATGAGCCCCAATCGCCCACCATGCAGCCTAACGTAGCGGCCAACCATGCCAGCCAGAAATTCACTTCGCCGTGACCAATCAGCAGACCAATCGAGGTCATGATGACCGAGCTCGGCACCAACAGACCGATGAGCGCAATGGATTCAATCAACGCCGCCAAGAACGCAGCGCTGAGCGCATAGTGCATGGCATACAGCTGAAGATGGTTAAGTAATGCCTCCATCGGAACCTCTTTAAACGGGGCGGCAAGCCGAAATCGCGATACTGGTGGAGTCTGCGTACCTGAGTACAAGACGCACAGTGTTCAGCCGGTCAACCGCAAGGCGAGCTGACCGGCCAGTGAGGCTGATTGTGCAGAAGGGCTGAGGGAGCGTCAATCATGACGATGTCTCAATCTTTATTGTCTCAGCCCTTGTTTTATGTCTTTTGTTTTGAATCTTAAGTCAGTACGCGGTTACAGGTTTTCCTCGGCGAATGAGGCTAACCGGCTACGCACCACCCCGTTCAGATACAGGTTTACGCTGCCCTCAAAGTTTTTAAAGCGCTCCACAATATAGGTTAGCCCCGATGTGACCGGCGTCAGGTAAGGGCTGTCGATTTGCGCCAAGTTACCGGAGCAGATAATTTTGGTGCCTTCCCCGCAGCGGGTAATGATGGTTTTCAGCTGAGAGGCGCTTAAGTTTTGGCACTCGTCCAGCAGCACAAAGGCATTTTGAATCGAGCGGCCACGCATGAAGTTAATCGATTTAAACTGGATGTTGGCTTTGTCCTGAATGTATTTGATCGACGCTTCGGTGTTGTGGTCGTTTTTATGCAGCACTTCCAAGGTATCGGTGATTGCCGCTAGCCACGGCAGCATTTTTTCCTCTTCGGTGCCCGGCAGATAGCCAATCGACTCGCCGATATCCGGCGTGTTACGGGTGACAATAATCTTGTCGTACATCTTTTTCTCGACCACTTGCTCCAGTGCCGCCGCCATCGCCAGCAAGGTTTTCCCACTACCGGCCGGGCCGGTGAGGATCACCAGATCGATGCTCGGGTCGAGCAAGGCGTGTAACGCCATCGCCTGATAAATATTTTTCGGATGCACGCCCCACGCTTGCCGGTGCATCAGTTTTTCCCGTCCTAAATCGCGAAATGTGATGCGATCGCGGCCGATGGCGCTGACGCGACCGGCAAAGGTTTCGGTATCGTCAAACAGGTATTCGTTGATGTGGGTTTTGGGGATCAGGGCGGCATCCACCGCATGGTAGGTTTCGCGCCCTTCGTGCTGGGTTTGGCACACCTCCACTTTTTTCCAAAAATCGCCGTCGAGGTGACGAAAGCCTTTAGTGAGGAAGCGCACATCGTCGATCAGCTGATCGGTGCGATAATCTTCGACCCGCAACACCCCAGCGCCTTTGGCGCGCAGGCGCATGTTGATGTCTTTGGTGACCAACACCACGGGCACAGGGGCATGCAATTTTTGCAAGTACAGCACCGCGTTCAGAATGCGGTTATCGCCCTCTTTGCTGGGGAAGGCATGCACCTCTTCGGCTAACAGGTAGTCGGCGAAAATCGCCAGCGTGCCGGACGCTTGCGCCCCGTGTTTACTGAGCGGAACGCCCGCGGCAATCTCTTCGGCACTGGCATCGAGAAACACACTTTCGAGCATGCGGATAGCGATACGCGCCTCGCGTGAAACGTCGCGTTTACTATCCTTAATGCGGTCGAGCTCTTCGAGGACCGTCATCGGCACGATGACATTGTGTTCTTGAAAGGAAAAGATGGACTGAGGTTCATGCAGTAGGATGTTGGTATCGAGGACGAAGATTTTTCGTTCGGCTGAGCCCATACGGACCTCCTTGTAAGCGTAAAAACTGTGCCTGGTTGGCACCGGTGTTGCGCCTTAATCCGAGTGTAGCAACACTTTTACAATCAAACGCATCCTTGATGACAAGCTTGTGACAACTACAGAGATTTAACGCGATGAGGGACGGATAAATCCGTGACGAGGAACACACCTTGAATTACCATAACGCCCTTTCCCGCACCCACGCCAAACAAAGAAGAGAGTTGAGTCAGCACTATGCCTTTTGCACTTGGTCAACGTTGGATCAGTGATACTGAGAGTGAGTTAGGTCTAGGTACGGTTGTCGCTATTGAAGCCCGTACCATCACCATTCTGTTCCCTGTTTCCGGTGAAAACCGTGTTTATTCACGAGTGGACGCCCCGGTGACTCGCGTCATGTTCAACCAAGGCGATACCATCACCAGCCACGAAGGTTGGCAGATGCGTGTCGATGAAGTGCTGGAAGCACACGGTGTCCTGACTTATGTCGGTACCCGTCTGGATACTGAGGAAGAGGGCATCAGCCTGCGCGAAGTGATGCTGGATAACAAGCTGACCTTCAGCAAACCTCAGGATCGCCTGTTTGCCGGTCAAATCGACCGTATGGATCGTTTTGCCCTGCGTTATCGCGCGCTGAACCATCAGCGTGAACAATTCCGCTCGCCGCTACGCGGTCTGCGTGGCGCTCGTGCCAGCCTGATCCCGCACCAGCTGTACATCGCCCATGAAGTGGGTTGCCGTTATGCGCCGCGCGTATTGCTGGCCGATGAAGTGGGTTTGGGTAAGACCATTGAAGCGGGCATGATCATTCATCAGCAACTGCTGTCTGGCCGTGCTCAGCGCGTGCTGGTGATCGTGCCAGAAACCTTGCAACACCAGTGGCTGGTGGAGATGCTGCGTCGCTTTAACCTGCGCTTTGCGCTGTTTGACGAAGAGCGCTGCGCCGAAGCCGGTTTGGATGCGGAGAACCCGTTCGAGACCGAACAGCTGGTGATCTGCTCCTTGGATTTCATTCGTAAAAAGCGCCAGCGCTGTGAACAGGCGGCGGAAGCGGAATGGGATCTGTTGGTGGTCGACGAAGCCCACCATCTGGTGTGGAGCGAAGATAAACCAAGCCGCGAATATCAAGTGGTGGAAACTCTGACTGAAAATATCCCGGGCGTGCTGCTGCTGACCGCCACCCCGGAGCAGTTGGGTCAAGAAAGCCACTTTGCGCGCTTGCGTTTGCTGGATCCTGATCGTTTCCACGATTACGAAGAGTTCGTGGCCGAGCAACAGCAATACCAGCCGGTGGCCGATGCGGTTGCCGATATTACCGCCGGTAAGCCGCTGAGCGTGGAAGCGCAAAATCTGCTGACTGAACTGCTCAGTGAGCAGGATGTGGAGCCGCTGCTGAAAGTGATCAACGCGGCCGACGTGGATGAAACCGAGCGCCTGCTGGCGCGGCAAACTCTGATCAATAACCTGATGGATCGCCACGGCACTGGCCGCGTGCTGTTCCGTAACACCCGTCAGGGCGTGAAAGGCTTCCCGCAGCGCAGCTTAAACCAGATCACGTTACCGCTGCCAAGCCAGTATCAAACCGCGATCCGTGTGGCACGCCTGATGGGCGCGTCGAAGGTGGATGATCGCGCCCAGCAGATGCTGTACCCAGAGCAAATCTACCAAGCGTTTGAAGGCGAAAATGCCACTTGGTGGAACTTTGACCCGCGCGTGGAGTGGTTGCTGACCTTCTTGAAGAACAACCGCGATGCCAAAGTGCTGGTGATCTGTGCCAAGGCGCAAACGGCCGTGCATCTGGAACAAGCGCTGCGTGAGCGTGAAGCGATTCGTGCGGCAGTCTTCCACGAAGGCTTGTCTATCATCGAGCGCGACAAGGCTTCGGCTTATTTTGCGCAGGTGGAAGAGGGCGCGCAGGTACTGCTGTGCTCGGAAATTGGCTCCGAAGGCCGTAACTTCCAGTTCGCCAGCAATCTGGTGATGTTCGATTTGCCAATGAACCCAGATCTGCTGGAGCAGCGTATTGGCCGTCTGGATCGTATCGGCCAGCGTCAGGATATCCAGATCCATGTGCCGTGCTTGGAAGGCACCTCGCAGGCTCTGCTGTCGCGCTGGTTCCACGAAGGCTTGGATGCGTTCGAGCATACCTGCCCGACCGGTCGTCCGGTTTACGATGCGTTTGTCGAGCGCCTGATCCCATATTTGGCGGAGCCGGATAATCAAGAAGGCTTTGATGAACTGCTGGCCGATAGCCGCGCGATGCACGATAAACTCAAAGCGCAGCTGGAAAGCGGCCGCGATCGCCTGCTGGAGATGCACTCCAACGGTGGCGAGGAAGCGCAGACATTGGCCAGCGAAATTGCCGAGCAAGATGGCGATACCAAGCTGGTGAGCTTTGCCCTGAACCTGTTCGATATCATCGGTGTGCATCAAGAAGATCGCGGCGAGAATACCTTGGTGCTGGAGCCAACTGGCCACATGCTGGTGCCGGACTTCCCAGGTCTGCCATCCGATGGCTGTACGGTGACCTTCGATCGTGAAGTGGCGTTGTCGCGTGAAGATGCGCAGTTCCTGACGTGGGAACACCCGATTTTGCGTAACGGTATTGACCTGATCCTGTCCGGTGATACCGGTATGACCGCGATGTCGCTGCTGAAAAATAAAGCCTTGCCAGCCGGTACACTGCTGCTGGAGCTGGTGTATGTGGTGGAAGCGCAGGCGCCGAAGCACCTGCAACTGACGCGTTTCCTGCCGCCAACGCCGGTGCGTTTGCTGATGGATGTCAGTGGTAACGATCTCTCAAAATCGATTGGTTTTGAAGCGTTGAATCGCCAACTGAGCCCAGTGAACCGTCATACCGGCAGCAAGCTGGTGAACGCGGTGCAAAAAGAGATCCACGCGATGTTGACCATGGCCGAGCCGAAGGCTAATGAGCTGGCGCGGGTGGAAATTGATGCCGCGCGTAAGCTGGCGGACGACGTGATGACCGCCGAGCTGGATCGGATGTTGGCCCTGAAAGCGGTCAACCCGAACATCCGTGAGGATGAAATCAGCATGCTGGAACTGGGTCGTAAGCATGTTCTGCAGCATCTGGACGAAGCCAACTGGCGTCTGGATTCCCTGCGCGTGGTCGTGGTGACGCATCAGTAAGCGCTGCGAGCGGAGCACATTATGAGGAATGAGCCTGTGAAACCAACCGATACGGCGCCGCGTAAAGTGCGCAAGCCGACCGCCGAAGAGCGGGCCATTCCAAGTGGCGCGCCACCGCTGGAGGCCTATAACCCGCCGACCGATCCCTGGTTGCAGATCCTGTATCAGGACACGAGCATCATGGTGGTGAATAAGCCGAGTGGGTTGCTGTCGGTGCAAGGGCGCGCCGAAGAGCACCGCGATAGCATCATGCAGCGCATTCAGGCCGACTTCCCGTTGGCCGAATCGGTGCACCGGCTGGATATGGCCACCAGTGGCGTGATGGTGGTGGCGTTGACCAAGCAAGCCGAGCGCGAGCTTAAGCGCCAGTTTCGTGAGCGCGAGCCGAAAAAAGCCTATGTGGCGCGCGTGTGGGGACATCTGGCACAAGATGCTGGAGAAATCGACCTGCCGCTGATCTGTGACTGGCCAAACCGGCCGAAACAGAAAGTCTGCCATGAAACCGGTAAGCGGGCGCTGACCTTGTATCAGGTGCTCAGTCGCGATCCGGATGGCGCGAGCCGTGTTAAACTGACCCCCGTAACCGGACGCTCGCACCAGTTACGGGTGCACATGCTGGCGTTGGGACACCCTATCTTGGGCGATCGCTTCTACGCGCATCCCGATGCCTTAGCGATGGCGCCGCGTTTGCAACTGCACGCGCGTGAGCTGTCGATCACGCATCCGAAAACCGGCGAGCCGATGCACTTTTGCTGTGAGCCTGACTTTTAAGTGCAGGCCAGACGTACTGAAAGGAAAGATGATGATTCAAGTAGTTGGTCATAAAAACCCTGATAGCGATAGTATCTGTTCTGCACTGGTAGCTGCTGAACTGCTGAAAGCCCGTGGCCTGCAGGCGAAAGCCGTGCGTCAGGGTGATATCAACCGCGAAACACGCTTTATTCTGGAGCGTGCTGGGGTTGAGCAGCCAGAGATGTGCACTGGTGTTGCCGGTCAGAAAGTGTGGCTGGTGGATTACTCCGATCTGGCGCAAGGTCCAGACGATCTGGCGCAGGCAGAAATTCTGGGTATCGTTGACCACCACCGTCTGGGCGACGTGACCACGGCGCAGCCGCTGGAAGCGTGGATCTGGCCGGTAGGCTGCACCAACACCATCCTGTTCAATCTGTTCCGTATGGAGCAGGCCGAGATCACCCGTCCGCTGGCGATTCTGATGATGTCTGCCATCATCAGCGACACCGTGGGCTTTGCGTCACCAACTTGCACCGAGAAAGACAAAGAAGCGGTGTATGCGCTGGCTAAACTGGCTGATATCGCTGATCTGGATCTGTTCATCAAAGACCTGCTGATTGCTAAGACTGACATCGAAGGTCTGTCTGCGGCGGAGCTGGTAGAAAAAGATCTGAAAGGCTACCCACTGAACGGCCGTGACGTGGTTGTCGGTCAGATTGAGCTGGCGACACTGGAGCAAGTAGACGGCATGCTGGATGCGCTGAATGCGGATCTGCAAGCGCGTTGTGATAACGAAGGTCTGGCACTGGCCGCGCTGATGCTGACTGACATCACCACCGCGACTACCCGTCTGCTGTACAAAGGCGAATGGTCTGCCAAGCTGGATGCGCATGCTGACAACGGCGTACTGATGATGCAAAACACCCTGAGCCGTAAAAAGCAAGGTTGGCCGTGGCTGCAGCAGGTTCTGGCCTGATCGCATTGCGTGATTGTATCGAGTGGCCAGTATCGAGTGACTCTATAGCGTGACTGTATAGCCATCGTCACTTCGGTTTAAGGCAGCCTGCGGGCTGCCTTTTTATTGGCGCAACCGCGCTGTCGCACGAGGTTGTCGCACGAGATAGTTGGGCTTTTATTAAGAACTAATCGATATGATTTTCTTCATGTTTTCCCGAGTCTCGCTATAAACCGCACTTTTTTTATTAACGCTGCAAATACGCGCATATGGCAGGACATATTTGCTTGCACAACGAGGCAATTGGCGGCATTTGCTGACAGATAAACATGCGTAACAGGTCTATGTTTATTAACAACGAACGGCATTACCGTTAAGTTATTTGAACATGGAGATTGGTTATGAAAGTTGATATTTCACTGCCCGATGCCAGCCGAGAAAAAATTGCTGACAGCTTATCCCATCTGCTGGCCGATACTTTCAGCCTGTATCTGACCACCCACTATTTCCACTGGAACGTGAAAGGCATGCGTTTCCGCCCAATGCACCAGATGCTGGAAGAACAATATAACGAAATCTGGAATGCGCTGGATGAAATCGCTGAACGTATCCGTGAACTGGGCTTTGAAGCCCCCGGCTCACTGAGTGTGTACAGCAAAATGAGCACCTTGCCAGAGGCGCGTAGCGGCATGAACAACGCCGAAATGCTGGAGTTCTTGGTCAAAGGCCACGGCCAAGTGATCGAACGTATTCGCGGGATTTACCCACTGACCGGTGAAGTGAACGATGGCGCTACCGGCTCTTTGCTGGATGACCGTTGCAGCGCCCATGAAAAAATGGCGTGGATGCTGCGTAGCATGCTGGAAGAGTAATCGGCATCGTTTGACGGACTACCTTGTATCGCTCATCAACGCGATTACGCCGGAACGCTTGTGCGTCCCGGCGTTTTGTTGTCTGCGCTTATTTATTTGTTCGCGCTTTTGCGCTCAGCGCTTATCACGCTAACAGCATGCAACATCTTTGCTCGTCAGGATCTCAACTTTTCTTAGCGACTTATTCGAACGGATTAGGTCATAATCACTGATAGATGACACGGTGTTTTCGAGCAATTCAAAACAAGAAATACAGACCGGCCTGGCCGGATTAAGGATGAACTCTCATGCGGCTATTTTCTGATTTTTGGCGCTATCTGGGGCAATATCAGCACCGGTTTCTGCGCGTTTTGCACCTGACACTGGCGGCGCTGGTCATTCTGCAAATCCTCAACAGCAACGGGATGCAATTTACCGCCGAAGGCGCGATTAGCGCAGGGGTAGTCGCTCCGCTGTTTGTTTGGATGCACATCGGCATGGGCTGTACCGCGTTAGTGTTAGGGCTGTTACTGACCTTACATTGCCTGTTTTCTCGCGGATTACGCTATTTCTTTCCCTACTTGTGGGGGGATTTTTCCCAGCTGAAAGCGGATTTGCGCACCCTGTGGCAACGTCGACTGCCCGAAAGCGCCGCCGGTGGCTTAGCGCCTTGTATTCAAGGCTTAGGCTTAGGCGCGATTTTGCTGGTGGCCGGCTCTGGATTTACGTGGTTTTTACTGTGGCGCACCGGCTCTGTGTGGGCGCCGGATCTGAAATCCGTGCATAAAGCACTGACCGGTTTGATTGAAGCTTATTTGGTCGGTCACGGTGGCATGGCGTTACTGCACTTTTTCTTCTGGCGGCGTAACCAAGCGAAAACCGGTTCGTCAGTCGTATGATTCGAGCTCTTTTTGGATCTCTTGCTGGATCCACGAGAGCACCTTACCGTGATACGCGGCCGGTGAGGCATAGGCCGCGTAGTCACGCCACTGCATGCTGAATTTGTGTTTTAGCACCCGCAACTGATCTTGGCGTAGCTGCGTTTTAATCAGCGGGATGGGCAAAATCGCCCAGCCGAGCTTATCCATTACCGCATCACGCATCATCTCAAAGCACGATAAACCAATGTGATCGCCACTGACTGGCAGTAAGGTTTTCACCGATTCATGGTCGGCATACGACAAGGTGATTTGGGTATGCGATTCCAGATCGCTGTGTTGCACGCGCTTGAGCAGTGCCAGCGGGTGCTGCTTTTCCACCACCATCATGGTGCGTAGCGGGTGTAACACCTCGATTTTGAGCGAGGTACTCTCTTGCTCTTCGGTCAATAGGCCAAAGGCTGCATCCACAATGCCATCTTCCACCAACTGCGGCAGCTCCGGCGGTGAGGCCAACACCAAAGATACACTGGTACCGGAGAAGGTGTGTTTCAGATCCCCCAGCAGACGCCGCCAAAAGACTTCCGATAGCGCATCATCACGGGCAATACGCAGCACCGCTTCTGCTCCCGAGGCGTAGTGCTGGCATTTTTGTTCGATGATGTAGGCAATCTGCAGGATACGCTCGCTGTCATCCAAAATTTGTTCGCCGATCACCGTGAGTTCAGTGAGGTTGGAACCGCGTTCAAAAAGACTGACGCCCAAGCTGTCTTCCAGCGCGCTGATAGCGGTGCTGACGGTGCTACGACTTTTGTTCAGACGGCGCGCCGCTTCGGTGATCGAACCGCTATTTGCCGCTTCTACAAACATTTCTAACTGCGAGAGTTTCATATGTGTCTCCGGGAGCCTCTCGCTGATAGTAGAGAATGTAAATAATGTGTCAAATGTTAGCGTCGGAAAAATCGACGCTGAGCGATTGGAATTTGCATGGTGGCACCGGTAGAGTAATTCCTGTGCCGGAACATCTCAGTGACGAGAGTAAGGCGCTAAGGAAATCAAAGGGTACTATCATGTTATTCGCGTGGATGTTTTTACTACTGGCCATCATGACCGAAGTGGCGGGAACATCGTCTATCAACAAAATTATCGAAAACGGTTCATTAGCAAGTTATCTCCCAATGTGGCTGGGCATTTCGGTGTCGTATTTCTTCCTGTCCAAGGCCATTAAGCGCATCCCAATTGGCATTGCCTATGCGCTGTGGGAAGGTGTCGGTGTCACCCTGATTACACTGGTCTCTGTCTTTTATTTTGGCTACGACCTGTCGCTGCAAGAGATGGTAGGTCTGGGGCTGGCCGTTACGGGGATCGTGATGGTGAATGCCGGTGAGAGTCATCCGGAGCAGGCGGAGGAGGGCGCATAATGGTACATATCGGATTTGTGCTCGCAGCGGCGCTGCTGGATGTGGCCGCCAATATGGCGCTGAATAAATCACGTGGCTTTAAGCGTAAGCGCTGGGGCGTGTTATCGCTGGTATTGGTGATGAGTGCCTTTACCCTGCTGACCGAAGCGGTACGTGGGATGGATTTGGCGGTCGCCTATGCTTCATGGGGTGCGATCGGTATTCTGGGTACTGCCATTGGTAGTTGGCTGATCTTCAAAGAAAAATTAAAGCCAATTGGCTGGGCTGGCATTGCCGTGATCGCGTCGGCCGTGGTGATTATGCATACCGCATGAGTTCAATGCACATGATGGCGATAAAAAAGGTAACCCTGCGGTTACCTTTTTTATTATCTAGCGTATGTTTATTATCCAGTGCATGAGCTATCTGCCACTATTCGGCCTGACTCACCCATCACCCATCATCCATCACCTATTAGCGTAAAAACGCCGGTTGAGCCTGTTCATAACGCGTGATCGCGTCCGCATGTTGCAACGTCAGCCCGATGCTGTCCAACCCGTTTAATAAGCAGTGGCGATGGAACGGATCAATCGGGAAGTGGACACTAAACTCTTCGGCTCCGCCGCTAACGCGCACCGTTTGCGAGGCCAGATCCACGCACAGCTGCAAGCGGGTATGGGCGCGCTGCAGGGCAAACAACTGCTCAATGGCGGCCTCCGGCAGTCGCACCGGTAGCAGCTGATTGTTGATAGCGTTGCCATAGAAAATATCGGCAAAACTCGGCGCGATGATCACTTGAAAGCCGTAGTCGGCCAGCGCCCACGGCGCATGCTCGCGCGAGGAGCCGCAACCGAAATTTTCGCGGGTCAGCAAAATGGTGGCATCGGCAAACTCCGCTTGGTTCAACACAAAGTCCGGATTGGGTTGTTCGCCGGCATCATCCAGAAAACGCCAATCATGGAACAGGTGGCGACCAAAGCCGACGCGGGTGACCTTTTGCAAAAATTGCTTAGGGATGATGGCATCGGTATCGATATTGGCGGTATCCAGCGGAGCCACATAGCCGCAATGTTGAGTAAATCCTGTCATCTTGACTCTCCGCTTCAGTGTGACTCGTTCAAAGTGCGAATATCAGCAAAGCGACCGGTCACCGCCGCTGCGGCGGCCATCGCTGGGCTGACCAAATGGGTACGACCACCGCGCCCTTGTCGGCCTTCGAAGTTACGGTTACTGGTGGAAGCGCAGCGCTCACCGGCGGCCAGTCGGTCATTGTTCATCGCCAGACACATCGAGCAGCCCGGTAAACGCCACTCAAAACCGGCATCGATAAAGATCTGATCCAAGCCTTCGGCTTCCGCTTGCGCTTTCACAATGCCGGAGCCGGGCACGACTAATGCCTGCACGCCGTCGGCCACTTTACGCCCTTTGGCAATGGCGGCCGCGGCGCGTAAATCTTCAATGCGCGAGTTGGTGCACGAGCCGATAAAGACTTTATCGATGCGTACCTCAGACAGCTTTTCACCGGCCTGCAATCCCATATAGCGCAGGGCTTTTTCCGCCGAACTGCGTTCATTGGCATCGGCAAAGCTCTCTGGCGTTGGTACCGGCTGGTCGATAGCGATCACTTGCCCCGGATTTGTCCCCCAAGTCACTTGCGGGGCAATCTCAGCCGCTTGCAAGGTAATGATGGCATCAAAGTTGGCATCGGCATCGGAGTGCAGGGTGTTCCAGTACGCGACGGCGGCGTTCCAATCGCTGCCTTGCGGCGCAAATGGACGCCCCTGTAAATAGGCCAAGGTGGTGGCATCCGGCGCAATCAGGCCGGCTTTAGCGCCCAGCTCAATGGCCATGTTGCACACTGTCATGCGGCCTTCCATGCTCAGCGCTTGAATCGCCTCACCACAAAATTCCACCACATAACCAGTTCCGCCGGCATGACCGATGCGGCCAATGATCGCCAGCACGATATCTTTCGCCGTGATCCCCGGTGCGGTGTGGCCTTGCACCTCGATTTTCATGGTCTTGGCACGGCCCTGCTTCAGGGTTTGGGTGGCCAACACATGCTCGACTTCCGAGGTGCCAATACCGAAGGCCAGCGCGCCAAACGCACCGTGGGTGGCGGTGTGGGAGTCGCCACACACAATGGTCATTCCCGGCAGGGTCAGCCCTTGCTCCGGGCCCATCACATGCACGATCCCTTGATTCGGGTCATCCAAATCGTACAGAGTGATGCCAAATTCGGCGCAGTTTTTGGCCAGCTCTTGCATCTGAATACGAGCCATCTCGCCAGAGGCGGCAATATCCCGCGTCAGGGTGGAGACGTTGTGATCCATGGTGGCAAAGGTTTTGCTCGGTTGGCGTACCGGACGCTGCATTGCGCGCAGGCCATCGAAGGCTTGCGGCGAGGTCACTTCATGCACCAGATGACGGTCAATGTACAACAGTGGCGTTTCGCCTTCGGCGGCGTGGACGACATGGGCGTCATACAGTTTTTGGTATAAGGTTTTAGCCATCTCAGCACTCCTTAGGCATTGGTGATGGCAGCGGCAATGCAGCTACCCATTTCAGCGGTACTCACCGCAGGGCCGTTACCAGCCAGATCGGCGGTGCGGATCCCGCTGGCCAGCGTTTGGGTCACCGCGTGCTCGATGGCTTGCGCCGCTGCTTCTTCCCCCAAGCTGTAACGCAGCATCAAGGCAGCCGACAGAATTTGAGCAATCGGGTTGGCAATATTTTTTCCGGCGATATCCGGCGCCGAGCCACCAGCGGGCTCATACAGACCAAAACGGCTGGCATTGAGGCTGGCCGACGGCAGCATGCCCATGGAACCGGTGATCATGGCGCACTCGTCCGACAGAATGTCGCCAAACAAGTTAGAGCACAGCAGCACATCGAATTGATCCGGCGCTTTGATGAGCTGCATCGTGGCGTTATCGATATAGATGTGTTCAAGTTGTACATCCGGATACTCGCGGGCGACTTGGCAGACCACTTCGCGCCACAGCAATGAGCTTTGCAGCACGTTGGCTTTATCCACCGAGGTCACTTTATGGCGGCGGACGCGCGCCGCTTCAAAGGCCATGCGAGCGATGCGCTCAATTTCGGGGCGGTAGTAAATTTCGGTATCAAAGGCATGTTCTTGCGCGCCGCTGCCAGCACGGCCTTTTGGTTGCCCAAAATAAATGCCACCGGTCAGCTCGCGCACACACAGGATGTCAAAGCCGCGGGCAGAGATATCGGCACGCAGCGGGCAAAAGCTTTCCAAACCGCGGTATAAAGTAGCAGGGCGCAAGTTACAAAACAGTTGGAAGTGCTTACGCAGTGGTAGCAGCGCACCACGCTCTGGTTGCTCGGCCGGTGGCAGGTGTTCCCACTTCGGGCCGCCTACTGAGCCAAACAAAATGGCCTGCGCCGCTTCACAACCGGTGATGGTGGCCGCCGGCAGTGGTGTGCCGTGGCGATCAATGGCAATGCCGCCGACATCGAATTCTTGCAGCTCAAATTGCAGTGCAAAGCGCTGCGCCACCGCGGCCAGTACTTTACGCGCTTCTTGCATCACTTCGGGGCCAATCCCATCGCCTGGCAAAACGGCGATCCGGTAATTCCCTTTCGTTTCAGTCATAGTCCCTGTCATGGTTGTGAGGCCTCAATATTACGTTGCTGAATTCGTTGTTTTTCTTCTGAAACTCGACCGGCGCGGTGAATGGCATTCAACACATGCACCAACGCTTGCGCCGAGGATTCAATGATATCGGTGGCCAGACCCACGCCGTGAAAGCGTCGTCCTTGATAATCGGCCACGATGTCGACTTGTCCGAGGGCATCTTTGCCTTGGCCTTTGGCCGACAGCTGATAATTGACGATTTGGATTTCGTAACCGGTCAGGCGGGTGATGCACTGATACACCGCATCCACCGGCCCGTTGCCGGTGGCCGCCTCAGACACGGCCTCTTCACCACAGCGCAGACGCACCGACGCGGTGGCCATCACGCTGCCGCCCGATTGCACGCTCAGGTAATCCAAGCGGAAATGCTCGGGGTCTTCTTGCTGCATATTGATGAAGGCCAAGGCTTCCAAGTCGTAGTCAAACACCTGACCTTTTTTGTCAGCCAGCTTCAAGAACGCGGCGTACAGGCTGTCCAGATCGTAGCTGCCTTCGCTGTAGCCCATGGCATCCATGCGGTGTTTCACCGCAGCGCGGCCGGAGCGGGACGTCAGGTTCAGCTGATTTTGGTTCAGGCCAATCGACTCTGGCGTGATGATCTCGTAGGTCGACTTGTTCTTCAGCACGCCATCTTGGTGAATACCCGATGAGTGGGCGAACGCATTGGCACCGACAATCGCTTTGTTCGGTTGAATCGGCATGTTGCACAGCTGACTGACCAACTGACTGGTACGGTAAATATCTTGATGATGGATGTTGGTGTGCACATTCAGCAGATCGGCGCGGGTGCGGATGATCATGGCGATCTCTTCCAACGAGCAGTTACCGGCGCGCTCACCAATGCCGTTAACGGTACATTCAATCTGGCGCGCGCCCGCTTGCACCGCCGCAATCGAGTTCGCCACCGACAGCCCCAGATCGTTATGGCAGTGCACCGAAATCACCGCTTGATCGATATTCGGCACCCGATTAAACAGAGTCTCGATGATGCCACCAAACTGGCTGGGGATGGTGTAGCCGACCGTGTCGGGAATATTGATGGTGCGAGCACCGGCTTTAATTGCCGCCTCCACTACGCGGCACAGATTATCAATCGGGGTGCGGCCAGCGTCTTCGCAGGAAAACTCCACATCATCGGTATAGCGACGCGCGCGGGTTACCGCGTGCACCGCCATCGCCAACACATCATCAAAACTGCGGCGCAGTTTCGACTCGATATGCAGTGTCGAGGTGGCAATAAAGGTATGGATACGAAAGGCCTCAGCCACTTTCAGGGCTTCGGCAGCGACATCGATATCTTTGTCTACCGCGCGGGCCAAGGCGCAGACGCGGCTGTGCTTGATATGCCGAGCGATGGTTTGCACCGATTCAAAATCGCCCGGCGATGAGACCGGAAAACCGACCTCCATCACATCAACCCCAAGGCGCTCGAGGGCATAGGCGATCTGCAGTTTTTCTTTCACGCTCAGGCTGGCTCGCAGAGCCTGCTCGCCGTCGCGCAGCGTGGTATCGAATATGATCACCTGATTGCTCATGGTGGCGCTCTCCTTCCTTAAGTTGCGTTCAATCCCTGTCGTCACGCGGAAAAAAAAGCCCGCGCAGACGGCGCGGGCTTGGAGGTGGATGTCTGAACTTGCTGCACTGTAACGTTAAGACAAACCTCGAGCGGACCCGCGCTGGTGGGCAGCGAGTAGCAGTAGGTTTAGAAACAGGGCGCGGATGTTCATCATTATTAACGTATCTCGGTCTATATCGTGGCCGTGGCTGGCGTGCTCAGGTTACATCGTTTCGGGTAACGCTGGCACGGGGACGCAAACGGCGGAAATTTAATCGCTTGTGTTATGTGATACTTCAGATGTTGTATCCGTGTCAACCGTTTGCTGCAGCGGAAATTAAACTGCTGCAAAAACATCAAACAAATGTCATGTCCGCTTTATAGGGTGAACACAGGCTGAAACTGCGTATTGCGCGCGGTGCCGCATTGATTATCCGGGAGCTGAATATGGCCTTGTCACGCTTGTCGCCGCGCTGGCGTCTGCAACAGTTGGATCTGGCGCTCTCCACGTTTTGTCTGTGTCACCGTTTTAATCACCAGGTTGCGCGGGTGTGTCGCCTGATTTCCCGTACCGGCGATGGTCCTTGGTATCTGCTGTTGGCGCTGGTTTTGCTGCGCTGGGAGCCCGTGCATGGTGCGGCGTTTTTTACCGCGCTGCTGCTGGCATTTGCCATCGAGCTGCCGCTGTACTGGCTGCTGAAAAATGCCATTCGCCGTCATCGGCCATTGGATTTGCCTTGTTTTATTGTCCCCTCCGATAAATACAGTTTGCCCTCTGGTCACACTGCGGCCGCCTTTTTAGTTTGCGGCTTGATTGCAGCGTACTACCCGCTGTGGCTGTTGCCGGCCTTGTGCTGGGCGGCGTTGATTGGGCTGTCACGGGTGTTACTCGGCGTGCATTACCTGACCGATATTGTGGCCGGCGCACTGCTCGGCTTGAGCTGTGCCAAACTGGCGCTGGAGTGGTTATGAAACTGTTATATGGCATTCAGGGCACCGGCAATGGGCATTTGTCGCGGGCGCGTGAGTTGGTGCCGGCGCTGCGCGCGCAGGGGATTCGGGTGGATGTGTTGTGCTCTGGGCGCGCTGCCGACGCCTATTTTGATATGCAGGTGTTTGGTGCGTATCAGGTGCGGCGAGGCCTCAGTTTCATCACCCGCGCCGGGCGCGTGGATATGCGGCAGACTTGGCAACATAATCGGCTGCGCGAGTTTATGCGCGATGTTCGTGCGTTGGATGTCGGCAGTTACGATGCGGTGCTCAGTGATTTTGAGCCGGTAAGTGCTTGGGCTGCGCGCCGCGCTGGGGTGCCGAGTTTGAGCGTCAGCCATCAGGCCGCCTTTTTAGCGCCGATCCCCACCGAAGGCGATAACGCGTTCAACCGCTTATTGATGCGGCAGTTTGCTCCGGTGCAGCACAGTGTCGGTCTGCACTGGTTTCACTACAATCACCCCATTTTACCGCCGATTATCGCCACGCGCTGTACCGATGCGGTGACAGACAATGGCCGCGTTCTGGTGTATCTGCCTTTTGAATCGCTGAGCGAAATCAGCGCGTGGTTACAGCAGTGTCCGCAGACGGGCTTTGATTGTTTTCACCCTGAGGTAAAGAGTGAAGTTGTAATAAAAAACATCAGGTTAAAGCCACTTTCTTTACATGGGTTTCGCCGCGCCTTAACGGCGTGCCATGGCGTGATCGCCAATGCCGGCTTTGAGCTGCCGTCGGAAGCGATGGTGCTGGGAAAGAAGTTGCTGTTAAAGCCGCTGTACGGCCAGTTTGAGCAGCAAAGCAATGTGCTGGCATTGGAATTACTCGGTCTGGCTACGCGTCTGTTTACACTGGATACGCCGTCGTTACTGCGCTGGCTAGCCAGCCCCGCTGCAGGGCGGGTGTGCTTTCCCGATGTCGCGCAGGCGGTTGCCGCTTGGGTGGCGGAAGGGCATTGGGATTTTCCCGCCCGACTGAGCCAGCAGTTATGGCAAGCAGTGCGCTTTCCATGTGGTGTAGCGGAAAACGTACAAAGTTGGCTGCCAGACTCGTCGGCAGTGATGACTTCACCGCTATCTTCTACTTAAAAAGCCATACAAATCAGCTGGATGACAAAATCTTATCCTGCATATCCCTCATATTGTGAGGGATAAGGCATAAACAGACGTTTAAATCCTTTTCTTCCACAGATAAGTTCAGTTACACTTGTTGTCAGCTAAGCGTACACTTGTACGCTGAAATCCTAAGAACTGAATAAGGTGGAAAATGCAAGGTTATCACCTGATCGAGCGAATTCAGGATCAGATTACCCGTAACCCAGCCAAGGTTGCCATGCGTGATCAGCAGGGCAAGAGCTGGGTTGATATCTGCTGGCAGGATGTCAATCAGCGTCTGCGCGCCACCGCCCGAGCGTTACTGAGCCTCGGTGTTGGCGTGCAAGAGCGCGTCGCAATTTTTTCCCAGAACATGGCCGAGTGGACCATCACTGACATGGCCATCTTGCACCTGCGTGCAATCACGGTACCTATTTATGCCACTAACACTGCCGCCCAAACGGCTTATGTGTTGGATGATGCTGAAATCCGAATTTTGTTTGTGGGCGAGCAGGCGCAAATGGATGCCGCCATCGAACTGCAGGCGCTGTGTCCACAACTGGCGCACATTATCGCGCTGGATCCGAAAGTCGATCTTAAAGGTTGCAGCATCGCCTGCCATCTGGCCGATTTCCGCCAGCAAGGCTGCCCTGAGTGGGACAGCGTGTTGGAGCAGCGGATGGCCGAGCGTTCGTTAGACGATCTGTTCACCCTGATCTACACCTCCGGTACCACCGGCGAGCCAAAAGGCGTAATGCTGGATTACCGCAGCATCGCGACTCAGCTGCATTTGCACGATGAGCGCTTAAGCTTGAGCGAAGAGGATGTCTCCATGAGCTTCCTGCCGCTATCACACGTGTTTGAGCGGGCGTGGTGTTTCTACGTGCTGCACCGTGGCGCGGTGAACGTGTTCTTGCGTGATCCGCACAAAGTGCAGGCCGCCATTGGCGCTGTTAAGCCGACCGTGATGTGCGCTGTACCGCGTTTTTACGAGAAAGTGTTCAGCGCAATCCAAGACAAAGTGGCCAAAGCGCCGCTGTTGCGTCGTCTGATGTTCCGCTGGGCGGTGAAAACCGGTGAACGTCATTACTGGTGTCAGCGTGAAAATCGTCAACCGTCGGCATTGCTGGCGGCCAGTTTCCGTATGGCGGACAAGCTGGTACTGAGCAAACTGCGCGGCGCGCTGGGCGGTCGTACTCGCTTTATGCCAACCTCTGGCGCCAAGTTGGATGACAAGATTAACCTGTTCTTCCAATCCATCGGTATCAACATCAAGTACGGCTATGGCATGACCGAAACCTGTGCCACCGTTTCGTGCTGGGAAGATGACGAATACCGCTTTGGCTCGATTGGTACACCGTTGCCGGGCGTTGAAGTGCGCATTGGTGAGGAAAACGAGATTCAGGTGCGTGGTCCAACCGTGATGCGTGGTTACTTCAATAAGCCAGAAGAAACTGCCCGTACCTTTACCGAAGATGGCTGGCTGAAAACCGGTGATGCTGGTCAGCTGGATGCGCAGGGCAACCTGTTCATTACCGAGCGCATCAAAGATTTGATGAAAACCTCTGGCGGTAAGTACATTGCGCCGCAGATGATCGAAGGCACCTTGGGCCAAGATCGCTTCATCGAGCAGATCGCGGTGATCGCCGATACACGTAAGTTCGTGTCGGCGCTGATCGTGCCATGCTTTGAATCGCTGGAAGATTACGCGCGTAGCGTCAACATCAAGTATCAAGATCGCATGGAGCTATTGCGCCATAGTCAAGTGATGGAGATGTTTGAACAGCGCCTGAAAGCGATGCAAAAAGAGCTGGCCCGTTTTGAGCAAGTGAAGCGTTTTACGCTGCTGCCAGAAGCCTTCACGATGGAGCGCGGTGAGTTAACACCAACGCTGAAGTTGCGCCGTAAGATCATCACGCAGCGCTATGAGCGTGAAATTGAAGCGATGTACGACTAAATCACGTTTAAACTACGTCGCTAATTTGCCTATGTCGGCGGCACTCAAGAATGAGTGCCGCGCGGCTGACTAAAAACCACCGCTTTCGCGCGGTGGTTTTTTTGTGCCTGTTTTTCGATTGTCTTTTCTCTGCGCTTTCCCCCATTAAACCTGCCGCAATTTTCGCCTTTGCTAGTGTATTTCACTGCTAATTACTCTTATTGCAATTGTTAATCGTAAATATCGCCTTGGTGAGCGTTTTGTTTTGGATTAATTGGTTGTAATGATGGACTTTGTTACAAAATCAACGTTAAAGTGGATACGGATCCGTCTTCGTTATCAGGCGGAACAGGGAATACAGCGACAAGTCATTCGTCAGAGGGACTTACGACACAAAAAATCCAACCGGGAGGCAGACGTATGGAGATGTTGTCAGGGGCCGAAATGGTCGTGCGTGCATTGCACGATCAGGGGATCAAACATGTTTTCGGCTATCCGGGTGGTGCGGTGCTCGATATTTATGATGCACTGCATACCCTTGGTGGGATCCAGCACGTGCTGGTCCGGCACGAGCAAGCTGCCGTGCACATGGCCGATGGTTATGCCCGCGCCACCGGCGAAGTGGGGGTGGTGCTAGTCACATCCGGTCCCGGTGCCACCAATGCCATCACCGGTATTGCGACTGCGTATATGGATTCTGTGCCGATGGTCGTGCTGTCCGGTCAGGTGGCGACCAGCCTGATTGGTAATGACGCCTTCCAAGAGTGCGACATGGTCGGGATCTCCCGTCCGGTGGTTAAACACAGTTTTCTGGTCAAGCGCACCGAAGATATTCCGGTGGTGATGAAAAAGGCCTTTTATCTGGCCAGCTCCGGCCGCCCGGGTCCGGTGGTGGTGGATTTGCCGAAAGACATTCTTAACCCCGCCAACAAGTTGCCGTATGAATATCCACAGAGCGTCGAGCTGCGCTCTTATCACCCGAACGTCAAGGGGCATACAGGGCAGATTAAAAAAGGGCTGCAGGCATTGCTGGCCGCTCGTCAGCCAGTGATCTATGCCGGTGGCGGGGTGATCAGCGCCAACTGTCACGCCCAATTGGCGGCGTTGGCCAAGCGTTTGAACTTGCCGGTCACCACCTCTTTGATGGGGTTGGGGGCGTTTCCGGGCGACGATCCGCAGTGTTTAGGGATGCTGGGTATGCACGGTACCTACGAAGCCAATATGGCGATGCATCATGCGGATCTGATCTTTGGTATCGGCGTGCGCTTTGACGATCGCACCACCAATAATTTAACCAAGTACTGCCCGCACGCCACCATCTTGCACATCGATATCGATCCGACCTCGATCTCGAAAACGGTCGGCGCCGATATTCCGATCGTCGGCAGTGCCGATAACGTGCTGAACAAAATGCTGGCGTTGCTGGATGAGAGTGATGATGCGGTCGCTCAGCAAGCGCAGGCGCGCAGTGACTGGTGGCATCAGATTGCTACGTGGCGCGCCCGTGAGTGTCTGAACTTTGATACCAGTGGGCCAAAAATCAAGCCGCAGGCGGTGATAGCTGCGCTGCATAAACTGACCGGCGGCGATGCCTACGTGGCTTCTGACGTTGGTCAACACCAGATGTTTGCCGCTCTGTATTACCCGTTTGCCAAACCGCGCCGTTGGATCAACTCTGGCGGTCTTGGCACCATGGGCTTTGGCTTCCCCGCTGCCATTGGCGTCAAGATGGCGCTGCCGGAAGAGCAAGTGGTGTGCGTGACCGGCGATGGCAGTATCCAGATGAATATTCAGGAGCTGTCCACCGCGCTGCAATATGACGTGCCGGTTAAGATCATCAACTTGAATAACCGCTTCTTAGGTATGGTGAAGCAGTGGCAGGACATGATCTACAGCGGTCGTCATTCGCACTCGTATATGGAGTCGTTGCCGGACTTTGTCAAAATCGCCGAAGCCTATGGCCATGTGGGGATTGCGATCCGCACGCCTGATGAGCTGGAAAGCAAACTGACTCAGGCGCTGGCAATGAAAGATCGTCTGGTGTTTGTGGATATCACCGTGGATGAGACCGAGCATGTCTATCCGATGCAGGTGCGTGGCGGTGCCATGGATGAAATGTGGTTAAGTAAAACGGAGAGAACCTGATGCGCCGAATCTTGTCTGTATTACTGGAGAACGAGTCCGGGGCGTTGTCACGGGTGGTCGGGCTGTTTTCTCAGCGTGGTTATAACATTGAAACCCTGACTGTCGCGCCGACCGAGGATGCGACCTTATCGCGGATCACTATCGTGACCGCGGGCGATCAAAGCGTGCTGGAGCAGATCGAAAAGCAGCTGCATAAGCTGATCGATGTGTTGAAAGTCAGTGACTTAAGTCAAGGCGCACATGTCGAGCGTGAGTTGATGCTGGTTAAAATGCAAGCGCCCGCGAGCGTGCGTGATGAGCTCAAACGGATGAGTGATATTTTCCGCGGCCAGATTGTGGATGTGACCGGTACGTTGTATACGGTGCAATTAGCCGGTACCAGTGACAAACTGGATGCTTTTTTAGCGGCGGTTAAAGAGCATACCGATATTGTGGAAGTGGCGCGTTCTGGGGTAGTCGGAATATCACGCGGTGAGCGGTCAGTACATAATTAATACGTATTGTCATAACATTGACTGTCGTTTTATGCGGTAGCGCAAACAATAAAGGGGAAATCATTCCCCTTTATTCATTTATTCTGTTAGGCCAGTGCGTTTATTTTTTCCAAATAATGAATAGATTCTTTCATTAATTCGAGTGCGCGCTGTGAGTGTCGTTCCGTTAATTCAATCGCCAGAGGGATATTGCGATCCAGTACGGCCTGCATTAATTTTTCATGTTCGCCATTGTCGTGATAGCGCTGAGCGTAATCGAGACGAATATTGACCCAGATATGACGATAACGCGCCATCTGCTCCAATATATTCTCCATAAATTCCAGCATCTTGGGGCTGTTACAACCGGAGAGCAAAGAAAGGTGAAAGTGGTTGTGTCGCTCTTCCCACTCATCATAGTCGATGTCTGGGTTGGCCGGATCATCAATGCGTGCCAGTTTGTGGTGACTGGTGATTACATTGAGCTCCCACTCCTCATCCCCTTGTTCGATGGACTTGGTCAGTAGGATGCGTTCGAGGGTGTAGCGAGTATCCAGAATATCTTCCAATTCGGCAATCGAAACTGGGGCTACCCAGCAGCCTTTTTGTGGCTCAATATAAACGAATTTATTCCACGATAATTTAATTAAGGCTTCGCGAATGGGTGAAGCGCCGACGCCATAACGTTCTTTTAATTCCGCGACAACCAGTTTTTGACCTGGCTTTAATATTCCTAAGAGAATATCTTTTTTGATGACCTGAAAAATTTGATCCGTAATTGTTGGACTTGACACTCTTCCCCCCTGAAAGCAATACTTGTGTGATAAAATACTGCTTTACTTTGTACGACAAGCATAACTTCCCTGTCTTATAGCAGGGGGGCGCGGGTATATCAAAAAATTACATAAAAAATGTGAGCAACGAATAATTAATTTTCTGCCGTGTGAACCGCTGTTATTACGATACCCATAAAGCATGATCTAAGGCAGTTTCTCGCCGGAAAAAGGTATTGCATCCGGCCTATGTTATACGGTTAGATCTTGATTATTCATCGATCTCATCAGAAGGGGATGGTAGTGAAGCTGGATGAGATAGCCAGACTGGCTGGCGTGTCACGCACTACAGCAAGTTATGTCATTAACGGCAAGGCAAAACAGTATCGTGTCAGCGATAAAACGGTCGAGAAGGTGATGGCAGTGGTGCGTGAGCACAACTACCAGCCGAACGCCGTTGCTGCGGGTCTGCGTGCCGGTCGGACTCGCTCTATTGGCCTGGTGATCCCAGATTTGGAGAACACCAGTTATACCCGTATCGCCAATCATCTGGAGCGTCGTGCGCGTCAGCATGGCTATCAGTTATTGATTGCCTGCTCCGAGGATAAACCGGAAAACGAAATGCGCTGCGTCAGCCACTTGCTGCAGCGTCAGGTAGATGCACTGATTGTGTCGACTGCGTTGTCGTCGACACATGAGTTTTATCAGCAGTGGGCGGGGCGCGATCTGCCGATCATCGCTCTCGACCGTGCGCTCGATCCGCAGCACTTTATTAGCGTGGTCGGTGCTGACCGCGCCGATGCGGAAGTGTTGTGCCATGAGCTGCTCAGTCAGCCAGACGTGAAGTCGATTGTGTATGTCGGCGCATTGCCAGAGCTGTCGGTGAGTCAGCTGCGTGAGCAGGGCTTCCGTCAGGCCTGTGAAGGGGATAAGCGTCAGGTCACCTTCTTGCATGCGGCTAGCTATGAGCGGGAAGCGGCGGCAAGCCGTTTTGCGGCGTGGCTGAAAGAGAACCCGCTGCCAGATGCGCTGTTTACCACCTCGTTTGCCCTGTTGCAGGGGGTGTTGGATGAGATTATTGCCCGTTTTGGCAAGATCCCACCTTCGCTGACCATTGCCACGTTCGGTGACCACGAGTTGCTGGATTTTCTCGGCTGTAAAGTGATGTCGCTGTCGCAGCGTCACCGCGATGTGGCGGAGACAGTGCTGAAGCTGGTATTGGATAGCTTGGACGGTACCGAGAAGCCGCAACCGGGGATGACCCGTATGCAGCGTCAGCTGACGTGGCGTGGCACTCTGAGCCGTTTGCACGCACAGGATGCGTCAGCGGCGGCGGAGTAATCAGTTGTCGCTAACGCGCTAACGGCAAGATGCACAAAACAAAAAAGCCAGCAATCTGCTGGCTTTTTTGTTGGATTTGGTGGCCCCACCCCGGCTTGAACGGGGGACCAAGCGATTATGAGTCGCCTGCTCTGACCACTGAGCTATGGGGCCTGACGGGCGCAATTATAGGAAATCGGGGTGGGCGAGTCTACTCTTCATCGAGTTACTTGCTGTTTTTTAATACAACTTTCTATAAATAGCGTCACATTTTGAGGATCTGATAGAAAAAATCATTGATCCTACATCCCAGACTATCCAAATCGGGGATCATCAGTCAATACGAAAGGTCGGCAATTTCAGGTTCCAGCGGATCGCCGCCAAGCGGATCCCTAAGGTGCTGAATAAACCCAGCAGCATCGCATGTTGTGCGCCGACACCCAGGCTCAGCGCGCCGGTGTGCAGGATCCCGCCGATAATACAGGCGGTAGCGTAGATCTCGGTACGCAAGATCATGGGTACTTCACGGGCTAACACATCACGAATGATCCCGCCGCCTACGCCGGTGATCACGCCCATCACCACCGCGACCATTGGGCTAGCACCACACAGCAAGGCTTTGTTCACCCCGATCCCTAAGAAGACCGCCAAACCCACCGCATCCAGTACCGGCAGCACCCACCACGGGATCCGACGAGCAGGGCGGATCAGCAGCATACTCAGGGCACAGGTAATAAAAATCACCGTCAGATAGAAGGGATCGCGGATCCAAAATACCGGGCCGGCATCCAGCACCATATCGCGAATAGTACCGCCGCCAATGGCAGTTACCGCGGCCAGAACGACCACCCCGAACGGATCCATCCGCAAACGGCCGGCAAGGAGTACACCGGAGATGGCAAAAACAGCGGTGCCCAGCATGTCGAAGAAATACAGCATGTGATGGAAAGCCCTCAGAGTCAGTCAGTTTTAAAACGCCGGCGATTGTAGCGTTTAGCGGCCTGCTGGCAACGGGCTTTTTACTGAATTATGACGCAGGTGAGAGTTTCGCCAGTGCGGTGCAAATGTGCTGTGCGCCTTGCAGCATACGTGGCCCGCTGCGGCTTAACAAACTCTCCTCCACGGCGATAACAGGCACGTCTAACATCCCTTGCCAGTAGCGGCGAACTTCAGCTACCGTTTCGGCATTGCCGGGCACGATAATGGCGTGTGGTTTGCGTAGTAGAACTTGCTCACGGCTGATTTTTGGCCAGCTCAGGCCACTGTCAGCAAAGATATTTTTACCTCCACACAGGCTGACGATTTGCGATTGCAGGGTATCGACGCCGGGGGTAAACATCGCTTGCGTGCCGTATTGGATAAATACTGGAATGGGCGTTTGACGTTGATAGGTATGCTGTAGAATGCTGAATTGCTGGCGCAGTGCTTGGGCGTTGGCACGCGCTTCGTCTGGATGGGCACTGTAGGCAGCGAGCTGATCCAGCTCACTGGCCAGATCGTCCAAGCGGCGTGGATCTGCATAAAATACCGGGATCCCCAGTTGTTCGAGCTGTTGCAGTGGGCGCGTGGGATTCCCGCCTTTCCATGCCAACACCAGATCTGGCTTTAGTAGTAAGATCCGCTCGACATTGATCCCGCGGTGATCGGCAACCCGCTCGAGCTGTTGCGCAGCGGCAGGATAATCGGAATAGCTACTGGCGGCTACCATCTGCTCGCCCATGCCGGCGGCGTAGGCTAATTCGGTGGTAGAGGGCGAAAGGGAGATCACCCGTTGCGCCGCCGCTAGCAGGTTGCAGCTTACAAGCAGCAGACACAGTGCTAACGAGCGAGATAAGATGCGGTATAAGCGTGATGTCAGCGTCTTTCTCATCGCAGTAACACTCCGGCCGAGCTTAGCAATAACAGGATAAATGCATACAAATTTAAATCGCGCGCCAGTCGGTACAGGTCTCGGCTGTGTACCGGTCGACTGCCGCCTAGCGTTGGTCGTCCTACACGTATGCCTTGATAGCGCACCGGTCCACCCATCGCGATATCCAAGCGTAAACCGACTTGGGTATACAGAGCGCCGGTGAGCCAGTGGCTCCAGCCTTTGGCTTGAATTTGCATCCGTTGCCAGCGTTGGCGCAGATGACGCCCAGGGAGCAGCAGCAGCAATAGCAACAGATTGCCCGGCAACTCCAGTACGCTTTGCATGCGGGCGGCAAAGAGGCCGAAGGCGTGATTTTTCGGTTGTGCTGGTGACCAGCAACGCGCGGTCAGTTCGCAGCAGCGATAAAACAGCGCGCCACAGCCTCCGGCCAGTAGATACCAAAATAGGACATGAATTAAGCCGCGCAAATAGCCCATCAACAGGGTTTCCGCACCGGCTTTACCTAACCCGAGCAGGGAAAGCTCGGTGGTATCACGTTGCACTTGTTCGTCTAAGATGGTGCGCGCCAGATGTTTTTGTTCGCCTTGTAGCGCGCGGGCAAAACGTTGGTTATCCGGCCATAAAGCCGCCCAACTGAATGCCAGCCAGAGCAGTACGGCGTCAAACACCGGTTCGGACCAGGCCAAAATCTGCAGTGCCGGTAATAAAATCAGCAGGGGTAACAGCAGCAATAACCAGCTCAGCGCACCAGACAGGCGCTGCTGAGCGGGCGGGTTTTTCGCGTGTAGCATGCGGGCCAGCAAGCGGCTGGCCAGCAGAGTCCACCCCTGACGCAATGCGCGCGCCGGTTGTGGTAGCAGCAGGTGCAGTAGCACGCCGCCCCACAACGCCAGCAGCGGATACCAGAAAGCCAGTTCTCGGAAGTTGAGTTCAGTAACAGCAGGCTGGATCACGTCAGGCTCCGTGGTGGACGATTAGTAGGTGTTCAGTTGCTTGAGCATCGCGGCCACGATGACCGATGATTGCTGGGCGGCGACCGGCAGGAACTCTTCAAAGCTCATGCTGGCTTCTTTATCGGCCACATCCGAAATGGCACGCACCACCACAAATGGCAGTTGGTACTGGTTACACACATGGGCAACGCCAGCGGCTTCCATTTCCACTGCGGCAATTTGCGGGAAGTGTTGTTGAATGCGAGCCAGATTATCCGCGCCGTGTACAAACGCATCACCGCTACAGATCAGGCCTTGTACCGCGTTCAGACCGGCGCTGCGAATGCAGCTTTCTGCTACGTTGATCAGCTTCGGATCGGCAGCAAAGGCTTCTGGGCAACCAGGTAGTTGGCCATAGGCATAACCAAAAGCGGTGACATCGGCATCGTGGTAGCGCACTTCGCTGGAGACAACGATATCACCGACGTTCAGGCGGCTATCCAGACCACCGGCCGAGCCGGTATTGATGATGACATCTGGGGCAAAATGTTCAATCAACAAGGTGGTGCCGAGTGCCACGGCCACTTTACCGATGCCGGACTTGAGCAGCGCCACATCAGTACCGTGCAGAGTACCGCTGTAAATTTCGCAACCGGCGCGTTTGAACACCTGCAGATTGCTGATTTGGTCACGCAGGATGGCGACTTCCTGCTCCATTGCGCCAATAATGCCTACTTTCATGGGATCGGGCCTGCAAAAAAAGAAAACACGCACTGCGAAGCGGTTTAGCCGCCAGTCGCAGCATTTCAGTGATGCCTAGTCTAGCATGAAGCATCTGCGAGTCGGCATGCTTGTCATGACCGCGCCAGCCGAATAAAGGCGGCCATCGTGTTGGTATCGCGTGTGTGTAGAATTGGTATAGAAACGGCGTTGCAAAGATAACGGCCAACCGAGCAAAAACTTGATGCCGGTTGGCCGTGGAGAGTGCATTCGCGAGCCGGTTGATGATGGCCTACGACGCGAGCGGATAACTTAACGTAACTTAACTTAGGTTATGGGTTAGGCGTAGCGCACTGCGCGGATTAACAGCCCAGATAGTTCATGATCCCTTCTGCCGCCTGACGACCTTCGGCAATCGCGGTGACCACCAGATCGGAGCCACGCACGGCATCCCCGCCTGCGAAAATCTTGGCATGGCTGGTTTGGAAGGCGAACTCACGCTCGGCCGGCGCGACAATTCGCCCTTTGCCATCGAGTTCGACATCACAGGTCTCGAGCCATGGCATGGCGTGTGGCTGGAAGCCAAACGCCATGATCACCGCATCGGCGGGCAAGACATGTTCAGAGCCGGCCACCACTTGGGGGCTGCGACGGCCTTGTGCATCGGGCGCGCCGAGCTCCGTACGCACGACTTTCACGCCACACGCGCGGCCATGGGCATCGAGGGCAATCCCCAGAGGCTGCAGGTTGAACATGAACTCCACCCCTTCTTCACGGGCGTTTTTCACTTCACGGCGTGAACCGGGCATGTTGCTTTCATCGCGGCGGTAAGCACACACCACATGGGCTGCCCCTTGCCGGATTGCTGTACGCACGCAGTCCATCGCGGTATCACCACCACCGAGCACCACCACTTTTTTACCGGCCATGTCGATATACTCATCCGCTTGACGCTCAAAGGCCATCAAACGGTTGGTATTGGCAATCAGGTAGGGCAGCGCATCGTACACCCCGGCGGCGTCTTCGTTTTCCAAGCCACCGCGCATGTTACGGTAGGTGCCTACGCCTAAAAAGACAGCATCAAACTCGGACAGCAATTCGGTGAACGCCAGATCCTTGCCAATTTCGGTGTTCAGGCGAAACTCGACGCCCATCCCACTGAACACTTCGCGTCGGCGGATCATGACCTCTTTTTCCAGCTTGAAGGCCGGGATGCCGAAGGTCAGCAGGCCACCAATTTCTGGATGGCGATCGAACACCACCGGTTTCACGCCGTTACGCACCAATACGTCAGCGCAGGCAAGTCCGGCTGGGCCGGCGCCAATCACCGCCACTTTCTTACCGGTGTCCACCACGCCGGATAGATCCGGTCGCCAGCCCATCTCAAAGGCTTTATCGGTGATGTACTTTTCAATGTTGCCGATGGTTACCGCCCCGAACTCGTCATTCAGGGTACAGGCTCCTTCACACAAACGGTCTTGCGGGCACACGCGACCACAGACTTCCGGCAAACTGTTGGTGCGGTGCGATAATTCCACCGCTTCCAAAATACGTCCTTCATGGGCCAGCTTGAGCCAATTCGGGATGTAGTTATGCACCGGACATTTCCACTCACAATAAGGGTTGCCGCAGCCCAAGCAGCGATCGGCTTGGGCATGCACCTGTGATTCGGAAAAGTTTTCGTAGATCTCAACAAACTCAATTTTGCGGATCTTCAGCGGTTTTTTCGGCGGATCGACCCGCTGCAAGTCAATAAACTGATACACATTCTGGCTCATGGCTTACTCTCTCCCTGTTACTGCGCCTGAACCCGGAGTTCCGCCGAAGAGCGGCTACGGTGACCAAGTAATGCTTTAACATCGCTGGATTTTGGTTTCACCAGCGTGAACTTGTCGGCCCAGCTTTCCCAGTGCGCCAAAATTTCTTCGCCGCGTGCCGAGCCGGTGGCCTGCACGTGCTCGGTGATCAAACCGCGCAGGTGCTCTTGGTGGATAGGCAACTCGGTGACATCCAGCAGCTCGACCAGCTCGGGGTTAACCCGTTTGGCAAAATCGCCCTGTTCATCCAGAACATAGGCAAAGCCGCCCGTCATCCCGGCACCGAAGTTCACGCCGGTACGACCCAGTACGCAGATGATGCCGCCGGTCATGTATTCACAGCCGTTATCGCCGATTCCTTCGACAACCGCAATCGCGCCTGAGTTACGCACGGCAAAACGCTCTCCGCCGCGGCCCGCTGCGAACAGTTTGCCGCCGGTGGCGCCATACAGGCAGGTGTTGCCGATGATGGTGGCTTGGTGGGCTCTGAACGCTGAGCCTATCGGTGGGCGCAGGGCAATTTTGCCGCCGGCCATCCCTTTGCCGACATAGTCGTTGGCATCACCGGTCAGTGACAGCTCAACGCCTGGGGCATTCCACACGCCAAAGCTTTGTCCGGCAGTACCGCTGAATTGCACTTTTAGCGGTTCGCTGGCAATGCCGGCTTCACCAAACTGGCTGGCAATTTCACCGGACAAGCGTGCGCCAACCGAGCGATCGGTATTGCGGATATCGAAGAACAACTTTTTGCTCTTACGCTGGGTTAAGCACTCTTGGGCTTGCGCGACCAAACGGGCATTAAGCTCGCCTTGGTCAAATGGCGGGTTGCCTTCGGTGCAGTACACTGCTTTGCCCGGATGCGGCTTAGCGGTGGCCAGCAGCGCGGATAAGTCCAGTTTTTGCTGGCGTGCAGTAAAGCCGTCCAGCTCGGTCAGCAAATCGGTGCGGCCAATCAAATCGACCAGCTGGGTCACCCCCAATTCGGCCATCAGTTCACGAGTTTCTTGCGCAATAAAGCGGAAGTAATTCATTACTCGTTCTGGCAGGCCGTGGTAGTGGTCGCGGCGCAGCTTTTCATCTTGGGTTGCCACGCCGGTGGCGCAGTTGTTCAGGTGACAGATCCGCAGGTATTTACAACCCAGCGCTACCATCGGGCCGGTACCAAAGCCAAAGCTTTCGGCGCCCAAAATGGCTGCTTTGATGATATCCAGACCGGTTTTCAGTCCGCCATCGACCTGCAAACGGATCTTATGGCGCAGGCCATTGGCGACCAGTGCTTGTTGCGTTTCGACTAAGCCGAGCTCCCACGGGCAGCCAGCATATTTAACTGACGCCAATGGACTGGCACCAGTGCCGCCATCATAGCCCGCGATAGTGATGAGGTCGGCATAGGCTTTGGCAACGCCGGTAGCGATGGTGCCAACGCCCGGCTCAGAGACCAGCTTGACCGAAATCAGCGCCTTCGGATTGATCTGTTTGAGATCGAAAATCAGCTGCGCCAGATCCTCAATAGAGTAAATATCGTGGTGCGGCGGCGGCGAAATCAGGGTCACGCCCGGGACGGAGTAACGCAGACGGGCAATGTACGGAGTGACTTTATCTCCCGGTAACTGACCGCCTTCGCCCGGCTTGGCGCCTTGAGCCACTTTAATCTGAATGACATCGGCGTTAACCAGATAGTGCGGAGTGACACCAAAGCGGCCAGAAGCGACTTGCTTGATACGCGAGACTTTATTGGTGCCGTAGCGCGCTGGATCTTCACCACCTTCACCAGAGTTAGAATATCCACCCAAGGTGTTCATGGCTTGTGCCAGCGATTCGTGAGCTTCTGGGCTTAAGGCGCCGATTGACATGGCTGCTGTATCAAAACGACGGAACAGGCTTTCTTGCGGCTCGACGTGCTCCAATGCAACCGTCGATGTAGCCGGATTTGGGGTTAGTTGCAGCAGGTCACGTAAGGTGGCGGGTGCACGCTGGTTCACCAAATCGGCATAGCGGCGATAATCACGGTAGTCACCGGAGTGTACGGCTTGTTGCAGAGTCTGCACCACATCAGGGTTGTAGGCGTGGTATTCACTGCCGTGAACGTATTTGAGCAGGCCGCCTTGCTCCAGCGGTTTACGTACTAACCAGGCTTTGCGAGATAGATTGATCAAGTCTTGCTGGAAGTCAGCAAAGCTGGCCCCTTCGATGCGGCTAGGCACGCCACTAAAGCACAGATCAATCACGTCAGAGCCGATCCCTACCGCTTCAAACAACTTCGAGCAGCGGTAAGAGGCAATGGTAGAAATGCCCATTTTGGACATGATCTTGTACAGGCCTTTGTTGATCCCGTTGCGGTAGTTTTGCATTACCGTGCGGTACGGCTTGTTGATCGCGCCGTCATCCACCAGTTTGGCCAGTGATTCGTAGGCCAGATACGGGTAGATGGCGGTGGCGCCAAACCCGAGCAGCACTGCAAAATGGTGTGGATCGCGCGCGCTGGCGGTTTCTACCAAGATGTTGGCATCGCAGCGCAGGCTGTTATTGACCAAGCGGGTTTGCACCGCACCGACCGCCATGGCCGCCGGGATCGGTAAGTGATCGGCGCGTTGCTGGCGATCTGAGAGCACCAGCAATACGCAGCCACTGCGCACCAGTTGTTCAGCCTGATCGCAGAGGGCTTGCACGGCCTGTTGCAGATCGGTCTGCTGCGGATCGAAGCTCAAAGACAATACATCGTGACGGTAATATTTCGTGTCGAGCGCCAGCAGCTGATGGAAATCGGAGTACAGCAGGATCGGCGATTTGAAACTGACACGGTGCGCTTGTCCTTCGGCCTCACAAAAGACGTTCATCTCCTGACCAATGGAGGTGGAGAGTGACATGACATGTGCTTCGCGCAGCGGGTCAATTGGCGGGTTGGTCACCTGCGCAAACTGCTGGCGGAAGTAGTCATACAGGCTACGGCTTTGGCGCGACAGTACGGCAAACGGGGTATCGTCACCCATGGAGCCGACCGCTTCTTGCGCGTTTTCCCCCAGCACCTGCAGGATCTGCTCCAGCTCTTCATTGCTGTAGCCAAACAGTTTTTGGTAGGTCGCCAGCTGCTGATTGTTAAAATCACGGTTGCCAACCTGATCGTCGGGCAGCTGCTCGAACGGGATCAGGCGTTTAACGTTTTTCTGCATCCACTCTTTATAAGGATGGCGCTGCTTAAGATCGTTATCGATCTCTAGCGAGTGCAGGATTTTTCCGTTGCGGGTGTCGATCACCAGCAGCTCGCCAGGCCCAACCCGCCCTTTTTCTACCACTTCATCAGGCTGGTAATCCCAGATCCCAATTTCGGATGCGCAGGTGATCAGTTTGTCTTTGGTGATGACATAACGTGCCGGACGCAGGCCGTTACGATCGAGGTTACAGGCGGCGTAGCGGCCATCGCTCATCACCACTCCTGCCGGACCATCCCACGGCTCCATGTGCATGGAGTTAAAGTCGTAGAAGGCGCGCAGATCGTCGTCCATATCGGGGTTATTTTGCCAAGCAGGCGGGATCAGCAGGCGCATGGCGCGAAACGGATCCATCCCGCCGCTTAAAAACAGCTCCAACATGTTATCCAGTGAGCTAGAGTCTGAGCCGGTTTCGTTGACGAACGGCGCGGCATTTTGCAGATCGGGGATCAGTGGCGTGTTGAACTTATACGCCCGCGCCCGTGCCCATTGGCGGTTACCGGTGATGGTGTTGATCTCACCGTTGTGGGCCAGATAACGAAATGGCTGCGCCAGCGGCCAGCGCGGTACGGTATTAGTAGAGAAACGCTGGTGGAACAGGCAAATCGCCGATTCCATGCGTAAATCGGCCAGATCCAGATAAAAACGTGGCAAATCGGATGGCATGCACAACCCTTTGTACACGTTCACCAGATTAGAGAAGCTACAGGCATAGAAGTGTGGGTCGTCTTGCAGACGCTTTTCAATGCGCCGACGCATCACAAACAGACGTCGCTCCACATCGCGTGGACGCCAACCGGCAGGGGCGTTGACAAAGACTTGCTCGATCACTGGCAATGAACTGAGAGCTATCTCACCCAGTACATCAGGATTGGTCGGGACTACACGCCAACCGACTAAAGAGAGGGTTTCGCGCTGTAATTCTTCTTCGGTAATTTGCCTGGCAAGGGCCGCTTTGCTAGGGTCAGGATTGAGGAACAGCATGCCGACCGCGTAGTTTTTGGCCAGATGCCAACCGCGCTCTTCGGCCACCATGCGAAAAAAACGATCCGGCTTTTGCATCAACAGGCCGCAGCCATCGCCGGTTTTGCCGTCGGCTAAAATCGCACCACGGTGCTGCATTCTGGCTAACGCATGAATAGCGGTACGTACCACTTTGTGGCTGGGTTCACCCTCGATATGGGCGATCAGCCCGAAGCCACAGTTATCCCTTTCCTGGGATGAATCGTACAGCATGATTGCCTTCCTCCCTTGCCTGTACCGAACGACAAATTATTTGCATAAATCCGGTGAGCTCCATGCTCACCTCACAGCTTCCAGCCGACTTCCCAAATTAGCGATAAATGTTACATAGGTCAAACATTCTGTAATTGGCCAGCAACATCTAATTTCGCGATACAACAGACTATTTTTACTTAGTATTCATCGATTTATTAAGCTAGTTGCACAAATTAGGCGGCAAACGGCTGTTCTGTCGATTGGGCTTGCGGTAGCACGGCGTGAGTTTTTCTGGCCACTAGGCCAGTAATTCGTGGGTGGTGGGGGTGTCAGGTAAAATTTCGCTCTGTTTTTCTATCCTGTTGTAAAATAAAAAACAGGTCAGAACGTCGTTCTTTATGGATAGCGCGGAGCATAAACCGCGCACGGCGCACTGCATGATTATGAACAATTATTCGTTATTTATTCTTGCTCGGGGGCAGAGATCTTGGGCGGGATGAGTGCGTCATAAAAATGAGTCAATGTCAGGTTGGGCAAGGCTTTGATCCGAGTCAGGATCGGAGGTTGCGCAACACTGTAATCTGAATGGTTTCGATCGTGGAATATAGACGCTGATGCAACTGAATGAACTGGTAAATATGTTTGGCAGCGATTTACACCGCCGCTACGGGGAGAAAATCCACAAACTGACCCTGCATGGCGGCTTTAGTTGTCCGAACCGCGACGGTACGTTGGGGCGTGGTGGCTGCACCTTTTGTAATGTGGCCTCGTTTTCCGATGAAAATGCGCAATATAAAAGCATTACTGAGCAAATTGCTGAACAGTCGACTAAAATTCACCGTGCGCGTCGTTATTTGGCCTATTTTCAGGCGTATACCAGCACCTATTCCGAATTATGCTTGCTGAAAAGAATGTATGAAGAGGCGCTGCAGCAGGCGGATATCGTAGGGTTGTGTGTCGGTACGCGGCCTGATTGTGTCTCTGATGCGGTGTTGGATTTATTGGCCGGTTATCAGCAGCAAGGCTATGAAGTCTGGTTGGAGCTGGGGCTGCAATCGGCGCAGGATCGCACCTTAAAACGCATCAACCGTGGGCATGATTTTGCGTGTTATGTCAAAACGGCCCAAGCGGCGCGGGCGCGTAACCTGAAAGTGTGTACTCACCTGATTGTTGGCTTGCCGGGCGAAGACAAAGAAGATTGCTTGCAAACCTTGGCGCAGGTTGTCGCTGCCGGTACGGATGGGATCAAGTTACATCCACTGCACATTGTCACCGGTAGCACCATGGCGAAAGCGTGGGAAGCGGGGCGGCAGCAGGCGATTGAGCTGGAGCCTTATGTGGATATCGCCGCGGAGATGATCCGCCACACGCCGGCAGAGATTATTTATCATCGGGTGTCGGCCAGTGCGCGCCGTCCGACGCTGTTAGCGCCGCTGTGGTGTGAAAACCGCTGGACGGGAATGGTAGAGATAAATCGCATTTTGGCGCAAAGAGGCGCGCAAGGTTCGGCTTTAGGTTCCCCTTTTCAATTAATCGGGTAAAGTGGGACGTTTCGCTGCTTATTTATACGACTTTTCATCAATTGCCGGTACGTGAATGACCATCTCTGCACTGTTTATGTTAGGGGTTATCCTAGGAGGACTGGGGTTAACCCTGCTCCTGTTGGGAATGCGTGCCTCGCGGCATCGTCCGGCCGGCGTATTGACGGGCTATGTTTGCTGGGAGCGTTGGCGCTACCGCTGGCGTAGCCAGCCCTACCGTCACTCTGGACGCCTGATGCAACAGCTGTTTGATGCCAGCCCCGATCCGGTGGCGGTGATCAGCGAGCGCGGCGTTTATCTCACCTGCAATCAAGCTTTTGCCCATATGCTCGGTGGGCCGCAGTGCACGGTAGCGCAGATTTGTGGTACTCGGCCTGTGGCGTGGAGCGCTGAAGATCGGGTGGCGTTTTGGGCGTCACAAGAGCAGCAAGTGCTCAATAGTGGCCTGCCGGTGTGTTATGAGGACTACTTCAGCACCCCCGATGGCACGGTGCGCTGGTTGGAGATCACCAAATCACCCTGTAACGGCCCAGAATACGCGGAGCGTGCGGTGCTGATTGTGGGGCGCGATATTACGGAGCGTAAGCGCACCGAGCAGCAATTGGCCGATGCGATTATGGATCTGCACACCTTAAGCTATTTCGATTGTGTGACCCGCATTGCCAATCGGCGTCATTTTGAAGAGCAGCTACATCAGCAGTGGCGTACCCATCAACGTAATCAGCGCTCGCTGGCACTGCTGTTGATTGATATCGATTATTTCAAAGCTTACAACGATCGCTATGGCCATCAGCAAGGCGACTGCGGCTTGCAGGCGTTTGCCGAAGTGCTTACTCACTCACTGTGGCGACCGCAAGATCTGGTGGCGCGTTACGGTGGCGAGGAGTTTGTGATCTTGTTGCCGGAAACTGATGAGCGTGGTGCAGAAGAAGTGGCGCGCCGTATCCAGATCAATTTGCGTCAAGCGGATATTCCACATTCGGCGTCGGATATCAACGGCCACCTCACTTGCAGTATTGGCATTGCCGCGATGCAGCCCTCACCACTGGTGCATTGTAGCGAGCTGGTGCAACAGGCCGATTTGGCTCTGTATCAGGCTAAATCCCTCGGTCGTAACCGGATCTGTGTGACCGGTGAAACAGCCCACAGCGTCAAGGTGGAGCTGCAGGACGACACACAGTAAGATACCGCCCTAGGATATCATTTTAAAAAAACGGATCGGCGGTATGAACCGGATCAAGCTGCTTGCGCAATATTATGTGGATTTGATGGTGAAGCTGGGCATTGTCCGGTTTTCGCTGTTGCTGGCAACCGCGCTGGTGGCGCTGGCCTTGTTGGTGCAAATCGGGGTCACCTTGTTTTTACAAGGGCAGGTGCATGGCATCGATGTGGTGCGCTCGGTGTTTTTCGGGCTGCTGATCACCCCGTGGGCGGTGTACTTTTTATCGGTGGTAGTTGAGCAGCAAGAAGAGTCGCGCCAGCGTTTGTCAGCGTTGGTCAGTAAGCTCGAAGAGATGCGTGCGCGTGACTTGCAGCTAAATGCCCAGTTGCAAGAAAAAATCCAGCAGCTGAGCCTCGAAAACGAAGAGCGCTGCAAGGCTGAGCATGCGCGGCAGCTGGCCATTGAAGATCTGGAAAACGAAGTGTTCGAGCGTGAACAGGCGCAAATCCAGTTGGCCCAGCAAAGTGCGCTGTTACGCTCGTTTCTCGATGCCTCCCCCGATCTGGTGTATTACCGCAACGAAAATGGCCAGTTCTCTGGTTGTAATCGGGCGATGGAGCTGCTCACCGGTAAGAGTGAAAAGCAGCTAATTGGTCTGACGGCATGGGAGGTGTACAGCAAAGATATCGCGGCCAAAGTGGTGGAAACCGATACCAATGTGTTCCAGCACAATATGCCGCTGACTTATGAGCTGTGGCTGGATTATCCCGATGGGCGCAAAGCCTGTTTCGAGCTGCGTAAAGTCCCGTTTTATGACCGTAATGGCGTGCGCTGCGGCCTGATGGGCTTCGGGCGCGATATTACCGAACGTAAGCGTTATCAAGAGGCGCAAGAAAAAGCCAGCCGCGATAAGACCACCTTTATCTCTACAATCAGTCATGAGCTGCGTACCCCGCTGAACGGGATTGTGGGTCTTAGTCGGATCTTGCTGGATACCGAGTTGAGTCCGGAGCAGCAAAAATATCTGAAAACCATTCACTTAAGTGCGATCACCTTAGGTCATATCTTCAATGACATCATCGATATGGACAAACTCGATCGTCGTCGTCTGGATGTGGCCGCTAAACCGGTCGACTTCACCGGCTTATTAAGCGATCTGGAAAACCTCTCCGGTTTGCAGGCTGAACAAAAAGGGCTGAAATTCCAGTTGATCCGGCATGAACCATTACCGGATTGCATTGAGGCCGATGGCACCCGCTTGCGTCAGATCCTGTGGAATCTGGTGGGCAACGCGATGAAATTTACCCGCGAAGGGGGGGTGACTGTCAGCGTGCATGCCGAGCGGGACGCGGCGCAAACCCGCTTGTCGTTTGCGGTGCAGGATACCGGCATTGGTATTCCGGCTGCCGAGTTGGATAAGATTTTCGCCATGTACTATCAGGTCAAAGGCCAAGATGGGCGGCTTAATCCAACCGGTACCGGCATTGGATTGGCGGTATCTCGCAAGTTGGCGCAGATGATGGGTGGTGATATTCAAGTCACCAGTGAAGAAGGCAAGGGTACTTGCTTTACCCTGACTGTCACCGTGCGTGAGCTGGCGGCGGCGCAGCCGGAAGATGCACCGGTGGCGGAGTGTGTGCAACGGCCATTGCACATTCTGCTGGTCGAAGATATTGAGCTGAACGTCATTGTGGCGCGCTCGGTACTGCAAAAGTTGGGACACACACTGGATGTGGCGATGACCGGCGCCGACGCGTTTTCACTGTTTGATCCATCGCGTTATGACTTGGTGTTGCTGGATATTCAGCTGCCGGATATGACCGGTTTTGATATCGCTCGGCGCTGGCGTGAAACCTATACCCAGTTGCCGCCATTGGTGGCCTTGACCGCTAATGTCTTGAAAGACAAGAGCGAATACTTGATTGGTGGGATGGATGATGCGCTGAGTAAGCCGCTGTCAGTACAGGCGCTGCAGGCGATGTTGCAACGTCAGTTACCGCAGCCAGCAGAGCTGCCAGTCAGTGCTCCGCAGCCAACGCCGACAGCCGATGACAAAGCCGCGCCGGCACCGTCGGCCTTGTTAGATCTGACCATGCTCGAGCAATATCTGGAGTTGGTGGGGCCAACCTTGATGCTGAGCAATCTGGACTTGTTTGAGAAGGTGATGCCAGATTATCTGGCGATCCTCGACTCCAACATGACCGCCAAGGATCAAAAAGGCATTGTGTCGGAAGCGCACAAGATCAAAGGCGCCGCAGGTTCAGTGGGGCTTAAACATATTCAGCAATTGGCGCAGCAGGCACAATCACCGGATCTGCCGGCGTGGTGGGACAATGTGGCGGATTGGGTGGATGAGATCCATCGTGAGTGGCGTAATGACGTGCAGTTACTGCGCGGCTGGCTGCAAAGCCAAACGCCCGCAGAGCAGGGCAAAAAGCCGCGCTAAGTATATGGGTCGGTTAAGGTTAACCAACACACTAGCGATATGCAGCCAACAAGATGCAGTAAAAAATGTAGTGGGCGATATGTAGTATCGCTATATGTAGTTAAAAAATGCGCAATAAAAAAACAGGGCCGATGGCCCTGTTTTTGTTGGTCAATTACGTAGGCGTGGAATTACTCTTCCAGCTCGCCGCAGAAGCGGTAACCTTCACCGTGAATGGTGGCAATGATTTCCGGCGTATCTGCCACGGATTCGAAGTGCTTACGAATACGGCGGATAGTTACGTCAACGGTGCGATCATGCGGCTTCAGTTCACGACCGGTCATTTTCTTCAGCAGCTCGGCACGCGACTGAATCTTGCCCGGGTTTTCACAGAAGTGCAGCATGGCACGGAATTCACTGCGTGGCAGTTTGAACTGCTCGCCAGCCGGGCTAACCAGAGAACGGCTGTTGATGTCCAGAGTCCAGCCGTTAAAGCAGTACTCTTCCACCAGACGACGCTCTTCGCTGCCACCACCGATGTTCATGGTACGAGACAGCAGGTTACGGGCACGAATAGTTAACTCGCGTGGGTTAAATGGCTTGGTGATGTAGTCATCAGCGCCGATTTCCAGACCCAGAATCTTATCGGCTTCATTATCACGTCCGGTCAGGAACATCAGTGCGATATTGGCCTGCTCACGCAGTTCGCGCGCCAGCAGTAAGCCATTTTTGCCCGGCAGGTTGATATCCATAATGACCAGGCTGATATCGTGGTCAGACAGCATCTGATGCATTTCGGTGCCGTCGTTGGCTTCGTGAACGATATAGCCTTCGGCCTCAAAAATACTTTTCAGAGTGTTGCGAGTGACCAGCTCGTCTTCGACGATCAAAATGTGCGGGGTTTGCATGTATGCTACCTAAGACAATACCAAAAATATGAATCTTGTTGTGCAATGTTGTGCATTAAAACTTAACATATTTTATCGGTAAGTGTTTACGAATCAATGCACAGGAATTAACGTAGAATTCAACTGCTTGCGCCTTCCTTAGGAGCGATGCGGCACTGATGCTCGCCGTAACACCGCAGATGTCGTCAATGACTCTTAATGGCAGGATACCTTCTAGGTGCGCAATATTCTATCTATGTAACAGCCTTATAACAATGGGCTATGTCAGACTAGTTGAAATAACGTAAATTTGCTTGATATATGTCAAGTTTAGCCGATCTGTCTGCTACTGGCTGCAATGTTTTATAAAATATCATTATTTATCAATAAACTGTTTATCGATCTGTGCGGATTATCAGTTAATTGTTAACAGGGATTTTTGCCGCCAGTGGAGCGGCACACAGATTTAGCCAAAAAGATCGCGTATGTTAATAAAGTTTAGATGATGGATAACAGAAGGATCGGACGATGTTGGATCTTTTACCTGATTTATGCGATGTGTACGCTGAGTCACTGACTGTGTTACCGCCGTGGTTTCGCTCTTATGGCGGGCGCGCCATCTTTTTTGGCCCTGTGGTGACCGTGCGTTGCCCGGAAGATAACTCACTGGTGCGTGATTTGGTGGCTAAACCTGGCTATGGACAGGTGCTGGTGGTCGACGGGGCGGGTTCATTGCGCCGCGCCTTGTTAGGCGATCAGCTGGCGCACAAAGCGGTTGCCAATGGCTGGGCCGGTATTGTGGTGTTTGGCGCAGTGCGTGATGTGGGGGAGCTGGCGCAGTTGCCTTTGGGGATCCAAGCGCTCGGAGCTTGTCCTGTGAAAACCGATAAACGAGGCTTGGGCGAGCTGGGCATCAGCGTGGAGATTCAGGGGATCCGCATTCATCCCGGCGATTGGCTGTATGCAGATTTGAACGGCATTGCCATTGCCCGTGAAGAGCTGAATTTGCGCTGTTTGCCTTGTATGCAAGCGGCTAATCCGCCAAGCAATACCGATCCGACGTTATAACGCGCATCCGCAACCACACCCTACCATCCACAACCCACAACTTACAGTCAGTGAGCCGCCAAGATTGCTAGGTGCTCACTGATTTGTTTGATACATAAGGTTTTACGCGTGGATGTTTATCGAGATGGCGTTTAAAAAGTTACGCCCAGACCGAGACCGAGCTGCACATCGGTTTGCGGATTGCTTGGTAAGGTGGTGGTTTGCACATTCATCCCCGCTTTGACGGCCAAAGAGCGGGTCAGGCTCAAGGCGCTACCAAAGGCAATGCTGCTTTGTTGGGCATTGGGGCGATTTTCGCGGCCAATACGACTTTCCAAGCGCAGATTCTGACTCCATTGATAGCTTACCCCACTGACCACCCCATTACTGTTGGCCGCGCCGGTATCTCCGCCATTATAGGCTTGCGCGGCGGTTTGCGAGGTACCGACTTGGTTGGCAATAAACCATTGCCATTCCGGGGTAATGCTGACGCTGACGCCACTGGCCACGTGCCATTCATCAAAGGCAGTCATTTCGTTACCGGCATCAAAATACGGACGCACCGAGATATCGGCCATCGACAGCGCATGCGCTGGCGTGCTCAGCAGTAAAGTGGCACTCACGCTTGCCAATAACGCTTGGCGCAGGGAGAGTCGCATCACGCGAAGAGGATTGGCGTGGCGGCCGTGTAGCAGCAATGATGACAATGACAACATAGCCTCTCCCTGTGGCGTATAACGACTATTCATGTAAATAGCCAAAGACTCGCACGAAAACCGTGCGCCAATAGTGTGTCCGCTTTTACCACGCCGGTTTGCTGCGTGTCTCTCAGTATGGCTAAAAAATGACAAAATATCCGTTTAATAGCGGAACTTTTTTAATTTCGCGAGAAGCGTAACTTTCTGCGATAAGGAAAGACGTCTTCAATGTGGCCGTGGCGGATCTTATCTTGGATCTCTCGCCAGTAACGCGCTTCAAACAGATCCCCATGCAGTTCTTCAAAGATCTGGCGAATCTGGGGGTTGATACACAAGAACGTACGGAATTCCTCAGGGAAAATATCGTTCGGCCCGACGCTGTACCACGGCTCAGCCGACATCTCATCCTCCGGATAGCGTGGTGGGGGGATTTCGCGAAAATTCATCTCCGTCATGTAGTTAATTTCATCGTAATCATAAAACACCACGCGACCGTGACGGGTGACGCCGAAATTTTTGAACAGCATATCGCCGGGAAAGATGTTGGCGGCGGCCAGTTGTTTGATGGCGCTGCCATACTCTTCAATGACGGCGCGCAGTTGCTCGTCATTGGCCTGCTCCAGATAGAGGTTCAGCGGCGTCATGCGTCGCTCCATGTACAGGTGGCGGATAATCAGCTGGTCACCGTTTTCCTCCAACTGCGAAGGCGCTTCACGGCGCAGCTCATCCAGCAGCTCGCTGCAGACCCGATCGCGTGGCAGGATAAAGTTCTCATACTCTTGGGTATCTGCCATCCGCCCGACCCGATCGTGCTCTTTTACCAAGCGGTACTTGGCTTTTACCATCTCGCGGTTCATCTCTTTTTGCGGTGCAAACTGATCTTTAATCACCTTAAACACCGTGTCATAGGAGGGTAGGGTAAACACCAGCATCACCATCCCTTTCACGCCGGGGGCGATGATAAAAGGATCGTCCGAGTGCTCCAGATGGTGCAGATATTCGCGGTAAAACTCGGTTTTCCCGTGCTTCTGACAGCCGATGGCGGTGTACAACTCAGCGTGGCTTTTGCCTGGCAAAATGGTGTGTAACCAGCGCACAACCGCAGAAGGCACGGGGGCATACACCATGAAGTAAGAGCGGGCAAAACCAAACACAATGCTGGCTTCGTCAAACTCGGTCAGGCAGGTATCCACAAATATCCCGCTGGCTTCGTTATGGTGAATCGGCAGGATGAGGGGCGTGGGCGGCGCATCCGGCCATTCAATGCGGCCAATCAGGTAAGCGGCTTTATTGCGAAAGAAAGGTTCGCGCAGCATGGTCAGACTGGCTTGTGCTAGCGCCTCTTCACGAAAACGTGCGCGCAGCCGGCGCTGCAGCTGCTCGATATCCCGCGTGAGGTTTTCCCATGGCAGGGTAAACGGGGTGTCATTCAGCAATTGCGCCAATGCCTGTTCAAGGCGCGTGCTGACGCTAGCGCCTGACTGTTCGGTCAGTGGATAGCTTTTGTCTAATGGGCGCTGCGGCAGATCAAAGCGCGCCGGTTGTGAGCTAAACACAAACAGCTTATGCGGATTGAGGTTGCGGTGCGAGAAGATGCGGCAATACACCGAGTTAAAGAAACTTTCAGCAATTTCATAGCGCGGATAGTCGTGCAGCAAATCTTCGTAGGCACGTTTGACCCGCATCACAAAGTGAGCATCGGTATACAGGTTGCCGGTCATGCTTTTGAGCTGAGCGACGGCCAAGGTGACATGATGATCGTACAAATTGATCCGCTGCTTCATGGCGTCTTGCACCGCGGCCCATTGGGCTTGTTCGAAGCGCTGCTGGGCACCGGCGGTGATCTCTAAAAAGCGTCCGTATTGGGCATCGAATCCTTGCAGGATCGTATGCGCGATCAGGTGTTCCAGTGCCGAGGTCATCATGCCATTCCTTCTGCCTGTTGCGATCTGTTCTCTGACCAGCTGATGTCGCATCGCGGTGCTGGCTCATTGCGGGCGATCGTCCGTGCTTTTATTTAGGTGAATATATGCACTGCATGGATTCACTATGGCGATCTTTTAACCAATGCGCAACTGGGGGAAATTGCATTTCTGGCTAAACTCGTTACAGTTGCCGGCGGTGAATGAATCAGGAACAAAACAATGCAGTTTCATATCGTACTGGTAGAGCCCGCGCGGGCAGAAAATGTGGGTGCGGCAGCACGGGCGATGAAAACCATGGGGTTTAGCTCACTGCGCATCGTGAACAGTGATGCCCATCGTCAGCCGGCGGCCGGATGGGTTGCGCATGGCTCGCAAGAAATCCTTGCCGAGGCTAGTACGTATGCCACGCTGGCCGACGCGGTGGCGGATGTGGAATTGGTGGTAGCAACCACGGCGCGTGAGCGCGGTCGCTTCAATTATTACGCGACCCCCGCTGAAGTGCTGACGCAACTGCAAGAAAAGCAGCAGTGGATGGGCTCCGCAGCACTGGTTTTCGGGCGGGAAGACTCCGGCCTGACCAATGACGAGTTAGAACTGGCCGATATCCTGACCTGCGTGCCGATGCAGGCCGATTATCCCTCATTGAATTTGGGACAGGCGGTGATGGTGTACTGCTATCAGTTGTCGCAGTTAAATCAGTTGCAGCAAGAGCCGGAAACCCCGACCGATGCGGGGCAGTTAACCGCCTTACGTGCCCGCGTCGAGCGTTTACTGCAGACCTTGCAGGTGGCCGACGATCAGAAACTGGCCGATTGGTTAGATCAGCGCTTGGGGATGTTGGCTCAGCGAGATACCGCGATGCTGCACACCTTGCTGCATGATATCGAAAAAATGCTCGCGCCGAAAAACAACGCGTAATTATCAGATTGGCGCTGTGGGTTTCTCGAATTAACCGATTCAGCTAAAGCTGGCAGGATTTTATCCGGTAAAAATGGCTATTACTGGTGTGGATTGAGTGGTGGCTGCGGAGAGAAAATCAGCCGATTGATTGACTTTAGCGCAATTTTGCTTTAACCAATAGAGTCACGACTGCGCGAAAAGTCTGCCCAGCAGGCTATGGCAATCACGGATCACCAACAACAGTTCTCTTACGACAGCTTACAACGAGAAGACGTAACACTATGATGAACGCTCAGCTGGTTACCCTGATTACGATTACAACCACCACCATTACCTCCATCGGTAACGGGGCTGGCTGACGCGCGCAAATCAGATATCCAGGCCCGTTACCCTCACCGGAACGGGCCTTTTTTTTGCTACCCGTTTTCACAGAGCGACTCGGTGTCATGCGGTAACACGGAATGGATACGATGGATTGTTTGCTGTTACATGTCAGAGCGTGATCGCCCTGCATAACACGGCAAAACATAAAGTTAACGGAACCGTTATCCTGAGCGATACGGTAACGGAGATGGACTTGTAAAGGGAGTACAACGATGCGGGTATTGAAATTTGGTGGCACTTCTCTGGCCAATGCCGAACGGTTTGCACGTGCCGCTGACATCATCGAGAGCAATGCCCAGCAGGGGCAGGTCGCCGCGGTGTTATCGGCTCCAGCCAAAATCACCAACCATCTGGTGGCCATGATTGATAAAACCGTGGCCGGTCAGGATATCCAACCGAACCTCAATGATGCCGAGCAGATTTTTGCCGATTTAGTGCAGGGGCTGCATGCCGAGTTGCCAGCGTTTGCGCTGGAGAGCGTCAAGAGCATGTTGGCGCGCGAGTTTGCCAATTTGCGTCAGTTACTGCACGGGATCAGCTTGCTGGGGCAGTGCCCAGATAGCATCAATGCCAGCATTATCAGCCGTGGCGAGAAGATGTCGATTGCCATTATGGACGCGCTGTTTGTGGCGCGCGGCTATCCGGTTAAGGTGTTGGATCCGGTGGAAAAACTGCTGGCGCGCGGTGGCTATCTGGAATCGACCGTGGATATTGAGGTATCGACCGTCCGTTTTCAGGCCGATCCTATTCCGCAAGGCGCGGTGGCGCTGATGGCGGGCTTTACCGCCAGCAATGAAAAAGGTGAGCTGGTGGTGCTGGGGCGTAATGGCTCCGACTATTCCGCCGCAGTACTGGCCGCCTGTTTACGCGCCGAGTGCTGCGAAATTTGGACTGACGTCGATGGCGTGTATACCTGCGACCCACGTTTGGTGCCGGACGCGCGTTTGCTCAAATCCATGTCCTATCCGGAAGCGATGGAGCTGTCGTACTTTGGCGCGAAGGTTTTGCACCCGCGTACCATTTTACCGATTGCTCAGTTCCAGATCCCGTGCCTGATTAAAAACACCGCCAACCCGCAAGCCGAAGGCACCTTAATTGGCGCAGAAAGTGGCGCCGAACAGCTGGAAGTTAAAGGCATCACTAACTTATCCAATGTGGCGATGCTGAACGTGTCAGGCCCTGGCATGAAAGGCATGGTCGGCATGGCGGCGCGGGTGTTCTCGGTGATGTCACGCGCGGGGATCTCCGTGGTGCTGATCACCCAGTCGTCTTCTGAATACAGCATCAGTTTTTGTGTGCCACAAGCCGAGTTAGCCAAAGCCCGCCGTGCGCTGAACGATGAGTTTTATCTGGAGCTGAAAAACGGTCTGTTAGAGCCGTTAGATGTGCAGGAAAAACTGGCGGTAGTGTCGGTGGTCGGTGATGGTATGCGCACTGCGCGTGGCATCTCAGCGCGCTTTTTCACTGCGCTGGCACAGGCCAACATCAATATCGTGGCGATCGCGCAGGGCTCGTCTGAGCGCTCTATCTCCGCGGTGATTGCCGATGAGAAGGTCACCGAAGCGGTACGGACCTGCCATGAGGCGCTGTTTAACTCTCGTCAGGTGCTGGATGTGTTTATCATCGGCGTCGGTGGTGTTGGTGGCGCGCTGGTCGAGCAAATTCGCCGTCAGCAGCCACGTTTGCTGGCGCAAAATATTCAGCTGCGGGTGTGCGGCTTATCCAATTCACGCTCAATGCTGTTGGATGTTAATGGCATCGAGCTGGAGCACTGGCGCGATCAAATCAGCGCCGCCAATGAGCCTTATTCCTTTGCTCGCCTGATCCGGGTGGTCAATCAGTATCATCTGCTCAATCCGGTGATTGTGGATTGCACCTCAGATCAGAAAATTGCCGATCAGTATGCCGACTTCTTGGCCGCCGGTTTCCATGTCATCACCCCGAACAAGAAAGCCAATACGTCATCGCTCGATTATTACCGTTTGCTGCGCCGTACCGCACAAAGCAGTCGCCGTAAGTTTCTGTATGAAACCAACGTCGGCGCGGGTTTGCCGGTGATTGAAAACCTGCAAAACTTGCTCAATGCCGGTGATGAGTTGAGTCGCTTTAGCGGCGTGTTGTCAGGCTCCTTGTCATTTATCTTCGGTAAATTGGAAGAGGGCATGAGCCTGTCGGCGGCCACAGCGCTGGCGCGCCAAAACGGTTATACCGAGCCAGATCCGCGCGATGATCTCTCGGGGATGGATGTGGCGCGTAAGCTTTTGATCCTCGCTCGTGAAGCCGGTTACCCACTGGAGTTGAGCGATATTCAGGTGCAAGGCGTGTTGCCGGCCAGTTTCGATGCCAGTGGCGATACCGCCTCTTTCATGGCGCGTTTACCGCAGTTGGATGCGGAGTTTGCCGCGCGAGTGGCGGCCGCCAACAGCGAAGGCAAAGTGCTGCGCTATGTTGGGGTCATTGAAGAAGGTCAGTGCCGCGCTGAAATTCAGGCGGTGGGGGCCGATGATCCGTTATTTAAAGTCAAAGATGGCGAGAACGCATTGGCGTTTTATAGCCGCTATTATCAGCCGCTACCACTGGTACTGCGTGGCTATGGCGCGGGCAACGATGTGACCGCTGCCGGGATCTTCGCCGATTTGCTGCGTACCCTACCGTGGAAACGGGGAGTCTAAGATGGGAATCAAAGTGTATGCCCCGGCCTCGATTGGCAATGTGAGTGTCGGATTCGATGTGCTGGGCGCGGCGGTCAGTCCGGTGGACGGTACCTTGCTCGGGGATGTGGTCAGTGCCGAGGCCTGCAGCGAACCGTTTGAGTTGGCGTGCCGTGGGCGGTTTGTCGATAAATTGCCGGTTAATCCGCAGGAAAATATCGTCTATCAGTGCTGGGTGCTGTTCAGTGAGCGCCTGCGCTTACAAGGCGGCAAGGTCAAACCGGTGCGACTGGTGTTGGAAAAGAACATGCCGATTGGCTCGGGGCTAGGCTCCAGTGCTTGCTCGATTGTGGCGGCGCTGGTGGCGCTCAATGAGTGGCATGACCGCCCGTTTGACGAACATGCCATGCTGGCCATGATGGGCGAACTGGAAGGACGCATCTCCGGCAGCGTGCACTACGATAACGTGGCGCCGTGCTATTTGGGCGGCTTGCAGCTGATGCTGGAAGAGATGGGGATCATCAGTCAGTCAGTGCCTTGTTTTGACGAGTGGTACTGGGTGATGGCCTATCCGGGCATCAAGGTATCGACTGCGGAAGCGCGCGCAATTTTACCGGCGCAATACCGTCGCCAAGATTGTATTGCTCATGGTCGTCATCTGGCCGGATTTATCCATGCTTGTTACAGCCATCAGCCACGGCTGGCCGCGCAGATGATCAAAGACGTGATTGCCGAGCCGTATCGTGAGCGGCTATTGCCAGGCTTTGCCGAAGCGCGCCGTCAGGCGCGCGATTGCGGCGCGCTGGCGACCGGCATTTCTGGTTCTGGTCCAACCCTGTTCTCGGTGTGCGCCGATTACGCGGTGGCTAGCCGTGTTGCGCGCTGGTTAAGTGATAACTATCTGCAAAATGACGAAGGATTTGTCCATATCTGCCGCATGGATCGGGCAGGGGCACGCATACTGGGGTAACGCATGAAACTGTATAACATCAAGGATCACAACGAGCAGGTAAGCTTCGCGCAGGCGGTGCGTCAGGGATTGGGTCGCCAGCAGGGGCTGTTTTTCCCGTTTGATGTGCCGCTATTGGCCAATATCGATGAGCTGTTGGCATTGCCGTTTGTCGAGCGTAGTGCGCGTATTTTAAGTCGCCTGATTGGCGATGAGCTGACGCCGGAGCAGGTGCAGCAGATGGTGGCGACGGCCTTTGATTTCCCGCTGCCGCTGCAGCAGGTGTCTGACTCGGTCTATGCGCTGGAGCTGTTCCATGGCCCGACGCTGGCATTTAAAGACTTCGGTGGCCGCTTTATGGCGCAAGTGTTGGCTGAAGTGGCGGGGGATGAAAAGATCACCATCCTGACTGCGACCTCGGGGGACACTGGCGCAGCGGTGGCGCATGCTTTTGCCGGCATCGAGCAGATCCAAGTGGTGATCTTGTATCCGCAAGGCAAGATCAGTCCGCTGCAGGAAAAACTGTTCTGTACACTGGGCGGCAATATTTCCACGTTGGCCGTGGATGGCGATTTTGATGCTTGCCAAGCCTTAGTGAAACAAGCATTTGATGATGAAGCGCTGCGTCAGTCGATTGGCCTGAACTCGGCGAACTCGATCAACATCAGCCGCTTGCTGGCGCAAATTTGTTACTACTTCGAAGCGGTGGCGCAGTTGCCGCAGGCGGCGCGCAATCAGTTGGTGGTGGCGGTGCCAAGCGGTAACTTTGGTAACTTAACCGCCGGTTTGCTGGCTCAAGCGATGGGGCTGCCGGTAAAACGTTTTATTGCAGCCACCAATGCCAACGATACCGTCCCGCGTTATCTGGCTACCAAAGAGTGGGCACCGCGTGAGACGGTTGCCACGTTGTCTAACTCGATGGACGTGAGCCGGCCGAACAACTGGCCGCGCATTGAAGAGCTGTATCGCCGCAAAGAGTGTCAGATGCCGCTGTTGGCCTATGGCGCGGTTAGTGATGAGGCGGTCAGTGACACGCTGCGCACACTGGATGCGTTAGGTTATCTGTGTGAGCCGCACGGCGCCACTGCCTATCAAGTGCTGTCGGAGCAGTTGCGTCCGGGCGAAACTGGCGTCTTTTTGTGTACTGCGCATCCGGCTAAGTTTAAAGAGAGTGTTGAAGCTATCTTGGCGCGCGACATTGATCTGCCGCCAGCATTGGCCGAGCGTGCGCAATTGCCACTGCTATCGCAAGCCATGCCTGCGGATTTCGCTGCATTAAAACAGTGGTTACAACAGCATTTGCTGTAAGTGCTGGCTGTTAGCAGGGCATAAGCGAGCGAGATAAAACGCGCTTTTACTTTGCTATTGCGCTACTCGGCTGCTGCGTGAACAGCGCTGTGGCTGTCGTTATGAAGACCGTCTCCCTTGGGAGGCGGTTTTTTTATGGCGAAGCTTACTTTTGTTTTTTTGTTTTTGTGGCGGGGCTAAAAAGGAGCTGATATTTCAGCATTGACGTTATGGGCAAGAATATCGCGCCGGTTCGCGCTAGCGCGCGGCGGTATTAGGTATTAGGTATTAGGTATTAGGTATTAGGTATTAGGTATTAGGTATTAGGTATTGCGCTATGGGTGACTGATTTTCGGCTAGCGGGTGTTGCGCTCTTTTGTGGCGTGTTGGTTTTGGGCGCATTAGCGTTTAGCTCTTGATGCACTTTACGTACGCTTTTGACCCACGCATCGTGGTATAGCTGCGCCATTTTTTCGCTGGTTGCCGCGCTGCGCGCTTCGCTCAGGGTGGCAAACTCACCGGTGACCACCAAATACCAGTCTTGGCCGCTGCGCCAAGTGCGATACAGATAGAGTGGGCTTTTGATCCCCGGCTCTTGCAGTAAGGCTTGTGCGATCGGGTAGTTACGCGTAGCCAGCAGTTGGATGGTGTAATTGCTGTTATTCATGGCCCGTAATTTAGGCAGGGTTTGTTGCAATAATTCGGCCTTGTTCAGCGCTAAACCTAATTGCGCTTCATGGTTGGCACTCGGCGCTTGGCGCTGGTGGTCTGGCTCGGTTGTGTCGGCTACGGCTAAGTCAGCTGTTTGCGCCGCGCTAGGGGATGTGTCTGGATTCGAGGCTTCAGCTTCAACATCAGCATCAGTGGGAGTTGGAAGCGTTGTTTGTGCTATCAGAGGCTGCAATTGCATGCCGGCTTGAAACAGTACCGGCGTTTCGGCGCGCCGATGTGCGGAAACCTGATAACGACCGATATTGCTCTGCGCTTTCATGCTACTGACCAATGATTTGGCCACCACTTCATCATTGATGCCATTAATCAGGAGTGAGTTGCCATCAATCGGCATTTGAATAATGGGCGTTGCCAGCAGTTGGCCATCAATCAAAATCGCTAAATTGCCACGCACGTGTTCACTGGTTTGCTGCGAGAGAATCGCTTGCCCTTGCGGCGCGAGGTCAAGACGCAGTGTCGGCCCGCTGCCATCCATCGAATAGATATAAAACACATCATCAATGTGCTGGCATTGCAGCAGTGTCGGCGAAAGGTATAACTGCTCGCCTTCGGGATTGCGATAGGTGAGGGCCTGCGCGCTGGCGGATGGGTACAGCAAGTGCAGGGTCAGACGTGGGGTGCAGGTGGTCGGTTTGATTGGTGCGGCGCAACCGGACAGGAGCAACAATAAACAACACACGCTGTACGTCAGATAACGGTACAGCGTGTGTGAGTTGAACGGGCATCCGTGCCGGTTACGCATGGTTTGCTTAACTGAGCATCAATTAGGCTTCAGCAGGCTTGTTGCTGGCTTCGGTTTCCGCTTCAAACCCAGTATCGACCAGCAGGCTGATGGCGCCATCACCGGTTACGTTACAGGCGGTACCGAAGCTGTCTTGTGCCAGATACAGGGCAATCATCAGCGCCAGTTGCGCTTCGGTAAAGCCCAGCATTGAACCCAGCAGCCCCAGCGCTGACATCACCGCGCCACCCGGAGCTCCTGGTGCAGCAATCATGGTGATCCCCAGCATCAGAATGAACGGCAACATGGTCATCAGGCTTGGGATATCCATGTGCTGTGCCAGATACATCACCGCAGTAGCACAGGTTACCAGTGTAATGGTGGAGCCTGACAGGTGGATGGTGGCGCACAGAGGGATGGTGAAGTTCGCAACGCCTTCGTTCACGCCCATCGCTTTGGTCTGACGCAGAGTGACCGGAATGGTGGCGGCAGAAGACATGGTACCGACCGCCGTGAAGTAAGCTGGCAGCATGGTGCGCAGCAGGAACAGTGGTGAACGACCAGAGATGATCCCCGCGCCGACATACAGCACGGTCAGCCACAGCCAATGCATCACGATGGCCAGTGCCAGCACGATCCCGAAGGTTTTCAGGGTGGTGAATACCGTGCCTTCGATGGTCATTTCGGCAAAGACCCCGGCAATGTAGAACGGCAGTACTGGAATGATCACCTTGGCCAGCAGACCGTCGATGATATCGCGGCCGCCATCACTGGCTTCTTTCAGGGTTTTATTCTGGGTCTTGCTGATACCGATCCCGAACAGGAAGGCGGTCGCCAGCGCGGTCATCACGCCAAACAGTGGCGGGATCGACAGTTGAATAAACGGCGTCAGCTTGTTGGCAACGGCTTCTGCGTTCACTGCGTTTTCGGCGAGCAGTGGAATAACCTGACCGGCAATCAGGAATGCACTGGTACCTGCCACGATGGTCGAGGCATAAGCCAAGATCACGGTTTTACCCAGGATTTTCCCTGAGTTACGCGGCAAGCTGGCGATCCCACTGGTGATGAAGAACAAAATAATCAGTGGGATGGTGAAGTTAATCAGTTCTCCGATCAATGACTTGGCAGTCAATAGTAGACGGATAACCCATTCGGGGGCGTAAAAGCCCAAGAGTAGCCCGGCCAGTATCCCGGCGATGAGCTTGGCGATAAGTTTCATGAGAAGAATCCTGTACTAAATTCTAATGGCTATATTTTTTATTGCTAACAGTTACGAACTGTGTAGCTGTATCAAACAAAATACCATAATGAATTAGAGATTTCTGTGACTAATTACGGGGAGTATCAGGAGACTTCATGTAAATGAAACAGGCGGTTAGAAACCGCCTGTTGGAGAGAAGCATCAGAGTGGATGTGAACATCCGGCGGGGATTTTTCCCGCTGCCAATTACAGGCTCTGAGTGAAAGTACGGGTGATAACGTCGCGCTGCTGCTCTGGAGTCAGAGAGTTAAAACGTACCGCGTAACCAGATACACGGATAGTCAGCTGCGGGTATTTTTCTGGATGATTAACAGCATCTTCCAGCGTTTCACGCTGCAGAACGTTAACGTTCAGGTGCTGACCGCCTTCCACACGTACAGTCGGTTGTACGTCCAGTGCTACTTCACGGTATTCGATTTCGCCCAGATCGTTAACTGGAACGATTTGATCTTCAGCGTATTCGCTCTTGGCGCATACACAACGCGCTTCACCGGTGGTGCTATCCAGCAACCAGAAAGAGTTCAGCAGTGCATCATTGGCAGCTTTGGTGATCTGAATCCCAGTAATCATAGCGATCTCCCGCAAGGTAATTATAGAAAGAGTTGATAGTTTACAACCTTTGTTGATGGTTATTGTGTGACCTTGTTTGATGTATGTCAATATCCGGATTCAAAGTAAGGTTTATTCAAATGTATAAAAATGATCTCGCGCACATCGTGAGATGCGCGCTAAGAGGTGAAAATTGATCTGGATTCGGTTTTATGGCTGGCGTTTTTCGATTTTGTCGAACTGCAGAACGTTTAAGAAGTCGTGTTGATACTGCTCTTCCAGTGAATGGCGCCAGTATTGATTGGAGAGTGGAAGCAGAAAAAAGTATTCGCGCGCGGTGTCAGTCACAAAGGCCATACCGAGCGGCATCAGCTCATGATGAATGTCGTGCACAAAGTCCACGCTGAATTTAGTCCGTCCGCTGAGTTGGCTGATGTCCTTACGAGTCAGGTAGACGCCTTGTTTATTGTTTTTAAAGCGCTCAAACAGCCAGTGAGCAAACTCTTTTGCGCTGATCATCGACATAAGTTGCCTCACGCACAGTCAGAGGAGTGGTGTTAACAGTTTAGCAACAAGCGCAGAACTGCGCCAAACCGCCGGCGCTAAAATGCGACCTTAGCGCAGATCTGGCGCAGATAGGCGCGTGCAAGGCTGGATAAGCCAGTAGCGAAGGGGGTAAGCTTACGCCTTGTTAACGATTATCTGAGTGGAGATGCACATGCCCGAGCTGAACTGGAGCGATGTGATTGGCGCTGAAAAGCAGCAACCCTATTTTCTGGACACCATGGCCTATGTAGCGGCTGAGCGCGCGGCGGGGAAGGAGATTTATCCGCCGGAGCACGATGTATTCAATGCCTTTCGCTACACCCCATTTGATCAGGTAAAAGTGGTGATCTTAGGGCAAGACCCGTATCACGGCCCCAATCAGGCGCATGGTTTGTGTTTCTCGGTGCTGCCGGGGGTGCCGGTGCCGCCTTCACTGGTCAATATGTACAAAGAGCTGGCGCAGGATATTGCGGGCTTTCAGATCCCGCAGCACGGTTACCTGAAAAGCTGGGCCGATCAGGGCGTATTGCTGCTCAACACCGTGCTGACCGTCGAGCGTGGTCAAGCGCATTCGCACGCCAAGTTGGGCTGGGAAACCTTTACCGATCGTGTGATTGCCGCCGTCAACGAACATCGCCAAGGGGTGGTCTTCTTGTTGTGGGGCGCGCATGCCCAGAAAAAGGGCCGCATTATTGACCGTCAGCGTCACCATGTGCTCACGGCGCCGCATCCTTCGCCACTGTCGGCACACCGTGGTTTCTTGGGTTGTCGCCACTTTTCACAAACGAATCAGCTGTTAGCACAGCAAAATTTACCGGCCATTGACTGGCAACCGGTGCTCTAAATCGAGTTAGCTACGTGCTACAAGCGCGAGCCGTGTTGCATAGCTGAAACGCGTCACCTCAAGTGTGTGAGGTTGATTAAAAAATCAGCATTTATCCTCAGCAGTGTTGGCCGAGAGTGGTACAACAAGGAGTATTGGGGATAACACGCTAGAGAAGACCAGCGCCTGCGGGGATTGTCAGTACCGGTGGTCTGGGTCATCAAGCGCCGCCTTTCTATCGCGAAGGGAAGGGCGTCCTGTGTGGCCCCAAGCCAAGGACGATATCCACGGACAAGGAGAAGATCATGCTGCTGACCCAGTTGACGCGTGAGCATACCAATATCAGCCGGTTACTGGCGGTTCTGGAAGAAGAGTTAGCCGGGCTAGAGCGTGGCGACGGGGTAAATTACCGTCTGCTGCGCGATGTGGCGGAGTACCTGATCCCACATGCCGAACAGCACCACCACTGCCTCGAAGATCAGATTTATACCTATTTCAGCACCCAGTATCCGGATGAGGCGGCGCAGATAGCGTCACTGGCACAGGCCCATGAGATGTTGTCGGCGGCGTGTCAGCAGTTTTATGCCCTGCTGCAGATGGTGATGGCGGACCAGATTATTCCAACCGCGCTGTTAACGGAAAAAGTACGCTATTTCATTGCATTGCAGCGTCAGCATATCGTGTTGGAAGAGCAACAGATCTTTCCTTTGCTGAAAACCACCTTGCAACCGGCGGACTGGCAGCAGTTGATGGGGCAATTACAGCCGTTAACTGCCGATCCGTTATTCGGCGATGCGATCACTGCTCAATATGTGCAGCTGGCGACCCGTTTACAAAGTGCGGTGAGCTAAGGCTTCGGCGGGTGGCCAAGACTCTGTGTTGATAAACGCTAAGAGATGCTGAGAAACGGCAGACCCGCCAGCGGCGGGTCTGAAAAGGGGCTTAGAAACGCAGGTCTTCCAGTGAGTAGTCGTTCAGAATATCGATGCTTTTCAGTTCGCGTTGCAGGCGGTACTTGTCTTTCAGTGCTTCGATTTCACGCCATTTCCTTTTCTTCTGCTGTTTCCCTCCACGTGAAGTTTTCTCACTCGTGTCAGTTTCGTCGAAGAAATACCCTTCCATGGTGTTACCTCGCTACGTGTTAGTGCTACGTGGTTAATCGGTTTTGGTAATAGCACAGCAAGGTTGAAAATAGAACAAGTTGGTGACGGTTTTGTTGTGTGGCGATGAATTATTTTCTGGGCTGTGATCGGCAACAAAAAAGGTGCGATATACGCACCTTTTTGCAGATAGTTGCACAGCAACTGGGCGATTACAGACGCGCTTCGATCATCTGCTCCAGTTTGCCTTGGTCGACGGCAAACTTACGGATACCGTCAGACAGTTTTTCTACGGCCATTGGATCTTGGTTGTGCTGCCAGTAGAACTCCGCTTCGGTCATGCGTGCAGGACGCGGCAGAACTTCACCGTGGTACGCCAGTTTCACCGGCAGTTCGCCTTCGGCTTCCGCCAGCTCTTGCAGCAGGTTCGGGCCGATAGTCAGGCGGTCGCAACCGGCCAGCTCGGTGATTTCACCGATATTACGGAAGCTCGCACCCATAACCACAGTGTGGTAGCCGTGCTGCTTGTAATAGTTGTAGATAGAGGTCACGGAGATGACGCCCGGATCTTCATGCGGCGCAAAGCTCTTCTGTTCGGTGTTGGCTTTGTACCAGTCCATGATGCGGCCCACGAATGGGGAGATCAGGAACACACCGGCTTCCGCACAAGCGCGAGCTTGAGCGAAGGAGAACAGCAGGGTCAGGTTACAGTTGATCCCTTCTTGCTCTAAGATTTCTGCCGCGCGAATACCCTGCCAAGTCGAGGCCAGTTTAATCAGAATACGGTCATTGCTGATCCCGGCTTCGTTGTACAGACGGATCAGCTTGCGAGCTTTAGCCAGACTGGCTTCGGTGTCATAAGACAGGCGCGCATCTACTTCAGTGGAGATGCGTCCTGGAACAATTTTCAGAATTTCCAGGCCGATGTTGACAGCCAGTTTGTCGGCGGCATCAACGATTTGCTGGGCTTTATCCTGACTCAGTGCCTTGGCATAACGAACGGCATCATCGATCAGCGGCGCGTACTCCGGGATCTGGGCGGCGTTGAGGATCAGTGACGGGTTAGTGGTGGCATCTTCCGGTTGGTAACGTTTGATGGCTTCGATGTCGCCAGTGTCCGCTACAACTGTGGTGAGTTTGCGTAGAGCAGAGAGTTTGTCAGCCATTTGTAGTTATCTCGACGTTGGTGTGCGTGGAAAAACCGGTTCTCGGATTATCCGGATAATTCAGTACACGGCTGCATAAGCCAGTCGGTGTCAGGGCAGCAGACAATAGAAGAGGTGGCAGACCCAACCTCTGTGTTGCACTGGCATCAATTGCATATGCAGATCCTTCCTGGTTGGCTTGTGATAATAGCACGTGGGGGCATACCTGAGTAAGGGCAGAGGTTTTTGCGGAAACGGTTATCCGGTGTGATCTTTGTAACAATTTTCAGTGTATGCTATCTTATTTTTGCGCAATCGTTTGGTTAGCAATTGCAAATTGACCTTTTTATCTATACACCGTTACCCTGTTTTGGTTCTACGGCAGAACAATCTGCTCCGCAGCAGTGCCAACTGCAGTGACGGCAGCAGAAATAAGCTCTGAAGAAACGGAGCAACTATAATAATTTTAATATTAAATATCTGATTTCATAACTATTTTTCAGAGGGTTTGCTGTGAATGCCTTAATCTCGTTTGTTAACGATCTCCTATGGGGATCGGTGCTTATCTATTTCTTGTTGGGTGCTGGACTGTTTTTCACGCTGAGATTGGGTTTTCTGCAAATCCGTCATTTCGGTCATATGTTCTCCATCTTGCGTCGCAGCCGTCGTTCCGATGATTCCGGTATCTCCTCTTTCCAAGCTTTATGTACCAGTCTTGCCGCCCGTGTCGGGACCGGTAATCTGGCCGGTGTTGCCGTGGCGCTGACACTGGGTGGCCCGGGTGCCATTTTCTGGATGTGGGTGGTCGCTTTCATCGGTATGGCGACTGCGTTCGTCGAAAGTACGTTGGCGCAGCTGTACAAGACCAAAGATGATCAGGGCAACTACCGTGGTGGTCCGGCGTATTACATGGAAAAGGGCCTTGGCATGCGTCGGATGGGGGTGTTGTTCTCCATCTTCTTGATCATCGCCTTCGGTCTGGTGTTTAACGCGGTTCAGTCCAACTCCATTGCGCAAGCGATGCATGTGGCCTTTGGTGTGCCGCAGCTGGGCGTGGGGATTGGTCTGGTGGTGCTGACCGCGGTGATCATCTTCGGTGGTGTGCGCACCATCGCCCGCGTGGCAGAGCTGATTGTGCCGGTGATGGCGCTGGTTTATCTGCTGCTGGCCCTGTATGTCGTGGGTATCAACATCAGCAAGCTGCCGGATGTGATTGCACTGATCGTGAAAAGTGCGTTCGGTTGGCAGGAAGCGGCGGCCGGTACCTTGGCGTACACCATTAGCCAAGCGATGATTAACGGCGTGAAACGCGGTCTGTTCTCTAACGAGGCCGGTATGGGCTCGGCGCCAAACGCCGCCGCGGCCGCTTCGCCGTATCCGCCACATCCAGCTTCACAAGGTTATGTGCAGATGCTGGGCGTGTTTATGGACACTATCGTTATCTGTACCGCCACCGCGGCAATTATCCTGACTTCCGGCACGCTGGAAACTGGTCAGGGCATGAGCGGCATCGATCTGACGCAACGTGCGCTGTCGACTGCGGTGGGTGATTGGGGCGCAATCTTCATCGCAGTAGCGGTGTTCTTCTTCGCCTTTACCTCTATCATCGCCAACTATGCGTACGCAGAAACCAACTTGGTATTCTTGGAGCATAACGGCAATAAGCGTCTGCTGATGTTCCGTGGCATGGTTCTGGGCATGGTGATTTTCGGCGCCGTGGCCGAGTTGCCAATTGTTTGGGCGATGGCGGATATCTCTATGGGCCTGATGGCGCTGACTAACCTGATTGCTATCTTGTTGCTGTCAGGCACCGCTATCAAGCTGGCCAAGGATTACAACGAACAGCTCGACTCTGGCAAATTGCCAGTATTCGATGTGCGTAAGTATCCTGAGCTGCACAGCCAGCTTGAGCCGGGCATTTGGGATGATCCAGACGCGCTGCGTAAAATGGCCGAATAACAGATTCAGCTATTGCAGCCATTGAAAAAGCCACGCGGGGAGTTCTTCAACCCCGCGTGGCTTTTTTGTTACAGTAACCCATCAGATTGGAGCGAGTGTCGAGGCTCGCCGCGGTAAGGCGCATCGAGTGGCCTGTCGCCCTATTTTGTCGCATGAGGATGAGCGCGCTATGTTGATTGTTATCTCGCCGGCCAAAACGCTGGATTACACCAGTCCGCTGGCTACCACCCGTTTTACCCAGCCAACGCTCTTGGCACCGGCCGCTGAGCTGATTGACATCTGCCGTGCGCTGACTCCGGCGCAAATTGCTTCCTTGATGAGCATCAGTGACAAACTGGCTGGCCTGAATGCGGCCCGTTTTGCCGAATGGCAACCACCGCTTAGCCCAGAGAATGCGCGGCAAGCGATTTTGGCCTTTAAAGGCGATGTGTATACCGGTTTGCAGGCCGAGCAATTCAGTGAAGCGGATTTTGATTTTGCCCAGCAGCACCTGCGTATGTTATCCGGTCTGTATGGCGTATTGCGGCCGTTGGATTTGATGCAGCCGTATCGCTTAGAGATGGGTACCCGCTTGGCCAATCCAGCAGGTGCCGATCTGTACCGATTCTGGGGCGAGCAGATCACTGAGACATTGAATCAGGCCTTGCAAGAGCAGGGCGATGCGGTGCTGATTAATCTGGCATCGGATGAGTATTTCAAAGCGGTGAAACCGGCCAAGTTGCGCGCGACGATTATCAAGCCGGTGTTTCAAGACCGCAAAAACGGTAAGTACAAAATCATCAGCTTCTACGCCAAAAAAGCGCGCGGCCTGATGAGCCGTTTTATCATCACCGAGCGTTTGACCGAGCCTGAGCAGCTCAAAGATTTTGATTATGAGGGCTATGCCTACTGCCCAGAGGCATCCACCGAGTTGGAGTGGGTGTTCCGCCGCGATGCGGAGCTGTAAGTGCTGGTGAGTGATGGCGGTAGGGTTGCGTTCACTCTAACGTTAATTCACGTAAGCTCTAATGCAAGTAAGCGCCAAATAGCACACAGCCCGCGTAAGGCGGGCTGTGTATGGGGATGTGGGGTACGTTGACCGATTAATCGTCGTACTCATCCTCGGCGGCGCGTTGTGCAGCCAGAGCGCGTTTACGCTCGGCGCGTGCAGCGGCCTCCAGCTTTTGCTTCGCGGCCACGTTCTCTTCGCTACTCGCTTGACGACGCTTACCGATGTTTTTCTTGTCGCGAACCCGGATTTTGGTTTTCTCTTCCGTTTTCTGCTCCAGCTTCTCGGCGCGTTTTTTCTTCTGCCGCTCTTTTTGTTTCTTCGATGGCCCTTTACGACCTTCGTGCTTCGGCGCTTTGGTCTGTGGACGCAATTCGTCGACCACGCGGTACTTCAGCTCTTCGTTGATGTAGCGGGTAATTTTGCCCAGCAGGTCAAAATCGTGCGCTTCGACCAACGAGATGGCGGTACCTTTACGGCCAATACGACCGGTACGACCAATGCGGTGCAGGTAAGCATCGGCGGTGCGTGGCAGATCGAAGTTAAATACGTGGCTGATGTCATCGATATCGATACCACGGGAGGCGACGTCGGTCGCTACCAGCACTTTGATATCGCCGTTTTTCAGCTTATCAATGGCGCGGGTACGCTGGGTTTGCGCCATTTCCCCTTCCAGATAACCGGCAATAATGCCCTGACGGTGTAGGTTATCCACCAGCTCACGAACTCGCTCACGCTTGCGCACAAACACGATCGCGCGGGTGACATCGTCTTGCTTGAGCAGGTGCGCCAGCAGCGCAGTCTTGTGCTCCAGATTATCGGCGCGGTAGTAGAACTGCAGGATCTTCTTGCGCTCACGACGGCTCGGCTCAGCTTCGATCTTCACCGGATCGTTCAGCAGACGATCGGCAAAGTTTTGCAGCGCATCACCTTCCAGCGTAGCGGAGAACAAGAAGGTCTGGTTACGCCAGCGCGTTTCGGCAGAGATCTTCTCGGCGTCCTGACCGAAGCCCATTTGCAGCATGCGGTCGGCTTCGTCAAAGATCAGAATTTCAACGGCGCGGCAGTCAAAGTTCTCTTCTTTGATGTACTGCAGCAGACGACCTGGGGTCGCTACCACGATATCTTGGTTTTTGCTGAACACTTCAGCGTGATTCAAATACGCCACACCACCGGTGATGGTCGCAATCGCCAAATGGGTATTGGCGGCCAGCTCACGGGCCTGATCGGCGACCTGCATAGCCAGTTCACGGGTTGGTGTTAAGACCAGTACGCGTGGGGCACCCGGCTTTTTACGTGGGTAGTCCAGCAGGTGCTGGATAGCCGGCAGCAAAAACGTGGCGGTTTTACCGGTACCGGTAGGGGCCGAGCCCATTACATCGCGGCCTTCCATGGCAGCAGGAATGGCTTCGCTCTGAATGGCGGTTGGGCGTTCGTAGCCCTTGTCCTTCAGTGCAGCCAGAAGACGTGGATCAAGATCTAATTCGGAAAATTGTGTCGCTACCATGGTTCACCTCTTTTGCGAGGAAGGGATTATACCCTTGCCGGCGTTTTGCTTCACGCCCCTTCACGCGTTAATGTATTTCGCCTATTCTTGGCAGCCCGCAATACGGAGTCTGCCATGTCTGATAAATCCTCATCCCCTGTCACTGCGCCTCTTAATGCGTCGGCAACGCCGTCGCGAGCAGCATTGCCACGTAATGGCTTTACCTTTAAGCAGTTTTTTGTGGCACACGATCGTTGCGCGATGAAAGTCGGCACGGACGGGATCCTGCTGGGAGCCTGGGCTTCGCTGCAAGGCGTGACAAAGGTTCTGGATATCGGAACGGGAACGGGACTAATAGCGCTGATGTTAGCACAACGCTCGCCATCTGACACACAGATTACCGCCATCGATATTGATGCCGATGCTTGTCAGCAAGCGGCTGAGAATGTCGCGGCATCGCCGTGGCCAGATAAAATTCTGATTCAGCACTTATCGCTGCAGCTGCTGGCCGCCGAAGCGCCGGCCGAGCAGTTCGATTTGATTGTCTCCAATCCGCCCTATTTTACCCCTGGGGTAGCCTGCCGTGATAACCAGCGTGAGCAAGCACGTTATACCGATACCTTGACTCACCAAGCCTTGCTGGACGCTGCGCGGCCGCTGTTAAACCCGCTCGGACGCTTGTGTTTGGTGCTGCCGTACAGCGCCGGTTTGGCGTTGCAAAGTGCGGCGGAGCAACAGGGCTGGTTTTGTTATCAAAATGTAAGCGTAAGTGGTCGCGAGGGGAAAGCACCTCAACGGATTCTGCTGGAATTCGGGTTGTCGCCCCAAAAAACTCAGAACAATACACTGGTTATAAACAACTCTGACGGAAGTTATCACTGCAACTATCAGGATCTCACAAAAGATTTTTACCTTTTTATGTGATCGCATTGCACAGCCTAAGCGGATCATACATGATGCTGGTAAGTGAACAGTAAATAGCGGGTTATTCTGATTAACAATTAATCAACAGCCGGACAGGGTGTACTACCAATCTGATACGGCGCAGAATCCTGACAAATAAGCATCACTACTTTTCACGTTTACCAGCCAATTTATTATTCAGACTGTTTTTTCTGGTGATTTCTTCGCCACTGCCTTCTGTTGCCTGAATTCTGGTAAATGTGTTGACCGACAGACTTTTGTGAATAAGAGGTATTGCCGTGAAGCAGACATTAAAATGGCAAGATGTGATGGGATTGGGCATGATGACCTTTGCCTTCTTTTTGGGCGCAGGCAACATTATTTTCCCTCCGTTGGCTGGCCAACTGGCAGGTGACCATGCGCTGTATACCACCCTGGGCTTTTTGGCGACCGCTGTCGGCCTACCTCTGATTTCGATTATTGCCGTGGCCCGTGCGGGCGGCGGTCTGCCGAACATGACCCGCGATCTGCCGGCTGGGTTCGGTACTTTTGCTTCCGTGCTGCTGTTCATCGTGATTGGTCCTGCGTTTGCCGCGCCGCGTACCGGTCTGGTGGCTTATGAAATGGCGCTCAAACCGTATTTTGCTGCGCCGGATGCCACGGTGCAGATGCTGGTGACTGCCGGTTTCTTTGCTATCGCGATGGCGCTGTCGTGGAGCCGTGGTGCGCTGATCGACAGCATCGGTAAAGTGATGACGCCGGTGCTGTTCCTGCTGCTGGTGGTGCTGGCGGTTGCCGTGGTCGTTGCGCCGCAAGGCGTGGTAGAAGCTGCGCAAGGCGATTACATCGCAACACCGTTTACCAAAGGTTTCTTGGATGGCTATAACACCATGGATACCTTTGCGGCGCTGATGTTCGGCATGCTGATTGTGGATGTGATCCGCAGCAAAGGCATCACCGATACCAAGCAAACCTGTAACTACTTGATCATTGCCGGTCTGATTGCGGCGGCGGGTCTGGCGTTTGTGTACGTGTCCTTGTTCCGTCTGGGGGCCACTTCTGGTGCGATTGCCGGTGGTCTGGATAACGGTGGCGCTATCTTTGCTGCTTATGTACAAGCTCTGTTCGGTCAGCCGGGTCAGTGGATCTTGTCTGCCGTCGTTATTCTGGCCTGTATGACCACGGCGGTTGGCCTGATCAGTGCGTGCTCTGATTACTTCTCTAGCCTGACTGCACTGAGCTATCGTCAGTGGGTACTGATCTTAGGGGTTATCTGCGCAGTGGTGGCGAACGTTGGCTTGAGCACCTTGATCAGCCTGTCGGTACCGGTACTGTACGCGCTGTATCCGCTGGCCATTGGTCTGGTGATGCTGACTTTCGTGCGCCCATGGCTGAGAAATCCAGCGCTGAGCTATCGCTTGGTTCTGGGGGTGGCACTGGTGTTCAGCTTGATGGATGCGGCAGTGGCGGCGGGTGTCAATCTGTCGGTGATGAGCTTCCTGCCACTGTTTAGCAAGAGCATGGCGTGGGTACTGCCAACCGCAATCGCGTTGGTAGTGGCACTGATGTTGCCTGCTCGTGAGCAAGCCTCACAGGTGCAAACGGCTTAATTACTAGCCAAAAAAAGTGAAAGTTTAGAATGCAAAACGGCGCCTTGGGCGCCGTTTTTGTTTTGGTGCTCGCCGCTTACAACTGTTCGGCGATTTCCGTGAGGATCTGCTCACACCAGCGTTGGATACGCTCATCGCTTTGGCTGTACTGGCTCTCTTCATCCAGCGCCAGCCCAACGAAATGCTGCTGATCGTCGGTAAGGGCTTGTGAAGCACTGAACTCATAGCCTTCGGCGGGCCAGTAACCGATGCTGCGGGCGCCACAGGCACTGACTTTCTGATGCAGCATACCGAGTGCATCCAAGAACCATTCGCCGTAACCGAGCTGATCGCCCAAGCCATACAAGGCGACCAGTTTGCCTTGCAGGGCGGCGGTTTGCGCTGGGGTGTCGAACTCCGCCCAACGGGTAGCCCAATCTTCTTGTAGCTCGCCGAAATCCCAGGTCGAAATGCCGAGGATCAACGCATCGTACTGCGCCATGTCGGTCAGTGGCGTGTCTTTAATATTGTGCAGGGTCACCAACTCTGCCCCGATCGTATCGCGGATTTTTTCTGCTGCCATTTCGGTATAGCAGGTGGTTGAACCGTAGAATAAGCCGATTTTCATGTGACATACCGTATCCGGGTGGTGAATGCCGCGAGTGTAGCAGATCTTGCTTGCCATTGTGCCACAGCGCGGTAACGTAGAGCCCCATACCGATACAGGAGGAGCCGTGCAGCAGGATCACGCATTACAAAATATCGCACTGGTCGAACAATTTCTCGATGCCATCTGGATGGAGCGCAATCTGTCGGAGAATACACTGGCGTCGTACCGGCATGACATCAACCCGCTGTTGGCGCGTTTGGCGCGCAGTAATGCTTCTTTGCTGAGCGTCAGTAGTCTGGATTTGCAGGCGCTGTTGGCCGAACGGGTCGATCAGGGCTACAAAGCCAGCAGTACCGCACGTTTACTGAGTGCATTACGCCGGCTATTCCAGTATTTGTATCGTGAGAAATTGCGCGCCGATGATCCGACCGCCATCCTGATGCGCCCCAAATTACCACAGCGCTTGCCGAAGGATTTGAGTGAAGCGCTGGTGGAGCGTTTACTGGCCGCACCCGATCCGCAATTACCGCTGGAGCTGCGCGATAAAGCGATGCTGGAGCTTCTGTATGCCTGTGGGCTGCGGGTGTCTGAGCTAGTCGGGTTGACCATGGATAGTCTGAGCCTACGTCAAGGCGTGGTACGGGTGATCGGTAAAGGAAACAAAGAGCGACTGGTGCCGATGGGGGAAGAGTCTTTATACTGGCTGGAGCAGTTTCTGACCTATGGCCGTGCCAGCTTGCTGGGAGAGCAGTCTTCGGATGTGGTTTTCCCGAGCCAGCGCGGTAACCGGATGACCCGTCAGACTTTCTGGCACCGAATAAAACATTACGCCGTGCGCGCTGGCATTGATAGTGAACAGCTGTCGCCTCACGTATTACGCCATGCGTTTGCCACCCATCTGCTCAATCATGGCGCAGATTTGCGGGTAGTGCAGATGCTGCTGGGGCACACGGACTTATCCACCACCCAGATTTATACGCATGTGGCTACCGAGCGTTTGAAACAGCTGCATCAAGAGCATCATCCGCGTGCTTAATTTTAAGCTGCCTGCTGGCGCGGGCATCACCGAATAACGGAAACAGGATACTTACATGAAAAAGACGTTTACTGCTGCCGCTGTACTGAGTCTGTTTGTCTGGCAGGGTGCTCAGGCTGATGATGCTCAGATCCAAAGCAAACTGAGTGCGCTGGGGATCACCAATGCGCAGATCAAGCCATCGCCACTGGCGGGCATGAAAACGGTACTCAGCGACAGCGGTGTTCTGTATGTCAGCGATAACGGTGAGTTTATCCTGCAAGGGCCGATGTTCCAGCTGACTGGCCAACAGCCGGTGAACGTGACCAACCAGCTGCTGATGCAACAACTGGCCAAGATGGACAACGAGATGATCGTGTACAAGGCCAAAGATCAGAAGTACGTGGTCACCGTCTTTACCGATACCACCTGTGGCTATTGCCGCAAGTTGCACGATGAGATGAAAGAGTACAACGATCTGGGCATTACCGTGCGCTATCTGGCTTTCCCTCGTTACGGCATTGGCTCGAACTCGGCCAACCAAATGGCCGGTATTTGGGCTGCCGCTGATCGCAAGCAAGCCTTTAGCGATGCGATGGCAGGTAAAGAGGTGCCGGCGCAAGACAGCAAAGCATCGGTGATTGCGCAGCAGTTTACTTTAGGTCACCAATTTGGGGTGCAGGGCACGCCAGCGATTTTGCTGCCAAATGGCGATCTGCTGCCGGGCTATCGTGATCCGAAAGGTCTGCTGGAAGTGCTGAAAGCGTATAAATAACTCCCTTCGGCTGCGCATTGTCCTTTCGGCAATGCGCGCCATGCTTAGGTGTAAGACTGAGTCGGCTATCCGGCTGGTTTTCCCTCTCTACTGTCATGTGATCCGAGAAAGCGATGAACGTTGAGATTTGCCGGCGTCCTCATGTGGATGACGCCCACCTGTCTGCCGTGCAGCCGCCGCTGCTGCGGCAAATTTATGCCAGCCGTGGCGTGCAATCGATGCCAGAGCTGGAGCGCTCAGTAAAAGGGATGCTGGATTATCGTCTGCTGCACGGTGTCGATGCGGCGACGGAGTTGCTGTATCAGGCCATGCTGGCCGAGCGTCAGATCACGATTGTGGGTGACTTTGATGCCGATGGGGCCACCAGTACCGCCTTGAGCGTCTTGGCACTGCGCAGCCTTGGGGCGAACAAGGTCAATTTTCTGGTGCCGAACCGTTTTGAAGATGGTTATGGTTTAAGCCCGGAAGTGGTGGTGCAAGCCGAAGCGCTGGGCGCAGAGCTGATCATGACCGTGGATAACGGTATTTCGTCGCATAGTGGGATTGAAGAAGCGCATCGGCGCGGTATTCAGGTGCTGGTTACCGATCACCACCTGCCGGGCGATACTCTGCCGGATGCCGATGCCATCGTGAACCCGAATCTGGAGCAATGCGCGTTTCCGTCCAAAGCGCTGGCGGGGGTTGGGGTCGCATTTTATCTGATGTTGGCGCTGCGTACGCGTCTGCGTGAAGCCAATTGGTTCAGTGAGCGCCAATTAGCCGAGCCGAATCTGGCCGAGCTGCTGGATTTGGTGGCGCTGGGGAGCGTGGCTGATGTGGTGCCGCTGGATGCCAATAACCGAATTTTAATTTGGCAGGGCTTAAGTCGCATTCGCGCAGGGCGTTGTCGTCCGGGGATCACTGCGCTGCTGGAAATCGCTAACAAAGATCGTACTCAGTTAGTGGCGTCCGATTTAGGGTTTGCACTGGGCCCGCGTTTAAATGCAGCAGGACGTCTTGACAACATGTCATTAGGTGTTGCATTACTCTTGTGTGACGATATGGCAACAGCCCGTCAGTTAGCCTGTGATTTGGACGTTTTAAACCAGACTCGGCGCGAAATTGAGCAGGGTATGCAGCAGGAAGCATTAAATCTTTGCCAGAAACTAGATCAAGATCATAATTTGTTACCTTTCGGTCTTGCACTGTTTCACCCAGAGTGGCATCAAGGAGTGGTAGGGATTCTAGCTTCACGCATAAAAGAGCGTTTTCATCGTCCCGTGATTGCATTTGCACCAGCAGGCGATGGGATTATCAAAGGCTCGGGGCGTTCGATTAGCGGACTGCACATGCGTGATGCGTTAGAGCGAATTGACTCGCGTCATCCCGGATTGATTTTACGCTTTGGTGGTCATGCGATGGCAGCGGGATTGTCCATCCATGAACAGCGGTTCGACGATTTTCAGCGCTGTTTCGCCGACATTGTCACCGAGTGGCTCGAGCCTTCGGCACTGCAAGGCAAAATCTGGACTGATGGTCCGTTGCCGGCAGAGATGATGAGCATGCATACCGCTGAATTGCTACGCGCCGCCGGGCCGTGGGGACAAAACTTCCCCGAGCCACTGTTTGACGGGGAATTTAACCTGTTGCAGCAGCGTAAAGTGGGTGAGCGACACCTGAAAATGTTGCTAGAGCCGGTAGACGGTGGCCCATTACTGGATGGGATCGCATTTAACGTCGATACTCAGATTTGGCCGGATCCGTCAGTGCGAAAAGTGACCCTGGCTTATCGGTTGGATATCAACGAGTTTCGGGGTAACCGTAGCCTGCAATTGCTGGTGGAGCATCTGGAGCCGCATTAAGGTAACTCGGCCTGTAACTTAGGCCCTGAATCCGCTAGACTTCACCTGTTTTAGCCCGAAAATGATGAGTAAAGACGCGAATCACTATGTTTGAAATCAATCCTGTAAAAAACGGTATTCAAGACCTGACTGAGCGCACCAATACCCTTCGGGGGTATCTTTGACTACGATGCCAAGAAAGAGCGTCTAGAAGAAGTCAATGCTGAGTTAGAACAACCTGATGTGTGGAATGAGCCGGAACGTGCTCAAGCGCTGGGTAAAGAGCGCTCCGCACTGGAAGCGGTGGTTAACACCATCGACGAATTAGATCAGGGCCTGGAAGATGTGGAAGGCTTGCTGGAGCTGGCCGTTGAAGCGGACGATGAAGAGACCTTCAACGAAGCTGTCGCTGAATTAAGCGCTCTGGAAGCCAAACTCGCCAAGCTCGAGTTCCGCCGGATGTTCTCCGGTCCGAACGACAGTTCTGATTGCTATCTGGATTTGCAAGCCGGCTCTGGCGGCACCGAAGCACAGGACTGGGCCAGCATGTTACTGCGCATGTATCTGCGCTGGGCCGAAAGCAAAGGATTTAAAACTGAGATTATGGAAGTCTCAGACGGTGAAGTGGCAGGCGTGAAATCTGCCACCATTAAGATCAGCGGTGAGTATGCTTACGGCTGGATGCGTACCGAAACCGGTGTGCACCGCTTAGTACGTAAGAGCCCGTTTGACTCCGGCGGTCGTCGTCATACGTCATTTAGCTCCGTGTTTATTTATCCGGAAATTGATGACGATATCGATATCGAGATTAACCCGGCGGATCTGCGCATTGACGTATATCGCGCATCGGGTGCCGGTGGTCAGCACGTAAACCGGACCGAATCGGCGGTACGTATTACTCACTTGCCAACCAACACCGTGGTTCAGTGCCAGAACGACCGTTCCCAGCACAAGAACAAAGATCAGTGTATGAAGCAGTTGAAAGCCAAATTGTATGAGCTGGAACTGCAGAAACAAAATGCTGAAAAGCAAGCGATGGAAGACACTAAGTCTGACATCGGATGGGGAAGCCAGATTCGTTCTTACGTTCTGGATGACTCCCGCATCAAGGATTTGCGTACAGGAATCGAAAACCGCAATACACAAGCGGTATTGGACGGTGATTTAGATCGCTTTATTGAGGCCAGTTTGAAAGCCGGATTGTAAGGAACTCCCATGTCTGAACAACAAAATCTTGAGCAAGAAAGTACATTAGATCTGAACAGCGAGATGGCAACCCGACGCGCGAAGCTGGCAGCTCTGCGTGAAGAAGGGATTGCTTTCCCGAATGATTTCCGCCGTGACAGCATCTCCGGTGACCTGCATGCTGCCTTCGACGATAAGTCTAAGGAAGAGCTGGAAGCACTGGGTAAAGAAGTGGTTGTTGCGGGCCGTATCATGACTCGTCGTATCATGGGTAAAGCTGCATTCGTTACCCTGCAGGATATGGGTGGTCAGATCCAGCTGTATGTATCTCGTGATGAGCTGCCAGAGGGCGTTTACAACGAGAAGTTCAAGAAATGGGACATGGGCGACATCATCGGGGCACGCGGTAAGCTGTTTAAGACTCAGACCGGCGAGCTGACAATCCACTGTTCAGACGTACGTCTGCTGACCAAGGCACTGCGCCCGTTACCAGACAAGTTCCACGGCCTGTCAGACATGGAAATGCGCTATCGTCAGCGCTATCTGGATCTGATCACCAATCCGGAATCTCGTCGTACTTTCGAAATCCGCTCTAAAGTGATCAGCGGCATCCGTCGTTATCTGGAAGAGCAGAATTTCGTGGAAGTGGAAACCCCGATGCTGCACCCAATTCCGGGTGGTACCACTGCACTGCCATTTGCGACTCACCACAACGCACTGGATCAAGAAATGTTCCTGCGTATCGCGCCAGAGCTGTACCTGAAGCGTCTGGTGATCGGTGGCATGGAGCGTGTGTTCGAGATTAACCGTAACTTCCGTAACGAAGGTCTGTCTGCTCGTCACAACCCAGAATTCACCATGCTGGAATTCTACCAGGCGTATGCTGACTACAACGATCTGATGGACAAGACCGAAGACATGCTGCGTACACTGGCCATGAACATTCTGGGCAGCACCACCGTTCATTACGGTGACCACGTGTATGACTTCGGTAAGCCGTTCGACCGTCTGACTCCAGCGGAAGCGACTGTGAAGTACACTGAGCTGACCATGGATCAACTGGATACGCTGGAAGCTGCACGTGCGACTTGTGATGCGCACGGTATCAAGTACCAGCCACAGTGGGGCGTAGGTCGTCTGCAAGTTGAGATCTTCGAAGAGCTGGCTGAGCATTGCCTGATTCAGCCAACCTTCATCACCAAGCACCCAGCAGAAACTTCTCCGCTGGCACGTGCTAACGATGAAGATCCAACCGTAACTGACCGCTTCGAGCTGTTCATCGGTGCGCGTGAAATCGCGAATGCTTACTCCGAGTTGAACGACCCAGAAGATCAGGATCGTCGTTTCCGTCAGCAGCTGGTAGAGCGTGACTCCGGTGATGCCGAAGCAATGCACTACGATGCTGACTACATCATGGCGATGGAATACGGCCTGCCACCAACAGCCGGTGAAGGTATCGGTATCGACCGTCTGGCGATGATCTTCGCGAACGCGCCGAGCATCCGTGACGTGATCCTGTTCCCTGCGATGCGTCTGCAAAAATAAGTTAGACGCGTTACGCTAAGAACCAGAAAACGGAGCCTATGGGCTCCGTTTTTTTATGGGTAGCAACGGTTGGTCTCTGAAGTGGCGCGCCGGTGGTGAGGGTGGCGCTAGACATCACGGTTGCGAGTGATGACGCAGAAATGCGATATGCTGCACGGAAACAATTATCCATACTTTTTCCTGCTTAATTCTCAATCAGTTAAGCCTCTTTAGTCTTGCAGTGCGCAGGCAGGGGGTTATAATCGTTTTCGAATTACGGCGTGTGCGGGTGTAGTTCAATGGTAGAACGGTAGCTTCCCAAGCTGCATACGAGGGTTCGATTCCCTTCACCCGCTCCATTCATGCCTTCTTGAGTCACTCTCCTACGTGTTATTTTGTGTCATATCCCTCTAGCTTCTTTATTTTTATTTTTGCTTTTCATCGGGTTACTGTATCAATTGCTTTTTAGTGCTTTGGCGTTTAGTCATCATTCCCATTTTCGCTGACATGATGAAATAGGAATGCGTTGCCATTGGCGATAAACGGCAATGCAACGAGGTGCATTAAGACGGCTCAACATTCATCACGCACTATTGTCATTCAGCATGGCCATGAAAAAGCACCTTTACATCCTGTTGGCGTGGCTCTGATTGCTGATGCGCGGTGACAAGAGAAAAGATGAGAGAAAAATAAATGATGCGTAGGGCGGGGCGTTTAGCGAAAAAGAAAATTAAATGAAAAATAAACCTTTACTTAGGTAGCTAACCCAGCCATAATGCAATGGCTCTGTTGTTAAGAGAGTTATTAATAAAGCGTAAAGTAAAAGAAAAACCCTCAGAATTCCCGCGTAACCGTTGTTATTCCTTAGTGTTTCCCTTAGCTTCTTGCCTCATAAATAATTCGTTTCCTCAGCGCAACACAATAATTTAATTAAGAAAAGGGACGTATTATGTCTACTAAAAGCACTGGTTCAGTAAAATGGTTTAACGAAGATAAAGGCTTTGGCTTTATTGCTCAAGACAACGGCGGCGCAGATGTATTTGTACATTTCCGTGCCATTATCTCTGAAGGTTTCAAAACATTGAAAGAAGGCCAAAAGGTTTCTTTTGATGTTGAGCAAGGTGCCAAAGGCCCACAAGCGTCTAACGTTACCGCGCTGTAAGCCTCTCTGATACCTGAAAGCGGGCGCCAGCCGCCCGTTTTCCTTGTCACCGTTATCCTCGATACCCGTTCGATTTCCTATCCTGTTATTTCTGTTATTGATTGCTTTGAATCAACTTTATATTGACGTTGAAAGGCTACAGAAATTCAGCGTTGAATAATATATAAGGTTTTTTATGGCCAAAGTTAATGGCAGAAGCAGATTTTGGTTTTACCAAAATAAAGAAATCATTAAGAAAATAACTGAAGAATTAAAATAATGATTATAAAATTCACTGTGGGTGATTTCTCTTGGGAATCCTCATTGCATCAATTAAATAGTGATGCGCTTATTCGTCACATCCATTTTTATAGTGGGCATAGTAGTGTTGGCATCAGTATCAACTATTGTGAAAGTACCAGTCGGGGTAATATTTATTCCCGCGATGCATTAGTCGGTAATTTCGCTGTTCTATCGTAACAATTCATGCCACGGCATGATGCTTGCCGGCGTTGACGTTTGATGGTCTTTTTAATATTCCTACATCAGTTAATTATCGCAATGATTGAGCGTTGCTCTCTTTGCGCCGATTAACCTCTCATTTTTGCCAATAAACGCGTTGCTGACGAAAAATAATAATATTCCCTTGCAGCATGGCGTTTAGTTGCCTCTCAACTGATCTTTTTTCTCTGCTGGTGCTCATTAGATGAGTGGGACTCGATATCACCTGCAATACGTGGATACAGTGCACGGCACGCTCAATTGTTACGGCTGTAGCTGATTTGTATTTGGCGTGTAAATGTGGCATGGTGATATAAATCACACTTTTAGTGTTATTCATGTATGGCTCAAAATGAGCGTTAACACGGAGAGACAAGATGAAGAAAATGCTGATGGTTGCGGCACTGTGCGCCGGTTTGAGCGGCGTAAGCCTTAGTAGCTATGCTGCGCCTGCACCTGCGCAAAAGCCTCTGATGGGCGGTTGGAGTGCAGCCGAGGTAACTCCACAAGCCAAGCAAGCCGCTGAATTTGCATTTAAAGCGTCCAATGTATCTTCTAAGTTGGACAAAGTGATTGCGGTGCAGCAGCAGGTAGTATCAGGAATGAACTACAAAGTGATCTACCAGCTGGCTGACGGTTCCCGTTGGCAGGCGCAGGTTTACCGTGCGCTGGATGGACATGAAGAGCTGCATGCATTGAACCGTATTCCGGCTAATCAGTAATGGCCATATTGCCATATAGGCAGTGCAATCATTGAGAAGGGCGCGCTACGTTGTGTAGTGCGCCCTTTTGCTATTCTGCGCGGTGGTTTTATGTGAGGCGAGCAAATGCCATTCTTTACGCCTTACTGATAACTTAGCACACCTTTGGCGGCCGGTAAGTAACGCAGTGAGAACAACACGCTATCTTTTCCTGCGCAAGGCGGGATACTGCGTAATACCGCGGCATCCGAAGGATAAGCTGGTTCAGCATGAAATTGCTGGCCGGGTAGTGCGCGGAAAATTTCATACACCACGCCAGCGGCTGGGGTTGTGGTCGAGGCCGACGCTGCGCGGTTATCCAAGGTGCAGCCAGCACTGCTTTGTAGATACAAGGCTCGCTCAGCACCAGAGAGTTTGCCGACGCCGCGCCCATCTTGGATCCAAAATTGTACGCCGCTGCCTGATAACTCACTGATCAAGGCGCTATAGCCTTGCGGCGACATGTTACCGGCAAAAAAGCTGCTGATATATACCGGTTGGCGTGACAGCATCTGGAGCTCCAGTCGTTCCCGCTGTAGCCAATTCTTGGCCAATGCTTGACGCTCGGGGGCGCGCCAATTCACATCATCAACCTCCGCGCTGATATACCAGCCACTGACCGGCACGCTATCGGCAGCCTCCAGCCAGCGCTGGGCTTGGGCCCGATCTTCGCTACGCAGCCGGTTGAGGTAGTTACCCAGTGCTGCATCCGGCTGCTGTTGGCGGGCAAAAAAATCGGGATCGGCGAACAAGCCAACCACTATCTGCAATCCCGCTGCGTGGGCTAGCCGCGCTTGGCGTTGTAGCCATTGCTGATCTTCTTCGCTGGCAAAGGCATCGCCATAGCGCGTCCATTGCAAAACGAGCGTATCCATCCCCATGGTTTTGAGCTGTTGCATCAACGTTTGCCATTGAGCCGTGGAGACTTGGCGATCGCGGTTTTGTGGTTGGTAGATAACGGCATTCATGGCCTGCGCCGATGGGGCGATCAGCAGTAATCCCCCGAGCAGGAGTGAGGCGATAAGAGTGCGAACCTGTGCGATCACCAGCGGCCTCCTAGGGTCATAAATACGCTGTTATTATCATCGTTGAATGGATTATGGCTACTGAACGTATGTTGATACTCCAGGCCAACACTGACCTTATTCGGCCAAGCTTTGTCGCGGGTCTGGCCGCTCCAGATATTCCAGCGTACACCCACACCGGTTAAACCGGTACTGTGGATCAGCTCATCGTGGAAGCTGTTGTATTGGATATGCGCATACGGCTCAACGGTTTGCCCTGCGGCAATTTTTCGATGCCAACTGGCGCGATAATCGGCGGTATACGATTGCTGATTTTGGCGGACATAGTAGGCCGCGTCCAGATACAGGTTTTGCGCAAACCAGCCTTTCCCGTTGGGATGCCAATCATCACTAAATTTACCGCCGTTGAGTAACGAGGCACTGGCGCGCAGCATGACATCGGCCTTACCTGATTGCGCGGTGAGGGGGATCTGTTGCTCTGCCGCCAGATAGAAGGTGTGACTGAAAAACGGCTTCCAGCGGATCCCCGCGCCGAGCATGGGATCGTTCACCGGTAGCAGATTACCGTTTTCGCCGCTGCCAGCAAATATACGCGAGTAAGCAAACAGCGTATCGCCACTGCGCAGTTGATTGCGGCCAATGCGGTAGTTGGCTTCCAGTTGACCATAACTGCGATAACTTCGACCGGGCTGGGCGCTGCCGCTATTCGCGCTCGTCAGGGCGCTGGATTGCAGGCCTAACAAACTGTCGGCACTGAATGTCCAACGTTGGGTGGTGTCAGTGTACAGGCGGCGTAGGGCAAATTGCTCTTGTTGCTGTGCTGCGCTTAGCGGATACGGCGCGGCTGCGTTGCTGATATCGGCAATCGCCTGCGCGGCATAGCGCAAGGTTTGTGGGTCATCACCTAAACGCTGGTTTACGTAAGCGAGTTGGCGAATTAAGCCCGGATCGTCTGGCATGGTGTGCAAGGCTTGCCGCATCAACGTTCGAGCGGTTGCATAATCGCCCTCATCCAATAACGCATAGCCGAGCGCGGCTTGGTAATCGGCATTATCCGGCTCCATACGGTGCGCTTGGCGCAAATCGGCTAGCGCCGATTGAGGTTGTTTGAGCTGTTGCCAGATCACGGCGCGCGCCGCGTAAAAGCGTGCGAGCGGTTTTAGGTGTATTGCCTTATCCAGGGCGCTAAGCGCGCTCTGTGGGTCGGATTTTGGCGTATGCTGCGCAGTTAACCACCAGTAGCCGGCATAACCGCCCATACTGCGTTGCTGCATCAGCGATAGCCAGTGGCCGAGCGCCGTAGCATTGCCAGCGGCTTGCGCGGTGCTGGCGGCAGCCAGTAAATCTTCATCGCTAAGTGTGTTGGTCGGTAACTGCTGCCAGTAGTGTTCGGCCTGCGGATAGTTTTGTACTGCGGCGGCTTGGTAGGCGATTGCCAACTGATTGTAATGGGATGGTTGACGTTGCTCGCTTTGCTGATACGCATACAGCGCGAGTCCTGGCAGCTGTTTTTGGTAGCAGTTACCCAGCAAATCCCAACTGGCTGCAGGGTATGCCGGCGACAGATTTCCCAACAGCGTAGTGACTGCGGCGCAGTCATGGCGTGATGCCAGCCAGCTCGCTTGCTGCAAACGCAAATTCACATCCGGCTGTGGTCGGGATAATCGCGTCAAAACGGCCGGTGTGACGTACTGCGGATAACGCTCCAACAACTCAAACAGACGGGTGGCCAGCTGTGAACGCACGGTTCTGTTATATGGGCCGTGATATGGACCTTGGAATGGATAGTGCTGGAGCAGTAACTCAATGGCCGCCGCTGATTTGCCCGCTTGCAGTAAACGGTAGGACAGCGTATCGAGCAGCTGGCTGTTGCTCGGCTGCTGCCGATACAGCTGCTGGGCTAACGCCAGGCTATGGGTATTTCCCGGTTGCTGCAAACTGAGGCTAAACCGAGTCTCTAACCATTGGTTGGCCGGATAGTTGGCTAAGAAGGTTTGTGCGGCCGAATAGTCTTTGGCTTGCATTAGCCCTTCTAAGCGGCGCTGGGCAATCCATTGTTGGTTAGCGCTAAAACGGGCCGGGAAGTTCAGTACTGCTTGCTGCGGATTGGCACTGTAGCGTGACAGCAGATACAGCCAGCCTTGCTCTTGTTGAGCATTCGTAAAGGCGGGTGCAGGCGTTTGTGCTAAATAGTGGCGTAAGCGAGCGTGTTGACCTTGTTGGGCTAATTCGCTGGCATAGGCTAAGCGTTGTGCTGGGCTATCCATCACGCCTTGCGCTTGCAACTGCTGTAGGCGGTTATAGTCACGGGTCAGTAGTAGGATCTGAAACCATTGCTCTGCTTGCGCCGCGCTAAGTTTGCCTTGCTGGCGCAATGCATTGAACTCAGGCTCTACATATTGCCACTGCTTGAGATAAATAGCGCGTTGCTGTAAGTCGGTGCGTAGCGTGTGCCCTACGGCGCTGTTGGCAAAATTCGGGTCTTGCAGTTGAGCTGCAGCAATATCGAGGGCACTCAGGTGTAATGCAGCTTGTCCTACGGCAGCGCGGCAACGTAGAGTGGGCTCTTGGTCACACCTTGCTTGCTGCGCCAGCAGTTCGGTGCGGGTGATCTGCTTATCAAGGGGGATCGGGATGGCATCGAGCGCTTGGCGTAATGCGCGGTTGCCCGGCGCGCGCTTTAATTGATGTTGCAGTAACTGTACGGCTTGTTCATTGCGCCCGAAATGGCGATAGGCTTCGGCCAAGTACAGTGTTACCGCTATATTATCCGGCACTTCACGGTGCACATGCTCAAACTGGGTAATTGCCGTATGTGCATCATTGTTCTTCATCGCCTGCATGGCTTTTTGCAGGTGTGGATAGGAGATGAAGTAGTGGTAATCACTCATGCCCCAATTCGGCGCGGACAGTTCACTGCCCTTGGCATCCGGTGTTTTTGCAGCCAGTAATGTGCCACTCAGGGCGCAGTACAGCATGACCGCGAATGTGGAGCGTGCATAGGGAAGAGACATCAGGCCACCTCCTGTTGCAATTGCTGTAACTGTTGATGGCTGAGACCGGATTGTTGCAACAGCTGCGTCATAGATACCTGTAATTCGTCCTGTAATTCCAGTGCTCGCGTTAGTGTTTGTGGGCTAATGACGCCTTCATTGACTAAAAATGCGCCCAGCGGTTGCTCACAGCGCTCGTGACGCAGGAGCAAAGCCTTCATCGCGGCTGCATTGATATGGCCAAGTGAGGTCAGAATTTCGGCAAACAGAATTTGCTGCGAAACAAAGCGCTGCCAAAGTTGTGCGCTTTGGTCACGACTAAGCCAGCCTTGTTGTTCTGCGTGCGTGAGTAACGCGCGCTCATCGCTGCCTGGATGGCGGGCATACCAGTGGCGTAAACCCACCACCACTTGTCCGCGTGGCACGATGACATAGCGGATCGGGAGCTGCATCTTGCGCCCCAACGCGGCCAGCGAGACGGGGTCAATATTGTATTCGCTGGCTACCACCAGCGTATCGTGCTCTAAACGCACCGGCAGTACGGCATAATGCAACGCCACAGAGGCCGGCATTTGCGCAATTAACGCGGGATCCAAAGACCATGCATCGATGGATTCCATCGCAACACCACTTTGCTCGGCCAATGCGGCCGCCAGTTGGCGACACGTGATGATGCCTTGGTGCACCAGCATTCCGCCCAGACGTAACCCTTCAATCCGGTTGGTCAACGCTTGTTCCAATTGGGCATCGGTTAGTGCGCCTTGGCTTACTAAGATTTGGCCGAGTGGCCGTAACGCGCGATTGGTTCCGGTGACACTTGGAAAATCGTGGGTGGTTTTATCCCACGCCACGCGCCGCGGATCACCGTGCTGAATGACCTGAGTAATGGCACGCCAGTTGGCCATAAAGTTGATCAGGTTGCCCCAAAACAGGCGCAATACCGATAACAGCCCCTGCTTAATGCCGTAATACGCGGTCACGAAAATAATCCGCTGCGCTATCCGATTGAGCATCAAGGCAAAGTTGAGCCAAAGTAAGGTTTTCAGCCAAGGGCCACCGCTGAAAATGGATAAAAATTGCCACGCATCCGGCCAAAAATGTTGATACAGATACAGCACAATCAACTGCAGCATCAAGATCATGGCAGCAAAGCTGAGAAAATTACTGATGGCGCCTTTGCGATCACGCCAGAGAAAGTAGTTAATGGTCAGGTTGTCGCTCCAACGGTGCGTTTTGAAGCCTTGAAAGACAATCCCGATAATCCAGCGCGATTTTTGCCGCATGGCGGTAGTGAAGGTATCGGGGAAATATTCCCGTACACAAATGGTATTGGCCGAGCGCTGGCTTTGTAGCCACGGGCGTTTTCCGGAAGGCTCTGTTGGAATTACTGGGAAACGGACAAAAATCTCTTCCATCCCTTTGGTTTTTAAACGAAAGCCGATGTCATAGTCTTCAGTGAGACTCTGCACATCAAAGGCGATCCCATCACCGTCTTTAAGCAGTGCCATCACTGCTCGGCGGCTAAAACAGGTACCCACGCCCGCGCTCGGTACTTGACCGGCAATCGCTTCGCGCACCGGAACATCTTTACCGTGCAATTCGGCAAACTCATCGATGTAACTCATGCTGGTAAAGTGCGTCCACTCCCGTTCGAACGGATAGACGGGGATCTGGATCAGATCCTTGCGGTCAACCAAGTAGTTGAACAGGCGCAGCTCGAGCGGGGAGATCACATCTTCGGCATCATGCAAAATGAAGCCGGCAAAGGTGAAATTGGCGCTGCGCTCAAACTGGGTGATCGCATCGAGAATGTTGTTCAGGCAATCGGCTTTGCTGGTGGGGCCGGGTCGGGCACACACCACTTTGTGCACATTTACAAAGCGGGCGCACACGGCGTCCACATCACGTTGGGTGTCTGGGTCGTTGGGGTAGGTGCCGACAAAAATATGGTAGTTCTCATAGTCGAGCGTGGTGGCGGCCAATTCAGCCATATTGCCGATCACCCCAGTTTCATTCCACGCCGGTACCATGATGGCCAGCGGTTTTTCATCCGGTTTATATAATGCATCGTGGTGCATGCGTGGGTGACGTTGATACACCGTCAATGCACGCTTGATACGCCGCGTCCAGTACGTGATATCGATAAACAGATCGTCGAGGCCACTGATTAACATCAGCACGGCGAGAGTTATGGCGATCAGTTTTAGACCATACAAATAGGTGATGAATGCATCAATCATTCGTCATTGCCTTGGGTTATATGCCGGAAAATAGAGAACAGATGGAGAATGTTTTTAGTATTTTATCCGGCTTTATTGTAATAGATGGGAGCATTCCTTTGCTAAATGTGCATTTGATTGGTTTTTTGATGCACTAAATAGCCGTTTCGCTGTAATTTTGACCATGGTAGCATTTAGCCAAAAAGGCGCTCAAAGGCTTTTTTGCTTCATTGTGTGACCGAGATAGGCGATGAAAATGAGCAGTATAAAAATGGCTTGTTAAACAAATGTCATACCAATGCAAGTTTTCGCTTTAGCTAGGCCCAGCACGCACTGCGAAAACGCCATCAGGCACGCAACTGACCGGAGATCTGCTACCCCTAACCCCCAGCCTTAGGTAAAATCTGCCGCTTACTCTACGACATGCGGCGGCATCATCTGACCGCATGCCGGCATTTCCCGGACGGAAATCCGAACAACTGAGATACCATACAAAATGAAAATTCTGCGGCATTATGCCTTTACCCTCTGTTTGCTGGCGGGGATTGTTCTGGGCGGCGCGGGCGGCCTGCTTTTTGGTGAAAAAGCGCTACTGGTGAAGCCGGTGGGCGATCTTTTTTTGAATCTGATGTTTATGGTGATCGTGCCGCTGGTGTTTTTCAGCGTCTCCTCGTCGATTGCTGAAATGAAGCAGATGACCCGTTTGGGTAAAATCATGGGGACCGTGTTTGCGGTATTTGTCTGCACCGCGTTATTCGCAGCGGTGATTGGTTTGATTGGCACGCACCTGTTCAATCCATTCCAAAATGTGGATACCCAGAGTTTATTGGCGCAGTTGCCGCCGGTAGCCGAAACGGAGTCGGGTAAAAGCATTGGCCAGATCTTGGTGAGCACGTTTACCGTGCCGGATTTCTTGCAACTCTTTACCCGTTCGAGTCTGTTGCCGCTGATCGTGTTTTCCATCTTGTTTGGCCTGGCGACTGCCTTCTCGGGCGAGCAAGGCCGCCCGGTGGCGCAGCTGCTGTCCGCGGGTACTACCATTATTTTGCGCATGGTGAGCATCATCATGTACATCGCGCCGGTGGGCTTAGGTTGCTACTTTGCCGCTACTGTCGGTGCGCTGGGGCCGCAAATTATCAGCGGTTATCTCAATGCCTTCTTCTTGTATCTGGCGCTGACGGTGGTGTATTTCTTCGGGGCGAATACCCTGTATGCCTTTATTGCCGGTGGGATGGCGGGCGTGCGCATCTTCTGGGCCAACGTGGCGACTCCAGCGGTAACTGCGTTAGCCACCGCATCCAGTGCAGCCTGTATTCCGGTGAATCTGGTGGCGACCAAAAAGATGGGCGTGCCGGACGATATCGCAGAAACCGTGATCCCGTTAGGGGCTAACACGCACAAAGATGGCTCGGTGATTGGCGGGATTTTGAAGATCGTGTTCCTGTTTACCCTGTTCCATCGTGACATGAGCGATCCAGCTATGCTGGCGGCGATTATCGGTGTGGCCTTCTTGGTTGGCGCGGTGATGAGTGCCATTCCAAGTGGCGGCATGACGGGTGAGCTGATGATCTGCGCCGTGTTTGGTTTTTCACCGGAGCTGGTTGGTACGGTGATGATTATCAGCACCATTATTGATGCGCCGGCTACCTTGCTGAACTCCACCGGTAATACCGTATGTGCCATGTTGGTTAGCCGCTTTGTGGAAGGGAAAAACTGGTTGCAGCATAAAACGGGCTTGGCGAGCAGTCAGTCATAACGGTCGTCAGTGTCTGAGTGAGTTTTAGATACTTAAAAGACCATAAAGCCGTTCGCTTTTAGCTGCGAACGGCTTTATTTTTACTGACTAGACACTGACTGACTAAAAAGAACGTCAGTGGCTAAATGCTTAGGCCTGACGGAAAGAGCGCAGCATCCACACGGTTTTTTCTTGCTGTTGGATGTAGTCACTCATCAGGGCCACTGTTCCCTCATCACCGGCATCTGCTGCCATCGACAAAATCTTGCGTTGACGGATCAGCAAGGTTTGCAGACCACTTAATAGACCATCGATACAGCTTTTAGCATCGTGCACATTTTTGTGCTCTTTAATTTCGGCGTGTGCCAGATAATCACTGAAAGTATGCAGCGGCTGCGCTTCCACGGTCAAAATACGCTCGGCGATTTCGTCTACTTTCAGCAGCAGATCGTTATACATCTCTTCAAATTTGACGTGCAGCTGGAAGAATTGCGGGCCAGTAATGTTCCAGTGGTAACCACGGGTGTTCATGTACAGGATCTGGTAGTTCGCCAGCAGAATGTTGAGCTCCGGTGCCAATTTAACCAGATCTTCTGTTGCCAAGCCGATGCTAGATGTTGTCATAGCAAACTCCTTATTACCCATATTTAAAATTCGTTATACCTGACTCGGTGCGGCACAAAGTCAGCAGCAGACCAGCGTGGTCTGTGTCATTGAGGTTAAGTATAGGCAGGCCGCGCGCAGAGGGAAAAACCATTGTATTTATAGGTGTAATAGGTAAAACCATCTGTAATTTGGCGCGCATTGTTCGTAGTGGCGCTCTTGTGATACATCGGCAAGCGTGAAAACCGAGCGGCAAAGCCGCGTAGACAATGCAAGTGGACAGAAGATGTAACGCTGCGATGTCGATATCCAACGTAGCGAATGGCGCAGGAGCAGGCGTAGGCAGGCGGCGATGTACAGGAAATAGGCGCAAATGTATCTGCGCCGACAAGCTTCGTTACGCAATGAGCCGGATTGTTGCCAATCCCGGCTGGAGTGATCCAGCCGGAGTCCGTATTCTCAATCCCAAGAGATATTTACTTCTGAGAGCTTGAGATAAAGCTCTATTTGCACCAACCTGCGCGGAGTCGCAGGTTTTTTTTTGCTTATCTTTTCCCTTATCCGCTTTTTTATCGTTTCTCTGGCGCTTTCCCGCGCTCGCCCATTTTTCTGCTCCGGCGTGCTAGCGGCTTAAGGCGCTGGGTTAGGGTAGCGCGTATGGATTTCTTCGATACCTTGCAACACTTCATCTGGCAAACTGAGATGCTGACTGGCAATATTGGCGTGCAGCTGCGCTAGCGTGGTTGCGCCAATAATAGTGCTTCCCACAAAAGGACGACTGAGCACATAGGCCAGCGCCATTTGCGCCGGATCTAAGTTGTATTGCCGTGCCAGAGCTACATACTCAGCGGTGGCGGCTTCGGCTTGCGGATTAAAGTAACGCTTAAAGCGGCTGAACAAACTGCAGCGTGCCCCATCAGGACGCGCGCCATTGAGGTATTTGCCGCTTAAGATCCCGAATGCCAGCGGCGAATAGGCTAGTAGCGGCACTTGCTCGCGGTGACTGACTTCGGCCAGACCGATTTCAAAGCTGCGGTTGAGCAAACTGTACGGGTTTTGAATCGACACCATGCGCGGCAAGCCATGTTTTTCCGCCAGACGCAAATAGCTCATCAGCCCCCACGGCGTCTCGTTCGACACGCCCAGATAGCGAATCTTACCGGCGCGGACTTGCTCGCTTAAGGCCTCCAGCGTTTCAATCAACGGCACCTGATCTTCGTGCTCTTGCTGCTGGTAACCCAGTTTGCCAAAACAGTTGGTGTTGCGGTGTGGCCAATGCACTTGATACAGGTCGATATAATCGGTGCCGAGGCGGCGCAAACTGTCATCTACCGCTTGGCGGATGTGGCGGTGATTGAGCGCCATATCGGGGCGAATATAGGGCACATTGTGAGGTCCGGCGATTTTGGTGGCTAAGATCACCTGCTCGCGGCAGTTACGGCTTTTTAGCCAAGAGCCGATGTACTGTTCGGTTAGCCCTTGGGTTTCCGGTTTAGGCGGCACCGGATACATCTCGGCGGTATCGATAAAGTTGATGCCTTGCTCAAAAGCCAGATCCAGTTGCTGATGGGCATCCTGCTCACTGTTTTGCTCGCCAAAGGTCATGGTGCCAAGACACAGGGCACTGACCTCCAGAGTGGAGTGGGGAAGGGTATGATAACGCATAGGCATCCTTGTGATGACGTCATAACGGGATGCCTATAACTTAGGGGGCGCGGCGAGGAAAGTAAATTTCTCCGCCGCTTAATGCGCTTATTCTGGGATGTTTTTGTGCAGTTGTAGCGATTTTCCACGCTGCATACGGATATTGAGCAGCTCCACGGCAAAAGAAAAACCCATCGCAAAGTAGATGTAGCCTTTCGGAATATGCATACCAAAGCTTTCGCCGAGCAGAGTAAAACCAACCAAGATCAGGAAGGATAATGCCAGCATCTTGATTGGCGGGTGGTTATCCACAAAATCGCCAATGCTCTTGGCCGCCATCATCATGATCAGCACTGCAATCACAATTGCGATGATCATAATCGGAATGTCATTCACCAAGCCAACCGCGGTGATCACCGAGTCGAGCGAGAACACGATATCCAGCACGGCAATTTGCACCAGCGTCATCACAAAGCTGGTGGTGGCACGAATGTGCGGCGCGTCTTCGCCGCCGTTACCGGCTTGCAAGCTGTCGTGGATCTCATGGGTACTTTTAGCAATCAGGAACAGGCCACCGAAGAACAAGATCAGATCGCGTCCTGATACCGGATGATCCAGCAGCGTAAACAGCGGAGCGGTCAGGTGCATGATCCACGCCAAGGAAATCAGCAACAGGATACGGGTGCCCATCGCCAGAGCCAGGCCCAAGATCCGTGCCTTTTGGCGCTGCTGTTCGGGCAGGCGACTAACGATGATGCTAAGAAAAATAATGTTATCGATGCCAAGCACAATTTCGAGCGCGGTCAGCGTCAACAACGCCACCCACGCATGCGGATCTACAAGCCATTCCATGAAACTAAACCATCTGAAGAGCGGAGGATAAGGAGCCGTATAGGATAACGTATCTGGCGTTTTTTTTCATTATGTCAGGCATATGATTTTGCTTGTCTGACAATGCACTAGAGCCCACGCACGGCCGCGCTGGTTTACAGCGTCGGCGGCGTTAACCCGAAATAGCGATTTAAGATGGCGCGGGTAAAGGCTTTTTTCAGGTAGAAGCCGCGCGGCAAGGTTTTGATTGGCTGACCATAACGGCCAATTGCATCGGTTAGCGCGCGGCCATTATTGGCTTTGGGCCGCAGTTGCAGCACTTCACCGTGGCGTGCGGTGATGCTTTCCACCTCGCCGAGCACGATTTTGTCCATCAGTTCTTCCCAATCTTGGCGCAACAAGGCTTCTTCTTCGGCAGACGGCGTCCACAAAATCGGCATACCGATCCGGCGCTCACCGAGCGGGATCGTGCGTTCACCTTCCACCGGTAGCCACAACACACAGGCCAGCTTGTGTCGCACATGGCTGGTTTCCCAGCTCACACCACAGTTACCGGTCAGCGGTGCGACACACACAAAGGTGGTTTCCAGCGGTTGGCCGTGACGATCCACAGGGATGGTTTTTAGCTCCACCCCCAGATGCGGAAAATCTTGCTCCGGCTTACTGCCAGCATACGCGCCCAGATGTTGTTCGATCAGCGTACCAATCCACCCCTTGTCGCGCTTGAGGTTGGGCGGTACGGGCAATCCACGCTGCGCGGCTAACTCGGCCAGCGAATACCCCGCCAGATCACGGGCGCGGTCAAACAACGCCTGGCGAGAAACAGGAATCATGTCAGTGTTCATGCTCATTATCTTACCACCCTTTATGCCCTGTGGTGATCCACGGCACAGAGGTTACTCGCTGTTCATTTTTTGCTCAGCAAGATCGTTATTTATGGGATCCTTCACGAGCTCACGATCCGCCTATTTATAATGCAATGATTTATAAGGAAATATTAAATCATTTAGGGAGGCTAAGATCGCCGAGGCGAAATTATTGCTGGATAAATCACCGACAATGAACAGGATCTCCCCACTAGTTATCCACAGAAATCTTGGATAACCGTGGATAACCAGCCGATACTGGCTGGATGAACAGGGGTTTGTGGTCAAGGTTCCGTGCGAGGGTGCACAAAACTGTCGATCTTGTCAGCGGTATGTGTGGATAAATTCGGCGCTGGCGGATCTTTGCTCAATCATGGATCTTTACGATCCTTTTGGTTTGTCTGCTTGTGGATTGTTTTGCTTTTGCTTATTTAAATTATTGTTTTTAATTGTTTTAATTGAGTGTTGTTGGCGCTTTATAACCTGATCAGTGCGGCGATTTATATGCAAGCGAGATATTTTTTCACAGTGATATCCACAGAAAAAGTGAATAAATTCGCCGAATTTTGGCAGAAGGTGTTTATAACTTCTCCGCAAAGCAAAAGTTATCCAAGGAGTGGCGAATAAAACAGCAATGCAGGCGCTGAATGTTGATATATGACACACAGACTGCGCGCCACGACGTTCACCAGTTTACCGGTCAGGGGTTGTGTGAAACAATCAAAGGATAACTGACGCTTTTCAGTATTGAGGTAGTCCTGTGATTGATGGCGATGGCTACCGCCCGAATGTGGGAATTGTGATTTGTAACCGAGCGGGACAGGTGCTGTGGGCGCGCCGTTATGGGCAGCACTCGTGGCAGTTTCCGCAAGGCGGCATCAATCCCGGTGAAACGGCTGAACAGGCCATGTACCGGGAGCTGTTTGAAGAAGTGGGCCTGACCAAAAAGGATGTCCGGCTGCTCAGTTCCACCCGGAATTGGTTACGCTATAAATTACCAAAACGTCTGGTGCGGTGGGATACCAAGCCGGTTTGCATTGGCCAAAAGCAACGCTGGTTTTTATTGCAGCTGATGTGCGATGAGTCCAAAGTGAATATGCAGACCAGCGGGAATCCGGAATTTGATGATTGGCGCTGGGTAAGCTATTGGTATCCAGTGCGTCAGGTGGTGTCATTTAAACGCGATGTGTACCGGCGGGTGATGAAAGAGTTCGCGCCGGTGGTGATGCCGGCGGAAGAGGCAGTCAAGCCGCCCTATAAAGCCACCCGACATGTAAGAAGGAAAGGATAACCTGATTATGTTGACCAAACTGCGGGAAATTGTTGAACAGGTCGCTGCGGCCGCCGATTTACCGCAGGCGTTGGAGCTGTTGGTCAGCAAAACCTGCCAGATTATGAAAACCGAAGTGTGTTCGGTCTATTTAGCCGATCACACTCACCGCTGCTATCGGCTGATGGCTACCCGCGGTTTGGCTAAACCGGCTGGTAAACCGGTGTTGTTGGCTTTCGATGAAGGGGTGGTGGGATTAGTCGGCGCGCGCGCCGAGCCGATTAATCTGGCCGATGTGCGCCAGCATCCGAGCTTTAAATACTTGCCCGAAGTGGGTGAAGAGAGTTTCCGCGCGTTCTTAGGCACCCCGATTATTTACCGTCGCCGCTTGTTGGGCGTGCTGGTGGTGCAACAAAAAGTGGTGCGCGAGTTTGACGAGAGCGAAGAGTCGTTTCTGGTTACGCTGGCCACCCAATTGGCCGGGATCTTGGCGCACACCCAAGAGCAGGGCTTGTTATCCGATACCCAGCAGCGGCGTATTCGGGCGCAAGGTGCCGCTCCAGGCGTCGCGATTGGCACTGGTTGGCTAGATCAAACCCATCTGACGCTAGAGGATATCGCCGAGGCCTCTACCCTTGAGCCAGACAGTGAGCGCGAGCGGCTGTCACGGGCGATTGATTCGGCGGTCAACGAGTTTCGTCGCCACAGTAAGCGCTTTAATGTCGATCTCAGCTCCGATTCGGCCGCTATTTTCGATCTCTATACCCACCTGTTGTCCGATGTTGCCTTGCGTAATGCCCTGTCTACCCAGCTCGATACCGGCGTGGTTGCTGAATGGGCGGTACGTAAGGTGTTTGAACACTTTGCGACCCAATTTGCCAGTTTGCCCGATCCTTACATGCGTGAGCGTGCCAACGACATGCGCGCATTGGCGCAGCGCCTGCTGTTTCACCTGATGGATGTACCGCAAAGCGAGTGGAACCTGCCCGAGCAGTTTGTGCTGGTGACCGACGAGCTGACCGCCACCCTGATTGCTGAACTGCCGCGCGATAAGCTGGTGGGGATCGTGGTGCGAGATGGCGCGGCCAATTCGCATGCCGCGATTTTAGCGCGCGCCTTGGGCGTGCCGACTGTCATGGGCGTGGACATTGAGCCGGGGCGACTGGAGCAGCGTGAGCTGATTATCGATGGCTATCGCGGTAACGTGATTGTCGATCCGGATCCGGCGGTGCGCACCGAATACCTACGGCTGATTTTAGAAGAACAAGAGCTTGATAAGCGGGTGGCCGACGATCTGGATAAACCGGCGCTCACTGCCTGTGGACAACGCATCGAGATCCTATTGAACGCCGGCTTGAGTGCCGATTGCCATATTGCCATCAATCAGGGCGTCGATGGGGTTGGCTTGTACCGCACGGAAGTGCCTTTCTTGTTGCACGGCAGTTTCCCGTCTGAAGATGAGCAAGTCAGCCTGTATCAGCTGATTTTAGATAGCTACCCAGATAAACCGGTGGTAATGCGCACCCTCGATGTCGGTGGGGATAAACCGCTGCCGTACTTGCCAATCCATGAAGACAACCCGTTTTTAGGCTGGCGCGGTATTCGCCTGACGCTGGATCACCCCGATATTTTTATCGCTCAGGTGCGCGCCATGCTGCGCGCCAGTGTGAGCCATAACAATTTAGCCATCTTGCTGCCGATGGTGTCGGGCTTGGGCGAGGTGGATGAAGCGCGCGCACTAATCGATCGGGCGTATCGCGAGATCAGCGAGCAACTGGCGCAAGATGGGCAAACCCTCAGCATGCCGAAGGTCGGCATCATGGTTGAAGTGCCGTCGATGTTGTATCAGTTACACTTTCTGGCCGGCAAGATCGATTTTCTTTCGGTAGGATCCAATGATCTGACCCAATATCTGTTGGCTGTGGATCGCAATAACGCCCGTGTGGCGGATATCTTCGATGCCATGCATCCGGCGGTATTGCGCGCGTTGTATCAGGTGATCCGCGAGGGCGAGCAGCATCAGTTGCCAGTCAGCCTGTGCGGTGAGCTTGCGGGCGATCCGATCGGCGCATTGTTGCTGGTGGGGATGGGTTATCGCCGTTTGAGTATGAACGGGCGTAACGTCGCACGCATCAAATACCTGTTACGCGCCGTGGAGCTGGCGGATTTACAGACCTTGGCGGAGCGGGCGCTCAGTGCGCGCCTGACCACCGAAGTGCGCCATCTGACCGCAGCGTTTATGGAGCGACGTGGCTTGGGCGGTTTTATCCGTGGTGGTAATTCGTTTTACTAAGTCGCGCTTTTACGTATTCGCAGTTTTATGTATTCGCACAGAATCATGCACGGATATGGCTGTAACGGATATGACTGTATAGGAAAATGAGTTGAGGCAATCATGCTGTTGTTTGTTGTTGCCTGCCTGATTTTGGGTGGTGTTGTTGGGATCTTGGCCGGGTTGCTCGGGATTGGCGGTGGATTGATTATCGTACCCGCCTTGGTGGGCTTGTTACCGTTGGCGGGCGTATTGCCAGAACATTTGATGCCGATTGCCTTGGGTACCTCACTGGCCTCGATTGTGCTGACCGGGGTATCGTCATCTTGGCGTCATCATCAGTTGGGTAATGTGGATTGGACGATTGTCAAAGCGATGGTGCCGGGCGGCATTATTGGCGCGGTGATCGGGGCGCACGTGATCACCTTAATTCCATCGGACATGATCAGCAAAGTGTTCGGAGTGCTGGTGCTGCTGTTGGCGTTGCAAATGGCGCTGTCGGTGAAGACCCGTGCCGAGCATCCGTTGCCCACTAAAGGCTGGTTGTTTACTGCTGGGGGCTTGATTGGTATCTTCTCCAGCTTGGCCGGCATTGGCGGCGGCAGCTTAACTGTGCCGTACCTGAACTGGCACTCGGTGCCGATGCGCATTGCCATCGGGGTGTCGGCGGTGTGCGGTATGATGCTGGGCGTTGGGGGATCACTGACCCTGATCGTCAGCGGATTGCATGTCAGTGATTTGCCGGCCTACAGTCTGGGTTATGTCTATCTGCCCGCACTGGCCTGTATTGCCGTGACGTCGGTACAAACGTCCAAGGTTGGCGCGAATTTGGTCAGCCGTTTACCGGTACCTATCCTGAAAAAGGGATTTGCCGTTCTTTTGGTTTTTGTCGCATTAAAAATGTTGTGGTAACACGCTGATGAATAATAGCTATCTGACCTTTCCGCAAATCGATCCGGTCATTTTTCATGTCGGACCGTTAGCCCTGCGCTGGTATGGCCTGATGTACTTGGTAGGCTTTGTGTTTGCCCTGTGGCTGGCCGGCCGCCGCGCTGCCAAGCCCAACAGTGGCTGGACCAAAGATGAAGTCGAAAATCTGCTGTATGCGGGCTTTTTCGGGGTATTCCTCGGTGGCCGGATTGGCTATGTGATTTTTTATAACTTCGGCTTGTTCCTCGATAACCCGCTGTACTTGTTCAAAGTGTGGGATGGCGGGATGTCATTTCACGGTGGCCTGATCGGGGTCATCGTTGCGATGCTGGTTTTCGCGTACCGTACTAAGCGGACTTTTTTCACCGTGGCCGATTTTATTGCCCCGCTGATCCCGTTTGGATTGGGCATGGGCCGTATTGGTAACTTCATCAACGGTGAACTGTGGGGACGGGTGACCGATGTGCCGTGGGCCATGGTGTTTCCAGACGGCGGTCCGCTGCCGCGTCATCCGTCACAGCTGTATGAGGCATTCCTCGAAGGTCTGGTGCTGTTCATTATTCTGAACCTGTTTGTGCGCCGTCCGCGGCCTACCGGCAGTGTCTCCGGGATGTTCCTGCTATTTTACGGCCTGTTCCGTATCTTCTGTGAGTTCTTCCGTGAGCCGGACGCACAACTGGGCTTTTTCGATGGCTGGCTGACGATGGGACAGATCCTGTCTGTACCGATGGTATTGGGTGGACTGGGGCTGATCCTGTGGGCATACCGTCGTCATCCTGTGACTGCTGTACGGGGATAACATGCAACAATATCAAGATCTGATGCGCAAAATCTTGGCGGAAGGCGCATCCAAAGACGATCGTACCGGAACCGGTACCCGCTCGATTTTCGGCCATCAGATGCGTTTTGACTTGTCCAAAGGCTTCCCGCTGGTGACCACTAAGCGTTGTCACCTGCGCTCTATCATCCATGAGCTGCTGTGGTTTTTAAAAGGCGATACCAACATCGGTTATCTGCACGACCACAATGTCAGTATTTGGGATGAGTGGGCGGATGAAAATGGCGATTTAGGGCCGGTGTATGGCAAGCAGTGGCGCGCGTGGGGCGCCGCCGATGGTCGCACTATCGACCAGCTGAGCACCGTGGTGCAGCAACTGAAACAAGACCCCGATTCTCGTCGTATTATCGTATCCGCGTGGAACGTGGGCGAGCTGGATCAGATGGCATTGATGCCATGTCATGCCTTGTTCCAGTTCTATGTGGCCAACGGTAAGCTCTCTTGTCAGCTGTATCAGCGCTCTTGTGACGTCTTCCTTGGTCTGCCGTTTAACATTGCCAGCTACGCGTTGCTGACTCACATGCTGGCGCAGCAGTGTGATTTGGAAGTCGGTGATTTTGTTTGGACCGGTGGGGATACGCACCTGTACATGAACCACATGGAGCAGACTGAGCTGCTGTTATCCCGTGAGCCACGGGCACTGCCACAGCTGGTGATCAAGCGCAAACCAGCGTCTATCTTCGATTATCAGTTTGAAGACTTTGAGATTGTTGGTTACGACCCACATCCGGCGATTAAAGCGCCGGTCGCGGTGTAATTACGCTGTTTCGCTAGTGCTTAGCGGCTACTAAAAAGCGTCCTGTGGGGCGCTTTTTTTGTGCCTCGCATGGGGCGTTTACCTTGGGGAACGGCCGGCCATTATCGCGTAGAGCGTGTTGCGTGGCTTGAGTTTATCTTCATCGTCATCTTCATCGTTATCTTCTTAATTCCGCGTTACACCATGCGCAAGCAGCGCTACAACAACGATAAAACAACGCTAAAACAACGGCACTCAACAATAAAAAAACGGCCTGCATGAACAGGCCGTCCAAAAGGGAGAGTAGTTCTGGTCGCTTTTCGTATTAGCGGGTAGCCAGCAGCAGTATCCCTGGCAGGACAAAGAACACCCCGCTCAGATAACCCAGTACCGCCATCCGGTTTTTAATCGCGAGGGAAGCCAAACCTTCCGCAGCGCGCAGCGGCAGACGACGCAGTGCTGGGATCCCGTAAATGACCAACACCGCCAGTACGTTGAAGCTTAAGTGTACCAAGGCAATTTGCAGTGCCAGCAGCGCATTCGGGCCGGAAATCGCGGTAGCCGCCAGCAGCGCAGTGATACAGGTGCCGATGTTCGCGCCCAGTGTGAACGGATACACTTCACGCAGGCTCAGCAGACCATTACCGACAAACGGCACCATCAAGCTGGTGGTGGTCGAGGAAGACTGCACCAGGACGGTTACTGCGGCGCCAGAGGTAATCCCGTGCAGCGGACCACGACCGATAGCGTGCTTGAGAACTTCTTGGGCACGACCGACCATCAAACGCTTGAGCAGCTTACCCATACCGGTGATCGCCGCCATGATCAGCACAATACCAATCAGCGCCATCAGGGTACCGGCTAAGGTCGGAGACATACCGCTCAGCATACTTTTCACCATGCTCACGACCGGCTTGGTCAGTGGTTTGATGAAATCAAAGCCGACATAGTTCAGGTTGCCGGAGTTCGACAGCGGAGCGACCAGCCATTCGCTGATGTGCGCCAGAATACCGAATGCCATTTCCAGTGGCAGGAAGATCACCACCGCCAGCAGGTTGAAAAAGTCATGGATGGTGGCGCAGGCAAAGGCACGGCGAAACTCATTATTGCAACGCAGGTGGCCTAAACTCACCAAGGTGTTGGTCAGGGTAGTACCAATGTTGGCACCCATAATCATCGGGATGGCGGTAGCAATCGGCAGGCCACCGGCCACCAGACCAACGATAATGGAGGTCACCGTACTGGAAGATTGAATTAAGGCGGTGGCCAGCAGGCCCACCATCAGTCCGGCCAGCGGATGTTCGGCGAAGGCAAACAGTGCCTGCGCTTGGGTTCCTGCCGCCAGTTTAAAACCGTCGCCAACCATGGCCACGGCCAATAAAAGCAGATAAAGGGCGAAGAGCAATACCAACCAGGAAAACAGCGTCGTCAGCGGTGAGCGGCTGGTGCCGGTTTGAGCGTTGGGCATCTCGTTCATATGACTCTCTGATGTCAGATTTGTTACAAAAGTTTGGTTGCCGCAGATCCTAGCGGTGAAATATTACAGATATATTTCATCGGGCCAGAAAAGCGGGTGGCCGCACAGAATGTTAAAACAGAACCCCTGATCAAGGAGCGTATGTGAAGAGTGAGTGGTATGGTTAAGCTCGGTATTTCCGATGATTAACATCAATAGAAACGATTTTATCGAGCAAACCTTCTGTTTTAGACTGCGAGATAAGTGTTCACACGCGACAGATTGCATAGCTATTGCATAGCGTACGTAAAAGTTTTGGAGTTCCATCATGACCGATATGATTCGTCAGTTTTTACGACTGGAGTCAGCGGGGGGGATTTTACTGATCATCGCCTCCGCTGTGGCGATGCTGCTTGCCAACACCAGCCTAGAAGGAATTTATGATCAATTCCTCGCGCTGCCAGTGGCGGTGCAGTTCGGCAGCCTGCTGATAAATAAGCCGCTGCTGCTGTGGATTAATGACGGCCTGATGGCCATCTTCTTCCTGCTGGTCGGGTTAGAAGTTAAACGTGAGATGCTGGTTGGTGCCCTGAACAGCAAAGAAAAAGCCGTGTTCCCTGCCATTGCGGCATTGGGCGGTATGCTGGCTCCGGCGCTGCTGTATTTGGCGTTTAACGGTAACAATGATGTGGCACTGGCGGGCTGGGCTATCCCTGCCGCGACCGATATTGCCTTTGCGCTGGGGATCATGGCGCTGCTCGGTAAGCGTGTACCGGTTAGCCTGAAGGTCTTCTTGCTGGCGTTGGCGATCATTGATGACCTGGGCGTGATTGTCATTATTGCCCTGTTCTATACCAGCCAGCTGTCTGTGATGGCGTTGGCGATTGCGCTGGCGGCCACTGCCGGTCTGATTTACATGAATCGCCGTGGCGTGGCGTCCATCAGCCCGTACATGTTGTTGGGCGTAGTGCTGTGGGTAAGCCTGCTTAAATCTGGCGTGCATGCCACGCTGGCCGGTGTGATCTTGGGCTTCTGTGTACCGTTGAAAGCGCAAGATAAGCGTCCACTGGAGCATCTGGAGCACAGTTTGCATCCGTGGGTGGCCTATCTGATCCTGCCATTGTTTGCTTTTGCCAACGCGGGCGTGTCACTGAAAGGGATCTCGCTGGATGTACTGACCTCAGCTCTGCCACTGGGTATTGCTGTTGCCTTGTTTGTCGGTAAGCCGCTCGGGATCTTCTCCTTTAGCTGGCTGTCAGTGAAACTGGGTCTGGCTAAACTACCGGATGGGATTTACTTCCGCCATATCTTTGCGGTGTCAGTACTGTGCGGTATTGGTTTTACCATGTCGATGTTCATCGCTTCACTGGCCTTTGAGCATGCCGGTTTGGAGTATGGAGTATTCTCCCGTCTGGGGATCCTGATGGGATCGACCACGGCGGCGGTAGTGGGTTATTGCCTGCTGCGGATGGTGTTGCCCGCGCAGCCTAAGCGTTAAAACTGCGGAGCAGTGAACCGAGATGTCGCTGGTCAGAGAGCATGACCGGCGGCATACTGGTGCGGCAGCCGCTAATGAAGTGAGAAGCGTATGTCGCACCTGAATTTTAATCATCTGTACTACTTCTGGGCTGTGTGCAAACACGGCTCGGTGGCCAAAGCTGCCGAAACTCTTTTCCTTACCCCACAAACCGTGACCGGGCAGATCCGCGCGCTAGAGCAGCGTCTGGATGGCAAACTGTTTAAACGCAGTGGCCGAGGTCTGGAGCCTACCGAGCTGGGGCAACTGGTCTATCGCTATGCCGAGCGGATGTTCTCTCTTAGCCAAGAGATGCTGGATATCGTCAATTACCGCAAAGAAGCCAATATCCTGTTTGATGTTGGGGTAGCGGATGCGTTATCGAAGCGTTTGGTCAGTCGGGTACTGCAAACCGCAGTGCCGCCGAGTGAGCAAATCCATCTACGCTGTTTTGAATCCACCCACGAACTGCTCTTGGAGCAGCTGAGCCAGCACAAGCTGGATATGATCTTGTCAGATTGTCCGGTGGACTCCTCGCAAAGCGAAGGGCTGTTCTCGGTCAAATTGGGCGAGTGCGGGATCAGCTTTCTGTGTCGCCAACCGGCGCCACAGGCACCGTTTCCGGCCTGTCTACAAGAGCGCAAGCTGCTGATGCCGGGGCGTCGCTCGGCACTGGGGCGCAAACTGCTTACTTGGCTGGATCAGCAAGGGCTGCAGGTGCAGATCTTGGGTGAGTTTGATGATGCGGCACTGATGAAGGCGTTTGGTCACTACCACAATGCCATTTTTGTCGCGCCATCGTTGTATGTGGCTGAACTGAGCAGTGACGGGCAGACCGTCGAGCTGGGTAAAGTGCCCACATTATGTGAAGAGTATTACGCCATTTTTGCGGATCGTATGATCCAGCATCCGGCGGTAAAGCGGGTCTGTAGTGAGGATTTCACGGATTTGTTTTCCGGCCAGCTCGGCGTTATGCTCGGTGAAGAGTAGTCATCGTGTTGCATAGAGCAGCACCACAACGGGTGTATTCGTGATCCTATGATGAAAGATATGTCTGAAATTGCACACATGGAGCGTAATGTAGGTCAGGCCGTCACGCTGCTGAAGGCTATGGCCAATGAGCACCGGTTGTTTATTTTATGTCATTTACAGGATAAAGAAGTGTCGGTCGGCGTTTTGAGCGAGCGCTTGGGTTTATCCCAGTCGGCACTGTCACAGCACCTTGCTTGGTTGCGGCGCGATGGGCTGGTGAAAACGCGTAAAGAAGCGCAAACCGTCTACTACTCGTTAAGCAGCCATGCAGTGGCGGAAGTGATCCGTACCTTACATCGTTTGTATTGCGCGGCGGAGCAGCCTTCAGAGGCTGAGCTGGCTAGCGACGTGCCAGAGCGGCATAGTGAGCCGTCCGCGGCGTCGCATTCGGTCGGTTAAACTAATATACCCTTCCTACTTGAAGCTGCAGGGGTGTTGGCTACGTTCGTTCACCCCAATCACATAGCTTGTCTATGCTCATGGGGATTCACTCACTTGCCGCCTACCTACAACTTCACGTTGTTTGGGTATAGTTTGAAGGCTGTGCGTCGCCGGAATAGGTTGGCGCACGCCTGTTCGCTTTTGATTTTCTGTCTCGCCGTCATTTTCTTACTCTTTCTTTTTATTTTTATTTTTCTTCTTCTTTACTTCACTTAGCACCACAACAATTTAGAGCCACGGTCTCGAACCACCATCCAGCACAACAGCCCAGATAAGTGCACAGACAAAACCAAAGCCAAAGTTAAAGTTAAAGCATCAGGGAAGGGATGAGCAGAGCGGGGAGAAATGTGCGTAATGCGCAGCCAGCGGTAAATGACAGGCAAAAAAAAACCGGCATCAAGCCGGTTTTTCTCGGTATCTTAAATCAGGCAATGATTACATTGCTTTGATTTGAGCTACCAGGTTTGCTTTATGACGTGCAGCCTTGTTCTTGTGGATCAGGCCTTTGCTTGCCATGCGATCCAGAACTGGTTGCATGGTGGCAAATGCGGTCATTGCAGTTTCTTTGTTACCGGTCGCGATCGCAGCGTAAACTTTCTTAACGAAAGTACGCATCATGGAGCGACGGCTAGCGTTATGCTGACGACGCTTCTCAGCTTGGACAGCGCGCTTCTTAGCAGACTTGATATTAGCCAAGGTCCAACTCCCAAATATAACTTTTTGGACATTTCAAAGGCCGAGGACTATGCCTTTTTCGCCTTCTTTTGTCAATGGATTTGTGCAAATAAACGCCGCTTTCCCAAGGCTGGTGCAAGCAGCGCATGACGGTTATTATGACGGGTAATTTTAACAGCTTTTAATGCTGGAATACAGCGTCAGAGACGTATTTCAACGAGTGAGTAAATCTTGAGTAAGCGATTGTTGAAATCTGGGTTGGTTGTCAGCTCGATGACCTTGTTATCCCGGGTACTGGGTTTGGTCAGGGATGTCGTTATTGCCAACATGATTGGTGCCGGTGCCGCCGCAGACGTCTTCCTGTTTGCTAACCGAATCCCTAACTTTTTACGCCGTCTGTTTGCCGAAGGGGCGTTCTCGCAAGCCTTTGTGCCGGTACTGACCGAGTATCAAAAAGACGGTGATTTATCGAAGACGCGCGAATTTATCGCTAAGGTCTCCGGTACGTTAGGCGGTTTGGTCACCATTGTGACCTTGCTGGCGATGATTGGCTCGCCGGTGGTAGCGGCCATTTTCGGTACCGGCTGGTTCTTGGATTGGCTCAATGGCGGCCCCGATGCCGCTAAATATGAGCTCGCGTCATTCTTGCTGCGCATTACCTTCCCGTATCTGTGGTTTGTCACCTTGGTGGCCTTATCTGGCGCGGTGCTCAATACCATCGGTCAGTTTGGGGTGGCGGCGTTTTCGCCGGTACTGCTGAACGTGGCGATGATTGGCGCAGCGATTTGGATTGCCCCGCACACCCAATACCCGGAAGTGGGCTTGGCGATCGGTATTTTCTTAGGCGGTCTGCTGCAGTTTTTATTCCAGCTGCCGTACATGAAAAAAGCCGGATTGCTGGTGAAGCCGAAATGGGCTTGGCATGATCCGGGGGTGAAAAAAATTCGCACCCTGATGATCCCCGCGCTGTTCGGGGTGTCGGTAAGTCAAATCAACTTGCTGCTCGACACCTTTATCGCCAGCTTCTTGATGACCGGTTCGATCAGTTATCTGTATTACTCCGATCGTCTGCTGGAGTTCCCGCTCGGTTTGTTCGGGATTGCCATCGCGACGGTGATTTTGCCGGCGCTGTCGCGTCGTCATAGCGAAAAAGAGGAAGGCGAGACGGTCAGCGAACGCTTTAGCCAGACCATGGATTGGGGCGTGCGCATGATTTTCCTGCTCGGCATTCCCGCCATGTTTGGCATTATGGTGCTGGCCAAACCGATGATGATGGTGCTGTTTATGCGCGGCGAATTTACCTTTGCCGATGTGAATGCCGCCTCGTTATCTCTGTTGGCCTTCAACGCAGGTTTGGTGAGCTTCATGCTGATCAAAGTGCTGGCGCCGGGCTATTACGCGCGGCAAGACACCAAAACCCCAGTACGCTACGGCATCATCTCGATGATCAGTAACATGGGCTTTAACCTGCTGGCGATCCCGTTCAGTTATGTCGGCTTGGCGATGGCCTCGGCGATGTCCGGTACTCTCAACGCGTGGCTGCTGTATCGCGGTCTGGCAGTGAGCGGGGTGTACCGCATCCAACGCAATAGCGCGATTTTCATTGGTAAAGTGGCGTTGGCCGGTCTGGCGATGGCGGCGGCCGTAAGTTATTGCATGCCGGCGCTGAGCCTATGGCAAGCGCAGCATAATGGTATGCGGATGCTGTGGTTGGCTGGCCTGATTGGGCTCGCGGCCGTGGTCTATTTTGCCGCCCTTTTGCTGTTGGGCGTGCGCCCGCGCCATTTACGCGCAGATACTGACATCTCGCACTAAGACAATCGGGGCGGATGCGGTATAATCGGCGACAATTTTGTATAAGATCTGACAGGGTAACGTGCCCATGGAGCTGATCCGCGGTATTCAGAACATAAAGCCACAGCATCACGGCTGTGTTCTGACGATTGGTAACTTTGACGGGGTGCATCTGGGGCATCAGGCAGTCTTGGCGCAAGTGAAGGCGCATGCTGTTGCGCTCGGTTTGCCACTGACGGCGATGGTGTTTGAGCCACAGCCGCAGGAGTTGTTTACCCCGGAATTGGCACCGGCTCGGTTGATGCGTCTGCGTGACAAGTATGTCCATCTGGCGCGCGCCGGTGTTGACCGCCTGCTGTGCGTCAGTTTTAACCACCATTTCGCGGCGATGAGTGCAGAGCGCTTTGTCGAAGAGTTGCTGGTTGAAAAGTTGGGTGTTAAGTTTCTGGGGGTAGGTGACGATTTTCGCTTTGGTGCTGGGCGGCATGGCGATTATGCCTTGTTACAGCAGGCTGGCGCGAAACACGGTTTTGCCGTCGTCAACAACCACAGTTATTGCGTTGATGCGCTGCGGGTGAGCAGTACCGCTATCCGTCAGGCGTTATACCAAGATGATCTGGCTCAGGCGGAAAGCCTGCTCGGTCGGCCGTACAGTATCAGTGGCCGCGTCGCGCACGGTAACAAGCTCGGGCGAACCATTGGTTTCCCGACCGCCAACATTCCACTGAAGCGCCGCGTCGCGCCGGTCAATGGCGTGTATGCGGTGGAAGTGCTGGGGATTGGTGATACCCCCTTACCGGGCGTGGCGAATATCGGAACCCGCCCGACAGTTGATGGTGTGCGCCAGCAACTGGAAGTTCACCTGTTTGATATAAATGTAAATCTCTACGGCCGTCAGCTCGAAGTTGTGCTGCGGGAAAAAATCCGTCCGGAAATGCGTTTCAGTTCGTTTGAAGCGCTCACCGCGCAGATTGCGCAGGATGCCCGGACCGCCCGCCACTATTTCCACCTGCCGGTCGCAAGCTGACTTTTTCTTTTTGCCGAAAATACGGAATCGAGAATCAATGAGTGACAATAAATACCCTCTGAACCTTCCGGATACAGGGTTTCCGATGCGTGGCGACTTAGCCAAACGCGAACCTGGTATGTTGCAACGTTGGTATGATAACAATCTGTACGGCGCTATTCGTCAGGCGAAGAAGGGTAAGAAGTCCTTCATCCTGCATGATGGCCCACCGTACGCCAACGGTAACATTCACATTGGTCACTCCGTAAACAAGATCCTCAAAGACATTATTATTAAGTCCAAAGGACTGTCCGGCTTTGATTCTCCGTACATTCCGGGCTGGGACTGCCACGGCCTGCCAATTGAACTGAAAGTAGAACAACTGGTCGGTAAGCCGGGCGAAAAAGTGTCTGCGGCTGAATTCCGTGCGGCGTGCCGTAAGTATGCTGCCGAGCAGGTGGAAGGTCAGAAGAAAGACTTTATCCGTCTGGGCGTATTGGGTGACTGGGATCATCCGTATCTGACCATGGATTTTGGCACCGAAGCCAACATCATCCGTTCACTGGCCAAGATTGTCGGTAACGGTCACCTGCACAAAGGTGCTAAACCGGTGCACTGGTGTACCGAGTGTCGTTCTGCGTTGGCAGAAGCCGAAGTGGAATACTACGACAAGACCTCCCCAGCGATTGACGTGCGTTTCAACGTCGCGGACGAAGCGGCGTTCCTGGCTAAGTTCGGTACTGTTGCCGGTCACGGCACTATCTCGGTGGTGATCTGGACCACCACCCCGTGGACGCTGCCAGCTAACCGCGCGGTTGCTCTGAATGCCGATCTGGAATACCAACTGATCCAAGCTGGCGACGAGCGTCTGATTTTGGCTGCCGATTTGGCCGAAAGCGTGCTTAAGCGTGCCGGCATCGAAGGCGCGCAAGTGCTGGGCACATGCCGTGGCTCGGATCTGGAGCTGCTGACGCTGCAACACCCATTCTATGATTTCACCGTACCGGTGATCTTGGGTGAGCACGTGACCACTGATGCCGGTACCGGTGCGGTACACACAGCGCCAGGTCACGGTCAGGAAGACTTCGTAGTCGGCCAGAAATACCATCTGGAAGTGGCCAACCCGGTTGCGCCGGACGGCACTTACCTGCCAGACACCCCGCTGTTTGCCGGTCAATCAGTGTTCAAAGCGAATGATTCTGTGCTGGACGTGCTGCGTGAGCGCGGCGCGCTGCTGCACTTTGAGAAATTCCTGCACAGCTACCCACACTGCTGGCGTCATAAAACGCCGATCATCTTCCGTGCTACCCCACAGTGGTTTATCAGCATGGAGCAAGCCGGTCTGCGTCAGCAAGCACTGAACGAAATCAAAGGCGTGAAGTGGATCCCGGATTGGGGTCAGGCACGTATTGAGACCATGGTGGCTAACCGTCCTGACTGGTGTATCTCCCGTCAGCGTACGTGGGGCGTGCCAATTGCTCTGTTCGTGCATAAAGACACCGAAGCGCTGCATCCTCGCTCGGTCGAGTTGATGGAAGAAGTGGCGAAACGCGTTGAAGAAAAAGGCATTCAAGCGTGGTGGGATCTGGATCCGACTGAGATCTTAGGTAGCGATGCCGCCGATTACGTGAAAGTGCCCGATACGTTGGATGTGTGGTTTGACTCCGGTTCAACTCATGCTTCCGTGGTTGATGCGCGCCCAGAATTCAACGGCCACAGCGCCGATCTGTATCTGGAAGGCTCTGACCAACACCGTGGCTGGTTCATGTCATCATTGATGATCTCCACCGCGATGAAAGGCACCGCCCCATACCGCGAAGTGCTGACCCACGGTTTCACCGTAGATGGTCAAGGTCGCAAGATGTCTAAATCCGTGGGCAACGTGGTGAGCCCGCAGGATGTGATGAACAAACTGGGCGGCGATATTCTGCGTCTGTGGGTTGCCTCAACCGACTACACCGCTGAAATGGCGGTATCGGATGAGATCCTCAAGCGTTCAGCGGATGCTTATCGTCGTATCCGTAATACCGCACGTTTCTTGCTGGCTAACCTGAACGGTTTCGATCCGAAACTGCATATGGTGCAACCAGAAGAGATGGTGGTACTGGATCGCTGGGCGGTAGGTCGTGCGCAAGCGGCGCAGGCTGAAATCATCAAAGCCTACGAAGAGTATGATTTCCACATGGTGGTGCAGCGTCTGATGCAGTTCTGCTCCGTGGAGATGGGTTCGTTCTATCTGGATATCATCAAAGATCGCCAGTACACCGCGAAGACCGATGGCATCGCTCGTCGTAGCTGCCAGACTGCGCTGTATCACATCGCTGAAGCGCTGGTACGCTGGATGGCGCCAATCATGTCCTTCACTGCCGACGAAATCTGGAACTTCCTGCCAGGTGAGCGTTCAGAGTTTGTATTCACTGAAGAGTGGTACGACGGTCTGTTCGGCTTGGCGGAAGGCGAAGTGATGAACGACGCCTACTGGGCTGAGCTTCTGAACGTGCGTGGCGAAGTGAACAAGGTGATTGAGCAGGCGCGTAACGACAAGAAAGTCGGTGGCTCGCTGGAAGCGGAAGTGACCCTGTTTGCCGATGCCTCTTTGCAGCAGAAACTGGCTGCGCTCGGTGACGAGCTGCGCTTCGTGCTGCTGACCTCCAAGGCCGATGTGGCTGCACTGGACAATGCACCGGCTGAAGCCGTAGCGACCGAAAACAAAGGACTGACGATCAAGCTGATCCGCTCCGAGAATGCCAAGTGTCCACGTTGCTGGCACTACGCGGCAGACATCGGTAGCGTTGCTGCGCACCCGACACTGTGCGGTCGTTGTGTAACTAACATTGCCGGTGACGGCGAAACACGTAAGTTTGCCTGATGAAGAAACCTTTATTATCGACAGGATTGCGCTGGTTGTGGCTATCTGCATTGGTGTTTGTACTGGATATCGGTAGCAAACTCTGGTTTATGAACCACTTAGCGCTGTATGAGCTGATCCCGGTAACGTCATTTTTTAATCTGACGTATGTACAAAACCCGGGGGCAGCGTTCAGCTTTTTAGCCGAACATAGCGGTTGGCAGCGTTGGTTCTTTGCCGCCATCGCCCTGTTGGTAACCGGTGCTCTGAGTGTCTGGATGTATCGCACTCCGGCCAGCCACAAGCTGGCCAACGGTGCCTACGCCCTGATTATCGGTGGTGCGCTGGGTAACCTGTTTGACCGACTGGTCCATGGTTTTGTGGTCGACTTCCTCGATTTTTATTGGGGAAGCTATCACTGGCCGGCCTTCAATCTGGCCGATGTCGCCATCTGTGTCGGTGCGGCGCTGGTGGTGCTGGAAGGTTTTCTGGCTCCGGCCGATGACAGTGCATCTTCAGGGAAATCCGATCAGGCGCGCTAATTCGGCATCTGACCTCGGTTTTTGACTTAGGTGTGAAAATGAAAATAGGGCGCCGGCTTATATCAACATAGGTCGGCGACCGGCCAACAGGCTGGCTTCGGCCGGCCTGTTGCTTAAGTAAACGACCTTGTAGCTTTTAGGTGCGGTGATGAACGCATCATCGCCACCAAAAAATCATCCAAGGCTTAGGGATCAAGCGCCGCGATAAGGAAATGACAGTATGGACGCAAGCAGTATGGAAGCCCGCATTGGACCGAATAGCCAAGTTCTGATCCACTTTGATTTATGGTTGGCGGATGGCAGTGCCGCAGACTCGACCCGCACTCAGGGCAAGCCGGCACTGTTTCAGCTCGGCAACCGCTCGTTATCACCGGCACTGGAAGCGCAGTTGCAAGGCCTGAAAGCCGGCGATACTAAGCGCTTTACGCTGCAACCGGAAGAGGCCTTTGGCCTGCCAAGTCCTGATAACGTGTACCATTTTGAGCGTAGCCGGTTCAGTACTGAAACCGAGCCGCAACCAGGGATGATCATGCTGTTTGCCCAGCCGGGCGGGCAGGAGATCCCGGGCATGATTAAGGCGGTTGCCGGCGAATCGGTCACCGTTGATTTTAACCACCCCTTGGCTGGACAAGTTGTTACCTTCGATCTTGAGGTAATGGCAGTGCATCCGGCCGCTGACTAAGAGACAACTGCATGCAGATCCTGTTAGCCAATCCCCGTGGTTTTTGTGCCGGCGTTGACCGTGCGATCAGCATTGTCGAGCGGGCGCTGGAGTTATATGGCGCGCCGATTTATGTTCGCCATGAAGTGGTGCATAACCGCTACGTTGTGGAAGGATTGCGCCAGCGCGGGGCCGTGTTTGTCGAAGATTTGCATGAAGTGCCGGATGGCTGCATCGTGATCTTTTCGGCGCACGGTGTCTCGCAGGCGGTGCGCGCCGAAGCCAAATCACGCGATCTGAGCGTGTTTGATGCTACCTGTCCACTGGTGACGAAAGTGCATATGGAAGTTGCGCGCGCCAGTCGCAAGGGCATGGAAGCGGTACTGATTGGCCATGCCGGTCACCCTGAAGTGGAAGGCACCATGGGCCAGTACAGCAATCCGCAAGGTGGCATGTATCTGGTGGAGTCGCCCGAGGATGTGGCGAAACTGGTGGTCAAAAACCAAGAAAATCTGTGCTTCATGACCCAGACCACGCTGTCGGTGGATGATACGTCAGAAGTGATTGATGCACTGCGTCAGCATTTCCCGGCCATCATCGGTCCGCGCAAAGACGACATCTGTTATGCCACCACCAACCGGCAAGAGGCGGTACGCCAGTTAGCCGAGCAGGCACAAGTGGTGCTGGTGGTCGGCTCGAAAAACTCGTCTAACTCGAATCGCTTAGCTGAGCTGGCGCGTCGAGCGGGGAAAGCCGCCTATCTGATTGATGGTGCGGAAGATATCGATGAAGCGTGGTTGCAGGGCGTGGACACTGTCGGCGTTACGGCGGGCGCATCAGCGCCAGAGGTGTTGGTGCAGGCCGTGATTGCCCGCTTGCAAGACCTCGGAGCGGTGACTGTTACCGAAACCGAAGGGCGAGAAGAAAACATCACCTTTGAGGTTCCACGCGAATTGCGGGTGCAGCAAATTGATTAAAGGTTAAATAAAAAGGAAGCCACGGGCTTCCTTTTTTGTGTTTACCGGCTCAGGGTCGGCAGCGGATTACAACAAAAAAGGAAGAGACATGATCAAAATCGCAATTGCCGGCGCCGCCGGTCGTATGGGACGTCAACTGATTCAGGCTGTGTATGCCGCCTCCGGCGTTACACTGGGCGCCGCCCTTGAGCGCTCCGGCTCCAGCTTGATTGGTGCGGATGCTGGCGAATTGGCCGGTGTCGGTCCATTGGGGGTGACGGTACAAGAGTCACTGGATGCTATCGGAAATGATTTCGATATCCTGATCGACTTTACCGTACCGGCCGCCACCTTGACCCATTTGGCTTATTGCCGTCAGCACGGCAAACATATGGTGATCGGGACCACTGGTTTTGATGCTGACGGTAAGCAGGCGATTGCCGATGCCAGTGCCGACATCGGGATCGTGTTTGCCTCTAACTTTAGTGTGGGCGTCAATCTGGTATTCAAGCTGTTGGAAAAAGCGGCGCAGGTGATGGGCGATTACACCGATATCGAAATCATCGAAGCGCACCATCGTCATAAAATTGATGCACCATCCGGTACTGCGTTATCGATGGGGGAAGTGATTGCCGACACGCTAGGACGGGATTTATCACAATGCGCCGTGTACAGCCGTGAAGGGAACACCGGTGAGCGCCCACGCGACAGCATTGGTTTTGCGACCGTGCGAGCAGGCGACATCGTTGGTGAGCACACCGTGATATTTGCTGATATCGGTGAGCGAGTGGAGATTTCACACAAGGCATCCAGCCGCATGACCTTTGCTAATGGCGCTGTGCGCGCGGCAAACTGGTTGCATAATCAGCCAGCGGGGTTGTATGACATGAAGGATGTGCTTGGGTTGCACAACCTTTAATGGCGTGTTACTAACGGATCGAGTGACACGTTCGTAAGCATGCATATTGCTGTGCACTTTTCTTGTTAAAATAAGCATTTCACATCGAAATCGCACTATTGATATCATTAGTTGGTGTCTTGTGCGGTTTTTTTTTGTCTTTTCCCCTTTGTCGAGATTTTTGCCGTTTTTACTGCGTATTTTACTGCGGGTGAAAGTTATCTCTTCATGCAAACGGTTATCTTTTGTGTTTTTATCTTACTTTTAGCGCTGGCGTGGCGTTATTTCGCTGTGTTGGCGGTTTTTGTGTCTAAAGTGGGAGTTTTTTCTGGACAAGCGGTAAGCCCGTCTATAGAATTCGCGCAATTTGCCAAAAATTCATTATTTAACATGATTGACAGCGCTTTTGGCTCTCATGTATGAATGGTTATGTGGTAAAAAAGATTAAATATTCATGGAGGTTGTTTTGAGTAGGTCGGCACTGTTAGTTCTCGAAGACGGCACAGTCTTCAAAGGTACCGCAATCGGCGCAGAAGGCTCGGCGGTCGGCGAAGTTGTTTTTAATACCTCGATGACCGGTTACCAAGAAATTCTTACTGATCCTTCGTATTCCCGCCAGATTGTTACTCTTACTTATCCTCATATTGGCAATGTCGGCACCAACCCAGAAGATGAAGAATCCCCCGCCGTTCATGCTCAAGGTCTTGTAATTCGTGATTTACCCCTGATTGCCAGTAACTTCCGCAGTACCGAAACCCTTTCTGATTATCTCAAACGCCACAACGTTGTCGGCATCGCTGATATTGATACCCGCAAATTGACCCGCATTCTGCGCGAAAAAGGTGCCCAAAATGGTTGCATCATTGCCGGCGCACAGCCAGATGCCGCGCTGGCGCTGGAAAAAGCGCGCGCCTTTGGCGGTTTGAGTGGTCTGGATTTAGCCAAAGAAGTCACCACAGCCGAAGCCTACAACTGGACGCAAGGTAGCTGGACGCTGCAAAACGGCCTGCCACAGGCGGCAAACAATGATGACCTGCCATTCCATGTGGTGGCGTATGACTACGGTGTGAAGCGCAATATCCTGCGGATGTTGGTGGACCGAGGTTGCCGCCTGACTGTTGTTCCGGCGCAAACGCCAGCGGCGGATGTGCTGGCGCTCAATCCGGATGGGGTGTTCCTGTCCAACGGCCCAGGCGACCCAGCGCCGTGCGATTACGCGATCAGTGCTATTGAAGAGCTGCTGCAGCACGATATCCCTGTTTTTGGTATCTGCTTAGGTCACCAGCTGTTAGCACTGGCCTCCGGTGCCAAGACCGTGAAGATGAAGTTCGGCCACCACGGCGGCAACCATCCGGTGAAAGATTTAGACCGTAATGTGGTGATGATCACCGCGCAAAACCACGGTTTTGCCGTAGATGAAGCCACGTTGCCAGCCACTTTACGTGCAACCCACGTGTCACTGTTTGATGGCTCGTTGCAGGGGATTCACCGTACGGACAAGCCAGCATTTAGCTTCCAGGGTCACCCAGAAGCAAGCCCAGGCCCGCACGATGCCGCACCGCTGTTTGATCACTTCATCGAATTGATTGAGCAATATCGTCAGAACCAAAACGCAAACCAGCAATAATCAGCCGCAGCAGCAGGAGTTGTTAAGCAATGCCAAAACGTACTGATCTTAAAAGTATTCTAATCCTGGGTGCGGGTCCGATTGTTATCGGTCAGGCGTGTGAATTTGACTATTCCGGCGCGCAGGCCTGTAAGGCGCTGCGTGAAGAGGGTTACCGCGTTATTCTGGTTAACTCCAACCCGGCGACCATCATGACTGACCCTGAAATGGCTGATGCGACTTATATCGAGCCGGTGCAGTGGCAAGTCGTGCGCAAAATCATTGAAAAAGAGCGCCCTGATGCGGTGCTGCCAACCATGGGCGGTCAGACGGCACTGAACTGTGCGCTGGATCTGGAGCGTCATGGCGTGCTGGCGGAGTTCGGGGTGGAGATGATTGGTGCAACCGCCGACGCCATTGATAAAGCCGAAGACCGCCGCCGCTTTGATCAGGCGATGAAGAAAATCGGTCTGGATACCGCGCGTTGTGGTATCGCACACTCCATGGAAGAAGCTTACGGCGTACAAGAACAAGTGGGTTTCCCGTGCATCATTCGCCCTTCATTTACGATGGGCGGCACCGGTGGCGGTATTGCTTACAACCGTGAAGAGTTCGAGGAAATCTGTACTCGTGGTCTGGACTTGTCACCAACCAACGAGCTGCTGATTGACGAATCGCTGATCGGTTGGAAAGAGTACGAGATGGAAGTGGTGCGGGATAAGAACGACAACTGCATCATCGTTTGCTCGATTGAAAACTTAGATCCGATGGGGATCCACACCGGTGACTCCATTACGGTTGCGCCGGCACAAACCCTGACCGACAAAGAATACCAACTGATGCGTAACGCCTCGATGGCGGTACTGCGTGAAATCGGCGTGGAAACCGGCGGCTCAAACGTGCAGTTTTCGGTGAACCCGAAAGATGGCCGCATGATTGTCATCGAGATGAACCCGCGTGTATCGCGCTCCTCGGCGCTGGCGTCTAAAGCCACGGGTTTCCCGATTGCCAAAGTGGCAGCCAAACTGGCAGTCGGCTACACCTTGGATGAGCTGATGAACGACATCACCGGTGGTCGCACTCCGGCGTCCTTCGAGCCGTCGATTGACTATGTCGTCACCAAGATCCCACGCTTTAACTTCGAGAAATTTGCCGGCGCCAATGACCGCCTGACCACCCAGATGAAATCGGTGGGTGAGGTGATGGCGATTGGTCGTAACCAGCAAGAGTCGCTGCAAAAAGCGTTGCGTGGTCTGGAAGTGGGTGCGACCGGTTTCGATCCGAAGGTGAATCTGGATGATGCTGACGCGCTGACGCGCATCCGCTATGAGCTGAAAGAAGCTGGCTCTGACCGCATCTGGTATCTGGCCGATGCCTTCCGTGCGGGTCTGTCAGTGGATGGCGTGCATAACCTGACCAATATCGACCGCTGGTTCTTGGTGCAAATTGAAGAGCTGGTGCGTTTGGAAGAGAAAGTGGCCGAGGTGGGCTTTGCCGGTCTGGATGCTGACTTCCTGCGCGTGCTTAAGCGTAAAGGTTTCTCCGATGCGCGTCTGGCTAAACTGGTTGGTGTGTCAGAAACTGAGCTGCGCAAACTGCGTTATCGCCATGAGATTTTCCCAGTCTACAAGCGCGTAGATACCTGCGCCGCCGAGTTTGCCACCGATACGGCGTACCTGTACTCCACCTATGATGAAGAGTGTGAGTCGAACCCAACCAACCGTGACAAGATCATGGTACTGGGCGGTGGTCCAAACCGTATCGGTCAGGGTATCGAGTTTGACTACTGCTGCGTGCACGCCTCATTGGCGCTGCGTGAAGACGGTTACGAGACCATCATGGTCAACTGTAACCCAGAAACGGTGTCTACTGACTACGACACCTCCGATCGCCTGTACTTCGAGCCAGTGACGCTGGAAGATGTACTGGAAATTGTCCGCGTTGAACAGCCAAAAGGCGTGATTGTTCAGTACGGTGGTCAAACGCCACTGAAACTGGCGCGTGCGCTGGAAGCAGCCGGGGTACCGGTAATTGGTACCAGCCCGGATGCGATTGACCGCGCCGAAGACCGTGAGCGTTTCCAACAAGCGGTAAACCGTCTGGGTCTGAAGCAGCCGAAGAACGCCACCGTGACAGCGATGGAGCAAGCGGTTGAGCAGGCTAAACAGCTGGGTTACCCGCTGGTGGTGCGCCCGTCTTATGTGCTGGGTGGCCGCGCGATGGAAATCGTGTTCGATGAAGTCGACCTACGTCGTTACTTCACCACGGCAGTCAGTGTGTCTAACGATGCGCCAGTACTGCTGGATTGCTTCTTAGATGATGCGATTGAAGTGGATGTGGACGCCATTTGCGACGGTCAGCAAGTGCTGATTGGCGGCATCATGGAGCACATCGAGCAAGCCGGGGTGCACTCCGGTGACTCTGCCTGTTCACTGCCAGCTTACACCCTGAGCCAAGAGATTCAGGATGTGATCCGCCAGCAAGTGGAAAAACTGGCCTTCGAGCTGTGTGTTCGCGGTCTGATGAATGCCCAGTTTGCGGTGAAGAACAACGAAGTTTACTTGATTGAAGTGAACCCGCGTGCCGCGCGTACCGTGCCTTTTGTTTCCAAGGCGATTGGCGTACCATTGGCGAAGATTGCCGCGCGTGTAATGGCCGGTCAAAGCTTGGCAGCGCAAGGTGTGACGCGCGAAGTGATCCCACCATACTACTCAGTCAAAGAAGTAGTACTGCCGTTTAACAAGTTCCCTGGCGTTGACCCACTGTTAGGCCCAGAAATGCGCTCTACCGGTGAAGTGATGGGCGTTGGTAACACCTTCGCCGAAGCGTTTGGTAAAGGCTTGCTGGGCGGTAACTACAAAGTGCCGCGTCAAGGACGTGCGCTGCTGTCGGTGCGTCACGGTGACAAGAAACGTGTAATTGACTTGGCGGCTAAGTTGCTGAAGTTGGGCTTTGAGCTGGATGCGACGCACGGTACCGCCGTGGTACTGGGTGAGGCGGGGATTAACCCACGTCTGGTGAACAAGGTGCACGAAGGTCGTCCGCATATTCAAGATCGCATCAAAAACGGTGAGTACACCTACATCATCAACACCGCCGAAGGTCGTCAGGCGATTGAAGACTCTAAGTTGCTGCGCCGTAGCGCCCTGCAGTACAAGGTGCACTATGACACCACCTTGAACGGTGCCTTTGCCACTGCGATGGCGATGGCGGCAGACCCAACCGCTAGCGTGATTTCGGTGCAGGAAATGCACCAGTTGGTGAAATAAGCGCGATAATCCGTACGTCGCACTTATCGCAAACTTGTCGATAAGTGATGAAGAAACAAAAAGCCCGCCAAATGGCGGGCTTTTTTATGCTACATATCAGCCGATACGATTCTTGCGGCGGCGCAGCTGACCAATAATCTTACCGGTAGGCGTGCGTTTTACAGCTTGTCGCGCCTTGTTACCTCTGCTGACACTCAGTCTGGGCAGAGGATTGGTTACAATTTTGTACGCTGCCGGCAGTTGCAAGCCAGCACAGTAATAACGATGTGCTGGCATTCCAGCGGCGGAATTACTGGTTATAAATCGCCTTGTACAGCTGACCTTCAAATTTGTTCAGCCCAGCACGGCGGGTGCGGTGATCCAGCGCCGAATAGCTGGAGACAAACTGCACGAACGCTACCTGTTGGCCACTGGCGGTCCGCATGAAACCGGCCAGATTGTATACCCCTTGCAGTGCGCCCGTTTTGGCGTGTACCTGACCTTTGAGCGGCGCTTCACGCACGCTGGCGCGATAGCGCAACGTGCCATCCGTGCCGGAAACTGGCAGCATCGCGATGATCCCTAATTGATCGTCGTGTTTGGCGATGTACTGCAAGGTATCCATCATGGTTTGCGCTGACACCAAGTTATGACGCGATAAACCGGAGCCATCGGCCATCACGGTGTTACCAAAACGCACCCCAGCTTGTTTGGACAAAATCGCACGCACCGCATCAGAGCCGGCGCGGAAGGTGCCCGGTACATTAAAGTAGTGGTGACCGACGGTGCGGAACATCACATCGGCAATCTGGTTGTCCGATTCTTTGAGCATGATCTTCAGCAGCTCAGGCAGTGGTTTGGAGTTGTTTTCCGCCAGCACGGTAGGCATCGCTACCGGCTCGTTACTGATTTTGGTTTGCCCGCTGATGCTGATCCCCGCGCGCGTCAGCTCTTGGCGCACAATGCCGGCGGCATAGGCGGAAGGGTCTTGTACCGAGAAGCTCAAGCCAAACGGCTCTTTTTGCTGCACCAAACAACCGGTGAGCACGTAACGGTTGTTATCACGTGGCTGAACATCCAACTCACAGTAGCGTGCTTCCGGCATTTTACGCGTCACAGTTTTCACTTCGCTGACCACGGTCACTGGGTACCGAGAGGCTACCGAGGCAGTAGCTAGATTGCCCGGTGTCGCTGCGCTATTGAGCACGGCATAAAAGCAGTTGCCGTCAATGGAGGCAGCTGCTGGCAGGGCATTAAAGCACTGGGTCAAATCGTTCCACGACCAGCCGGGAGCCTTATCGTGGCTACCAAAAACGGAGGTATCAATCACCAGATTGCCCATCACCTGTTTGATGTTTTGCTGAGCTAAACGGTTCGCCATCAGTCGAATCTGATCGCGGGTCAGGCGCGGATCACCACTGAAACTGACCACCAGATCGCCCCACACCTTATTTTCTCGCACTTGCGCCGCGGTGCCCATCTTGGTTGGGAAACGAAAATCGGGGCCTAATTCCAGCATGGCGGCCAGCGCCGTAAAGACTTTCTGTGTACTGGCCGGTAACACCAGCTTGTCAGCCTGATAGGCCACCAGAGGCTGCGCGCCGTTAGTGGGTTGTACTAAAAGAGAAAGCTGGGTGCCAGGGGGCAACGCCTGCTCATAGTCGGTAACCGGAATGACACTGGCTGCCACTGGCAGCGAGAATACACAGGCGGCCACAGCCGCAGAAGTCAAAAAACGCATGATAAACAACAGGTGAGTAGATGTACTGGCATACTATGAATAAAGAGTGAAAAAGTAAACGATGACCCATCGTTCACTCCAAGTTAGAATACAGGCTAGAATAGAAGAACAGTTTAACGGATACCAGTCCCGGCTTCACAGTCAGGGTCAGGTGTCTTTTTGCGTTTTCATACGCCTCAAGATAAAAAAACAGTTCGTTTGTAAGGGGTAATTAGCTTTATGAACCAGATTCCAATGACCGTGCGTGGTGCAGAGAAGCTGCGCGAAGAGCTCGAGTACCTGAAAAACGTGCGTCGTCCCGAAATCATTGATGCCATTGCCGAAGCCCGTGAACACGGTGATCTGAAAGAAAACGCCGAATACCACGCAGCTCGTGAACAGCAAGGTTTCTGCGAAGGTCGAATTCAAGAAATTGAAGGCAAACTGTCTAATTGCCAGATCATTGATATCACTAAGATGCCAAACAATGGCCGCGTGATCTTTGGTGCGACAGTGACCGTTTTTAACACTGACAGCGAAGAAGAGCTGACCTACCGTATCGTGGGTGATGATGAGGCTGATTTCAAACAGAACCTGATCTCAGTGAACTCGCCAATTGCACGTGGCCTGATTGGCAAAGAGCAAGACGACGTGGTGGTGATCCGTACCCCAGGTGGCGAAGTCGAGTTCGAAATTTTGAACGTGCAGTACCTCTGAGTCTGGCACTTTTCGCTACACTTACCGTTTGGGACTCGGTGTTACACTGAGGTTCGGCTGCGCCAGCACGAAGCGGGTGGCTGATACCCAGACGGTATAATAAAAAAGGCCGTTATACGGCCTTTTTGGTATCACGTACCGGAATGAAACGGTTACCCGTTGCCATGAACCGGTTTCGGTAATGTGCGGTACGGCTGGTTATTAGCGAGGCAGAACGATTTTACGTTCTTCGCTTGGACGGAACAGAACCAGAATATTACCGATCACCTGAACTTTCAGTGCACCGGTTTCACGTACGATAGCATCAACGATCAGGGCTTTGGTTTCACGCTCTTCGGCGGCAACCTTCACTTTGATCAGCTCGTGGTGGTTCAGGGCGTTGTCGATTTCAGCCAGCACACCCTCGGTCAGGCCGTTAGCGCCAAGCAGTACCACGGGTTTCAGTGGATGGGCCAGCCCTTTGAGGTGCTGCTTTTGTTTGTTCGTGAGCGTCATGGTGCTTTTTTCACTCTTAAGGTTGAAAACGCGGCATTCTAACGCCATCTAGGGTTTATCACCAAGCGTGCGAGGCAATTCCGCGTAGTTTGTTTGCGTATTTGGATAGAATATGGTTAAGAAGAAGCGCACAGGCAGTTCATCCCGTTGGTTGGATGAACACTTCCACGATAAGTATGTACAAGAAGCGCAGAAATTGGGATTGCGTTCTCGAGCTTATTTTAAGCTTAAAGAGATCCAGCAGTCAGATAAATTATTCAAGCCTGGCATGACCATTGTGGATCTGGGTGCTGCGCCGGGAGGTTGGTCACAATATGTCGTTGATCAGATTGGTGATCAAGGGCATGTTATAGCCTGTGATATTTTGCCGATGGATCCGATTGTCGGCGTGGATTTTCTGCAGGGCGATTTTCGTGAAGAGGCGGTGCTCAATGCGCTGCTCGAGCGTACCGGCCAGGGCCAAGTCGATGTGGTGATGTCAGACATGGCGCCAAACATGAGCGGTAACTCGGTGGTTGACCAACCGCGCGCGATGTATCTGGTGGAGCTGGCTTTGGATATGTGCCGTCAGGTATTGGTACCCAAGGGAGCCTTTGTGGTCAAAGTTTTTCAAGGAGATGGATTTGACGATTACCTCAATGAAGTACGGAAAATGTTTACGACTGTAAAAATTCGTAAGCCAGACTCTTCGCGGTCCCGATCGCGAGAAGTTTACATTGTGGCTACAGGGTACAAACTGTAGTACTCTAGCTAAAGTTCACAGTCAGTTGTAATGCGAGGTTAATCCCTTGAGTGATATGGCGAAAAATCTAATTCTTTGGCTCGTCATTGCCGTCGTGCTTATGTCGGTGTTTCAGAGTTTTGGACCGAGCAAATCCAGTGACCGTCAGGTGGATTACACCGCGTTCGTGAGTGCCCTCGGCCAGAACCAGATCCGTGAAGTACGTATCGATGGTCGTGAAATTCAGTTCACCAAAACTGATGGTGCACGTTCAGTAACGTATATGCCGCTGAACGATCCTAAGCTGCTCGACGACCTGATCAATAAAAATGTGAAGGTGTTCGGTGAGCCGCCTGAGGAGCCAAGCCTGTTGGCTTCTATCTTTATTTCTTGGTTCCCGATGCTGCTGCTGATCGGCGTATGGATATTCTTCATGCGTCAAATGCAAGGCGGTGGGGGTAAAGGCGCGATGTCGTTCGGTAAGAGCCGCGCCCGTATGTTGACTGAAGATCAGGTGAAAACAACCTTTGCTGATGTTGCCGGTTGTGACGAAGCAAAAGAAGAAGTGACCGAGCTGGTGGAATACCTGCGTGATCCAAGCCGTTTCCAGAAATTGGGCGGTAAGATCCCGAAAGGCGTTCTGATGGTGGGTCCTCCAGGTACCGGTAAAACCTTGCTGGCAAAAGCCATTGCCGGTGAAGCCAAAGTGCCATTCTTCACTATCTCTGGTTCTGACTTTGTGGAAATGTTCGTGGGTGTCGGTGCCTCTCGGGTACGTGACATGTTTGAACAAGCCAAAAAAGCGGCGCCGTGCATCATCTTTATCGATGAAATTGATGCGGTAGGCCGTCAGCGTGGCGCCGGTTTAGGTGGTGGTCACGATGAGCGTGAGCAAACCCTGAACCAGATGCTGGTTGAGATGGATGGTTTTGAAGGCAACGAAGGCATCATCGTTATCGCAGCGACTAACCGTCCTGATGTACTGGACCCAGCGCTGCTGCGTCCGGGCCGTTTTGACCGCCAAGTGGTGGTGGGGCTGCCAGATGTGCGTGGTCGTGAACAGATCCTGAAAGTTCACATGCGTCGCGTGCCGTTGGGTAATGATGTTAACGCTTCGTTGATTGCTCGTGGTACGCCTGGCTTCTCCGGTGCAGATTTGGCCAACCTGGTGAACGAAGCGGCGCTGTTCGCGGCGCGTGGTAACCAGCGTGTGGTGTCCATGGTTGAGTTTGAAAAAGCCAAGGACAAAATCATGATGGGTGCGGAACGCCGCTCCATGGTGATGACCGAAGATCAAAAAGAAGCGACCGCCTTCCACGAAGCGGGTCACGCCATTGTTGGTCGTATCGTGCCGGATCACGATCCGGTGTACAAAGTCAGTATCATCCCGCGTGGTCGTGCGCTGGGTGTGACCATGTACCTGCCAGAGCAAGACCGTGTGAGCCACAGCCGTCAGTATCTGGAGAGCATGATTTCCAGCCTGTACGGTGGCCGTGTGGCAGAAGAGCTGATTTACGGTGCAGATAAAGTGTCGACCGGTGCGTCTAATGACATCGAACGCGCTACTGAAATTGCCCGTAAGATGGTGACCCAGTGGGGCTTCTCCGAGAAGATGGGCCCACTGCTGTACTCCGAAGAAGATGGCGAAGTGTTCTTGGGCCGCTCTATGGCCAAAGCCAAGCACATGTCGGATGAAACCGCGCGTGCCATCGATATCGAAGTGCGTGCCATTATTGACCGTAACTACCAGCGTACGCGCCAGATCCTGTCTGAAAACATGGATTTGCTGCACAGCATGAAAGATGCGCTGATGAAGTACGAAACCATTGATGCTCCGCAGATTGATGATCTGATGGCGCGGAAATCGGATATTCGTCCGCCAGCAGGCTGGAGTGACCATGCCACTGCGGCGCCGGCTAATGAGCCAGTCGCTAGCGCACCCGTCACTGATTCGGTAGTGAGTTCAGCCGCTCAACCTGCCGCTACAGCACCTGAGCAAGCACCAAGCGCGCAACCTGTGGCTGACACTGCGGAGCAGGCGCCAGCTTCAGAGAATGCAGAGAAGAAAGACGCGAATCCGTCTGACAATAAACCTGCACAGTAACTGATGTGGTAATCTTAAAACCCCGGGCTTGCCCGGGGTTTTCTATTTGTGGCCGTCTGTGCATTACCTAACGGTGAGGAGAATAACAACATGCAACTACACAGCCGTGGTCGGACGCTGGATCTGAGCCAACCGCAAATTATGGGGATTTTGAATTTCACTCCCGACTCATTTTCTGACGGTGGCCGTTTTTATGGTCAAGATAGCGCGTTGCGTCATGCCGAAGCGATGGTCAACGCCGGTGCTAGCATCATTGATATTGGCGGTGAGTCAACCCGTCCGGGCGCTGATGAGGTGAGTGAGGCCGAAGAGCTAGAGCGCGTCATTCCGTTGCTTGAACGCTTGAGTCGTGAGTTGGATGTGTGGCTGTCAGTCGATACCTATAAGCCAGCTGTGATGCGTGAAGCCTGTTTGGCGGGCGCGCATTTGATCAATGACATCAACGCGCTGCAAGCGCCCGGCGCACTGGAAGTGGCGGCAAAGGCGCAAGTGCCGATATGTATCATGCACATGCAAGGCCAGCCCCGCACAATGCAAGAGCAGCCGCACTATCAGGATGTGGTTGCTGAAGTGATGCACTTTTTAGCCGAACGCGCTATGGCATGCCAACAGGCAGGGATCGCGGCGAATAACATCATTCTCGATCCGGGATTTGGTTTTGGAAAAACCCTGGCGCATAATTACCAATTATTGAATCAGCTCGAAAAATTCCATGCACTGCACTATCCGTTGCTGGTAGGGATGTCGAGAAAGTCAATGATTGGTAAACTACTCAACAACCAAGCCGATCAGCGTCTGGCTGGTAGTCTGGCTTGTGCGCTGTTGGCGGCCCAGAAGGGCGCGCAAATTATTCGGGTACACGATGTGCAAGAAACGGCCGATGTACTGCGGGTAATGCAGGCAATGATGAATGCCCATTAAGGAAAATATTCAATGAGTAAGCGTAAGTATTTCGGCACCGACGGTATTCGCGGTACGGTAGGTCAGGCTCCTATTACTCCGGACTTTGTGTTGAAGCTGGGTTGGGCGGCAGGGAAAGTGCTGGCTCGCCACGGGTCACGTAAGGTGCTGATTGGTAAAGACACCCGCATCTCCGGTTACATGCTGGAATCTGCGCTGGAAGCGGGGCTGGCGGCAGCCGGTCTGTCTGCGGCGTTCACCGGTCCGATGCCAACACCGGCGGTAGCCTATCTGACGCGTACTTTCCGTGCGGAAGCGGGCATTGTGATCTCCGCTTCTCACAACCCGTACGATGATAACGGGATCAAGTTCTTCTCTATCGACGGGACTAAGCTGCCGGATGAAGTGGAAGAAGCTATTGAAGCTGAGATGGAAAAACCACTGACCTGCGTTTCTTCCGCTGAGCTGGGGCGCGCCAGTCGGATCACCGACGCGGCGGGTCGTTATATCGAGTTTTGCAAAAGCTGCTTCCCGAACGCGCTTAGCCTAAGTGGCTTAAAGATTGTGGTCGACTGTGCTAACGGCGCCACCTATCACATTGCACCGAACGTACTGCGTGAGCTGGGCGCTGAAGTGATCACCATCGGTTGCGAGCCTGATGGCATGAACATCAACGAAAAATGCGGCGCCACCGATACCAAAGCGCTGCAAGCGCGCGTGTTGGCTGAAAAAGCCGATGTAGGTATGGCCCTTGATGGTGATGGTGACCGTCTGATGATGGTTGATCATCTGGGTAACGTGGTTGATGGCGATCAGATCCTGTACATCATGGCGCGTGAAGCGCTGCGCAGCGGTAACCTTAAAGGCGGCGCCGTGGGCACACTGATGAGTAACATGGGGCTGGAAATTGCGCTCAAGCAACTGGGTATTCCATTCTCACGAGCCAAAGTGGGTGACCGCTATGTGCTGGAGATGATGCTGGAAAAAGGCTGGCGTCTGGGGGCGGAAAACTCCGGCCACGTGATTGCGCTGGATATGACGACCACCGGTGATGGCATTGTGGCAGGCCTACAAGTGCTGGCAGCCATGGTGGGTAATCGCATGAGCCTGAAAGATTTGACCAGCGGCATGACACTGTTCCCGCAAGTACTGGAAAACGTTCGCTTCTCTGGTAATGGCAATCCACTGGATGCCGAGGCAGTGAAAGCCGCCGTGATTGCCGTGGAAGAGAAAATGCAGGGCCGTGGCCGCGTATTGCTGCGCAAATCGGGCACTGAGCCACTGATCCGCGTGATGGTGGAAGGCGAAGATCTGGAGCAAGTGCGCCAGTACGCCAAAGCGATTGCGGCAGAAGTGCAGGCTGCCGGTTAAATCTCCGCGCTGACCATCAAAATGGCACAACTAACTGTGCCACGGTAAGCCAAGGTGGCCGTCACAGCAGGTTGTGGCGGCTGCCTGAAATTTCACCGATTGACTGTGAAAACAGAAAATTACCTTGCTTGTCAGGGGCGCTTTCGCTAGTATTCTCTCCGCTTCGTGGTTCACGGAGCGGCATGTCGCGCTGGCGGATAGTCTGACCAGCAAATGCAAAGCGTTAACAAATGGATTAGACCATGTACGAAATCTTACTCGTAGTATATTTGTTAATCGCGCTGGGGCTAATCGGCTTGGTATTAATCCAGCAGGGCAAAGGCGCGGACATGGGAGCTTCATTCGGAGCAGGTGCTTCGAACACTGTATTCGGTTCCAGTGGCTCCGGTAACTTCATGACTCGTACAACAGCAATCTTAGCCACACTGTTTTTCATTATTAGCTTGGTGCTGGGTAACATTACTCATACCCAAACCAAAGTAGGCAGTGAGTGGGAAGATTTGAGTCAACCGGCCGCTGCACAACAAAAAGCAGCAGAACAACCGGTGAAGGCTGCGGATAGCAACAACGATATCCCAACCAAATAAGCTGTAACGAATTTGCCGTGGTGGTGGAATTGGTAGACACGCTACCTTGAGGTGGTAGTGCCCATTTAGTGGCGTGCGGGTTCAAGTCCCGCCCTCGGCACCAATTACAGACCTGATAAATCTTGATTATAAGATGGTCGCCAGATAGAATATTGCACGTTTCGGACGCGGGGTGGAGCAGCTTGGTAGCTCGTCGGGCTCATAACCCGAAGGTCGTCGGTTCAAATCCGGCCCCCGCAACCAATTTCCTGAATGTATCGATGATAACAACTGTACAGATTTCATCTATACTTGCTTTCAGGGAAAGAGAAGAACAGACCGTTTATTCTTCTCGCGTCGCAATTGCGACAATCAGGGTCCAGTTGCTAAAAACCCCGATTATCTCGGGGTTTTTTGTTATCTGCAAACGGCGTCTTAGACGATGTAACTGGGCTTTAGGCCCTTTTTTTATTTCTTGGGGGTTGTCTTGGCAACGTTAGAACAGCAATTAACACAGATGCTTGAAGCTCCAGTGCAGGCGCTGGGCTATGAGTTGGTAGGCGTCGAGTTTATCCGTGCCGGCCACCATTCAACACTCCGCATCTACATTGACCATGAAAATGGGATTAATGTTGAGAACTGCGCCGAGGTGAGCCACCAAGCCAGTGCAGTACTGGATGTGGAAGATCCGATTTCCGTTGCCTATAACCTCGAAGTTTCTTCGCCGGGTCTGGATCGTCCTCTCTTTAGCGCCGCACATTACACCCGTTTTATCGGTGAAGAAGTCAGCTTTGTGCTGCGCATGGCGATTCAAAATCGTCGCAATTGGAAAGGGATCATTGCCGGCGTTGACGGCGAGATGATCACCATTACTGTTGATGGTAAGAATGAAGTGTTCGCACTGAGCAACATCCAGAAAGCGAACCTGGTACCAAAGTTTTAAGGTCTGGATGAGGCACCTGAGATGAACAAAGAGATTCTGGCTGTCGTTGAAGCCGTTTCCAACGAAAAAGCGCTGCCACGCGAGAAAATCTTCGAAGCGCTGGAAATTGCACTGGCGACTGCCACCAAGAAAAAATACGAATACGAAGTAGACGTACGCGTCTGCATCGATCGCCGCACGGGTGACTTTGACACCTTCCGCCGTTGGACCGTGGTTGAAGAAGTGACTCAACCAACGCGTGAAATGGAACTGGAAGCCGCTCGTCTGCTGGAAGAAAACCCAGCTCTGCAAGTGGGTGACTTCGTTGAAGACCAGATTGAATCTGTGACTTTCGACCGTATCACCACCCAAACCGCGAAGCAGGTTATCGTGCAGAAAGTGCGCGAAGCTGAGCGTGCGATGGTTGTGGATCAATTCCGCGAGCAAGAAGGTGAGATCATCACCGGTGTGGCCAAGAAGGTAAACCGTGACAGCATTATCCTGGATCTGGGTAACAATGCTGAAGCCATGCTGGCGCGTGAAGACATGCTGCCACGTGAAAACTTCCGTCCTGGCGACCGTATCCGTGGTGTACTGTATGCAGTACGTCCAGAAGCGCGCGGTGCGCAGCTGTTCGTGACCCGCTCCAAGCCGGAGATGCTGGTTGAGCTGTTCCGCATTGAAGTGCCTGAAATTGGCGAAGAGCTGATTGAAATCAAAGCCGCGGCCCGCGACCCAGGCTCACGAGCCAAGATTGCGGTGAAGAGCAATGACAAGCGTATTGACCCAGTGGGTGCTTGCGTGGGTATGCGTGGTGCGCGTGTTCAGGCCGTATCCGGTGAGCTGGGCGGTGAGCGTGTTGATATCGTGCTGTGGGATGATAATCCAGCGCAGTTCGTGATTAACGCCATGGCGCCAGCTGATGTAGCATCTATCGTGATGGATGAAGATTCTCACAGCATGGATATCGCCGTTGAAGCCTCTAACCTGGCTCAAGCAATTGGTCGTAATGGCCAGAACGTGCGTCTGGCTTCCCAGCTGACTGGCTGGAACCTGAATGTGATGACCGAGACCGATCTGGCGGCTAAGCACCAAGCTGAAGCGTCGGCGGCTATCGAACTGTTTACCAAGCATTTGGATGTTGATGAAGAGTTTGCCCAAGTTCTGGTGGAAGAAGGCTTCTCCACATTGGAAGAACTGGCTTACGTTCCAGTGAATGAACTGCTGGACATCGATGGTCTGGATGAAGAGATCGTTGAAGCTCTGCGTAACCGTGCCAAAGCGGCACTGACCACGCTGGCGCTGGCCAAAGAAGAGTCTCTGGACGGCGCTGAGCCGGCAGAAGACCTGCTGGCACTGCCAGGCTTAGAGCGTCAGATGGCGTTCAAACTGGCCGCTCGTGGTGTGACTACGCTGGAAGAGTTAGCCGAGCAAGGTATTGATGACCTGGCTAATATCGACGGTCTGGATGAAGATAAAGCGGGCGAGCTGATCATGGCCGCACGTAATATTTGTTGGTTTGGCAACGAAGCCTAATTAAACCGCAACAGGAAGGAGCAGCATGACTGAAGTAACCGTAAAATCTCTGGCCGAAGAAATTCAGACCCCGGTTGATCGTTTGCTGCAACAGTTTGCGAGTGCGGGCATCACTAAGAGCGCTGCCGACAGCGTCAGCCAGCAGGAAAAAGAAGCCCTGCTGGCGCATCTGAACCGTGAACATGGCGGCGATGGTGCCGCAGCGCCGAGCAAACTGACTTTGCAACGCAAAACCCGAAGCACGTTAAGTGTGCCAACGACCGGCGGTAAGAGTAAATCCGTTCAGGTTGAGGTACGTAAGAAACGTACTTATGTAAAACGTGACCCGCAGGAGCAGCAGAATGCTGACGCTCAGGCGGCAGAAGAGGCTGCCCGTTTAGCACAAGAGGAATTGGCTAAACGTGAGGCAGAAGAGTTAGCTCGCCGTGAAGCTGAAGAGGCAGCGAAACGTGCGGCAGAAGAAAAAGCTAAACGCGAAGCGGAAGAAAAAGCTAAACGAGACGCAGAGGATACAGCGAAACGTGAGGCGACGATTGCGTCCCAACGTGAAGCGGAAGATAAAGCTAAGCGTGCTGCCGAAGAGAAGGCGAAGCGCGAAGCCGAGGCCGCAGAACTGAAACGTAAAGCGGAAGAGGCTGCACGACGCAAAGCCGAAGAAAACGCAAAGCGTATGGCAGAAGAGGCTCGTAAGATGGCAGAACAGAACGAACTCACGACGGCACCCGTCGAGACGACTACCACCGAAGAAACCAGCGCCGATTATCATGTCACTACCTCACGTTATGCACGTGAAGCGGAAGACGAAGATGATCGTCGTGAAGAATCCCGCGGCCGCAGCCGTGGCGGAAAAGCAAAAGCAACCAAGAAAGGCAAAGTCTCTGAGTCTAAGGCTGAGCGCGAAGAAGCGCGTCGCGGTAAAGGCGGCAAGCTGAAGCGTAAGAGCTCTCTGCAGCAGCATGGCTTTAACAAGCCAGCACAGCCTGTGAACCGTGATGTTGTGATTGGTGAAACCATCACTGTGGGTGATCTAGCCGCGAAGATGGCGGTAAAAGGCTCCGAAGTCATCAAAGTGATGATGCGTATGGGCGCTATGGCCACCATCAACCAAGTGATTGATCAGGAAACCGCACAACTGGTTGCCGAAGAGATGGGCCACAAAGTTATCCTGCGTCGTGAAAACGAGCTGGAAGAGGCCGTCATGAATGACCGTGACACCGATGCAGTACGTGAACCACGTGCGCCGGTTGTGACCATCATGGGTCACGTTGACCACGGTAAAACCTCTTTGCTGGACTACATCCGTTCTGCCAAAGTGGCAGCCGGTGAAGCCGGTGGTATTACCCAGCATATCGGTGCTTACCACGTAGAAACCGATAACGGCATGATCACCTTCCTGGATACCCCAGGCCACGCCGCATTTACTTCAATGCGTGCACGTGGTGCGAAGGCGACCGATATCGTTGTTCTGGTGGTTGCAGCTGACGATGGCGTGATGCCACAAACTATCGAAGCTATTCAGCACGCCCGTGCTGCCGGCGTACCTCTTGTGGTCGCGGTGAACAAGATCGATAAAGATGCAGCGAACCCAGATCGCGTGAAACAAGAGCTGTCTCAATACGGCGTAATGTCCGAAGATTGGGGTGGTGATTGCCAGTTCGTTCACGTATCGGCGAAGACCGGTCAGGGCATCGATGAGCTGCTGGATGCTATCCTGCTGCAATCTGAAGTGCTGGAGCTGAAAGCTGTACGTGATGGTATGGCGAGCGGTGTCGTGATCGAATCCTATCTGGATAAGGGCCGTGGCCCAGTTGCTACCGTTCTGGTTCAAGACGGTACCCTGCATAAGGGTGACATCGTACTGTGTGGCTTTGAATATGGCCGCGTACGTGCAATGCGTGATGAGCTGGGTCGTGAGACCACCGATGCGGGTCCATCCATCCCAGTAGAAATTCTGGGTCTGTCCGGTGTGCCGGCAGCGGGTGACGAAGTGACCGTGGTGCGTGACGAGAAGAAAGCCCGTGAAGTGGCGCTGTATCGTCAAGGCAAGTTCCGTGATGTCAAACTGGCACGTCAGCAGAAAGCGAAACTGGAAAACATGTTCGCTAACATGGCTGAAGGCGACGTATCTGAGCTGAACATCGTTCTGAAAGCAGACGTTCAAGGTTCCGTAGAAGCTATCTGCGACTCCCTGATCAAGCTGTCTACCGACGAAGTGAAAGTGAAGATCGTGGGCTCCGGTGTGGGTGGTATCACCGAAACCGACGCAACTCTGGCTGCAGCATCCAACGCGATTCTGGTGGGCTTCAACGTACGTGCCGATGCGACTGCGCGCCGCGTAATTGACGCTGAAAACCTGGATCTGCGCTATTACTCAGTAATCTACCAGCTGATTGATGAAGTGAAGCAGGCCATGAGCGGCATGCTGGCTCCAGAGTTCAAGCAGGAGATCATCGGTCTGGCCGAAGTTCGTGACGTGTTCAAGTCACCGAAGATTGGTGCGATTGCCGGTTGTATGGTGACCGAGGGTACCGTGAAGCGTCATAACCCAATCCGCGTTCTGCGTGACAACGTGGTTATCTATGAAGGCGAGCTGGAATCTCTGCGCCGCTTCAAAGATGACGTTAGCGAAGTGCGTAACGGCATGGAATGTGGTATCGGCGTTAAGAACTACAACGATGTTCGCGTCGGCGACATGATCGAAGTGTACGAAATCGTTGAAGTTCAACGTACCATTGATTAAGTTGGCGGCAACAGACCTTCACCGGTCGTATTGATACACCATTGGGGGGCTTGTGCCCCCCAATCTGTCTTGGAGGATAGTACCATGGCAAAAGAGTTCAGCCGCAGTAAGCGCGTGGCGCAAGAGCTGCAAAAAGAGATCGCCGTGATTCTGCAACGTGAGGTGAAGAACCCGCAGATCGGTATGGTGACCGTATCCGGTGTGGAAGTGTCCCGCGATCTGGCGTATGCCAAGATCTTTGTTACCTTCCTGTTTGATGATCAAGATGCTATCGATAGCGGTCTGAAATCACTGCGTGAATCGACCGGTTATATCCGTACTCTGGTGGGTAAAGCGATGCGTCTGCGCATTGTGCCGGAGTTGCGCTTTGAATATGACCGCTCGCTGACCGAAGGTATGCGTATGTCTAACCTAGTGAGCAGCGTGATCCGTGACGATCAGGCGCGCCAGCAAAATGCCGCCGACGATAGCGACAACAGCGAGGAGAAGGCCTGATGTCTCGTCCACGCCGCCGCGGTCGTGATGTACACGGCATTTTGTTGCTGGATAAACCTCAAGGCATCACCTCGAACGATGCGCTGCAGAAAGTAAAACGTCTGTACAACGCCAACAAGGCCGGTCATACCGGAGCGCTGGATCCGTTGGCGACCGGCATGCTGCCGATTTGCCTAGGTGAGGCGACCAAGTTTTCCCAGTATCTGCTGGATTCTGACAAGCGCTATCGCGTGATTGCGAAACTCGGTCAGCGTACCGACACCTCCGACTCGGATGGTGAAGTGATCCAAGAGCGTCCGGTGCAGGTCACCGCAGAGCAACTGGATGAAGCCTTGACCCATTTTCGTGGCGATCTGCAGCAGATCCCGTCCATGTATTCGGCGCTGAAATACGAAGGCAAGCCGCTGTACGAATATGCTCGTCAAGGCATTGAAGTGCCGCGCGAGTCGCGTCCGATTACCGTGTACGAGCTGACGCTGATCCGCTTTGAAGGTGATGAAGTTGAGCTGGAAGTTCACTGCTCAAAAGGCACCTACATTCGCACTATCGTCGATGATCTGGGCGAGCGTTTAGGCTGTGGTGCGCATGTGATTTACCTGCGCCGTCTGGCTGTTGCCACCTATCCGATGGAGCGTATGGTGACATTGGAGCAGGTGGAAGCCTTACTGGAAAAAGCGCGCGCGGAAGACATTTCACCGAGCATCGAGTTAGACCCACTGCTGTTACCGGCCGACACCGCGGTGCAACATCTGCCACAAGTGAACATGCCGTCAGTGGTTGCCGGTTATGCCAAGCTGGGGCAGGCGGTACAAGTCAGTGGCGCGCCAGCGTCTGGTCTGGTTCGCATGACCGAAGGTGATGAGCAGGTCTTTTTTGGCCTCGGCGAAATCGATGATCAGGGCCGCGTGGCTCCGCGTCGGATGATGGTGCTGTAAGCATTGCGCAGCTGGCCGTGGGCGGAGAAATATTCGCCGTCCACTGGCGGTGTTATCTTGCTTTGCCGGTCGGCTACCGTTAGAATGCCGAGTCTTATTGCGGTGCTGAATTAGAGATCGGCGCCGCGTTTTATGAACTTAATGCTTTTAGGAGCGCACAATGTCTCTAAGCACTGAAGCTGTTGCAAAAATCGTTGCTGAATTTGGCCGTGATGAGAAAGATACTGGTTCTACCGAAGTTCAGGTAGCCCTGCTGACTGCTCAGATCAACCACCTGCAAGGTCACTTTGCTGAGCACAAAAAAGACCACCACGGTCGTCGCGGTCTGCTGCGCATGGTTTCCCAGCGTCGTAAGCTGCTGGACTACCTGAAGCGTAAAAATGCTGAGCGTTACACTGCTCTGATTGCACGTCTGGGTCTGCGTCGCTAATTATTGGCGAGATTCAGGAAAGGGGCCGCATGGCCCCTTTCTTCTATCAGCCTTACTCTCGCCAACTACTCTGGGCATAGTTCGTGTATGCCGCTATCTCACCGCGATGGCCACATTGAATAATGTATGCATGCGCGTGAGTATTCACTGTCGTGATGATCGGCAACGTGAAATTACACATGTCATGTAACCATAAAAATATGACAGAATAGTCAGTGAAGTGAGAGTCTGATACACACACCGTGATGGCTCCTTGAACGGAGCACGACAATACAGCGCATGAGTTCGCGCGGCTAACGGGAAGTTACTGGTCGACAGTGGTTTGCCGTTAGTCGCGAGAATGCGGGTATTTTCAACAATTACGGTGATAGGGCTAAGCGTAATGAGTGGTTATTCGATATACTCAGAAGCGCATTAGACAGTCGATATTTATTGGAAGGATAAACACGTGAATCCTATCGTACGTAAATTTAAGTATGGTCAGCATACCGTGACACTGGAAACCGGTGTTATGGGGCGCCAGGCCACTGCAGCCGTGATGGCTAGCATGGATGATACCTGCGTTTTCGTTACCGTTGTGGGTAAAAAAGAGACCAAACCAGGTCAAGACTTCTTCCCACTGACTGTAAACTACCAAGAGCGTACTTACGCTGCGGGTCGTATTCCAGGTGGTTTCTTCAAGCGTGAAGGCCGTCCGTCTGAAGGCGAAACCCTGACTGCACGTCTGATTGACCGTCCAATCCGTCCTCTGTTCCCGGAAGGTTTCCTGAACGAGGTACAAGTTGTGGCGACTGTGGTGTCTGTGAACCCACAAGTTAGCCCGGATATCGTGGCGATGATCGGTGCTTCTGCTGCGCTGACCCTGTCTGGTATTCCATTCAATGGCCCAATTGGTGCTGCCCGTGTCGGTTACATCAATGATCAGTATGTACTGAACCCAACGACTGCAGAGTTGGCTGAAAGCCGTCTGGATCTGGTGGTTGCCGGTACTGAAAACGCCGTTCTGATGGTTGAGTCCGAAGCGGACATCCTGACCGAAGATCAGATGCTGGGTGCGGTGGTATTTGGCCACGATCAGCAACAAGTGGTGATTGAGAACATTAAAGCGTTTGCTGCTGAAGCCAACATTCCTAAGTGGGAATGGAGCGCAGAGCCAGTGAACGAAACTCTGCAGTCTCGCATCGCGGAACTGGCAGCGGCCCGTATCACCGAAGCGTACCACATCAAAGAAAAGCAAGTACGTTACGAGCAAGTGGCAGCGATTAAAGCTGACGTGACTGCTGCGCTGCTGGCGGAAGACGAATCACTGGACGAAGGCGAAATCAGCGATCTGCTGGGCGAGCTGGAGTACCGTGTGGTACGTGACAACATCCTGAGCGGTGCGCCACGTATCGATGGTCGTGAACCAGACATGGTGCGTGCGCTGGACGTCCGTACTGGCGTGCTGCCACGTACTCACGGCTCTGCACTGTTCACCCGTGGTGAAACTCAGGCGCTGGTAACTGCGACTCTGGGTACTGAGCGTGATGCTCAGACTATCGATGAGCTGACCGGTGAGCGTACCGATCGCTTCTTGCTGCACTACAACTTCCCACCATACTCTGTGGGTGAAACCGGTATGATGGGTTCACCGAAGCGTCGCGAAATTGGCCACGGCCGTCTGGCGAAGCGTGGTGTGGCAGCGGTAATGCCAAGCGCAGCGGAATTCCCGTACACTGTACGTGTGGTATCTGAAATCACTGAATCCAACGGTTCTTCTTCCATGGCTTCCGTGTGTGGTGCTTCTCTGGCACTGATGGATGCGGGCGTACCAGTGAAAGCCTCTGTAGCGGGTATCGCTATGGGTCTGGTGAAAGAAGGCGAGCGTTTTGTAGTTCTGTCTGACATTCTGGGTGACGAAGACCACCTGGGTGACATGGACTTTAAAGTAGCCGGTACCCGTACTGGTGTGACTGCGCTGCAGATGGATATCAAGATCGAAGGTATCACCCGTGAGATCATGCAGATCGCGTTGAACCAAGCGAAGGGTGCGCGTATGCACATCCTGAACGTGATGGAAGAAGCGATCCATACTCCACGTAACGATATCTCCGAGTTCGCGCCACGTATCCACACCATCAAGATCAATCCTGAGAAGATCAAGGACGTGATCGGTAAAGGTGGTGCGGTGATCCGTGCGCTGACCGAAGAAACCGGTACCACCATCGAAATCGAAGATGACGGTACTATCAAGATTGCCTCTGCTGATGGCGATGCCGCGAAGAAAGCAATTGAGCGCATTGAGCAAATTACTGCTGATGTTGAAGTCAATCGCATTTATACTGGTAAAGTTACCCGTATTGTTGACTTCGGTGCGTTTGTCTCTGTGGTGGGTACTAAAGAAGGTCTGGTACACATCTCTCAGATTACCGATAAGCGTGTAGAGAAAGTTTCTGACTACCTGCAACTGGGTCAGGAAGTGCGCGTGAAAGTACTGGAAGTAGACCGTCAAGGTCGTATCCGTCTGAGCATCAAAGAAGCGATGGCTTCTGAAGGCGCAGAGCAACAACCTGCGGCTGAATAATACCGCTTGATGACGCGTTGCGGCCAAGATCGCACAGGCCAATCTCGTAAAAGCATCGGGGGGCCGGATGCCTCCCCGATTTTTGCGGTCAGGAGTTGGAAATGAACCCATTCTCGCGCTGGGTATGCGGTGTAATGGTGGTGTTGCTGACCGGATGTAGCAGCACAAGCTATGACTGGCGTCAGAGTGCCGTACTGGCAATACCATTGCAACCCAGCCTGCAACAGGAAGTCATGCTGGCCCGGATGGAGCAGATTCTCTCCAGTCGGGCGCTTAGTGATGGAGAACGCGCTCAGTTGCTGTATGAGCGGGGCGTGTTGTATGACAGCCTCGGTCTGCAGGCGCTGGCACGTAATGATTTCACTCAGGCTCTGGCCTTGCGTCAGGATATGCCAGAGGTTTTCAACTACCTGGGGGTATATTTTACCCAGTCAGGCCAGTATGATGCCGCCTATGAGGCGTTCGATTCAGTGCTGGAATTGGATCCTGAATATCGCTATGCCCTGTTAAACCGGGGTATAGCCTTGTACTACGGTGGCCGCTATAAGCTGGCCCAAGAAGATCTGCTCAATTTCTATCAAGATGATCCCGATGACCCGTATCGGGTGCTATGGTTATACTTGACGGAAAGCGAGTTGAACAAGGATGAGGCGCTCAAGGCGCTGCGGCAGCGTTACAACGCCGCAAGCCGTGATAATGTCGGCTGGAACATCGTTGCCCTGTACTTGGGTGATATGTCCGAAGCCGAATTTATGCGTCGTTTGCAGGATAACTCCACCGATAACACGTCTCTGGCAGAGCACCTAAGTGAAGCTTACTTCTACTTGGGCAAACGCTATCTAAGCAAGGGGGATGTCGATGGTGCGGTATCCCTTTTTAAACTGACGATGGCCAATAATGTGCATAACTTTGTCGAACACCGTTATGCCATGCTGGAACTGTCCCTGCTGGGACAAGGCGACACGTCAGAAGCCAACTAATTAAAATTTATGAGTTTTTGCCATTACCGTCCGGTAATGGCAAAGCTCGTCTTGTCATTGTGATTGCGTCAGTTCACATTTTTGGCTGAAAATCTTCGCGCATTTTCTCGCCAATTCAGGTAGACTGGCGCCCGTTTTTTATATTGAGACTACGTCATGGCTGAATTAGAGACTACTTTTGCTGAACTGGGTTTGCCGACCCCGATCCTCACCGCCATCGAGAGCATGGGCTATGAAAAACCGTCGCCAATTCAGGCTGCGTGTATCCCTCACCTGCTGGAAGGCCGTGATGTTCTGGGCATGGCACAAACCGGTAGCGGCAAAACAGCGGCCTTTGCGTTGCCGATGTTAACCCGTATTCAGCCTGAAGTAGCCCGTCCTCAGGTACTGGTTCTGGCTCCTACTCGTGAGCTGGCCGTGCAGGTATCCGAGGCATTCGGTGATTTTTCCAAGCACATGAGCGGTCTGCGTGTTCTGGCCCTGTACGGTGGCCAGCGTTATGACATCCAGCTGCGTGCTCTGCGTCAGGGCCCACAGGTTGTGGTAGGTACACCAGGTCGTCTGCTGGATCACATCAAGCGTGGTACGCTGGATCTGTCCGGTCTGAAAGGTCTGGTTCTGGACGAAGCAGACGAAATGCTGCGCATGGGCTTCATCGAAGACGTTGAAACCATTATGGCTGAACTGCCGGAAGATCATCAGACCGCGCTGTTCTCCGCGACTATGCCGGATCCAATCCGTCGTATTACCCGCCGCTTCATGCGTGATCCGCAAGAAGTGAAGATTCAGGCTGCCGTGCGCACCACGCCAAACATTGCCCAGAACTACTGGACCGTGTATGGCATGAGCAAAAATGATGCACTGGTACGTTTCCTGGAAGCGGAAGATTTTGATGCTGCTATCATCTTCGTGCGTACTCGTACTGCAACGCTGGATGTGGCAGAAGTGCTGGAGCGTAACGGCTACAGCTGTGCTGCGCTGAACGGCGACATGACTCAGCCACTGCGTGAGCAAACTCTGGAGCGCCTGCGTAACGGTCGTCTGGATATCCTGATTGCGACTGACGTTGCGGCGCGTGGTCTGGACGTTGAGCGTATCAGCCTGGTTGTAAACTACGACATCCCATTGGATGCCGAGTCTTACGTACACCGTATCGGTCGTACTGGTCGTGCGGGCCGTAGCGGTCGTGCGCTGCTGTTCGTCGAGCCGCGTGAGCGTCGTCTGCTGCGTAACGTTGAGCGCACCATGAACGTGAGCATTCCAGAAGTGGATCTGCCGACTAACGCGCTGCTGGCACAACGCCGCATCGAGCAGTTCAAGTCTAAGATTGCGCTGCAACTGGAAAACCACGATCTGGCCGCTTACCGTGAGCTGCTGAATGGTCTGATGGGCGAAGAGCAAGATCCAGCGGATCTGGCTGCTGCGCTGCTGATGATGGCGCAAGGCGATCGTAAACTGATCCTGCCTGCAGATCCGGTGATTGAGCGTCGTCCACGTCGTGAATTCCGTGACCGTGATGAGCGCGGTGGTCGTGACCGTCGTGACAGCCGTGATGGTCGTCGTGATGATCGTCCACGTCGTGATGGCGATCGTCCAGAGCGTCGTGAGCGTCGTGATGTGGGCCCAATGGACGTTTACCGTCTGGAAGTGGGTCGTGATGATGGCGTGGAAGTTCGTCATATCGTGGGCGCGATTGCCAACGAAGGCGATCTGAGCAGCCGTTACATCGGTAACATCAAGCTGTTTGACAGCCACTCTACTGTGGAACTGCCACGTGGTATGCCGTCTGACATGCTGGATCACTTTACCCGTACCCGCATTCTGAACAAACCAATCCGTATGCAACTGGTGGGTGAAGCGTCTCCACGTCCAGAGCGTCGTGAAGGTGGTGATCGTCCACGTCGCGAAGGCGGTGATCGTCCGCGTCGTGAAGGTGGTGATCGTCCACGCCGTGAAGGCAGTGATCGTCCACGTCGTGAAGGCGGTGACCGTCCACGCGGTAGCTTCGGCAACGGTGAGCGTCGTAGCGGTGAGCGTAGCCACAGCGGCGAGCGTCGTGAGCGTCGCGAGCGCAGCCAAGACTAAGTGCTGCTCAGTCTAAGCGATGCATCGCTAAGGCTAGCGCCGTAAGGTTCGAGAAATAAAAAAGCCCGTCACTGTGACGGGCTTTTTTTATGCCTAGTATCAGATCACAACGTCAGTGGCGATCAGGCGGCAAGCAGTGAGCTACGTTTACTCTTGCAGTACTAAACCGGCTAAGGCTTTCCAGTAGCCGTTGCACTCCTGGGCTTGCGCTAAGGCCAGCGGTTGACGACCTTGTTCATTGGCGCGAAAACGGCGCAGCATGTCCAAGGTATCTAGCCCCAGCGGCGAGAGGCGGACACTGTCGACCAGCCCATGCATCGCTTGCAGTTCATTACCGAGGTTGTAGCAGTAGCCGCTTTGGGTCTGGATCCCGTTCAGGGTAAAGACTTTTTGCTGCTCTTGTGAGTAGATCTGGCGGCCATTTGGGTAATTGATGCAGCAGGTGGCGCATTCATCTTTTGGCAAATTCTCCGCGCGCGCAGTAAAGCAGCGTGCCGAGTAAGCCAGCGGCAGATAGCCATAGCTGAACACTTCCACCTCGAATTTATCGCGGATCCCGAGCTCGTCACATTGGGTCAGTAAGTTGCACAGCCAATCGCGTGACAGCTCTACCGGCATGCACCAACGCTGCATCCCTTTTTGCTGCAATATTTTCAAGGTATGGGCGTTATAGCAATTGAGCGCAGGACCGGCCACAAAGGGCAGTTGCCGTTCGGCAGCCAGTGTGACCCCAGCCAGATCATTGGCTTCGATACGAAACTCGCCATTGTCGACCAAGCGCCGCAGTTGGGTGATTTCGGAAGGGGCTTCCAGCAGCGCCATGGTGGAGAGCACCACTTCTTTGCCGGTGGCCGACAGCATACGCGCCAGCTCCAGCCAATCAGCGAATTTCAGCTCACGGCGCTTGCTGCAGACGGTTTCGCCCAGATAAATGATGTCGGCATCCGACTGACTGGCCGCCTGATAAAAGGCTTCCATTTGAGCTTTGGGCCAGAAGTACAACACAGGGCCTAAGGCATATTTCATCGGTCGGCTCTCCTTTACTGCCATTTGCGGTGATACGCGCCGAGGGTCGTTTGGCGACCTTCCGAGACGGCGTCGAGCGCTTGCATCCACGCCGGCTCTGGACGGAAGTTGCTCGGATCGGCTTGATAGCGGTCAATTGCCTGACGCCACACTTTTGTGATCTGGCTGACATACGCCGGGCTGCGTTGGCGACCTTCAATTTTCACAGACGCAATGTTGGCGGCAAACAGCTCCGGCAGCAGATCGAGTGTATTTAAGCTGGTCGGCTCTTCCAAGGCATGGAACGGTGCGCCTTCACTTTGGTAGCGGCCTTTGCACAGGGTTGGATAACCGGCATGCTCGTGATCGGCGTAGCGGTCAATCAGCACATCGTTCAGCCGGCACTCGAGGCCCTGCTCGGTTTGTTGCCAGCGCACAAAGCGAGCCGGTGAACAGGCACCCACGGTATTTGGCGATTCGCCAGTGAGGTAGGACGACAGATAGCAACGCCCTTCGGCCATGATGCACAGGCTGCCAAAGGCAAACACTTCGAGCGGCACGCTGCTGCTGCGCGCCAGCTGTTTAACCTGATGGATAGAGAGCACGCGCGGTAGTACCACGCGGGCGACATCAAATTCTTGTTGGTAGAAGCGGATCGCTTCGCTGTTGGTGGCCGAGGCTTGCACGGAGACATGGCGCTCAATGTGCGGATAGCGGCGCGCGGCATAGTCCAGCATCGCCAAATCGGCCAAGATCAGGGCATCGGCACCCATTTGCGCCGCCATGTCGACCGCACGCTGCCAGCGCGCGAAGCCGTCAGGATGGGCAAAGGTGTTGATGGCCACATGCAGCTTACGCTGGTGGCGGCGGATGTAGCTTACTGCTTCATCCAGCTTGCGTTCGGTAAAGTTGAGACCGGCAAAGTGCCGGGCATTGGTGTCATCCTTGAAGCCGATATATACCGCATCTGCGCCGTTATCGACTGCCGCTTTGAGAGCAGGCAGGTTACCTGCGGGGCAAAGCAATTCCATATTGCGTTATCCTGTTGAATCTAACGGAGTAAAAACGCGATATTACGTGCTTTATCCGCGCATAATGTTGATATGCCGCAGTAAGCACGCGCATTTTTCCGTTCGGTTAACCGCTGGCCGCCGTCTTCATGCTGGGGCGCAGCAGTTGCTCGATCTCCTTGACCGGCATTGGTTTGAAGAAGTGGTAGCCCTGAATGCCATCGCAGTTTAGACCGGCAATCAAGGTGGCCTCTTCGTGAGTTTCCACCCCTTCCATGATCACGTGCATATTGAGCGATTTGCCCAGATTGATGATGCTCTCGACAATCGCCACTTGTTTGGGATTATGCAGAATATCGAGGATAAAGCTGCGGTCGATTTTCAGCTCATCAAACGGGAAATTGGCCAGATAGGAGAGCGAGGAATATCCGGTACCAAAATCATCAATCGACAGCACAAAGCCTTGGGCGCGTAGCTCTTGCAGTAACCGTGCGGCATGCTCTTGATCGGTCATCACCGCGTTTTCGGTGATCTCTAAAATGATGCGCCCAGGCGGGATCTGGTAGTGCTGTTGTAACGCCAGCACTTCGTTGAGCAGACCTGGGTTGGCAAATTGCTGCGGCGATAAGTTGATCGACACCTGACCGGGATTGAGCCCTTGTTTGAGCCAGCGCTGCACGGTGGCAAACACTTTTTCCATCACTACGCGGCCAAGCCAGTCAATCAGGCCGGCTTTTTCCGCGACCGGAATAAAGCGTGCGGGGCTGATAAAGCCTTCGGTGGGATGTTTCCAGCGTACTAACGCTTCCATACCAATCAGGCGAAAATCGCGGGTATTCACTTTCGGTTGGAAATAGACATCCAGCTCGCTTTTGCTCAGCGCTTTTTGCAGCTCCACTTCCAGCCACAGACGTAAGCGCGCTTCGCGATTCATCTGCGGTTGGTAGCAGGCCAGCCGGTTACGCCCTTGCGCTTTGGCATCATACATGGCGGTATCGGCGTGCTGCAGCAGATGGTGCGCTTCGTGGCCATCACCGGGGAAGACCACGCAGCCAATTGAGCAGGAGAGCTGTTTGCGCACCTGTTGCAGATCGAGTGGGTTTTTAATCGCGCGGATCAGGCTGTGGCCATACTGTTTGGCCGCATCTTGGCTAGTGTTCGGGAGGATGATGCCGAACTCATCGCCACCAAAATAGCCCAAGATGGCATTTTCGGGAAGGTGACTGCGTAGACGCGAGGCGATTTCGACCAGCACCTTGTCACCGACATGATGGCCTAACGAGTCGTTGATATTCTTGAAGTTATCCAGATCCAGATACAGCATCGACAGCGGGATATTGGCGCGGATCATGCTTTGCAACTGGCGCAAGGTGCTGTGGCGATTGAGCAAGCCGGTCAGCGGATCGCGCTGTTGCAGGTCGTCTGGCAGGCGATTGTCGCTGCGCATAATCACCATTTGCGCCGGATTTCCCATCGCGGTGATCGGCATCGATTGCAAACTGATGCGTTTACGCTGGCCCACTGCGGGCGCGGTATTCAGAATATGTTGCTGACAGTGGCTCAGCTGCTGGTGCAGCTGCTCAGGGATGTTGCCGGAGTGTGGGTCGCGCAAAAACTCCTGCAATGGCTTTCCGAGCAATTGCTGGGAATTGGTAACGCCAAGAATGCGCGCAGTGGACTCGTTAGCAGAGACAATGATGCCATTTTCCAGAATGCAAAATCCGTCATCCAGCATGGAGATCAGATTTTGGCAGTAGCGCTGCGTCTCTTGCAGGCTATCGAGCAACTGGTGCTTTTCGGTGACATCCGCGCCTTGGAACAGATAGCCACACAGTTGGCCTTCGTTGTGCGTCTGTTGGCCGAGCACCGGCGTGATGCAAAAATGGTAGCTGTTTGGCAGTGCGGCTTGCAGCATCACTTCGCCTTGTACGGTGGCCCCGGTCGCCGCCCGCACCAGATACGGATGCATGGATTGGTACAGTTCGCGCGGTAACAGGCGCGCTAGCGGTTTTTGCAGTTGGCCATCAGGTGTCAGGCCGAGGGTGCGGTAAAACTGCTCATTGGCCATCTGCAGGCGCAAATTGGCATCGAATACAGCAAACATGAACGAGCTGTACTGGGTTAGCTGGGCGAGTTCCGCCGTCAACGTTGAAAGCAGCATGTAAAATCATCCCCAAGTGCCAAGCTTTGGCGGCAATCATCAAAAAAGTGGTTCTCTAGCCGGGTGTCACGTTTATAGTTTTTTGTCTTATTTATTACTTAGCGGCATTTTCGCGAATAAATTAATATGTGAACCGCCAATAGGGAAGGGCATAAATGCCAATATCGTGACATGCTGCGAAACTTCAACTTTCTTGACGCAGGCCGTTATCCCGAAGCGTTGGCTGGGATACACTCGGAGATTGGTTTAAAAAGATACGATACTGGCTGACGGCCAGTCGAGTTCACGCGAGGAGAGAGGTTCAAGGTGCTGACGCAATTACAGGCACGACTGGTTAAAGAGGCCCCGCGCTTTTTGCGCATGCCGCTGCAGTGGGTCCCATTTGGGGTACAAAAGCAGGCGCTGGAGCAACTGCTGGGCTGGATGTTCCGTCAGGCGATGGAAGATGGCGAGCTGGATTTTCTGCAGCATCGCTGGTTGCAAGTCGAGGTGCCGGATCTGAACCTGAGCTGGTTTGTCAGTGTGCAAAATGCGCAGTTGGTGGTGGCCAAGCAGGCCCAACCGGATGTGATTTTCCGGGGTAACACCAATGAGCTGATCTTGATTGCGGCCCGTGTGGAAGATCCCGATACGCTGTTTTTCCAGCGTCGGTTGACCATTGAGGGTGACACCGAACTTGGGCTGTATGTGAAAAACCTGCTCGATGCTTTGGATATGGAGCAGATGCCAAAACCGTTACAGGCGCTGTTGCAACAGCTGGCGCAGTTTATTCAAAAAGGGCTGGCTGCTCAGCCGGCTGCGAACACTCAGGCGATAACATCATGCTGATTCGCGTTGAAATTCCGGTGGATGCCCAACCGGTCGCTCAGTTACTTAACCGCGCTTTTCCTTCTCCGGCGGAAGCCGAGTTGGTTCAGGCGCTGCGTGAAGCCGGCCAGTTGACGTTGTCGCTGGTGGCGGTGGATGATGAAGGTCAGTGCATTGGTTATCTGGCGTTTAGCCCGCTGCTGTTAGATGGCAACGATTACCAGTGGGTGGCGTTAGCACCACTGGCCGTGGATCCGGCCTATCAGGGGCAAGGCATTGGCCAAGCGCTGGTGCAAGAGGGGCTTAATAGCCTGAATGAGTTTGGCTATGCGGCGGCGGTCGTGCTGGGTGACCCACGCTATTACGCGCGCTTTGGTTTTGCGCCGGTCAGTGCGGATGTCGCGCCTTGCCCGTGGTCAGAGTATCAAAGCGCTTTCCAACTGCTGAAACTGGACAGTTTCCAAGCGCCACAAGCGCCGGTGCAGGCGGTCAATTATGCGGAGCCGTTTAGCCACTTGTAGCACGATTTTATTTGCACAAGGTTTACATAACTTGACACAAAATAGAGGTGACAGGCGTTAGACTGTCACCTCTATTTCTTTTTGTGTGCTCTGAGATCTTCAATTCATGACAGGTATCGTTGTTCGTTGCAGTGTGGCCCTGATGCTGGGCTGGCTAAGCAGTACGGCGCTGGCGCAGGGGAAACCTGATGCGCAGGCCGTGAAGGCCGTAAGTGTGGGCGTCCAACCGGTGGAAGAGGCGGTGCTGAGCCGTAAATTGCCCCTGGTCGGCAGCCTGATTGCCCGCCAAGGGATCACCTTGCAGTCTCAGGTGGAAGCCAATCTAGTACGGGTGAACATGCCGCAAAGTGGCCCGGTACAGCAAGGTCAGGTGTTGTTGCAGCTCGATGATGCACAGGCGCAGGCGGCGTTAGCCGAAGCGCGTGCCACAGCTACCGATGCCGAGCGTAAGCTGCAGGAGCTGTCACGTTTGGCCAAGGTGAAAGCGGTATCGAACACTGAGCTGGAATCGCAGCGCGCGGCGGTGGCGATCGCCAAGGCTAAAGTCGCTTCGGCGCAGGCTACCGTGGATAACTACCGCATTGTGGCGCCGTTTAGCGGTGAGGTTGGCCTGTATACCCTGACGCCGGGGCAGCTGATCAAAAAAGATACCGCCATTACTTCACTGGATGACCTGTCGCAGATGACGCTGGATATCAGCGTGCCGGAGAAGTTTTTATCTCAGCTCAGCATTGGCTCGCCGGTTTCGGCCACCACCGATGCGCTGCCGGGAGAGGTGTTCTCTGGCGTGGTGGCACACAAAGATATTCGTTTGGATAACATTACCCTGAACGGCAAGGTGCGGATCCGGTTTGAAAACCCGCAGCATTTATTGCGTCCGGGCATGTTGGTGAAAGCCGAGTTGCAATTAGATACCCGCAAATTGCCGCTGATCCCATCGCGGGCGTTGCTGTTCCAAGGTGAGCAGCGCTATGTGTTTGTGGTGGAAGACGGGAAAGCAGTACAAAAGCCGATTCGCATTGAGCGCATTTACGATGACCAAGTTGCCGTAGCCGACGGTTTACGCGCCGGTGATCAGTTGGTGGTCGACGGTACGGTCAAACTGCGTCCGGGCGTGGCGGTTCAGGCATTACCGATGACGGGAGCGAAGGCCGCCGTATCGGCGCCGACTGCAACCAATAAGGATACCAGCGGGAAGGTGCTGCCATGATTTTGGCCGACGTATCATTACGCCGTCCGGTACTGGCGGTGGTGATCAGTTTGCTGATGCTGGTGTTTGGTTTGGTGTCCTTCCAGCGCTTGGAAGTGCGCGAGATGCCGGAGACTGAAAAGCCGATGATCTCCATCAGTACCTCTTACAGCGGCACCTCGGCGGCGGTGATGGAAAGTCAGGTCACCAAGGTGCTCGAAGACCAGCTTTCTGGGCTGTCTGGCTTGAGCTCGATTCAGTCGAGCTCGCGCTATGGCCGTTCTAGCATCAATGTTGAATTTGACGCTGACCGCGATCTGGACTCCGCTGCCAACGACGTGCGCGAAGCGGTATCGCGCGCCACGCGTAAGCTGCCGGACGATGCCGATCCGCCGGTGGTGTCCAAGTCCGGTAACAACGACGATGTGATCATGTGGATCACGCTGGCGGGTTCGACGCTAGACCCCGTCGCGTTGTCGCGCTATGCCACCGAAGTACTGGAAAAGCGTCTGCTGCTGATTGATGGCGTGAGCTCAGTGAACATGTCCGGCTACCGCTCGCTGGTGATGAATATTCGTCTTGATCCGGCGGCGATGGCGGCGCGCGGGGTGACCGTGGCGGATATCAACAGCGCCCTGCGTAAAGAGAACGTCGAACAACCTGCCGGTGAGCTGCGTACCGCTGATTTGCAGATGTCGGCGCGGATCACCCGCAGCTTTAACTCCGCCGAAGATTTCTCGCGCATCGTGGTGCGTAGCACCGACGGCGAGCCAGTTTATCTAGGCGATGTGGCGACCCTCGAAGAGGGCGCGCGCGATAACGATTCTTTGTACCGCGCCAATGGTGAAAACGTGGTGGGGCTGGGCATTGTGCGCCAGTCGCAGTCTAATACCGTGGATGTGACTCATCGTGTGAAGGCTGAGCTGGATAACCTGCGTCAGAACCTGCCGCAAGGGGTGTCGATCAGCATCGGTTATGAAAGTGCTCAGTTCATCGAAAGCGCCATTGATGAGGTGTACAACACCTTGGCGATCACCGCCGGTCTGGTGGTACTGACGATTTATCTGTTCTTGGGCAGTCCGCGCGCCACCTTGATCCCGACTATTACGGTGCCGGTGTCGCTAGTGGCGGCGTTTATCTCCGCCTTGGTGTTCGGTTTTTCCATCAACCTGATCACCTTGATGGCGCTGGTGTTGGCCATCGGGCTGGTGGTGGATGATGCGATTGTGGTGCTGGAAAACGTGCACCGGCATCTGGAAATGGGGCGCTCGCCGCTGGCGGCGGCCTGGCATGGTACCCGTGAGGTCGGCTTTGCCGTAGTCGCCACCACCGCGGTGCTGGTGGCGGTGTTTGTGCCGGTGCTGTTTTTAACCGGTACCGTGGGGCGCATTTTTGCGGAATTTGCCATGCTGCTCAGTGCCGCGGTGGTGTTCTCCAGTGTGATTGCGCTGACCTTAACGCCGGTGATGTGCGCGCGCTTGTTGCGCTCTGAAATGCCGCAAAACCGCCTGACACGCGCCTTTGGCAATCTGGTGACCACGGCTGCGGCGCTGTATCGTCGTTCGCTGCAAGTGACTCAGCGTCGCCCTCTGTGGGCACCATTGGTGCTGGTGGCGCTGCTCGGTGCGAGCTATCTGCTGTATCAGCAGATCCCGCAGGCGCTGACGCCAAAAGAAGACCGCGGTAGCATCTTTATCATGACCCGCGCCGCCGAAGGGGCAGGCCCAGAGCTGATGCAGCGTAACATGCTGGAGCTGGAGCGCCGTTTGCAGCCGCTGTTAAAGCAAGGTGTGGCGGAGAATATCACGGTGCGAACCCCCGGATTTGGTGGGGCGGTGAACTCCGGTATGGCGATGATCACCTTAAAACCGTGGGAAGAGCGTAGTCAGAAAGCCTCCGATTTAGTCGGCTTTATTGCCAAAGCAACGGCCGATTTACCGGGGATGCGGATTGTACCGATTTTGCCATCCAGCTTGCGCGGCAGCTCCGATAACCCAGTGCAGTTTGTGTTGGGTGGACCGGATTACGAGCAGCTCAAACAGTGGATGGATACTCTGCTGAAAGCTGCCCGTGAAAACCCGGGGCTGACCGATATCGATATCGATTACCGCGAAACCACGCCGGAGTTGATGCTGGATGTGGATCGTGCGTTGGCCAACCAACTGGGGATCCCGGTGGCGGATATTGCCAGCACCCTGCAAACTGTACTCGGCGGCAGTGATGTCACTACCTTCGCCAAAGACGGCGAAGAGTACGATGTCTATCTGCGCGGTCTGAAGCAAAACTTCCGTGGTGCGGAAGACTTGGCGCAGATTTATCTACGTGCCAAAAACGGGCAGCTGGTGTCGGTATCGACGTTGATTAATGGTCAGGAGAAGGCTTCGGCCTCTACCTACTATCACTACAACCGTAATAAGTCGATCACCTTGTCCGCCAACTTGGCGCCGGGGTATGACTTAGGGCAAGCACTGGATTTCCTCGATACGCAGGCGCGCACTTTGTTACCGGCACAAGCGATTGTTGACTACAAGGGCGAGTCACTGGAGTACCGCACCAATCAGGGCAATATCCTGTTTGCCTTCGGCATGGCGATGGTGGTGGTTTATCTGCTGCTGGCGGCGCAATTTGAAAGCTTTGTTCACCCATTGGTGGTGATGCTGACCGTACCGCTAGGGGTAGCCGGTGGCCTGTTTGGCCTGTGGGTTACTGGGATGTCGCTCAATATCTACAGTCAGCTTGGCATGATCATGCTGGTGGGATTGGTGACCAAAAACGGGATCTTGCTGGTGGAGTTTACCAATCAGCTGCGCGATGCCGGTCAAAGCTTTGCTGAGGCGATTTTGAATGCGGCGGAAACCCGTTTTCGCCCGATCATGATGACGGCGCTGACCGCGATTATTGGCGGGATCCCGCTCATCTTCGCCTTTGGCGCAGGCGCCGAAGGGCGACAGGCGATCGGTATTGTGGTGGTGTTCGGGATGGCGATCGCGTTGGTGCTGACGCTGTATATCGTACCGGCCATGTACGCGTTACTGGCGCGGCACACCGGCTCACCGGATGATGCTTCGCGCCGTTTGGAGCAGGCGCTGGCCGATGATGAACTGGCCGAATTGGCCGGTGAAAAAGGGCGACAGCCTTAACCGCGCTCAAAACTCGCCCCTGACGCGATGCTGAGTTGGAGAGATAAAAAGCCTGCTTTTCCGAGCAGGCTTTTTTATTGGCCAGCGTGCGGCTGCACACGTTGCAAGAATGTGTAAGGCAGCTCCAAAACAGAGCAATTACGGGCGCTTAACCTCTGGTCGCTTCTTAAAATAGGGTTTTTCAGGGGGGAGTGTGGTCATGCAGGGAAAGAGTGGTTGGGGATGGGGCCTGTTGGCGCTGTCGTTATGTACCCAGGCGGCGGAAGTGCCGTTGGGGATGCCGTTGGCCAGTGAGCAGGTGTTAGTGCGGGCAAACGGCCAAGATCCGCAGCAGTTAGATCCCAATACGGTAGATGCGGATTTTGCCACTCAGGCGGTACTGTCGGATCTGTTTGAAGGGCTGGTGCAAGAAGACGATAACGGCACCATTATCCCGGCGCAGGCTGAGCGTTGGGAAGCCTCGGCGGATGGTAAATCGATCACCTTCTGGCTGCGTGATGCCGCGCGCTGGTCGGATGGGCAACCGGTTTTGGCGCAGGATTTTGTCTTGGGCTGGCAACGGGCGGTGAACCCGAAGCTGCGCATCAGTAACCGCAATTATCTGGCCGAGGCGGGAGTCGCCAATGCCGAGCTGATTGGTAAAGGCAAACTGAATCCAGAAAAACTGGGCGTCTCGGCACTGGAGCCGAAGGTGCTGCAAGTGACCTTTGATAAGCCGATGCCGTTTTTTATGTCGATGCTCTCTCTGCCATCGTTTATGCCTGCGCCATCGCATCTGGTGCAGCAAGGCATTGCCTATCCGGCTGGGCCGCTGGTCAGTAACGGTGCTTTTATGCTGGAGGAGTGGACGGTCGGTAAGCAATTACAGCTGATGAAAAATGCCCACTACTGGGACAACGCCCATACGGTGCTGGCCAAAGTGGTGTACTTGCCGCAGCGTTTTGCCCAGAGCGATATTCCGCGTATCGAGCAGGGTAACCTGCACATGACGGACAATGTGCCGGGCAGTCAGTATCGCCGTATTCAGAACAGTGTGCCGGAGTCGCTGCGGGCGTTTAACCTGCTCGGGCTGTACCAGTTCAGTTTGAACAACCGTCGTCCGCCGCTGGTGGATAACAATATTCGCCAAGCGCTCTCGATGGCGGTTAACCGTGAGCTGATCACCGATACCTTAAGCGGACAGTTGGTGAAGCCGGCCTATACCGTTATCCCCGATAATGTACCGCAATACCTGCCGGTGACGGCGGAGTTTGCCAGTGAGCCGCTGCGTATGCGCCAAGATCAGGCGCGCAAGTTGCTGGAAGCGGCTGGTTTTAGTGCTGAAAAACCGCTGCAAATTGCTCTGTCCTATCGCGATGACGATGAGCAGGAGCGTTTAGCCAACACCGTGGCCTCAATGTGGAAGGTGATTGGGGTGAAGGTCGAGATGAATCGTTTGACCGATCCGGCGTTTCGCGCCAGCCGCTATACCAATCACTATGATGTGGTCGGCACCTATATTTATGGCGACTACAACGAACCTTCTGCGCTGTTGAATGATTTTCGCTGCTATAACCCGTCGAACCTTAGCGGTTATTGCAACAAAGAATTTGATTTGATCTTGGATCAGGCGCAATCGGCAGATGCCGATCAGCGTGGTGTGCTGTATCGCCGTGCCGAAGAGCTGTTACTCAAGTCAACACCGTTGGTGCCGGTATTCCATGACACCAAAACACGGTTAGTCAGTGCCACCTTGCAAGGGCTACCGCAAATCAGTCCGCGAGGCATAGTGTTAAGTAAAAATTTGTATTTGACCGAAGGTTAAATAATTGTATTGATTTGGAGGTAAAGTTATATTCTTTACCTCCAACGATTAATTTAATAACAAAACTATTTCCATATATGTGTTAGCTTTGCGATATATAAATATCCTCGCCATGAAGTGTCGGCTATCTTATTGATTATAAATGGCTTCGTGAATCACTATGCGCAATTCGTGACTGCAATCACATGTAATACAAAATCAATTAGGCTTGATTTTGAAAGATGATCTGTGTCATGTTAATTGCAACTGCGAGGCGTAATATATTCCTCATGCAATACACCATTATTTATAGATATTATTTCCAGAAGAAGATAGCCAAATATGGCAAGGGAGATTGGAAATGAAAGGCTTGTCAATAATGAAACATATTCGGCGGACCAGACATCTGATGATGCCTATCTACCGTAGCTATTTTTCTTTTGCTTTCTTCTACTATAGATAATCCTGCCTTCATCCGGTGGCTGCTGCCTGTTTGTGGTGTGTCATCGTCTATTACCCGGCATGGAAAGGTCAACGTGACATTTTTGCCCGGAGTAAAGTTACTCTCAGTGTATGCCGGTCAGACCGCCAGTCTGTCCTAAGACTAACCTCCTGAACGCATTGCTTCGGGCTGGGGGTCGCATCACAACTGAAGTGGCTTGTCGTTGATAACACAATTTATACAGCACAAATAGGTTCATCCGCACGGTGATCTGCTGCCTGTGTACATAATACGTAAAATTAAATTTTAGTTGATATTAAAAGTAGTTCCATAAAGGGGTGTTTATGGAGTTGGCCTTTTAAAAAGACATACGTTTAATTGCGTTTGTAGTACAGTGCGTAAAAATTTCATGCTGAAACCAGTCCAGTAATAAACTTATTTATTACTGCGGGATTTCTTACGCCTAAAATAAGACTACATCGCAACGTAATACCGCGTGGCTCGGTAAACAATAATCGGAATATATCCGTAACGATTATTTGGTAGATGTTATTTACCGAACATGCTGCGTCACACCCTAAATTTAACAATGTCATTTTTAATAAATAGAGATAATGTTGCCATGAAAACTTTAAAAATAGCTGCCAGTGACAGTGTGTTATCCTGTTTCGACACGGAACGTGAAATTACGAATGTTCATACCACCGATTTCTCTGATATCGCGGCCATCGTAGTTTCTGTTCAAGACATCCACGACGGTATTCTGGCTAAAATCCACGCGACCGGCCTGTCTATCCCGACTTTTGCCGCGGTGTGCTGTGAAGAAGAGCTGTCTGCTGAGGTGCTGCCACAGCTGACCGGGGTATTCGAGCTGTGTGGTGAGAATACTGACTTCTACGGTAAGCAATTGGAGTCTGCGGCGCAGCGTTATGAAGAGAACCTGCTGCCACCGTTCTTCAATACCTTGAAGCAATATGTGGAAATGGGTAACTCAACCTTCGCTTGCCCGGGTCACCAAGGTGGTCAATTCTTCCGTAAGCATCCTGCCGGTCGTCAATTCTTCGAGTTCTTCGGTGAAACGCTGTTCCGTGCGGATATGTGTAACGCCGACGTGAAACTGGGTGACCTGCTGATCCACGAAGGTGCACCATGCGACGCGCAAAAACACGCCGCCAAAGTGTATAACGCGGATAAAACCTACTTCGTTCTGAACGGGACTTCTGCATCCAACAAGGTAGCCACTAACGCGCTGCTGGCTCGTGGTGACTTGGTGCTGTTTGACCGTAACAACCACAAATCCAACCACCACGGTGCGCTGTTGCAAGCCGGTGCGACCCCAGTGTATCTGGAAACCGCCCGTAACCCATTTGGTTTCATCGGTGGTATCGATGCGCACTGCTTTAGCGAAAAATACCTGCGTGATGAAATCCGCAAAGTAGCGCCAGAAAAAGCCGAGGCCAAGCGTCCGTTCCGTTTAGCCATCATTCAGCTGGGTACTTACGACGGTACTATCTATAACGCTCGTCAAGTGGTTGATAAGATTGGTCACCTGTGTGATTACATCCTGTTTGACTCTGCATGGGTAGGTTACGAGCAGTTCATCCCAATGATGAAAGACTGTTCACCGCTGCTGCTGGATCTGAACGAAAACGACCCAGGCATCATCGTGACCCAGTCTGTGCACAAGCAACAAGCTGGCTTCTCTCAGACCTCACAAATTCACAAAAAAGACAGCCACATCAAGGGCCAAGACCGTTATTGCAACCACAAACGCTTTAACAATGCTTTCATGATGCACGCTTCTACCAGCCCGTTCTATCCTCTGTTTGCGGCGCTGGATGTGAACGCCAAGATGCACGAAGGCGAAAGCGGTCGTCGTCTGTGGATGGAATGCGTTAAAAACGGTATCGAAGCGCGTAAATTGCTGCTGGAAACCTGCAGCATGATCAAACCGTTCGTACCGGTTACCGTGGATGGCCGCAAATGGCAGGATCATGATACCGAGGTGATGGCTAATGATCTGCGCTTCTTCAATTTCGTGCCGAGTGAGAAGTGGCATGGCTTTGAAGGCTATCAAGAACATCAATACTTTGTTGACCCTTGTAAGTTTATGCTTACAACGCCAGGCATTGATGCCGCAACGGGGGAATATACTGAATTTGGTATCCCAGCTACCATTTTGGCGAACTTCCTGCGTGAAAACGGCATCATTCCAGAGAAGTGTGACTTGAACTCCATTCTCTTCTTACTGACCCCAGCAGAAGATATGGCTAAGTTGCAACACCTTATCGCACAAATTGCACGTTTTGAACGCTACGTAGCAGAAGATGCTCCATTAAGTGAAGTGTTGCCGAATGTGTATCGGAGTAACGAGGCTCGTTATCGCGGTTATACTATTCGTCAACTGTGTCAGGAGATGCATAACCTGTACGTCAGCTATGATGTGAAACAGCTGCAAAAAGAGATGTTCCGTCAAGCTCACTTCCCGAAAGCGGTAATGAACCCGCAGGATGCCAACATTGAGTTTATCCGCGGTAACGTGGAGCTGGTTCCGCTTTGCAAGGCCGAAGGCCGTATCGCGGCGGAAGGTGCACTGCCATATCCACCTGGAGTTCTGTGTGTTGTTCCAGGTGAAGTGTGGGGCGGTGCGGTACAGCGTTACTTCCTGGCGCTCGAAGAGGGCATCAACCTGCTGCCAGGCTTCTCGCCTGAACTGCAAGGTGTCTACATCCAAGAAGAGGACGACGGTACTAAACGTGCGTACGGCTATGTAATGAAACAGTAAGCCGTCGTCAGGGGAGATGTACTAAGTAAGGTGCACGGATTACCGGCACAGACCGGTAATCCCTTCAGAATCTTCACTCTTCAAATCCTACCTCGGCAATGGCGTGTGCTGTTGCCTTGGCGGGGTATTACCTGAGAGTCAGTATTATGAGCAAACAAAATAATAAGATGGGGGTGGTGCAATTAACCATCCTGACCGCTGTGAACATGATGGGTTCGGGCATTATTATGCTGCCGGCCAAATTGGCACAGGTTGGTACCATTTCGATTCTGTCATGGCTGGTAACCGCTTGTGGTTCGATGGCGTTGGCGTTCGCCTTTGCCAAGTGCGGGATGCTGAGCCGTAAAAGTGGCGGTATGGGCGGCTATGCCGAGTATGCCTTCGGTAAGTCTGGTAACTTCATGGCGAACTACACCTATGCGGTGTCGTTGCTGATTGCTAACGTGGCGATTGCTATCACCGCGGTGGGCTACGGTACTGAGTTGTTTGGCGTGACCTTAAGTCCAGTCGGGATCTGTATTGCGACTATCGCGGTGCTGTGGATCTCTACAGTGGCTAACTTTGGCGGCGCGAAAATCACCGGTCGAATCAGTGGTGTTACCGTGTGGGGCGTGATCATCCCAGTCGTGGGGGTGTCTGTAATCGGTTGGTTCTGGTTTAACGGCAGTACCTATACTGCGGCGTGGAACCCACACGATAAGCCATTCTTCGAAGCGGTGGGTGCGTCTATCTCCATGACCTTGTGGGCGTTCTTGGGTCTAGAATCTGCCTGTGCTAACTCCGATGCGGTAGAAAACCCAGAGAAAAACGTGCCGATCGCGGTGATGGGCGGTACCTTGGCGGCTGCAGTTATCTATATCATTTCTACTAACGTGATTGCCGGTATGCTGCCAAACGCTGATTTAGCGGCTTCTTCAGCGCCGTTCGGTCTGGCTTTCTCGTACATGTTTAACCCAATGGTCGGTAAGATTGTAACTGCACTGGCGGTGCTGGCTTGTGTTGGCTCTCTGTTGGGCTGGCAGTTCACCATCGCGCAAGTGTTCAAGAGCTCTGCAGACCAAGGCTACTTCCCGAAACTGTTCTCCAAAGTCACCAAGGCCGATGCGCCAGTTAAGGGTATGATCTTGCTGACCGTGATCCAAACTGGTTTGGCGCTGATGACCATCAGTCCATCGCTGATCAAGCAGTTTGAGATCTTGGTAAACTTGGCGGTGGTGACCAACCTGATCCCGTATATCCTGTCGATGGCGGCGGTATTTATCATGCAGCGTTTGGCAAAAATCCCGGCCTCTAAGGCGCGCTTTGCCAACGTTATTGCCTTCATCGGTGCGATCTACAGCTTCTATGCGCTGTATGGATCCGGTGAGCTGGCGATGATGTGGGGTGCGATTGCGACCTTCTTCGGTTGGACTCTGTATGGCTTTATCGCTGATCGTTTCGAGATTCAGCCGGCTATCGAGATGGCAACTAGCAACACCGATAGTGATGCATCAGCGCAAAATAGCGGTGCGGTGACTTCCGCGTAACCGCGCGACAGCAAGATTCAATACACTATTTCGCCCTGCCTATTTTCTCCAGGTGCGGCGGGTTTGGACAGGAGCACGCTTCGCGGCGGCTCCTGTTTTTTTATGCCTGCTGTTTTATGCAGGTCTTTTTTATTGTGTGCGCCAATGGTCGACTTTTGCCACAATGCTCAGCAGCTCCCTCATACTTAAGCCGGATAAGAGAAACGCTGTGTCATCCTTTGAATATTCCCTGTCGCCTTGCCCCGATGATTCTGACCCGCTAACTGCGGGGAGCGCGCTGGTTGAGGCTTCGCCTGCGCTCAGTGCAGCACTGCCAGCGGCGTCTTGCTGGTGGCTGTATATGGTGCGGATGGCCGATGGGCGGCTATATACCGGCATCAGTACCGATGTGGCGCGCCGCTTTAGCCAGCATGTGAACGGCAAAGGGGCACGTGCTTTGCGCGGCAAAGGGCCGTTGGCGCTAGTGTGGCAGCAGCAAGTGGGCGCGCACAGTGTGGCGCTAAAACTGGAGTATCGCCTTAAGCGCTGGCGTAAAGCACGCAAAGAGGCGTTGATTAACTCACCGATGCTATTTGCTGAGTTACAGGCGCAGCTTGAATCGGAGTATGCCCTTCCTACTTGAAGCTGCCGCGGTGTTGGGTTGCTGATTCGTGCGTAAGGGAAGTAACGAAAAAAATAGAGCAGAAGGCGGCGAAGGATAACGAGATGAAAAAGGAAAATGGGTAAGCTCATAACGCCAATAACAAAAAAGCCTCCGAAAATTCGGAGGCTTTCTTATATGGTGCTGGCTATCGGAATCGAACTGATGACCTACTGATTACAAGTCAGTTGCTCTACCTACTGAGCTAAGCCAGCGTAAATCTTAAATTCTGTGGTGCCCGGACGCGGAATCGAACCACGGACACGGGGATTTTCAATCCCCTGCTCTACCGACTGAGCTATCCGGGCAGCTCGTGCTGCGTATTAAACGAAAATCGCGTTATAGAGTCAAGCGATATGCGAAATTACCCGAACTGTTTGATTAAATAGTGTTCTTGTGGCGTTTTTTTGCCCGTAATGCACGTACATTGACGCTCTAGCGCGGCGAGCGTTTAGCCAAGATACGCCAGCAGGTGATGCAGATCGTGTGGTGAAATCGTGGCTTTCTGATTGCTGGCCAGCACCCAAATACTTAAGGAGGTGGCGTCATTGAGGGTCAGGATGATGTTGGCGTGCTCCTTGATGGCCCGTTGATGCTGTTTTTTCAGCTTGGTGGCGGAATAGTCATGGCGCAGTTCGCAATCGGGTAGCAAGGCGTGCAGCTGATGGCCGAGTAACAGCATTTGGCTGAGCAGTGCTGGGTCTTCACAAGTGAAGCATATTTTCGGGTGTGTTGGCGCGGGCGCTGGCAGCGCTAAGGTGTCGAGCAGCAGCAGTAAACGCTCGATGCCGATGGCAAAACCGGAGGCCGGCAGCTGATAGCTACAGAACAAATTGACCAAGCCATCATAGCGCCCACCACCGCAGACCGTGCTTTGGGCGCCGAGCTTATCGGTGATCCATTCAAATACGGTGCGGGTGTAGTAATCCAAGCCGCGCACTAAGCGTGGGTTGATGGTATAGGCAATACCGGCGCGCTCTAAGGTCGCGCAGACAGAGTGAAAATGCTGGCGCGACTCGGCGCTTAAGTAATCGAGCAGTTGCGGCGCATCTTCCAGCATGCCTTGCATGTCGGGGTTTTTGCTATCGAGAATCCGTAGCGGATTCTTATCGAGGCGGATCAGGCTGTCGTCGTCGAGTAACTCGCGGTGCTGCTCAAAGTAGCTGACCAGTGCGGCGCGGTGTTCGGCACGCTCTTCTGGGGTGCCTAGTGAGTTGATTTCTAGCCGTACATGCTGCGCAATCCCTAGCGCGGTGAAGATGTCATGGGAGAGCAAGATCAGCTCGCTGTCGATCTCCGGCCCCGCCATACCAAAGGTTTCGACGCCAAACTGGTTAAACTGGCGCAAACGGCCTTTTTGCGGCCGTTCATAGCGGAACATCGGCCCTTGGTACCACAGGCGCTGTGTGGTGTGGTAGCACAAGTCATTTTCGATAATCGAACGTACACAGCCACTGGTGCCTTCAGGGCGCAGGGTGATGTGTTCGCCAGACTTATCAGTAAAATCGTACATCTCTTTGGCGACGATATCGGTCGCCGCGCCCACCGCGCGTTGAAAGAGCTCAATCGGCTCTAAGATCGGCAAGCGTATTTCTTGGTAGCTGTAACGGCGCATAATAGTGCGCAGGGTTGCTTCCACCCATTGCCACTGCGGTGTTTCGCTGGGCAATATATCTTTCATGCCGCGAATCGATTGAAATTGCATTATTCGATACTCCTTATCTCATCTTATTCAGACGGTGATACATAAAAGGCTGCGTGACATTTCTGACACGCAGCCTTGGCTAGAGGGAGTGAATTACGCTACTTGCTGGGTTTCATCAGCAATCACATCATTGATCAGGCTATCAATACTTTCATGGGTCAGATGGTGAGCGGAAACCACCATGTGCGCCAGACCGTTAGAAATGGCCAGACAATGTTTTTTCCAAACGTCTTCAGATGGACATGGGAACACCACGGTAATGGAGTTCTTATTCCGCCAAGCATTGACACCGGCTTTTTGGAATTGCTGCACCGCATATTCTGCCAGCTCCATACAACGGGTGATGCGTTGTTTCCATTCGGTAAAGGTGTGGCTATTAATGGCTTCCCACATCATCAGTGGAGTATGGCCATTACGTGAGCCGGTAATGGTTTTATCGTGAGCCGCGATGTAATCAATTTCTACGGAGATTTGATCCACATTTTTCTTTTTGGCAATCACAATACCGCATGGAATGGGTGAACCAATCATTTTGTGGCCGGACACCCCAATTGAGTCGATACCGTCGGCGAAAGTAAACGCTTGTGGATGATCAACGAATGGCAAAATCATCCCACTTAATGCGGCGTCTGCGTGAATATAATAATCTTCACGTTTGATACCTAATGCGGCGATCCGTTTTTGGATTTCGGCGATATCATCAATGGCACCTTTTACGGTAGTGCCAACGTTGGCAAAGATAATCGGGTGTTTTTCTCCATCCGCTTTGATTTTGGCAATTAAATCGTCATAGTCGATTTCACCATTGTCTTGTGATTCGACAACCTGAGATTTAATGCGCAGCAACTTAACAATTTTGGCTACAGAGTAGTGGGTGTCTTTGGAGTAATACAGGGTGCTGTTCGGGTACAGTTCGCGCGCCAGATAGCAACCAAACATATTACCTTCAGTACCACCGTTGGTGACATAGCCCCAAGAATCTTCAAATGGGATTTTGAATAAATCAGCAAAATACTCGATAACTTCTTTTTCAAAGTCAAAAGAGTTTAGCAAGTAGTTGCAATACTCAGCCCAGTCACCACAGTTATTGAGCGAGAAACGCAGGAAACGTTCTAAATTGGTGTAATCAAAATCAGCAGATTCTGGGTAGCCGATATTGAAATATTGATTTTTAACACAGTGAGCCCAGAAAGCGTCCAGTTTGTTTTGGTTTTCGATAGATAAAGTCATTTTAATTACTCTCTTATTAGATTCAGAACTGAATTAGATATCTGCGTTAACAACCACTTTCCCCGCGTGCGCTTTTTTGGCCGCGACAAAGGAGTACAGAGGAATAGTGCACAGCAGCATGACAACACCCCAGAAGATGGAGTCATTACCGGAGCCCAGCAGCGCGAAGATGGAATAGACCATACCGAGTGCGGTCAGTAGCGCATAAACATAGAATTTACGGCCAGTATCCAGTTTCTTGGCGGCCATGATGATTGGCAGAGCAATGATGGCGTACATGTACGGCAGCAGTGAGGCGAATACCGACATCAAGATAATGATCTGGAATTGGTCAGCCAGGTTAGGTGACGCGGTCATCAGTAGCACAATGCTCATCAGCACACCGGTGAAGATCAAGCTCTTCATCGGCACGTTGTTTTTATTCACCTCACCAAAGAATTTCGGGAACAGCCCTGATTTGGCACCGGCTTTTGGCGCTTCAGATTGTAAGATTAACCAGCCAGAGATAGAGCCAAAGCAGGCAATGATACTTAAGGCTGATGCAATATTACCGGCCATTGGGCCAAACATATATTGAGCAGCAGCGGCAAATGGCGCAGGGGATTTAATTAATACTTCGTGAGGAACAATACCCATAATCACTGCGCAGCTACCGACATAGCATACGGAGGTAATTAATAACCCATACACAGTGGCTTTCGGCACGGTTTTCTCTGGATCTTTAACTTGGCCAGAGGCGACCACCGCTGATTCAACCCCCAAGAAGCCCCACAGTGCAATCGATGCTGCGGATAAGATCGCATGCATATTGCTACCACCGGTGCCGTTATAAACTTGGGAATAAGTTTGTGGGTTAAACCAAGCCCAACCGACTAAGCCAACACCCAGAATAACAATCAGACCACACAAGGCAGTAAATGATTGTGCTTTAGTCGCCACATTAGCACCGAAGCTGGCGAGGGCAATAAAGGCCCACAGAATACAGATGGCGGTAACACTACCAATAGTAGGGTCTTTTAATTCGGGGAAGAAGAAACTTAAATAACCAACACCGGCAACCAGTAAGGCAACGTTACCAATCCAAGCACTAATCCAATAGCAAATGGTGCTTTGAAAACCAATAAATGGGCCAAACGCATCATTCGCATACGCCACAATGCCGCCATCTTTCGGATTGATTAAACTGATTTTGGCAAATACCAGTGCCAGTGACATTACGCCGATAATGGTAATTAGCCAACCATAAATTGAAATGGAGCCGATACCGGCCAAGTTGGTCGGCAGCATAAATACACCCGATCCCATCATGTTTGATGCAGTCACTAACGTTAGTGCGAGCACACCTATTTTGTGTGCCTGAGATACACTCATATCAGACATTGTTATTCCCTGGATTAAATTGTGATTTTATGGGTGCGCAAATTTATTCCATCGATAACGGTGAGCCAATTTACAGACGTAATAAGGCCGCACGGATCAATAGATATGAAAAGATAAATTTGTGCTGTATGGGATAAAAGCTATTAGAGAAATAGCTTTTGAATTAGCAAGAGAGGCTAGAGATGCAGTAGGCGTAATCAGAGTCATTACCATAGGTGGTAATGATGAGATTTAATCTGTAAGTTGACCAGCTTTGATTAATACTGAGAAGTTCCATCTTTTGTTCCAAAATAGACTTAACAAATACAAGCTACCTGTTCCTAATAATAATCGTCATACAAATAAGTTTTGTGATTTAGATCGCAAAATGGCGCAGGCCCATTAATCATGCGACTAACATGCATTAATTATGCATTCACTGCGTTAATTTTGATTTTTTATGCTAATTGCGATGGCGAGAGAAATAAAACGACACAGAAAGACATGGAAAATAAATAGGCGCAGAAAGGGGGATATTTCAGTTTTGGTGGTTGATGGTGAGGAAATTGATGACAAGGAGTAGGAAGGGCAGAGAATTGTGCACGAAAGAGAGGGAATTAGCGGAGTGCAGTGGGTGCGGTCTTGGTGTTGCCTGCCACGCAGGGCATGCAACACCAACGGAAGCTCCTGACACCAATATCGCGGTCGCGAGACGAAATATGTCAGATGAGATGAGCTTCACTCATGCCTAACTAATATTTCTAACTAATTTTAGTGCAGCAAGCGCACCAGCAAGCTGCCGCTTTCGCGTAGCGGATCGCTATTGATACTCAGCACATAACCGGCGCACGGCGCATGATAGCGCTCAATCTCTTCGCCAAATGCATTCCACTGGATAGCCAGTAACTGTCCAGCGACCACTTGCTGGCCGAGAATGACTTGCGGGAGCGCGTAGCCACTGCGCTTAGCGCGTAAGGTGGTGGTGGCTTTGCCTTCCACCGGCGCAGCGGCTGGCGCAATCACGTTGCCTTCTAGCATGCCTTGGTCGCGCAGGATGTTGTAAATGCCCTGCAGCGTGCGACTCACCATCGCCGGTTGGTAGCGCTTGGCGGTACCAACTTCCACGGTGATACAAGGCACGTTACGACGGTTCCATTCGGTTTCCAGCACGCCGGCATCGCCCGGATCGTCCAAAATGCAATCCGGCGCCATCAGGTGCGCCATACGCACGCAGGCATCGATGCGGTAATCGGCAAACACATACAGCGGGTATTCCGCGCCGCGGGTCTGAGTGTGCAGATCGAGAGTGAAATCGGCGTTCGGGGTCAGTAGGTGCTGCCACAGCGCATTCAAATAGCGACCGGCAGCAGTTGGGTGATTGGCATCGCCCGGGAACAGACGGTTGAGGTTGACCGGCGAGGCATCCGGATCGCTGGGGATAAAATCGCGACTACCGGCTAAGATCCCCGGAACGTTCATGCCGGAGACCAGCGTGATGGTACCGCTGATTTGAGCCGGGTCCAGCTCGCGCATCAGTTGCTGCACACACAAAACGCCGTTGAGCTCATCGCCGTGCACGCCTGAGGTGATCAGCAGGCGCTTACCCGGACGCGCGCCTTGAATTACGCTTACCGGCACATACCAGCCCTGACCGCTGGCCATGTCTTGCGGACGAAAGTAGAACAGATGACGGCCGGTCGGCAGATCGGCGCTATTGAGATGGCTGACGACCGCTTTGCCATCAATGCGATCTTCGGTAAAGCAGGTCGCCATTGGCGCGTTGGTCATGGGCGTGTCAGTGGTCGGCAGAGCGGCCGCAGCAGTGTTCACGGACATACAATAATCCCCGTAGCATAAAATAGAATCGGGACGCCATCTTAGGCATCCCGCGAAAAACGGGCGCTGATATTGTGGTCAGCGCCGAGAGAACGTGTTGGATCAGTGGTAGCCAAACAGCTGCGCGATCACCACAACGCTACTGGCCAGTACAAACAGCAGCAGCATAAAGCGCCAGCAGAAGCGCGCCCAATCACCCCAATCCACACGGCAGACCCCCAGTGTGCCCATCAAGGACGCCGAGGTCGGCACAATCACGTTGGTAAAGCCATCACCGAGCTGGAATGCCAGTACGGAGACCTGACGGCTTACCCCCACCAGATCGCCCAACGGCGCCATCAGCGGCATGGTCAGCGCGGCTTGACCGGAGCCCGAGGTCACAAAGAAGTTGAAGATGGATTGGAAGGTAAACATAAACCACGCGGCCAGCGAGTCATGTACGCCACCAATCAGGCCCGAGGCACTGTGCAAAATGCTGTTCAGCACGCTAGGTTCCCCTGTACCGCCGCTACCTACCAGCAGCAACACCCCTTTGGCAAAACCGACCAACAGCGCAGGGGCGATCATCACCGCCGCGCCATCACGAAACGCCGAAGCGATATCGTTCAAGGTCATGTTATTGAGGCGGAAAACCACGCCAATCAAACCGGCGACCAGACCCATGGTAAAGAACTGAGTCGCAATCTCGGGGATGTACCAAGCATGCACCACTACGCCCCAGATCACCCACACGGTAACGGCCAGCACGGTCAGCAGTACCAGTACATCGCCTAAACCGAAACGACTGTTTTGCAGATCGGCGGTTTGGCTACGAAAGTGCGCATCGGTGCGGCGGCTGTACGAAAGCTCAGGGTTTTTACGAATCCGCATTGCGTATTGCATGGTGAAGGCGATGCCGACCAGCGTAAACAGGCACCACAGCCCGATACGCACACTGGCACCTGACAGCACCGGAATACCGGCAATGCCTTGCGCGATGGCCACACTAAACGGGTTCATCCACGAAGTCGCAAAACCAATCTGGGTCGCCACATAGGTCACCATCACGGTGGTGATGCTGTCGTAACCTAAGCGCACCATCAATGGCGCGATAATAATGGCAAAGGCAATCGCCTCTTCGCCCATTCCGAATACCGCACCGCCCAATGAGAACAGGGTAAACATCACCGGAATAAACAGCAGTTCGTTGCCTTTGGTTTTGTCGATCAGGCGCAAAATCCCGTTATCGATGGTGCCGGTACGCATCACAATGCCAAACGCGCCGCCGATCACCAGCATGAACATGATCACGCCAATCGCCGAGCCCCATTTGTCGCCGGATACCAGCCCTTCAAATGGGAAGTTCAGCAGGCCGACATCATCGCCGGTGGCAAATAGCGCAATGCGTTTGTACTCCGGCGCGCCGGCGGCATCCATCACGTAAGAGAACGAGTCGGGGTTAACCACTTTGCGGGTCTTTTCCACGCCGTCCAGTACGTAATGTACGGTTTGATCCTGAAAAGCACCTACCGGAATAAAGTAGGTGAGAGCCGCAGCCAACAGGCCGACAAAGAAAATAATCACCAGTGTATCTGGCATCTGCCAGCGGTTTGGTGCGGCCTTGAGCTGAGTGGTGGAGGATGGCGTGCTCATGAATTCAACTTACCCTGTTGCTATCGTAATATCTATGAATGGAAATGTTCTCTTTTTGCATACGTTTGCGTTTTGCATACTACGGCAACTCTATTTCAGCCGTAAAGCATAAAATATCGCCATAACAGGATAAAATTCACACCTGTAAAATTACGGCGTAATTTATAACCATTTTGCTGCCAAATTGTATGAATTGATGAGGTTTGAGGCTGGCGGGCTATGCACGTTTTCGCTGCCGGTTTGTGGCTTTTCGCTAGGCGCGGCTGACTCTGTAAAAACACAACAACAAGTTTTCTTTATATCGGTGGCAAGTATCGAGGCTACCGATATGTATGCGGAAAGCCGGCCAAAAAGAGATCTTGGCAACGCTTCCACCACCGCTCTGTGTATTCCCAGCCTGATTTGCTTACCATGGCCGCGCCGAATTTCGGCAACCTTTATCGCTTGTGAAGAAGATGGATAGGTGCAGTGGTGAAACATTACTTTAAAAAAACAATATTACTCAGCATGTTAGCGTTAGCGGGTTGTAGCTCACTGAGCGAGCCGCGCGAAGCGGCCAGCATTATTATCAAAAACGGTACTGTGCTGACGATGGATCAGAACAACACCGTGATTGATAACGGTGTGGTGGTGATCCGCGATAACAAAATCGTGTCGGTCGGCGATGCTAAGTTGCTGGAGCGTTATCGCGCCGCCAAAGTGATTGATGCTGAAGAAGGCATCATCATGCCTGGGATGATTAACACCCATAACCATATCCCGATGGTGGCTTTTCGTGGGCTAGGGGAAGAGGGGATCAAAAACCGTCTGTTTGCTTACTTCTTCCCGCTGGAAGGGGAAAAACTCAGCCGCGATCTGATCTATAAAGCCACCGTGCACGGTAGCATTGATATGGCAATGTCCGGCGTGACCACTTATGCTGACATGTACTACCACATTGATGAAATGGCCAAGGCCAGCAAAGCAGTCGGCATTCGCGCGGTACTCGGGGAAACGGTGATCAAATTCCCGGTGGTGGATGCCAAAGAGCCGTATGGCGGGATCGACTATGCGGTCAACGTGATTAAAGCCTATCAGAATGATGAGCTGATCACGCCGGCCTTTGCGCCGCACGCACCGTACACCGTATCAAAAGAGAAAATGCAGCAGATCACCGCACTGGCCAAAGAATACCAAGTGCCGGTGATGATCCATGTGGGCGAGTTTGATGATGAAGACAAACGCCTGAAGCTGACCGATAAATCGGTGGTGGAGTATATGGATGAGATTGGCGTGCTTAATGAGCGCGTACTGCTGGCGCACGCCATCCATCTGCAAGATGGCGATCTGGATTTGATCAAAGCGCGTGGTGCGGCGGTGGCTTACAACCCAATGGCCAATGCCAAAGGCGCGACCGGTATTGCCCGCGCTTATGAGATGCTGAATAAAGGCGTGAAAGTCGGCTTAGGCACCGATGGCCCGATGAGCTCCAATCAGGTCGATCTATTCCGCACCTTAAGTTACGCCAGCAACATGCAGCGTTTGAAATATCAAGATCGCACCATCATGACTCCAGATGTGGTGGTACGCATGGCCACTATCGGCGGCGCGCAGGCACTGAATATGGCCGACAAAGTGGGCTCGCTGGAAGCGGGTAAACTGGCGGATGTGATTGTGGTCGAAACCCGCTCACCAAACATGATGCCGAACTATGATGCGTTCGCCACCTTGGTGTTCCAAGCCAATCCAGCCAATGTGGATACCACCATTATCAATGGCCGCATTGTGGTAGAAGACAAGCAGCTGAAAACCTATGACATCGAGCAAAATCGTCAGCAGATGAAAGCGATTGAAGCTGATATTGCTGAGTTCGCCCGTGGTTTGGCGCAAAAAGCCAAAAGTATGGATTAAGCCACTGCGCCTCACGGCGTGCGGTATTGTGGGTTAACCCGAGATGGCGTGGCAACACGCCATTTTTTTATCGGCTGATCGCGCTATGGTTGTCCCTTTTTGCGCTCAACGTTAATTGTGCTTCATTACGGTAGAACTGCGCTAGAGCGGTGGCAGAGTGAAGGTTTTCAACATTCACTATTTACCATTCAATAATGAACAGGGAACAGGCAAAGGGAAGGGGACAAACAGGTCACGAACAGAAGTACAAAGAAAAAAGCCCCGCTCAATGAGCAGGGCTTTTTTTGTATGGCTCCTCTGACTGGACTCGAACCAGTGACATACGGATTAACAGTCCGCCGTTCTACCGACTGAACTACAGAGGAATTGAATTGTTCACACCGAGATAATGTTATACGAGATTAAAGATGGTGCCCGGACGCGGAATCGAACCACGGACACGGGGATTTTCAATCCCCTGCTCTACCGACTGAGCTATCCGGGCACACCAAACGCTTTAACTCAATTAACTCGACGTTAATTTGGCTCCTCCTGCTGGACTTGAACCAGCGACATACGGATTAACAGTCCGCCGTTCTACCGACTGAACTAAGGAGGAATTGTTCTTGCTGCTTACACAGCGCAACACGTTGCTTTATCAAGCCACCATTTCTACAGTTCACTGAGTGACAAAGAGAAGTGGTGCCCGGACGCGGAATCGAACCACGGACACGGGGATTTTCAATCCCCTGCTCTACCGACTGAGCTATCCGGGCAGCGCGTTGTGGGGCGTATTAAACGGGTTTTGGGCAGCTGAGTCAACACCCTTTTGCAATAAATCCGTCAGAATACGCCCGTTTGACTCATTTTTCAGCTAAATGGTTATTTTATAGCATTAAACCGGCAACCAGAGCTGACAACACGCTGACTAAGGTTGAGCCGTACAGCAGGCGCAGGCCAAAGCGTGACACCATATTACCGCGCTCTTCATCCAAACCTTTCACTGCGCCGGCAATAATGCCGATTGAGCTGAAATTGGCAAAAGAGACCAGGAAAATGGAGATAACCCCAACGGTGTGAGCGCTTAAGGTCGCCGCTTGTTTTTTCAGCTCCATCATCGCCACAAACTCGTTGGTGACCAACTTGGTGGCCATGATGCTACCGGCATGCAGCGCTTCGGCGTGTGGAATGCCCATCAGCCACGCGACTGGGTAGAACAGGTAGCCCAAGGTGTCTTGGAAGCTAATACCGAACAGGGCGCTGAAGATATGGTTAATCATCGAGATCAGCGCGATAAAACCAATCAGCATCGCCGCAACAATCACCGCCACTTTAAAGCCTGCCAGAATGTATTCGCCCAGCATTTCAAAGAAGGTCAGCTTGTGCTCATCGGTTTCGATATTGGTCAGATCGTCTTCGGCTTCGCTGTCATACGGGTTGATGATCGATAGCACGATAAAGGTACTGAACATGTTTAAGATCAGCGCCGCTACCACATAGCGTGGTTCGATCAGCTGCATGTACGAGCCCACGATAGACATGGAAACCGTCGACATTGCCGTCGCCGCCATGGTGTACATCCGGCGCTCAGAGATGCGATGCAGCACGTTTTTATACGCGATGAAGTTTTCCGATTGGCCGATGATCATGGCACTGATGGCGTTAAACGACTCAATCTTGCCCATGCCGTTGACCTTAGACAGCACTAAGCCAATAAAGCGGATCACCACCGGCAGTACGCGGATATGCTGCAAAATACCGATCAGCACCGAGATAAACACAATCGGCATCAGCACCAGCAAGAAGAAGCTGAACTCGCCTTTATTCAGCAGGCCGCCGAACACAAAGTTGGTTCCGTCGCCGGCATATTCCAGCAGTTTGTTAAAGACGTCCGACAGCCCAGTGACGAGGCTCAAGCCGACTGAAGAGTGCAGCAAGAAGTAGGACAGGAACAGCTCGATGACGATGAGCTGCGCGATGTAACGCAGTTTTATCTTCTTACGATCCTTGCTCGCCAGCAGAGCCAAGGCGAAGACCACAACAAGTCCTAGAACAAAATGAATAATTTTCATACATGAAATACCGAGTCGGCTCACAAAACGAGAAGCAAGATACTGGATTGTCGAATTTATAGTTTGAAGTGTATTACAAAAATACGAATGCTTACATTTGAATGGCGTTAGCTCACGGACAAAGGCTATTCAAGCGGTGAAAAATAGCGCTTAACTGGGAAAGTTTGGCCAGATATCTGGCAATTTTATCAATCCGTGATGGCCGAATGCGTTTCACGCTCGGCTTGAACTTGCGTTGAATGCGGTATGAAGGCTCAAGGTCACAAACAAAAACGCCCGGCTCGCAACGGCAATGCGAGTCGGGCGTCATCGTATATTGAGGTAATGCTTAGCGCATTAGCCGAACAGGACAAACAGCTGGTGAGCACTGATCCCGGCCACTAAACCGCCCACGGTGTGTGCGGCAATGGCGCGTGAAGTCAGCGAGCGATAGCCCAGCGCATCCAGCATCGCGGTATGGGTGCTGAGAAAACCACTCCAGCACATTCCCATCGCAGTGAAGACCGCAATTTCATTACCAGTGATCAGCCCTTTGCTGATAAACGGCGGCACCAATGACATGGCCGCGCCCACCGCGCCGAGCGAGGTTGCCGGGAAGGCCACCAATTCTGGGTGCTTAAAGCCAAACAGGAAATCAAACACAAAACCCGCTTTAGCCGCCAGAGCTGGCAGCAGCGCCACTCCTTGGAAGGCTGCGCCGGTGTAACCTTCAGGCCCTGGGCCAAAGGTCAGTAGCATCACAAAGGTGCTGATGATCAACACCCCAGGGATCACCGCCATGCCAAGCTCGACCCCGGATTTACCGCCATCCAGCAGCGAGTTCAAAATACGCAGCCATACTGGCGTATTCTCGCTGTTTTCTTCGTGACTTACCTGAAACTGCTCCAACTCGGAGGCTTCTGGCTGCTGGCAGTCTAACGGTTCATCACCGACCAGTGGGCGCACCATGCGCTGCATTAAGCGGGTGGTTACGACAGAGCCAATCAGTGCGCCGGCCAGACCGAGCAGGGCGGCACGCACCGTATTGTGCTCAGGGCCTAACTGCAAGGTGGCCATAAAGGTCACCACAATCAGCCCCATGCCAAAGGCGGTACCGAAGTTGGTCAGCGAGATCAGCTGCCACGGGCGCAAGCCACGACGAAAACGTGCGTCTTTGGCTAGGCTAATGACTGCGGGGTTATCGGAGAAAAAGGTCATCAGACCGGCCAGCGCACAGCGCCCCGGCAGGCGATAGATTGGGCGCATCAATGGCGCCAGCAGCACTTCTAGCAAGCGGATCACGCCGAACTCGCTCAGCAGTTGGCTCAATGCACCAGAAAGTACCGTGATCCCCATAATGAACAGCACAGTATTGAGCAGCAGTTGGTGGGCGGTGTTGAAAATGGTGTTCACCATGGCCGACAGCCCCATCTGGTTACCCAGATAGCTGAACAACACGCCGAGAATAGATAAGACTAATACCGGTTCAACCCACTGTTTTATTCTTAATTTTTGAAGGATTTTGCTGTCGTCGGGTATTTGCGTAGTCATATCACATCTCTGGTTGATTTTAAGGCGGGAAGGATAACGCTTTCGCAGGGCTGGCGGCAACCAATAGACGCAACAAAAAAGCCCCGCTCAATGAGCAGGGCTTTCGAATTTGGCTCCTCTGACTGGACTCGAACCAGTGACATACGGATTAACAGTCCGCCGTTCTACCGACTGAACTACAGAGGAATTGATTGTGGCATGCACTCGACCATCGAAAAGGCGATGGTGCCCGGACGCGGAATCGAACCACGGACACGGGGATTTTCAATCCCCTGCTCTACCGACTGAGCTATCCGGGCAGCGCAATGCGGGACGTATTAAGCCATGAAGTAGGGCAGATAGCAAGTATAAAAATCAGCGCCCATTATCGGGTGCTGCAAAAAACAGCACTGTTTCCCTTGCTTACCGGTCAATGGCTGGTGCGTTGCTCGCCCTATTTAGTGGTCTTGCGGCTTACTCCCAATGCAGCTGCGGCGGCAAACTGATTTTGGCCGTTTCCAGCAATCGACGCGCGCCCAGATAGTGTTTACGCCAGTAATCATTATCCAGATGACTGATGCGAATGCGGCTGCCGGTATGCGGCGCTTCAATAAAGCGATTATTGCCCAAATAGATCCCCACATGGTCTGCGTGGCTGTGCTGCGGGCTATGGATATGGAAGAACACCAGATCGCCGGTTTCTAATTGCCCGCGCCGTACTCGGCTGGCGCTGCGCATATGGAACATGTTGTTCGCGGTGCGCGGCAGGTGCGGGGTGAACATCTTGTCATAAATAAAGTAGACCAAGCCGCTGCAGTCAAAACCGGTACGCGGTGAACTGCCCCCATACACATAGGGTTTCCCTAACTGGCGAATCGCTTTACGTACTACTAGTCGTTTGGCGATACGAATCTTATCGATGTGTTTACGCAGATGATGTTTCAGATGGGCAGATCTGGCTGGGTGTTTCTCCGCGTGTCGGCGGTGAGGGTGATTAGAGTGATGCGTAGCCTTGGTCTGCGCGTGATGTCCTGTGTGCGTATGGGAATGCTGAACGGCATGCGCAGAATGCGAGACATGCGAATGTGCATGCGTAAGCGCTGGCGCGTGCGTTGCCTTGGCGTGTTGGCGCGACGGTGTATGCCGGTGCGTGGGTTTTTGCTGGCGCGCTTTGCGCTTACGATGCGTCAGCTGATGGTGGCCCGTCGCACGTTGATGATGCGCGGCGTAGCAGCTTAAAGGCAGCGAACAGCCAAACAAAAACAAAAAAAACAATATGGGACGCAGCAAAGCTGCGGTAGTGAAGCTCATCATAATACTATCTGGTGAGTTCCTGCCGGACGGTATACGGTGTCAGCCACTTCATGCAGTGACGGATACCGATTCGGCATACAAATGGCAACGTAAGATGTCAGAACATGTCTTAGTCAAAAAGTTTCATAAAATGTGTGTGTGCAGACGTATTTGGAATAAAAACCGACAGCGCGCCGATTTATTACCCAGTGATAGCGAAGCCAAGAGGGCAAAGTTGAAGGTTTGCCAAGAGAGTTGAGAGTAGGGCGCTGGGGGTTAATAACGGATAAACCAATCAATAAACCGCAGATAGCAAAAAGCCCCGCTCATTGAGCAGGGCTTTCGAATTTGGCTCCTCTGACTGGACTCGAACCAGTGACATACGGATTAACAGTCCGCCGTTCTACCGACTGAACTACAGAGGAATTGCGTAGCAGACGTGTCTGCCTAACGGGGTGCTATTAAACGGATTTTTTCGCCAGAGTCAACGGTCAATGACACTTTTTTATCGCTATCGGCATGCGTTTGACTGCTTTTTAGTCATTGGCGCATAATTTCTGCGCTGAGCCTCTCATCGCGCTTAAGCGCTTGCGTAGCCGAAACCAGATCTCGGTAAATCTGAGTTCGGTACGCAGGCTCAGGCTCGCGGTGGCTACCGCTAAGCCTGATGGCTAAGTAAGATGGTCAGACTATCCGGCCGCGATAGTTACGCTGCGCGGTATTCACCTTGTACAGATAATGACGAGCTTGCGCCGAAGGGTGGCGAGTTGTCAGCACGTTGTACAGCTCATCTGGCGACATACTGTTGATGATATCCACCGCTTTTTGCTTATCTTGCGAGAAGATCCGCAGCACCGCCCCAGCACCACCGTTATAGGCCGAAATCATGGCATAACGACGGGAAACCGGATTGCGAATATTGGCCAGATAGTTGGTCTGCAAAATATGCAAGTACGCCGTACCGGTATCAATATTCTTTTCTGGATCAAACAGATAATCACGGCTTGGCGTGCCGTCTTTATTTTTGACCAGATTATACACATCGCGTCCGGCGGTGTGCTGCACCACCTGCATCAGCCCCAGCGCATTGGCCGAGCTGACCGCATACGGGTTAAAGCTCGATTCCACCTGCATGATGGCCAAGATCAGGCTTTCATCCACATTGTAGTTACGTGACGCTTTACGCACGATGTGGAGGTATTTCTTAGCGCGATAATTCAAGTGGTTAGCGATCATCGGAATATCGACATACCACACGGTACGGCCACCGATTTGGCGACTTTTCAGCTTGGTTTGCAGCAGATAATCGGCAAAACGACCGGCTTGGATCTGGTTGGTGATGGCTTTTTTCTGCTCATCCACCACTTGTCCGGCTAAAAACGGGTGCTTGCTAAAAGGCACATCGCTGTCGGAGAACAGATCGATCCCGTTCGGATCGTCGCCCATCAACAGGGTATGCACCATGGCATTACGCAGCTTATCCAGCGGGTTTTGGGTGGCGATAGTTTCCACCGTCACCATCCCGTTTTCAAAGTCGATATGACTGCGGGTATAGTAACGATCGGTGTACTTTACATAGTCTTTGCGGCTGGCAACCAGCATCTCGTTCAGACCCCACAGATCTTCGATATTGGCCGAAAACTGGCCCATCAAAATATCGAAGCCGTTGGTATCTTTAACGTATAGCGAAGGATCTTCCTTTGGTTTACTGGCACAGGCTGCCAGTAGAGGCAGGATCACACACCAAGTGAGTTTTTTCTTCATAAGTCAGGGCAATACATACCGAAGCGCCAGCAGCACTTCGGTAATAGATGGAATATTATTCACTCGGTGGAGTGTAGCCTTCAATCTGAACATCTTGCCCTTCGAACAGGAACTTCTCCATCTCCTGCTCCAAGAATTTACGATGTTCTGGATTCATCATGTTCAATTTTTTTTCGTTGATCAGCATGGTCTGCTTGCTTTGCCACTCTTGCCAAGCTTCTTGGCTGATGTGGTCATAAATGCGTTTACCCAGATCTCCTGGGTAGAGTTGAAACGCCAGTCCAGCGCCTTCTTTTTTCAGGCGGGCGCAAAATACGGTGCGACTCATCGTGATTCCTCGCTAGATAATTCCTCCGGTAGCAAGCGCAATAGGCGCTCTACCGGTGCAGCCAGTCCGACAGCTTGTGGTCGGGCTAAGTTATACCAGAGACCGTGCCCTTCATCCATGCAGTGATGGGATTCGCCCACCACCAACAGCGGAATAATATCCAGATGGAAGTGGCTGAAGGTATGGCGAAACGCCGTTAATTGACGACGTACCGTCAGACCACGCTGGGCCAGCCATTGTTCCGCTTCGTTGCGGGTCGCAAATTGGGGGAAGCAGAATAGGCCGCCCCACAATCCACTGGGTGGTCGCTGCTCTAGCCAGACCTGCGCATCGGGCAGTTCGGCCGGTGGCGACCACAAAATAAAGTAGCCCTCTTTTTCCGGCAGCGTCTGCTTAGGCTTTTTGCCGGGAAATGATTGCCAATCGGCGTGGGCATAGGCTTCGCAGCCATGTGCCAGCGGGCAGAGCGAGCATTTGGGTTTGCTGCGGGTGCACACCAGCGCGCCTAAATCCATCATCGCTTGATTGAAATACTGCACGCCCTCTTGCGGCGTGACTTTGGCGCTGATGTCCCACAGCCGATTTTCGACCGCCTTTTGCCCCGGCCAGCCGGCGACGCGATAACAGCGCGCCAAGACCCGCTTCACGTTACCGTCCAAAATAGGATAGTGCAGACCCAGCGAAAGCGACAAAATGGCACCTGCGGTGGAGCGGCCAATCCCCGGTAAGGCACAAATGGCATCAAAATCGGTCGGGAACTCGCCTTGATACTGTTCGGCAACAATTTGTGCGGTTTTATGCAGGTTGCGGGCACGGGCGTAGTAGCCGAGTCCGGTCCACAGGTGTAATACTTGATCCAGTGGCGCGGCCGCTAAATCGGTGACCGTGGGGAAGTGCTGCATAAAGCGCTCAAAATACGGGATCACCGTGGCCACCTGCGTTTGTTGCAGCATGACTTCGGATAACCAGACGGTATATGGCGTTTTCTGGCGCTGCCACGGCAAAGTCTTGCGACCAAAGGCGTGATACCAGGTCAACACGGCCTTGGAAAAGGCAGCTGCAGGGAAGTGCGCGGTTGGCATAACTGACTCGGGTAATTGCAGGAAGCGTGATTGCATCACAGCCTTGGCAGGCTGTAAACCGGATAATCGGTAAGGGAATCGCCCTTCACCGTGGCTTTCGGTGCTATCCTGCTTGCTATGTTGGGCCATCTTTGCATAATGCGCCTTCTATTAAGATTGATTGACGATGAATTCAGCAGGGTATGACCATGGGTGAGGTTACCATTCCAGAGTTTGATGAAGAAGGCCGCTATCTGCGTAAGATCCGCAGCTTTGTACGCCGTCAGGGTCGACTGACCAAAGGTCAGGAGTTGGCACTGGAGAACTACTGGGAGCAGATGGGCGTAGATTTTCAAGAGCAGGTGCTGGATTTTACCGCGCTGTTTGGCCGCGAAGCACCGGTGGTGCTCGAGATCGGCTTTGGTATGGGCGCATCGCTGGTGGAAATGGCGAAAAACGCACCGGAGAAAAACTTCCTCGGTATTGAAGTGCACACCCCAGGTGTGGGTGCTTGCCTGTCTTCAGCACATGAAGCGGGCGTGACTAACCTGCGCGTGATGTGCCATGACGCTATCGAAGTGCTGGAGAAGATGATTGCGGATGGCTCGCTGAGCACCGTACAGCTGTTCTTCCCCGATCCGTGGCATAAGGCGCGTCACCATAAACGCCGTATCGTTCAGTTGCCGTTTGCTGAGCAGCTGCGCGTGAAACTGAAAATCGGTGGTGTGTTCCATATGGCCACTGACTGGGAAAATTACGCCGAGCATATGCTGGAAGTAATGCAAGCTGCGCCAGGTTACCGTAACCTGTCTGCTAGCAATGATTTTATGCCGCGTCCTGAACACCGTCCGCTGACCAAATTTGAGCAGCGTGGCCACCGTTTAGGGCACGGCGTGTGGGACCTGATGTTCGAGAGGACTGAGTAATGGCAAAACACCGTAGTGCGCGTCTGCGTAAAAAGCTGCATGTGGATGAGTTTCAGGAACTGGGCTTTACCGTTAATTGGCAGTTTCCTGAAGGAACCAGTGCTGAGCAAATCGATGCCGCGCTGGATGCCTTTATCGCCGAAGTGATTGAGCCAAATGGCCTGTCCTACGACGGCAGCGGCTACCTGTACTGGGAAGGTCTGGTGGTGCTGCAGCAAGTGGGTAAATGTACAGATGAGCACCGTGCGCTGGTTCAAGCATGGGCTGAGAAGCAAGGGCTGCTGGAAGTTGAAGTTAGTCCACTGCTGGACGTCTGGTGGGATTAATTCCCCGCGCTGACTTCGCTATAATCTGGCCCCATTCGAGATAATTCGATGTGGTCGGGTAGTAGCAGGTTATCGGATGATGTAGTTCAGTGAATCTGCACTCTGAAACGGGCTCCCTCGGAGCCCGTTTTTTTTTGACGTGGAATTTTTGTTTTGCCCTGCGAGCCGGCAGCACATCTAGGTGTAAGGATAAAAGACAGTGATATTGAGTAACGCATTGCTGGAGGAGATTCTGGCAGAGGTCCGCCCGCAAATCAGTCGCGGTAAAGTGGCCGATTATATTCCAGCGTTGGCCAGTGTGCCGGCGGAGCGGCTCGGTATTGCGGTGTGCATGAATGATGGCACGGTTTATCAAGCTGGTGATGCGCAGGAGCGCTTTTCTATTCAGTCGATCTCAAAAGTTTTAACTCTGACGCTGGCGTTAACGCGTTACTCGGAAGAGGAGATTTGGCAGCGCGTCGGCAAAGAGCCGTCCGGTCAGCCGTTTAACTCGTTGGTGCAAATTGAGCTTGAGCGCGGAAAACCGCGCAATCCGTTTATCAATGCCGGTGCGCTGGTGGTGTGCGATATGCTGCAAACGCGCTTGAGCGCGCCGAAACAGCGGATGCTGGATCTGGTGCGTCAGCTGGCGTGTCAGGCGGATATCGGTTATGACAGCGTGGTAGCGCGTTCAGAGTTTGACCATTCGGCGCGTAATGCGGCGATTGCCTATTTGATGAAATCGTTCGGTAACTTCCATAATGATGTGACTGACGTACTGCAAACCTATTTCCACTACTGCGCCATCAAGATGAGCTGCACCGAGTTGGCGCGCGCCTTTTCCTACCTGGCCAATCACGGCCAGTCACTGTGCGCGCTCGAGCCGGTGATCTCCAGTCGTCAAACGCGGCAGATTAATGCGCTGCTGGCCACTTGTGGCCTGTATGATGGCGCCGGTGAGTTTGCTTATCGCGTTGGGATGCCGGGGAAATCCGGTGTCGGTGGCGGCATTGTGGCCGTCATTCCAGGTGAGATGAGTATCGCCGTATGGTCACCAGCGCTAGATGTAAACGGCAACTCGCTGGCGGGGATCTCAGCGTTGGAGCTGTTATCGCAGCGCTTAGGACGCTCGATTTTTTAATCTGGGTATTTAATCAAAGTTGTTAGCACGCAGACAAATGTGGCGCGGAAAATAACGAGGAACAACGATGAGAGCAAAACCGATGTTAGTCGCGCTACTGATGGCGATGGTAGGCGGCGCCATGACGCTGCCAGCGTTGGCGGCGGAGACTTGTCCGTACACGTTGAACCAGAATATCTACCTGACTCCAGAGGCGGTGGAGTTGCAGGGCAAAACCACGCAGCTGCGTATCAGCAAAGAAGGTGAGGTGAGCCGTAATCAGCAGCCGCTGACATTGGATCTGGCCGCTCAGCAGCAGGCATTTGTGCTACAGCAGCAATTACGCCGAGAGCTACCGGCGCTGGATAAACAGGCGCATCAGCAGTTACAGCAGGCGCAGCAAGGCCTCGATGATGTGGTGATCCGCCAGCTAGGGGGAAACAGTAAAGTGCGTGCGCAGCTGCGTGATCTGCACGCCTTGCTGACGGCGCGACTGGATAAAATCGTGGTGCATCAAAACGGTGGACTGGCAGTTCTCGCGGATGCATTGCCTGCCCAGCAGCAAGAAACCGAGCGTTTGGTGCAGCAAAAACTGGGTGAAATCTTGCAGCAAGGCTTGCAGGAGTTGAGTAGCCGACAAAGTGAAGGCGATGCCGCCAGTCAGCTCAAAGCGATGTTGGCGCAGGTAGCCAGCTTACGTAATGCGCTGTCTGCCGAGTGGAAAAGTCAGGAGCAGGGCTTTCGCCGCTTAGGCAGTGAAGCTTGTCATACCCTAGGGCGTTTGCAACAGCAGCAGCAAAAACTGGAGCAGTTACTGCCGCAGTAAGCTCACGTTAATCTTACCATCGCATATCGCTAATCTGTTATAGCTTACCGGTGGTGGCGGCCAAATGTTGGCTGCTGCTGCCGTGGAATTGCCGAGGAGATTTCCTGCGCTCCTGTTTTTCCCTTTCCCTTTGTCTCTCTTTTTATCCTTTTTAGTGCTTTCTTCAGCATGCTCTCTTGGTGTGTAGCGTGGCTCCCGTGTGCTGACGTAACGGTCGGCTACCTCTCTGTATTTCTGTTTTTGGTCACATTTTAGACTGTCGCTTGGCTGTAATCGGGCAGCTTCGCTTGTGTTTATGGTCTTTAGCTGACACGATTCAATTAAAGCCATATAGATAACATGGTTATTGGTGGTGTGTGGTGTCGATGTGGGCGTAATGAACGGAAAGGAGTCTGGGCATGGCGATGGTGTATCTGGCGATTAATGCAGTGCTGGCGTTGGTGTCGGTGTATGCGATTGGCGATTTGCTGGGCGGCTGGAGTGTGTCTTATGTGGCTGCCATTGCGCTGATTGTGTTTTTGCCGCGCTGGTTTGCGTTGCCGGCGATGGTCGGGGCGATGTATTGCTGGCAGTGGAGCCCGCTGGTGGCGGTAGCGGTATTAGGCTGGCCGTTACTGTTATCCTTGTATGGCCAAGGGCTGGAGAAATTGCCGGAGCTCAATAGTCGTTGGCGTCGGGTGCCGTCGCTCTGAGTTAGCCGCTATTGTATCATTTGAAAAAGCCCGGAGTCTCGCCGTGCGGGGAGGCTCTGGGCTTTGTCTTTTTTCTTACGCATCGAGCGTAATGAATAGCTCCAACAAGGAGTTGAGGAATAATTTACCGTGTTCCGTCAGCTGCCAATGCGTGGTGGTTTCTTCGATGTAACCGGCGCGCAGGGCTTGCTCGATAGCCGGACGAATACTCTCTTCGCTTAAGCCGGTAAAGCGTGGGAAATCGGCGCGCGGAGCCGGCTCTAGCAACCGAAAACGGTTCATAAAGAACTCGAATGGCCGGTCGTCCAACGCCACTTCGCTGTGATTATCAGTATAACGCCCTTGCAAATAGCCTTTTGGATGGCGGGTTTTCACCGTACGCAGAATGCGGCCATCGGTAAAACTCAGCTTGCCGTGTGCGCCGCAGCCAATCCCCAGATAATCGCCAAAACGCCAGTAGTTGAGATTATGTTGGCATTGGTAACCTGGGCGAGCATAGGCTGAGATTTCGTACTGCTCATAACCGGCTTCGGTCAGCAGTTTGTGCCCTTCGGAGAAGATCAGCCACAGCATATCTTCATCTGGCAGCACTGGCGGGCGCGAGTTGAACAAGGTGTTCGGCTCGATAGTCAGCTGATACCACGACAAATGTGGCGGGGCGAGGGCAATGGCTTGGCGCAAATCGGCCAGCGCTTCTTCTAGGCTTTGCTCCGGCAGGCCGTGCATCAGATCCAAATTGAAGCTGCGCAGACCCAAACCGGTGGCTAACTCGGCGGCGCGCACCGCCTCTTGCGGCCCGTGAATGCGTCCTAACCGCTGCAGCTTGTCGGCGGCAAAGCTCTGCACGCCAATTGAGATGCGGTTGATTCCGGCTTGTTGATAGCCGGTGAAGCGGTCGGCTTCCACGGTGCCGGGGTTGGCCTCCATGGTGATCTCTGCATCGGCGGCTACCGCAATACGCGCCCGCACGCCATCGAGCAGTTGTTGCATCCCTTCGGCGGAGAACAGGCTCGGCGTACCGCCACCGATGAAGATGGTGCCGATCTCGCGACCACTGGTCAGCGGCAGGTCAGCTTCCAAGTCATTCAGCAGATGGCCGATATACTCTTGCTCAGGTAGCCCTTGCTTGAGTGCATGCGAGTTAAAATCGCAGTACGGGCATTTTTGCACGCACCACGGAATATGGATGTACAAACTGAGCGGAGGTAACTCAAGCATGCGTCATGGCGTCCTGTAATTTTTTCAGCGCTTGTGCGCGGTGCGAGACCGCCTTTTTGTGCTCGGCGGTCAGTTCGGCCGAGGTGCAACCCAGCTCCGGCACGAAGAAAATCGGATCGTAGCCAAAGCCGCCTTGGCCAGCTGGGGCGCGGGTGATCATTCCTTCCCACTGGCCGTGACAAACGATCGGCGTTGGATCTTCGGCATGGCGTAAGTATACCAGCACGCAGTGAAAACGGGCGCGGCGCTCAGCGTCGGGAATGTCTTGCATCGCAGCCAGCAGCTTTTGCAGGTTCTCTTCATCGCTGGCGTTTTCTCCGGCGTAGCGCGCGGAATACAGGCCCGGTGCGCCGCCGAGGCAGTCCACCGACAAACCGGAGTCATCCGCGATGGCTGGCAAACCGGTCAGGCGGCTGGCATGACGGGCTTTGAGGATTGCGTTTTCGATAAAGGTCAGGCCGGTTTCTTCGGCGGAGTCGATCCCAAATTCGCTTTGTGCGACTACGTCCAGTCCAAACGCGGCCAGCAAGTCTGCCATCTCACGCACTTTGCCTTTATTGCCGGTGGCTAAAACCACTTTTTGTTGTGCTTTTTGCATCACGTCATCCGCCTGTATCAAATCAGTTTCAGTGGGCGAGATGGTAGCGCGCTTGGCTGCTGGGTGCCAGTGGCGCGCGTATTGAAGCCAAACGTTGAGGATGAAATACGCGCCTGCGCGGGGCACGACCGGCGCGTATGGGGAATGGGGTTTATTCTGCCAAGGTTATGCAGCTAAGGTTATTCAAACACGCTTAGTCAGTATAAAACGTCTGCTGAAAACGCACGGTGCCCGAGGCGGTTTTGGACTGAATATCTAAGGTAAAGCGATAGGTTTCTTCATTAACGATAGGTATTTCCGCTAAGTAATAACGGGCGCTACCTTCTTGTACCGCTTTAAAGCTCAGTTGGCGGGTGTTACCGATCAGGTTTTGCGCTTGGCCGCTGAGGTTGATATCTACCGCCGGTTTGCCGGCCACGCTGGCATCCAGTGCGGTTACGGTCAGTATGGCGCGGTAGTTACTGCGTGTCAGGCCATTACGGCTGGCTATCTCAGGCGTTAGCATGGTGGACGGGAAAACGCTGTAGTGGATTTCCAGATTACCGAGGGTCTGTAATTGTTCAGCACGCGCTGGCGTACTGAGCAGCAATACACTGCCGAGCAACAGCGTGACGAGACCGCGTAGGGAGACTGATGGCCAAGTCAGCGCAATACGGCGCAGCAAGGCATGAGCGCAAGGGTGGGTAAAGGCGAGCATGGTTTCCTCCTTGAAACCGAGAATGACCACCGCAGAGCATACGGTGATAGCGATGATCCGTGGTGTTGTTAGTTTAGCAGGGCTTGCACAGTCGCGGGGATTTGCTGCGGGTGCTCGATGCGCACATATTTGTGCCGTCCGAGCTCGCCTTTTTCGATGCAGACATTGCCCTTGGCGACGCGAAACTGTTTGGCCAGAAACTTGGTCAAATGCGCGTTGGCTTGTCCGTCTACCGGTGGCGCGGTGATCGCCACTTTCAGCTCATCCCCATGCAGGCCAACGATTTGATCGCGGCTGGCTTTGGGTTGGATGTAGAGGCGCAATAACAGCGCCTCGTCGGTACGGCTAACGGCCATGTTGTCCTGACTCACAGCTGCATCCACATGAAGCCGAACAGATCCGCGCCCAAATAGTTCAGGGCAATCAGGATGATAGACAGCAGCATTACGGACAGATCCAAGCCGCCCATCGGTGGCAGAATACGGCGTAGTGGTGCCAGCATCGGTTCAGTCAGCTGATACAGCACATAGTCCATCGGGCTGCGGCCTTGGCTCACCCAGCTCAGCAGAGCGCGGATCAGCAGTACCCAGAAGATCATCTTCCCGGCGGCTTTCAAGGTTGCTAGCACGCCTAACAGAATGTAACCCAAGCTCCAGAATGCCGCGCCGGTTTGTACCATCGCCAGCAGTGGGAATTTGATAATTTGGATCACCAGCACCAGCAAAATGGTGGCGATATCCCAGCCGCCAAAGCCTGGGATCAGACGACGGAGCGGCGCAACCACCGGCTGTGTGGCTTTAACCACGAACTGAGAGAACGGGTTGTAAAAATCGGCACGGGCAGCCTGCATCCATACCCGCAACAGCAGGACGAAGACATACAGGTCGATAACAGTACTCAGCAAAAAAGTCAGTGATTGCATTATGACGCCTTGCGGTTAAATAAAAGGATTAAAACAGTTTTTCCATTTCCTGTGCGCGTTGTACCGCGGCTTGCATGGCTTTGGCAACCATTTCTGGCAAATGTTCCTCATTGAACACTCGGATTGCTTCAGCCGTGGTTCCGCCTTTGGAAGTAACCTGTGCACGCAGCTCCGGCAAGGAGGTGTGCGGGTTTTCCACCACCATGCGCGCGGCGCCGAGCGCGGCTTGCTGCACCAGCGCGCGCGCGGTATCGGCGCTAAAACCTTGGCGCTGCGCTTCGGCTTGCATCGCTTCCATAAACAAGAAGAAATAGGCCGGCGCACTGCCTGAGGCGGCGATCACGCCATTAATGTCACTTTCCGCCGCGAGCCAGCAGGTTTTGCCAACTGCACTGAGCAGGGTATCGGCAAATTGGCGATCGGCTTGATTCACCGCTGGCGCGGCAAACAGCCCGCTCATGCCTTCGCCCAGCAGCGCTGGGGTATTGGGCATCACGCGAATAATCTGTGGCGCGCCAGACAGCAACTGCTGTAACCGCGCCACGGAAATTCCGGCGGCTAGAGAGATCACTAGCTTGCCGTGCCAATTCAGCGGCGCCAGCGGCGCTAGGGTGTCGGCCATATTTTGCGGTTTAACACCGAGCACGATGACATCAGCTTCGGCGGCGGCGCTCAGGTTATCGGCGGAGGTCTGGATCCCGAAGCGATCAGCTAGCGCATGGCGGGTTTCTGCCGTGCGGTTAGTGGCGCAGATCAGTGGCGCAGGATAGCCTGCACGTAACAAACCGGCGATGATCGCTTGCGCCATGTTACCGGCACCGATAAAGGTAATTTTACGCTGCTCCATATTCATCTCTTTTGTTGTCGCTCCATAACCTGAACGCGTCGTCAGTGGCTTGTACTAGCCGTGAGTCAACGTAATGCGAAACTCAGTGCTGACCGTAATCGCGTGCGCCAAAAATGGCGGTACCGATGCGCACCATGGTGCTGCCGGCGGCAATCGCGGCGCTCATGTCACCGGTCATCCCCATGGATAGGGTATCAATTTCTGGATGGGTTTGCTTGAGCTGCTCAAATACCGCGGTCAGCTTGGCAAAGTCCGCATATTGGGTGGCGTAATCGTGACTTTCTTGGGGAATGGTCATCAATCCGCGCAAACGCAGCTGCGGTAAGTGGGCAATCTGATCGGCCAAGGCGAGTACTTCGCTGGCATCGATACCGGATTTGCTCTCTTCGCTGCTGACTTTGACCTGAATCAGTACGTTCAGCGGCGCTTTATCCGCTGGGCGCTGTTCATTGAGACGCTGGGCGATTTTCAAGCGATCGACCGTGTGCATCCAATCAAAGTGCTCGGCAACCAGTCGGCTTTTGTTGCTTTGCAGTGGGCCGATAAAGTGCCATTCCAGCTCGGCAGCATACGGCGTAGTGGCAAAATGCTGGATTTTATCCACCCCTTCTTGCACATAGTTTTCACCGAAGGCGCGTTGACCGGCCTCGATGGCTTCCTGAACCGCACTCACAGGTTTGGTTTTGCTGACCGCCAGCAGTGTAACGGATTCAGGAGCTCGCTCGCATTTTGCAGCGGCGTCGGCGATTTGTTGCTTAATCGCGTGTAGGTTCTCTTTAATACTTTGCATGTCGTTGTTTTAAGGGACTTAAATGGACATAACAGAACTGTTGGCTTTTAGTGTAAAACATAATGCCTCGGATCTGCACCTATCTGCCGGTAACCCACCGCTGATCCGCGTCGACGGAGAAGTGCGTCGGGTCAATATGCCGGTCCTGGATGGCCGTGAAGTGCGCCGTCTGGTGTATGACATTATGAACGATGTTCAGCGCCGTGACTTTGAAACTGAGATGGAACTGGACTTTTCGTTCGAACTGAACGGGGTTGGCCGTTTCCGGGTTAATGCTTATCAGCAGCAACGGGGAATTTCGGCGGCACTGCGTACCATACCTACAGATATACCAACACTGGAGCAGTTAAACGCACCGGAAGTGTTTCGGAATATTGCCATGCAGCCGCGTGGATTGGTATTGGTGACCGGCCCGACCGGCTCGGGGAAGTCGACCACCTTGGCGGCGATGCTCAATTATGTCAATCAGCACATGCATCACCACATTCTGACCATTGAAGATCCGATAGAATTTATCCACACCAGTAACAAGTGCCTGATTAACCAGCGTGAGGTGCATCGGCATACCCACAGTTTTAATAATGCACTGCGCTCGGCGCTGCGTGAAGACCCGGATGTGATTTTGGTGGGTGAGCTGCGCGATCTGGAAACCATTCGTCTGGCACTGACTGCCGCCGAAACCGGCCACTTGGTGTTTGGCACCTTGCACACCAGCTCGGCGGCCAAAACCATCGACCGTATTGTGGATGTGTTCCCCGGCGCGGAAAAAGACATGGTGCGCTCGATGCTGTCTGAATCGCTCAAAGCGGTTATCTCGCAGGTATTGCTGCGTAAAGAAGGCGGCGGACGTGTGGCGGCGCACGAGATCATGCTGGGAACGCCAGCTATTCGTAACTTGATCCGTGAAGATAAAATTCACCAGATCTATTCGATTTTGCAGACCAGCTCGCGTCAAGGTATGCAGACGTTGGAGCAGGCGCTGAATGTGCTGACCAGTCAGGGCGTGGTCAGCTACGAAGAGGCGCAGCGCAAGATGAACTCGTTGATGGATGGCGGGATCCAAAACGGCAATACCGCGGGTGGCACCGGTGCAGGAGCGATGGGCTATGGTTTCGCTGGATGAGTTATTGCAGGAGATGCTGCGCCAGCAGGCGTCGGATCTGTATGTTTCGGTCGATGTGCCCGCGCAGCTGCGCATCAATCATGAGCTGCACCCACTAGGTGAGGCGCTGTCGATTGAAACGGTCACCGAGCTGGTGGCGCAGGCGATGGGCGCCGAGCGCTTCTTACAGTTTTGTCAGCAAAAAGAGGGCAACATGGCGCTGGTGCGTCCGTTTGCCCGTTTTCGGGTCTCCGGTTTTTGGCAGCGTGAATTGCCGGGCATGGTGATCCGTCATATTCGAACCGATATTCCGACCATTGAAGAGCTGGGCTTACCGATGTTAACCGGTGAGCTGGCGATGACGCGCAAAGGTTTGATTTTGGTGGTCGGCGCTACCGGCAGCGGGAAAACCACCACGCTGGCAGCGATGCTCGGCTATCGCAACGAGTTTGACCATTCGCATATTCTGACGGTGGAAGATCCGATTGAATTTATCCATCCGCATAAACGCTGTTTAATCACCCAGCGTGAAGTGGGGATGGATACCGAAAGCTACGAAGTCGCCTTGCGTAACGCGCTGCGCCAAGCACCGGATGTGATTCAGGTTGGCGAGATCCGCACCCGCGACACGCTGCAACATGCGATTGGCTTTTCCGAAACCGGTCATCTGTGTATCGCCACCTTGCACGCCAATAACGCCAGCCAAGCGCTGGAGCGGATGGTACACATGATCCCTGAAGGCAGCCGCGAAGCTTTCTTGTTTGATTTATCCAACAACTTGCGCGCCATTATCGGGCAGCAGCTGGTGCCGGGGATCACCCCAGGGCGCCGTTTACTGGTGCACGAGATTTTGATCAACACGCCGCGCGTGACCGATTTGCTGCGTAAAAATCAGTTGTATGAGCTGCGTGATGTGATGGCCAGTAACAGCGAGATTGGCATGTGCACCTTTGACCAATCGCTGTACGGCTTGTATCGGCGCGGGCTGATTAGCTATACCGATGCGCTGCATTATGCGGAGTCGGCCAATGATTTGCGCTTGCGGATCCGCAGTAGCGGGGATGAGCCGTTCTCACCGAACACCTTCGATGATGTGACGGTGGATTTAAGCTAATGCCAAAGGATGTTGAGCGCGGTGGCTTGCTGGCGGAGTGACAGCGCATCTCGCCAGTGAGCTTGCCCTGCGCTAAGATAAAGCCAAGACGCACATGCACGCTGTAAGCGCTGTGCTGAGATATTGCGTATCGTTACCGGCTGATGATGTCTGTGACATGACTGCGCCCCGTTTTGCTGGCCAAAGCGGGGCGTGTTGTCTTTATGGCCTATTGGTGGGCGAAGTAGGAGTGGCTATGACGTTGCAAACCTCGGTTGAGGTCAGAAACAAGCTGGGCATGCATGCGCGCCCGGCCATGATGCTGTTTGAGCTGGTACAAAAGTTTGATGCGCGGGTTGTACTGCGTAACGCCGCGGGCACTGAAGCGGAGGCCAACAGCATTATTGCCATGTTGATGCTGGAATCCGCGCAAGGCGGGCAGATCAGCGTGCAGGTCGACGGGCCACAAGAAAAAGAGGCGATGGCCGCAGTAGTGGCGCTGTTTGAAAGTGGGTTTGATGAGGAGGTCTGATCCTCCTCAGTCCTCATTACGCCAGATTCTGCTCGAACCAACTTTCCAGAATCACGCAGGCGGAAGCCGCATCGACGCGGCCTTTGTCCAGCGCACGGAAACCACCGCTGGCAAACAGATGCGAACGGGCTTCAACGGTAGACAGGCGCTCATCGTGCAGCACGACCTTTTGCCCGAAGCGCCCTTGCAGACGATTGGCAAATTTGCGCGCACAGGCGGTGACCGGTTGCTCGGTACCGTCCATATTCAGCGGCAGGCCGACCACCACCAGATCCGGTTTCCACTCGTTGAGCAGCTTTTGCAGTTGCTCCCAGTCTGGGATCCCATCGCGCGCTTTGAGCGAGGCGATAGGGCGCGCGGTGGCGGTAATTTCTTGCCCGATGGCGACACCGATACTTTTGGTGCCGAAATCAAAGGCCATCATGGTTCGACTCATAGATACAGGCTCACGTAGACAAAATTAAGCATGGCCAGCATGTGGCGCTATCTGGCGGATATCGATGCCCAGTTTGCGCGCGGCGGCTTGCCAGCGCTCATTGATCGGGGTGTTAAACAAAATGTCCGGATCGGCTTCCACTGTTAGCCACGCGTTGGCCTTGATCTCGTCTTCCAGCTGATCTTTTTCCCAGCCGGCATAACCTAGCGCGACCAAGACTTGCTTAGGCTGATTAGGCGTGCCGAGGGTTTCTAAAATATCGCGCGACGTGGTGATCATCACATCGGAAGTCAGCTGCAAGCTCGCGCCAAATTGATCGCTGGGGGTGTGCAGCACAAAGCCGCGATCGTTGGCGATCGGGCCACCGGCCAATACCGGACGGTTCAGGCGAATAGCTGGATCGCGCGGCTCTGGCGTGATCTCTATCTGCGCCAGCATCTCTTCCAGCGTCATTTCCGACGGACGGGTCAGGGTGATACCCATGGCACCGTCAGTCGCGGTGTGTTCGCAGATATACACCACCGAACGTTTAAAGAACGGATCCTGCATGCCCGGCATGGCCACGAGGAAATGGTTTTGCAAGTTCATGGTAGGTCGGAATCACCAGGTTGATAGTCACGAAAATCAGGACCGCTGCCGTAAGGCCGCGGAGCGAGGTGGACAAGTATGCCAGCCTTGTGGGGCTGTCGTCACGCCCGCTGGCGGGAGATCTGATGGCAGTATAGCGCCGGATAAGGGAAGAAATGCATCATGCGGCAATTTTCCCCTATCCGGCCAGCAGGCTAAGCCGGCTGAGCACGTTTAGGCGCGTTTACCTAAACGGCTTTCGATGGCATCCATCAGCATACCGGTGATCGAAACGGGGAACGCAGCTTCGATTTCGCGGATGCAGGTTGGGCTAGTGACGTTGATTTCAGTTAGCTTATCGCCAATCACATCCAGTCCGACGAAGATCAGCCCTTTTTGCTTGAGCACTGGCGCTACGGCGCGGGCAATCGCCCAATCCGATTCGCTCAGTGGACGCGCTTCACCGCGGCCACCGGCAGCCAAGTTACCTCGGGTTTCGCCTTTTTGCGGAATACGCGCCAAGCAGTATGGCACCGGCTCACCGTCGACCACCAAAATGCGTTTATCGCCTTCGGTAATGGCCGGAATAAAGGTCTGCGCCATACAAAAATGCTGCTGATAACCGGTCAGGGTTTCGATGATCACTGACAGGTTTGGGTCGCCGGCTTTGATGCGGAAAATCGAGGTGCCACCCATGCCGTCGAGCGGCTTGAGGATGATATCGCCATGCTGCTGGTGGAACGCGCGGATACGCTCGGCGCTACGGGTTACCAGAGTGGTTGGCGTTAGATCGGAGAACCACGCGGTAAACAGCTTTTCGTTACAGTCACGCAGGCTTTGCGGCTTGTTGACGATCAGCGTACCGGCTTCCTCGGCGCGCTCTAGAATGTAAGTCGCGTAGATGTATTCGGTATCAAACGGCGGGTCTTTACGCATCAGGATCACGTCCAGATCGGCCAGTGGCATATGCTGCTCGCTTGCGAAGCTGAACCAGTGCTGCTTGTCATCATGCACGCTCAGCAGGCGTGTACGGGCCTTAGCTTCACCGCTATCCAGATACAGGTCTGCCATTTCCATATAGTGCAGTTCATAGCCGCGCTTTTGCGCTTCTTGCAACATGGCAAAACTGGAATCTTTCTTGATGTTGATGGATGCAATCGGATCCATCACGATACCCAACTTGATCATAAGAACTCCTTAACCCAGATCGCCGAAGCGAACTTGTAATGCGGTGATCGCGGTCAATGCAGCGGTTTCGGTGCGCAAGACCCGTGGACCGAGCAGAATTTCAGTAAAGGCATATTGCTCAGTCATCGCAATTTCTTCTGCCGATAGACCGCCTTCCGGACCAATCAACAGGCGCACGCCTTCTGGCGGCAGTGTTGGCAGTGTATTGATGCTGTAGCGCGCGCGTGGATGCAGGTTCAGCTTCAGGCTGCCATCGTTTTCGGCGCACCAGTTTTCCAGCTTCATCGCCGGGCGGATCACCGGCACGGCGTTGCGTCCGCACTGCTCACAAGCGGCCACTGCAATTTTTTGCCACTGCTGGATTTTTTTCTCCATCCGCTCAGCATCGAGGCGAACCCCACAACGCTCTGAAATCAGCGGGGTGATTTCGGTGACGCCGAGTTCGACCGATTTTTGAATGGTGAACTCCATCTTATCGCCACGGGAAATCACTTGCCCTAAATGGATACGCAGTGGTGATTCACGGTTATCTTCGCTCGCTTCGGTGACGGTCGCCGTCACCTGACGTTTGCTGCTTTCAGTGATCCGCGCCCGAAAAACTTGGTTACTGCCATCAAACAGATCCAGTTCATCGTCCGCGGTCATGCGTAATACCCGGCCCACGTGGTTGGCCGCATCGTCACTCAGGGTTACCAGCTGGCCAACAGTCAGTGGTTCAGGGTGATAAATACGAGGAATGCGCATAGGTCAGTGTCGTCATTGAAAAAGTTTTAATGCATAACATCTTACCATGCCTGAATAGTTCCTGCTGCTTTGCATCGGGTTTTCGAATAGACGGTAATTTGGCTGGTAATTAGTTAGCTAGCTAATTACAATTGTGATCAACTTCAAAGGATTTCAAGAGTAGAATTTCGGAGATTACAGTATGTCTACCCAGCACCGGCTGACTTTGGCCTATTGCGAACAGCATTTACCGGACTTGGATTTGGAGCGTATTCGCCTTTCGATCGATTTTTTTGAAGAGATCGATAAGTTGCGCTGTGGCTTGTTGCAGATAGCGGAATTATCCGGCTTGCAGGTAGGACGTTTTTATATTTTGCGCATGTTGTTTGTCAGCCCAGAGCAGTCGTTATTACCGAGTGTTCTGGCTGAGGCTCTGGGGGTGGCGCGAGCTTCTATCAGTAAGCAGCTCGATATTCTGGAACAGCAAGGCATGGTGGCGCGCCGGATTAATCCTGAGGATCGGCGTTCAGTATATGTACAGCTGACACCGGCGGGTGCCGAATTTATGCGCCGAGAATTGCCGTTATACCTGCAGCGGGTTGACCGAGGGTTAACGGAATTTGAAACCACGCAGTTCAGTGCGGTGGTGGCACAGCTGCGTCGAGTACAACTCGGTATAGAACGAGAGTTAAGCGGAGTCAATGAGCAAGCATGAGTACGTTTTTGTCGCAAGATGTAGTGCTGTTTGATGTCTACATCCCGCGTCTGGTGGTGCTGGGGTTACTGGCGTTTATCTTCGTCTCGCTGGTGTTGCGGTTTACCGCCCGGCGTGGCTGGCTAGCCAAATTATGGCATCCACGTTTAGTGGTGTGGGTCAGCGGTTGTGGTGTATTGGCGCTGTTAAGCCTGATGTATCACTAAAAGTATAATTAACGATAAGTTTAAGAAGAATATGTCAGTCGATCCTCGTCGCCGTAAGGTACTGTTATCCCTTGGAGTTATGTTCGCCGCACTGCTGGTGATTGCTGGGGCGTTTAAATATCACCAGCGTTCGCCGCAAACCCGGCATGCGGTGGTACGGGCCAATATTATTGCCCTGGCGCCACAAGTGAGCGGCGCTATTGTGGATGTGGCGGTTAGCGATAACCAGCCGGTGAAAAAAGGGCAATTGTTACTGCGCATTGATCCGCGTCCGTACCAGTTAGCGGTGGATAAAGCCACCGTGGATCTGGCCAGTGCCCAGCAACAAGTCAGCCAATTAGAAGAAGCGGTGAAGAGCGCGCAAGCCAATGTCACCGCCGCGCAAACGCGCTATGAGTATGCGGTCAAAGAGATGTCGCGGGTGCAGCGTTTATGGCAGCAAAAAACCTTATCGCAAAGCACTTATGATCAAGCGCAGCGCGATGTGAATGTGGCGCGTTCGGATGTGCAAGCGGCGCAGAGCAAGCTGGCACAAGCGCATGCGCAGCTCGGCAGTGCGGGAGCCAATAACACCTTGCTGCGCGCTGCCAGAGTGGCGCTCGAAAAAGCGCAGTTAGATCTGGATAGAACCAGTTTGTACGCGGTGGCCGATGGTTATGTGTCATCGGTAAATATCCACAGTGGTGATTTTGCCCAAGTGGGCAAACCGGTGATCGCGCAAGTGGATGCGGAGCACATGTGGGTGGAAGGGGCATTCTCAGAAACCAATTTGGGCAATATCCGCGCCGGCATGCCGGCACAGGTCACGCTGATGGCGTACCAGAACCGAGTCTTGCGCGGCCATGTCGACAGCATTGGCCGTGCGCTCGATCCGCAGGATATGGGCAGCGGTAGCAGTCTGATCCCAAACTTGCCGAAAGTGTTCGACTGGGTTCGTTTGGCGCAGAATATTCCGGTGAAAATCCTGCTCGATCAGCGTCCTGCGGACATGGAAATCCTGCCCGGTTTGACCGCTACCGTTAATTTGCAGGCGCAGTAGGCCATGAATCGGTTACGTTTTTGGCGCTCGCTGCGCCTGACGGTGGCCATTATCCTCAGCCTGTTTCTTGCCATGGGGCTGGGGATGCACAACCCGTTGTGGGCACCGACCAGCGTGCTGATGGTCGAGGCCGGTACGGTCGGCGAAGCGCAGATGCGCTGGTGGCAGCGGATTGCCGGCACCGTGCTCGGCGTGCTGTGGGGCTTTTTCCTGATCTGGCACTTTGTGCAGCGCCCAGAGCAGTTGATTGTCCTGTGTGGCCTGAGCGCATTTGTGCTGGCCTATGCCAGCTTGACCCACTTTGCTTGGCAAGATTTCTGGCGCTGGGTGCTGGTGGGGCTGCTGGTGATGCTGTGCTACGGCATTTTGAACCCAATGGGATCGTTCAGCGTAATGGTCGATCGTATCGGTTGTGTGTTTATCGGTGCGACGACCATCTATGTGCTGCATATCTTGTGGCCGCTGGAGGTGGGGCGTAGCCATCAGGAGCAGCAACAAGCGCTATTGCGCTCGTTACAGGGCTGGCTGGATGCGAGCCCCGAGGCATTGCCGGGCCACTTTTTTGGCTTGCTTGGACAGCTGCGCATGCTGCGCTTTCGCCTGTCGCGTAACTACGGTGACTACCATGTGTTGCACGATCCGCAGCGAAAAGCGATTGGCAGTCTGTACGGCGTTGAGCTGCTGGCGCGGCATCTGTATGCATGGCGTGTCAAATGCCCGCAGCCGACGCAGGCCGAGCTGGAATGGGTGCGCGCGCTGATCGCTGCCTTGAGTGAGGGCGCGGTATTACCGCCGGCGCCGTCGGCACTGCGCAGTGGCTCGTTATTGTCGTTGATGCAGCAAGACGCCCAGCAGTTGCAGGCCGGACATAGCTGCTCGAAAAGCATGTTACGCTGGCAGTGGCAAAATCGACTGTTTCAGGCCGGTACGGACTCACCGCTACTGAGCGCACTGGTGATTGGCGGCGTGTGCGCGGCGAGCTTGCAGATTTGGCATTACACCGGCTGGCCGGGCGGCAATCTGGTGGTGCTGCTGGCCACGGTGTCGCTGTTGATGTCGCAGTATGCCGAGAAAGTCCCGACCCGCTTGTTCATGTTGCCGCTGTTCATCGGTAGTCTGGTGCTGTTTCCGATCTTCGTGTTTGTCTTGCCACAGCTGGGCTCCGATGATGCGCTGATCATTATGCTGGTGGCGGTGTACTTGCCGTTGGCGTGGTTACTGCACGGCTCTAACCGTACCTTGGCGGTGGTCGGCTCGTTGATGTCAGTGATGATTAACTCCGGCTCAAGCAACTACATCCCCAGTGAGCTGTATGTGCAGCGCTTTTTCGTGATGTGTTGGGCGTGTTTAGGGGTGGGGCTGTTATTTCCGGTGGCGCAGCATATCTTGCTGCCGGACGATACCGAGCAACGGCTGAAGAATCACTTTGCGGTGTGGCAGCGTGAATGGCGGCACTGGATGTTGCAGCCGTACCAGACCGATATGACGCGCAAGGCGGCGCAGATGGAGCGGCGCACCGATATCATTCTGGCGCTGTATGGCCGTTTGCCGAAAAACAAACAGGCCAATTGGCAGGCTAAGCTGGCGCAATTGCCGCTGCTGATGGCCACCTGTCAGCAGTGGAGCTACAGCAAACGTACCGAGCCGGTCGTGGCACATCGCCAGTAAACGCATATCGCTAGGATGCTAAGCGATACGCGCGGGCTGACATCGCAGCGTTTAATGTTCGCAAGTACAAAAACGGGAGCCTAGGCTCCCGTTTTTTATCGGTGTTGTGACCAGCAATACGCAAACGTCAGTCTTTCAGACCGGCTTTCGCACAGGCTTGCTGCACATACGGGTTATGGTTGCCTTGAATACCGGCGACCAGCCCATCGTGCTTACATTCCCACGCGGTCACCGGATAGGTTTTGTCCCAAGCGGTAAACAGTTGAGTTTGTTGGCGTGACAGACGCAAATCGTAATTATCCCGCATGTAGAAGTAGGTACGGGCAATGGCGCCGCGCGCGCGCGCCGGTGGCTCGGCACGTTTGCCTTTAAAGTCGACCTTCATCTCACAGTTACCATATTGGCCTTCGCCGCCATTCCACTGTGAATACTGGAAGTTGCTGCGATCGCCATTGACCTCACCGATGGCCGGTTGCAAGTTGTGCAGGTCAGACTCCATTTTGCGGAAACGGCCATCTTCACCACAGGCTTTGCGTCCACCTTGTTGCCAGCACTGCAACTGATGACCAAATTCCCACGCCGGTACTACGTGCTCCCACTCAATGCGGTTGGCACGGTTAGCGTTTTTACGTACTTGATAGCCAATCGCATCCAGCTCCGGCACCATTTTTTTGCCTTCAAAGCGAATTGGCGCGGCGCAGTAAAAGGTCACTGGATTTTGTTTCACGATTTTTACCCCAGCGGCTTTCGCTTGGGAAAAGTTTTGTGGCGCTGCGGCCAGGGCCGGCAGGGCTGGCGCTAATAGGGTCGGTAACAGCAGCCAGATGGCGGAGCGGCGAGCAAAAGAAAAAGACATAGTGGTTGAAATCAGTGGTTCAAACATACTGATTAGTGTAATTGACCAGACCTGAAATAGAAACTTTGTGTAATGAATGCCAGAGCGCCCTTAGCTGGCATTTCCCTCTGTCTTTTCTTCGGTAGTCGTTGTTGTGGCTAGTGCGAGCGGTTTTAGCTCCTGCTGACACTGACGGCACAGATAACGGCTTTCACCGCGCAGCACCCGATTATGTCGGCGAATACTGAGTGCGTGCTGCTGACAAGCACACTGATAGGCCACCGTGCGTCCACGCACGCTGCTGACATCAAAGCGGTGAGTGCGCCGTGCCGGACGACCCAGCACCGTTTCCATCAGCCAGCACCATTCGGCGCCGTGCGGGGCAATACGGCTACGCCGTTTGCGCCACGCAGCCGGTAACTGCGCGCTAAGTGCCGGTGAAATCGGCTGACAACAGAGCCAATAGGCCAGCAAATGCGCCAATTCATGGGGGATCACTTCTTGGATAAAGGCACTGCCGTTTTCTTGCAGCAAAACCGGATTGAGACGAATTTCACCGAGCTGCAGATGCGCGCTGCCGGCGCTCATCCCACGCTGGCGATAGCTGACTCGCGGCTCAGGAAAAGGGCTGTCAAAGTAGTCCGCGGCCATGGCCAGATACTGGCGTAGGCACTGCATGACTTCTTGTTGTAAGGCGGTAGGCAGTCGAGGGCTAGGCATAAGTCAGTACGGCGTGTTAATTCCAATCAAGAGTTGGGGGATAAGCGAGGCATTGTGACCAAAGCCGGCGGCCAGTGCAAACCGTAACGCAGGGAGGCAAACAGGCGCTTAACGATAAAAAGATGGCCAAAAGGATATAAAAAAGACATAAAAAAACCGGGCTGAGCCCGGTTTTTTTTGTGCAGATCACCCGCGTGGCGGCTGACTGACCGAGGTCTTATTTCAGACCAGCTGCTTCACGCAAAGCCGCGGCTTTGTCAGTGGCTTCCCACGGGAACTCTTCACGGCCAAAGTGACCGTAGGCAGCAGTCTTCTGATAGATTGGCTGGATCAGATCCAGCATCTTGATCAGACCGTAAGGACGCAGGTCGAAGAATTCACGTACCAGTGAGTTCAGCAGTTCTTGCTCAACTTTGGCGGTACCGAAGGTTTCCACCATGATAGAGGTTGGCTCAGCGACACCGATGGCGTAAGACACTTGGATCTCACAGCGATCTGCCAGACCGGCCGCAACGATGTTTTTCGCCACATAACGCGCCGCATAGGCGGCAGAGCGGTCAACTTTTGATGGGTCTTTACCCGAGAAGGCACCACCACCATGACGCGCCGCACCACCGTAGGTATCTACGATGATCTTACGACCGGTCAGACCGCAGTCACCCATAGGACCACCGATAACGAAACGGCCAGTTGGGTTGATGAAGTACTTGGTCTCTTTGGACAGCCACTCGGTTGGCAGCACAGGCTTGATGATGGTTTCCATCACCGCTTCTTGCAGCTCTTTGTGACCGATAGACTCGCTGTGCTGAGTAGACAGCACGACGGCATCGATACCGACAATCTTGTGATCTTCGTACTTGAAGGTCACCTGGCTCTTCGCATCTGGACGCAGCCACGGCAGCGTGCCGTCTTTACGTACTTGTGCTTGGCGCTCCATCAGACGGTGCGCATAAGTGATTGGCGCTGGCATCAGCACGTCAGTTTCGTTGGTTGCGTAACCAAACATCAGACCTTGGTCGCCCGCACCTTGCTCCAGAGGATCTTTACGGTCAACACCTTGGTTGATATCTGGAGATTGCTTACCGATCGCGCTCAGTACCGCACAAGAGTTGGCGTCAAAGCCCATTTGTGAACTGGTGTAACCGATGTCGCAGACGGTCTTACGCGCCAGCTCTTCGATATCGACCCAGGCGGTGGTGGTGATTTCGCCACCAACCAGCACCATACCGGTCTTCACGTAGGTTTCACAAGCCACGCGTGCTTTAGGATCTTGCTTCAGAATGGCGTCCAGTACGGCGTCGGAAATCTGGTCAGCAATTTTATCAGGATGCCCTTCAGAAACGGATTCTGAAGTGAACAGGTGTCTTGTCATGGGATGCCAAGCTCCGAAAATCAATCAAATAAAAATCTACTTTGTAGATATATCCACAAACCGATTGCTTGTGGATGTATCCACATCTGGACGGCTATTCTAATTTCCCGCCTTTGCTATTGCCAGCAAATTTTTTTGCAAATCGTTTCTTGTGATTGCGGTGGCATTTTCAGCAAAATTCAGCTTTGCATTTTGTTACAATTACCGGTATAACTCGCCGCGCATCCGGACGGAGTAGCCCGGCCCGCCTAGCGTGTCCATCAGTCATGTCACTCGCCATGTCACTGATGCATTACGGCGCAGTTGGCCTTGCTGAATCCCAGGTTGGCAAAACCCCTTTTATTTTCATTAACCAAATGCGTAAGCAAGAGGTGGTTTTTAACCCTTGGGACCTGAGATTCAGATGCATCCAAGGGGAGATGGAGAACCTGTAACATGTCTTTTTCTCTGTTTTCCGGCCACAACGGCCACATCCGTCCTTTCGCGTCCCGTGCGCGCACCGTTCATTCTCCTGTTATGTCCCGCTGTGCTCTTAGGCTGTTATCGAGGCCGATGCCCAGCGCCAGTCGTATTTGAGCTCATTGCCGCTTACTTTCTGATGTCTGACCGCTAGATATCTGAATGTTGGCGTACTGAGTTTTGCTTCGCTTACGTTTAACACCTTGTATTGATTTGCTAATAGTCTGTGCGAATAGACCTACTCAGTCTTCACCGGCTCAGTACGGTACTTGCACCGCATCACGGGCACCGGATTGGTCATCATCTGCCCTGTGAGCAGTTCGTGGTATCAGCGCTAGCGCAGCAATCATTGTGTTGAAGTAATTGACGGGGAAACTGCCCCGAACCGTCCCAGTGTTGGTTAACGTATCATCAGCCACGCTGGATGCCGTCCCACTGTCATGCCATGATCAGGAATACCGCAATGACAGATATTTTGGTTGAACGCCCGGTTGCCACCGGCAGTTATGTTGCCCCACATCAAAATGAGGAAAATACGATGCCTAGCCGTACCGCAGGTAAAGCGCTCCGTACTTATAACGTCGCTCACTGGGGCGGTGGCTATTTTGATGTGAATGAACTAGGTCACATTACGGTGTGTCCGAATCCAGAGCGCCCGGAAGCACGCGTTGATCTGGCCGATTTGGTACGCCAGCTGCAAAGCGAAGGTCAGCAGATGCCGACCCTGTTCTGCTTCCCGCAAATTTTGCAACACCGCCTGCGTTCGATTAACGCGGCGTTCAAACGTGCGCGCAAAGATTTCGGCTATGAAAACAATTACATGCTGGTGTACCCGATTAAAGTTAACCAGCATCGTCGCGTGATTGAATCACTGGTGCATGCCGGTGAGCCGTTGGGGCTGGAAGCCGGCTCGAAAGCCGAATTGATGGCTGTGCTGGGGCATGCCGGTCTGACTCGTAGCCTGATTGTGTGTAATGGCTATAAAGATCGTGAATACGTGCGTACTGCGCTGATTGGCGAAAAGCTGGGTCACAAAGTCTATCTGGTGATTGAGAAGCTGTCGGAAATCCAGTTGGTGTTGGAAGAAGCGCGTAAGCTGAATGTCACCCCACGTCTGGGCGTGCGTGCGCGTCTGGCGTCGCAAGGCTCGGGTAAATGGCAGTCCTCCGGTGGTGAGAAATCCAAGTTTGGTTTATCCGCAGAGCAAGTGCTGACATTGGTCGAGATGTTGCGCAGTGCCGGTAGCCTTGAGAGCTTGCAGTTGCTGCACTTCCACCTCGGCTCTCAGCTCGGCAACATCCGCGATGTGGCTACTGGCGTGCGCGAGAGTGCGCGTTTTTATGTTGAGCTGCATAAGCTGGGCGTTAACATCCAGTGCTTCGATGTCGGCGGTGGTCTGGGCGTGGATTACGAGGGCACCCGTACCCAATCCGATTGCTCGGTCAACTACGGCCTGAACGAATATGCCAGCACCGTGGTGTGGGGCATCGGTGAGGCGTGCCGTCAGAACAATTTGCCGCATCCTTTGATCATCACTGAGTCAGGCCGTGCTACTACCGCGCACCATGCGGTGCTGGTGTCTAACGTGATTGGCATTGAGCGTCATGATCCGAGCGAGCCATTGCCGCCGGCGGCTGATGCGCCGCGCGTGCTGCACAGCATGTGGGAAACGTGGCAGGAGCTGTGCCAGTCGCGCGACAAGCGCTCTTTGCGCGCATGGCTGCACGAAAGCCAGTTTGACCTGTCTGACGTGCACACCCAGTATTCTGTCGGCGTCCTTAATCTGGCGCAGCGTGCCTATGCCGAGCAGCTGCATCTGGCGCTGTGCATCAAGATTAACGAGCTGTTGAGCCCGAATAACCGTGCGCACCGTCCGGTGATTGATGAGCTGCAAGAGCGTTTGGCCGACAAGCTGTACGTCAACTTCTCACTGTTCCAATCGATGCCTGATGCGTGGGGGATTGACCAACTGTTCCCTGTGCTGCCTTTGGAGCACCTGAACGAAGTGCCAACCCGCCGCGCCGTGCTGCTGGATATTACCTGTGACTCCGATGGTGCCATTGATCAATACATCGATGGTGATGGGGTGGAAACTACCATGCCGATGCCAGAGTACGATCCCGAAAATCCTCCGCTGCTGGGCTTTTTCATGGTTGGCGCGTATCAGGAGATCTTGGGCAACATGCACAACCTGTTTGGTGATACCGCCAGCATGGATGTGCAGGTCTTCGATAACGGTGACGTGGAAGTGTACGCCTCCAGCGACGGTGACACTGTGGCTGGCATGCTGGAATACGTGCGTCTGGAGCCGGAAACCTTACTGACCCGTTACCGCGAACAAGTGGCGGCGTCTGGCTTGCCAGAAGAGGAGCAAGCAGCCTACTTGACGGAATTGGAAGCAGGTCTTTACGGTTATACATATTTAGAAGAAATTTAATGCTGGATGGCAGGCTTGCCTGCCATTAGAATCCACGGTTGCCAGCCGCGATGGGATCGTGGCGCACTGTTCTTTTTAAGTTGAGGTATTTATGAGCACCCTGGGTAATAAACCAGATATGTCTCTGGTTTCCAACGCGTTCGGTTTCCTGCGTCTGCCATTGAACTTTATGCCATATGACAGCGATGCCGATTGGGTGATTACTGGTGTTCCATTTGATATGGCAACCTCTGGCCGTGCGGGTGCCCGCCACGGTGCAGGTGCAATGCGTCAAGTTTCCACCAATCTGGCGTGGGAACATAACCGCTTCCCATGGAACTTCGATTTTCGTGACCGTCTGAAAGTGGTTGACTGTGGTGACGTGGTATTCAACTTCGGTGATGCCCGTGACATGAGCGAAACCCTGCAGGCGCACACTGAGAAACTGCTGGCCGCGGGTAAGCGTTGCCTGACTTTCGGTGGTGACCACTTCGTCACTCTGCCACTGCTGCGTGCTCACGCGAAGCATTTCGGTAAAATGGCGCTGATCCACTTCGATGCGCACACTGATACCTATGCTTGGGGTGCAGAGTTCGACCACGGCACTATGTTCTACACAGCGCCGAAAGAAGGTCTGATCGACCCAACTAAATCCGTACAGATCGGTATCCGTACCGAGTATGACCGTGACAACGGTTTCACCGTACTGGATGCGCCACAAGTGAATGATCGCACTGTGGAAGATGTTGTGGCTCAGATCAAATCCATCGTGGGCGATATGCCGGTATACCTGACTTTCGATATCGACTGTCTGGATCCAGCACACGCACCAGGTACTGGTACTCCAGTTATCGGTGGTATCACTTCTGACCGCGCTCTGAAGATTGTTCGTGGCCTGCAAGGTCTGAACATCGTGGGTATGGACGTAGTAGAAGTTTCCCCAGCGTACGACCACGCTGAGATGACTTCTCTGGCTGCTGCTACTCTGGCGCTGGAAATGCTGTACGTTCAAGCGGCGAACAAAGGCGAGTAATCCCGCTTTTGCGAGACTGAAAAAAGCCCCGTCTAGACGGGGCTTTTTGTTTGAGGTGGGGTGTCTTGCGCCACACTGTAGCGCAATAAGCCACTAGCGCTGCGCGGTTAATTTCTCCAGATCGGCTTCAATTTCCGCAATCTTATTGGCCACCACTTTTTCTAGGTGGCGCAAATCGCCCAGAATTTTTTGCTTCAATTCCGCTTCACTCAAGGTGCGGCCTGCGCTGGTTAAACTTGTGCTGCTATTACCGGTGACATGCTCTAATTCATCGAGCAAAAAACGCAGATTCGGATTAATTTCACTGACTGCCTGATAGTGCGCCGGCTGGCCATCGACCGGTAGGGTTTTATGCGGACGTGGATATTTGAATTTGACGCTTTTGGCAAAAAACTCGCCTTTTTCTTTCTGAAAATAGATTTTCAGAATATCGAAGTCAGCTTCCTGCCGCAGGCTGTAACGGTCAATCTCGTGCGGATGGGTAATTCCAAGCTTTTTCAGATTCTCGTACATAAAACGCACCGTTTTGTTTTTTATCAGTCATCCATACCAAACAGCATGCGTCAGTAGCACTTTTTTTGCTGTGATCCTGTTAAGGAAAATGAATGCTGAAAAAAAGTAATCACGATGTTATCAATGCGGCTTCGATGTGGTAGTGAGCGGGTGGGTGACTAGGATGTGGACGGCAAAGAAAGAAAAACCCGGACCAGCCGGGTTTAGAAAAAGATGATGCGAGCGTAGGTGAGGCTTAGTCGATGCTGCGCAGCAGCTCGTTGATGCCCACTTTACTACGGGTTTTGGCGTCGACTTTCTTCACGATCACCGCGCAGTACAGGCTGTACTTGCCACACTTCGAAGGCAGACTGCCAGAAACCACGACCGAGCCGGCTGGAACGCGGCCGTAATGGATTTCACCGGTTTCGCGGTCATAAATGCGGGTGCTCTGGCCGATAAATACGCCCATGGAGATCACCGAGCCTTCTTCCACGATCACGCCTTCCACTACTTCGGAGCGTGCGCCGATAAAGCAGTTATCTTCGATGATGGTCGGATTGGCTTGCAACGGCTCCAGTACGCCACCGATGCCGACGCCGCCGGACAGGTGTACGTTCTTACCGATTTGCGCACATGAGCCGACGGTGGCCCAGGTATCCACCATGGTGCCTTCATCCACAAACGCACCGATGTTGACGTAAGATGGCATCAGCACAGTATTGCGTGCAATGTGCGCGCCTTTACGTACGGTGGCCGAAGGCACCACACGCATGCCTTCTTGCTCGAAGCGTGCCTGATCGTATTCGGCAAATTTCAGTGGTGCCTTGTCAAAATAGCGGGTTTCGGCGCCATCAATGACTTGGTTTTCGTTGATGCGAAACGAGAGCAGAACCGCTTTTTTCAGCCATTGGTGAGTAACCCACTCACCATCAATCTTCTCGGCCACGCGCAGTTTACCGTGATCCAGCAGGTCAATCACCTGAGCGACCGCAGTGCGCAGCTCGGTAGTGGCATTGGCCGGCGTGATCTGGGCGCGATCTTCAAAGGCCTGTTCAATAATGGTCTGCAAATGATTCATGCTTCATCCTGTCTGAGTTGAGTCCGTAAACACATGCTGAAGCTGGCCCTGATATGTCAATCCGTGAGCCAGCGAAATCAATAATCCTGTAGTTGTATCACACTTTTTCGCTCTGGTTGAGCGCGGCGATCAGGCGCTGGCGTAAATCCTCGCAGGTTGCTGCATCCAGCGGCTTACGCTCGTGATCGCTTAAGATAAATAAGTCCTCCACGCGCTCGCCGATGGTGGTTATTTTCGCGCCGCGTAGCGACACGCCGGTATCGGCCAGCACAGCGCCCACTTGGGCGAGTAAGCCGGGGGTATCAAGCGCGACCAATTCCATCAGGGTGCGCTTATTGCCACGCGCCGGTAGGAAACTGATCTCGGTCGGTACGCTGAAGTGGCGCAAGCGCGGCGAAGGGCGGCGCGTACGCTGCTGTGGGCAATCTGGCTCGCTGAGGGCTTTTTCCAGCGCGTGGCGCAGGCTGTCGTGACGATCGGGAGCCAACGGTGAGCCATCCGGCTCCAGCACCACAAAGGTATCGAGGGCATAGCCATCGCGGCTGGTAATGATCTGTGCATCGTGGATGCTAAGATTGCGCCGATCCAGCTCTCCGGCCACGGTGGCAAACAGTCGCGGCTGATCTGGGCAATAGATGAAAATCTCAGTGCCGCCGCGGCTGGCATGGCGGCTGACCAGCACTTGGGTCTGCTCTTGTGGTGCGTGGAGGAGCGCCTTGGCATGCCAGGCTAGCTGGCGCGGCGTATGGCGCAGGAAGTAATCGGCGCGACAGCGTTGCCACAGCGCTTGCAGCGCCGTTTCATCGGTATTTTCCATGCGCAGCAGCGCCAGCGCTTGCTCGCGGTTGTGGCGGATCCGAATGCGTACATCCAGCCCATTCTCTAACCCTTGGCGCAGTTGACGCTCGGTGGCGAAGTAAAGCTCGCGCAGCAGCGTCTGCTTCCAACTGTTCCACAGGGTTTCATTGGTGGCGCAGATATCGGCGACCGTCAGGCACAAGAGGTAGTTCAGGTGCTCTTCATGGCGCACTTCACCGGCAAAGGTGCGCACCACTTCGGGATCATGAATATCTCGGCGCTGGGCGGTGACTGACATCAGCAAATGATGCTCCACTAACCATGCCACCAAACGCGCATCAGCTTCGCCATAGCCATGTAAGCGACAAAATTGGTAGGCATCGTGGCTGCCCAATTGCGAGTGATCGCCGCCGCGCCCTTTGGCGATATCGTGGAATAGGGCGCTGAGTAAAATAAGCTCACGCGAAGGCAAGCGCGGGAAGAGCTCTACACACAAGGGATGTTGCTGGCGCTGCGGCTCATCGGCAAAGCTTTCCAGTTTTAGCAGCACGCGAATGGTGTGCTCATCCACGGTGTAGGCATGGAACAGATCAAACTGCATCTGGCCGACAATTTGGCTCCACTGCGGCAAGTAGGCGGCCAGCACTCCGTGATGGTGCATTGGCAAAAAAGCTCGCGCAATGGCGCCCGGCTGAGCTAGCAGGGCAACAAAGAGTGCACGCGCTGCTGGGTTATCGCACAGGTAGCCTTGTAAGTTGCGCCGCGCAAAGCGCAATTGGCGTAAGGTGGTGGAGTAGATCCCACTGATTTGGCGATTGCGCGCCAGATGCAAAAACAGATCGAGAATGGTTTCTGGATGGGTAATGAAGTGCTGTGGATCGCACACATCAATCCGATTACCGCGCAGCTGGAAGTGCTCATCAAGCGGTTGCGGCTTTTCATTGGCACTGAGCGACAAAATGGCTTCGTCAAACAGTTGCAGCAGCATCTCATTGAGCTCACGCACTCGGTGCAAGGTGCGGTAGAAATCTTTCATCATCCGCTCGACCGGCTGGTTGCGCTCACCTTGGTAGCCGAGCATTTTGGCGACGGTAAACTGGCGATCAAACAGCAGACGGTTATCGTAGCGGGTGAGGCTTAAGTGCAGCGCAAAACGCACCTTCCACAAAAACTCCTGACATTCGAGCAGTTCGTGGTATTCGGCATCGGTGAGAAAACCAAAGCGGGTCATTTCATCTAAGCTGGCCGCGCCGAAGTGACGACGCGCCACCCAACTCAAAGTATGGATATCGCGCAGGCCACCAGGGCTGGTTTTGATGTCCGGCTCTAGGTTGTAGCTGGTGCCATGATAGCGGGCGTGCCGTTCACGCTGCTCTTGCTGCTTGGCGCGGAAAAACTCCGGTGATGGCCAAAAATCATCGGCGAACACATGTTGCTGTAAGCGATCGCACAGCGCCGGATTGCCGCATAACCAGCGCGATTCGAGCAAATTGGTAGCGACCGTGAGATCGTGCAAGCCCTCATCCAGACACTCTTGCAAAGTGCGCACACTGTGGCCGACGGTCAGACGCAAATCCCAGAGCAGGGTGATGAACTGCCCGATGTGCGCTGCCAGCGTTTCGTCGACCGGCAGCGCGGTTAAAATCAGCAGATCGATATCGGAAAGTGGGTGTAATTCCCCCCGGCCATAACCGCCGACGGCGACTAAGGTTAATGCCGGATTCTCTGCCAGACCAAATTGCTGCCACAGGTGGCACAATAGGGTATCGATAAAGGCGGTGCGCTCGGCGACCAAGTTGGCCACCGGACGGCCAGCGGCAAAATCGTCCGCCATACGTTGGCGCTGCTGTTCGAGGAGAAGTTTCAGCGCCGGCAACTGCATACCGGCGTCTTGCCATGCATCGTTCAGAAGGTGGGGCATCAGACGTTCCTTGGCCGCAAAACACGAGATCACAGATGTAAAAAAAAGCCGGAAATCTCCGGCTTTGTAAAGCATAAATTGCCGCGTCGGCAATTTAGTTATGCAGTACGCGTGGCAGGCTTTCGTCGCTGCGCAGAGTCAGGATCTCGCAACCGTCGGCGGTAACCAAAATGGTGTGCTCGTACTGCGCAGACAGGCTGCGGTCTTTGGTTTTGACCGTCCAGCCATCGCCCATCAGGCGTACTTGACGCTTACCGGCGTTGATCATCGGCTCAATGGTAAAGGTCATGCCTTCACGCAGGATCACGCCGCCGTCATCGGCATCGTAGTGCAGCACTTGTGGCTCTTCGTGGAATTCCGCGCCAATCCCGTGGCCGCAATATTCACGCACGATAGAAAAGCCTTCAGCTTCGGCAAATTTTTGGATGGCTTTACCGATTTCGCGCAGGCGCACACCCGGCTTCACCATTTTCAGTGACAGATACAGGCTCTCTTGCGTGATGCGGCACAGGCGCTCACCCAAAATTGTCGGCTTACCGACGATAATCATCTTAGACGTATCGCCGTGATAGCCATCTTTAATGACTGTAATATCGAAGTTAACGATATCGCCGTCTTTCAGCACTTTCTCACCAGGAATGCCGTGGCATACCACTTCATTCACTGAAATACAGGTGGATTTTGGGAAGCCGTGGTAGTTCAGTGGTGCTGGAACTGCTTGCTGCACATTGACGATGTAGTCGTGGCAGATTTTATCCAGTTCACCGGTGGTCACGCCCGCTTTCACGTGCGGTTCGATCATCTCCAGCACTTCCGCCGCCAGACGGCCGGCAACGCGCATTTTTTCGATTTCGTCTGCGGTTTTGATTGTAATAGCCATAAATAATTTTCCGGTATTCGCCGCGCGGGCGGCATCAGAGTCTGGGAGTATGGTAACAGGGCGCTACCCGAGTTGAAAACCAATCTCAACAAAAAGCAATTGAATCTGGAGTCCGCGGCTAAATTATGGTATAAAGCGCGCCGGATTCCGGAATTGTCAGTTTTGACCCGGAACGCCTAAAGAACTCATGTGAAATATCACACACGTATCGACACCGTGCTCCGGGGTGCTCTGTTTTCCCTTTCTGGAGAGATAGAGTCGGTTGCAGGGGATACGTGGAGGCTTAACCCCAATTTATTTTCTGAGGAAAAACTCATGGCAACTGTTTCCATGCGCGACATGCTCAAGGCCGGTGTACACTTCGGTCACCAGACCCGTTACTGGAACCCAAAGATGAAGCCATTCATCTTCGGTGCGCGTAACAAAGTACACATCATTAACCTTGAGAAAACTGTACCAATGTTCAACGAAGCTCTGGCTGAGCTGAGCAAAATCGCTGCCCGTAAAGGCAAGGTTCTGTTTGTTGGTACTAAGCGCGCTGCAAGCGATGCAGTTAAAGAAGCTGCACACGGCTGCGATCAGTTCTATGTAAACCACCGTTGGTTAGGCGGTATGCTGACCAACTGGAAAACCGTTCGTCAATCCATCAAGCGTCTGAAAGATCTGGAAACCCAATCTCAAGACGGTACCTTCGACAAGCTGACCAAGAAAGAAGCGCTGATGCGCACTCGTGAGCTGGAAAAGCTGGAGAAGAGCCTGGGTGGTATCAAAGACATGGGCGGTTTGCCTGATGCTATCTTCGTTATCGATGCTGATCACGAGCACATCGCTATCACTGAAGCGAACAACCTGGGTATCCCAGTATTCTCTATCGTTGATACCAACTCTGATCCAGATGGCGTAGACTTCATCATCCCTGGTAACGACGACGCCATCCGCGCTGTTCAACTGTACCTGTCTGCCGCAGCGACTGCAATTCGCGAAGGCCGTGGCCAGGATCTGGTTGCTCAGGCTGAAGAAGGCTTCGTAGAAGCCGAGTAATAAGGCCCGCTCGAACAGAGCCCTTATTAACCAGATAGTACACGTCAGATACTAGACTGATATGGTTAGCAGGGGCCGATGAGGCCCCTGTTTTTTATGATCTCCCCCGAGATAACCGAGGATAATACGATGGCAGAAATTACCGCTGCTCTGGTAAAAGAACTGCGTGAGCGTACCGCTGCAGGCATGATGGAATGTAAAAAAGCTCTGGTTGAAGCTAACGGCGACATCGAGCTGGCAATCGACAACATGCGTAAAAACGGTCAAGCCAAAGCGGCTAAAAAAGCTGGCCGTGTTGCTGCTGAAGGTGTGATTCTGGTTAAAGTTAGCGCTGACAACAAAGTTGCCGCTATCGTTGAACTGAACTGCGAAACTGACTTCGTTGCTAAAGATGCTGGCTTCAAAGCATTCGGCGAAGAAGTGGTTGAAGCTGCTCTGGCTGAGCGCATCGCTGACATCGCTGCTCTGCAAGCGAAGTTCGAAGAAACCCGTACCAACCTGGTTGCTAAGATCGGCGAAAACATCAACATCCGTCGTGTAACCATCGTTGAAGGCGAGCAAGTAGGTACCTACCTGCACGGTGCTAAGATCGGTGTTGTAGTTGCCGCTACCGGTGCTGACGAAGAACTGATCAAGCACATCGCTATGCACATCGCTGCTAGCAAGCCAGAGTACGTGAAGCCAGAAGACGTTCCAGCTGACGTTGTTGCTCACGAGCGTGAAATCCAGGTTGAAATCGGTATGCAATCTGGCAAGCCACGTGAAATCGTTGAGAAAATGGTTGAAGGCCGCATGAAGAAGTTCACCGGCGAAGTGTCCCTGTACGGTCAGGCCTTCGTAATGGACCCTTCTAAGTCTGTTGGCGATCTGCTGAAAGAGAAAGGTGCAAACGTAGTTAGCTTTGTACGTTTCGAAGTAGGTGAAGGTATCGAGAAAGTTGAAGCTGACTTTGCTGCTGAAGTAGCGGCGATGGCTAAGCATTAATTCTCTCTTTACATGAGAACCCCACTGAACCGCGGATATCTGCGGTTCAGTTTTAATTACCGGCATATAATTGCTAGTAATGCGGCGTAAGCCGCGTCTTTATATCCGTCAGACTATTCATCCACAGCGTGTCAGGAAGGAAAACCATGACCACCAATGCAAAACCGGCATATCAACGTATTCTTTTGAAACTGAGTGGAGAAGCTCTTCAGGGCGCAGAAGGATTTGGTATTGACCCGAGTATCCTCGATCGCATGGCTCAAGAAATTAAAGAGTTGGTCGAGCTCGGCGTTCAGGTTGGTGTCGTTATCGGCGGTGGTAACCTGTTCCGTGGCGCGGGTCTGGCGAAAGCGGGGATGAACCGTGTGGTCGGTGACCATATGGGCATGCTGGCAACCGTGATGAACGGTCTGGCTATGCGTGATGCACTGCACCGCGCGTATGTAAATACCCGTCTGATGTCAGCCATTCCATTGAACGGCGTGTGTGACAACTACAGCTGGGCTGAGGCCATCAGTCTGCTGCGTAACGGCCGAGTAGTGATTTTCGCTGCCGGTACCGGTAACCCGTTCTTCACCACTGACTCTGCCGCTTGCCTGCGCGGTATCGAGATTGAAGCCGATGTGGTGCTGAAAGCCACCAAGGTTGACGGTGTGTTTACCGATGATCCGGCGAAAAACCCGGATGCAGTCCTGTACGAAACCCTGAGCTATCAGGAAGTACTGGAAAAAGAATTGAAAGTGATGGATCTGGCCGCCTTTACCTTGGCGCGTGACCACGGTATGCCAATCCGTGTCTTTAACATGAACAAACCAGGTGCACTGCGCCGAGTGGTAATGGGTGAACGTGAAGGCACAGTAATTTCCTGATATTGCCCACGTTAAGTTTTTGCCTCAAAGGGGCAAAGCGCGGTATCTTACCACCTGTTCACTAGCAGAATTGAAGGGTTACATCGTGATCAACGCAATCAAGCAAGATGCGCAAGTGCGCATGGAAAAATGCGTAGAAGCATTCAATAACCATATTTCCAAAATCCGTACCGGCCGTGCGCATCCTAGCCTGCTGGAAGGGATCACCGTTGAATATTACGGCTCACCAACTCCGCTGCGCCAACTGGCCAACGTGGTTGCGGAAGATGCCCGTACCCTGGCGATCACTGTGTTTGACCGTAGCATCGGTGCCGCAGTAGAAAAAGCCATTCTGACTTCTGATCTGGGCCTGAACCCAAGCTCCGCCGGCGCGACTATTCGTGTTCCGTTGCCACCGCTGACCGAAGAACGTCGTAAAGATCTGATCAAGATCGTGCGTGCTGAAGCTGAGCAAGGTCGTGTGTCGGTACGTAACGTACGCCGTGATGCGAACGACAAGATCAAAGCGCTGCTGAAAGACAAAGAAATCAGCGAAGACGACGAGCGTCGTTCACAGGACGAAATCCAGAAAATCACCGATTTGATGGTGAAAAAAGTGGACGAAGCGCTGGCTGAGAAAGAAAAAGAGCTGATGGAGTTTTAATCTCCTCGCGCAGAAAAGCGTCGCCTTGGCGACGCTTTTGTTTTATGGATGCGTCAGATTTTGGTGTTAAACACTATTAACCTTGCGATATTCGCCGTATCATTTTAACCCGCCGTGTAAGTCATCGACTTTCAAACATACTGCTAACCGCTAACTCTGCGGTTCATCTCGGCAGATTGGCAACGATGTTATCCAGCTCCCAGCAAGTGATACCAAGCAGATCATGAGTAATCAACTGATGGTGAATTTAAGCGTTTTGGGCTCCACCGGCTCTATCGGTGTCAGCACTCTTGATGTCGCGGCACGTAATCCGCAGCGTTTCTCGGTGGTCGGGTTGGCCGCGGGTCGTAATGTCAGCGTCATGGTGCAGCAATGTCTGCAATTTCGCCCCCGTCTGGCGGCGATGGCCGATGCCGATGCTGCAGCGGCTGTGCGTGCACAACTGCAACAGCACGGCTGCCACACTGAAGTGCTCAGTGGTGAAGCGGGCGTGTTGGCGGTGGCCGCGCAAGAAGAAGCCCATCAGGTGATGGCGGCCATTGTCGGCGCCTCGGGCCTGCTGCCAACCCTGGCCGCGATTCGCGCAGGTAAGCGGATTTTGCTGGCCAACAAAGAAGCGTTGGTCACTTGTGGTCGCCTGTTCTTGCAGGAAGTGCAGCGTCATCAGGCGCAGTTGCTGCCGGTGGATAGCGAACATAACGCGATATTTCAGTGTTTGCCTGAAAATGTGCAGCGTGAGCTGGGCTTTTGCGATCTGGCAGCGGCGGGTGTCGATAAAATCGTCTTGACCGGCTCTGGCGGGCCATTTCGCACTACGCCACTGAGCGAGTTTGCCGCGCTGACACCGGCGCAAGCCTGCGCCCATCCTAATTGGTCCATGGGGCGAAAAATCTCGGTGGACTCGGCTACCATGATGAACAAAGGGCTGGAGTACATCGAAGCGCGCTGGCTGTTTAATGCCAGTGCTGAGCAGATGGAAGTGATTATCCACCCGCAGTCGATCATCCATTCGATGGTGCGTTTTAGCGATGGCAGTGTAGTGGCGCAGATGGGTAATCCTGATATGCGCACCCCAATTGGTCATGCTATGGCGTATCCTGAGCGTATTCAAACCGGTGTAGCGCCGCTCGACTTTTTCCGCTTATCGGGCCTGAGCTTTGAGCAACCTGACTTTAACCGCTACCCGTGCCTGCAATTGGCTATCGAAGCATGCCAGCAGGGGCAGATGGCGACGACCGCCTTGAATGCGGCCAACGAAATCAGTGTTGAGGCCTTTTTGCAGGGACAAATCGGCTTTACTCAGATTGCCACCGTGAACCGACAGGTGTTGGATACGCTGACGTTACCGGAACCTACCTCGGTTGAGGATGTCCTAGAGATTGACCGTCGCGCCCGCGCGTGCGCCGCGCAGCAGATCACCGCGTGTTAAATGCGGCCTGCCGCGGCGCGACGGCAGGTTTGTTCCGCTATTCACGAAGTGATATAGTGATGTTTTAAGCTGTCGCTTTTTCTCGGTCACGTTTTGACGTTGGTCGTAAATAACACAGTGATCGCGAACAAAAAGTAAGAAAGGCAAAAAAGAGATTGCGCAAGGCCGTGTGTTAACACGGCTTTTTTACGATCCGGTCCTCGACGCCGGCCAGAATTCCGCGGGCAGCCACTGGCGCCGCGGAGCAAAAAGCGCAGTAAGACTTTGACAGGAATGACTTAGACACCTATGGCAGAGCCGCAACCGCAAGCATTTACAGCCGAACAACTGCCTAAACACGTTGCTATTATCATGGATGGCAACGGACGCTGGGCCAAGCAACAAGGCAAAATGCGGATTTTTGGACATAAAGCAGGTGTTAAAGCTGTACGCCGTTCAGTCAGTTATGCCGCCCGCAACCATATCCAATCCTTGACCTTGTACGCATTTAGCAGTGAAAACTGGCGCCGTCCTGAGCAGGAAGTTTCCGCGCTCATGGAATTATTTATGCGCGCACTCGATAATGAAGCTAAGAGCCTGCACAAGAATAATATCCGCCTGCGGATTATCGGTGACATCTCCCGTTTCAGCACCCGGTTACAAGAGCGCATCGCCAGTGTGGAAGCGCTCACCGCCAACAACACCGGTTTGGTGTTAAATGTGGCCGCTAACTATGGTGGGCGCTGGGATATCGTACAAGCCACTCGGCAGATTGCTGCCCAAGTACAAGAGGGTAAACTTCACACTGATGATATCGACGAAACCTTGCTCAGTAAGGTGATATGCATGGGGGATCAACCTCCAGTAGACTTGGTCATCAGAACCAGTGGCGAGCATAGGATCAGCAACTTTTTGTTGTGGCAGATAGCCTATGCCGAGTTCTACTTTTCTGAGGTGCTATGGCCAGATTTTGATGAACAAGAATTTGACCGTGCTGTTTCATCCTTTGTCTGTCGCGACAGACGTTTTGGTGGTACTGGCGACAACGGCCGTTGAGCAACGGCGGATGAGTAGAGCTTAGGAGGTTTCATTGCTCAAGCAACGTATTATTACTGCACTGATTTTGGTTCCTTTAGTCATTGCAGGCTTATTTTTACTGTCGCCGCTGCATTTTGCCTTGCTGGCGCTGGCGTTGAGTATGCTGGCTGCCTGGGAGTGGGCATTGTTGGCTGGCTTTGAAAATAAAGCTGTACGCGCGGGTATCGCGGTGATTTGTGGTTTGGGCTTGGGCGCCTCCTTACTGGCTGTGCCGGTGCAGGATACCTCGATTCTATTGCAAAACACCTTTATCCGGACGGTGCTGATTATTGCCCCGTTGTGGTGGCTGCTGGCCTTAGGGTTAGTGCTTGGCTACCCGAGTTCGGCTAAATGGTGGCATAACGCCAAACGGTTGAAAGTTCTCTTCGGTTTGCTGACGCTGGTGCCGTTTTTCTGGGGCTTAATTGTGCTGCGCATGTACTCGTACAGCGTAGACAGCTCTTTTGGGGCTGTGTGGATTTTGTATCTGCTGTTCCTGATCTGGGGCGCTGACTCGGGGGCGTACTTTACCGGTAAGGCCTTTGGTAAGCACAAGCTGGCACCGAAAGTGTCACCGGCGAAGACTTGGGAAGGCGTGATTGGCGGCCTGACAACATCTGCCGTGATTGCGGTGGTGTTCGATCACTTCTCGCCACTGCAAGCCGGGACTCACAGCATGATCATCAGCTCGGTGATCGCCGTGGCCGTATCAGTACTGGGCGACCTGACCGAAAGTATGTTCAAGCGCGAAGCAGGCGTCAAAGACAGCGGACAAATTATGCCGGGCCACGGTGGGGTGCTCGATCGTATCGATAGCCTGACCGCGGCGGTGCCGGTATTTGCCTGCTTGTTACTGCTGGTTTTTTAATGGCGTTCAAGCCGTCATGCTGAATGGCAAGCTTACAGAGCAGACAAGGATAGAACGATGACAGGAGCGCTTTGGAATCTGCTGGCGTTTTTAGTGGCGCTGGGGATTCTGATTTCAGTTCACGAATTTGGCCATTTCTGGGTGGCGCGTCGCTGCGGGGTTAAGGTCGAGCGTTTCTCGCTCGGCTTTGGCAAAATTCTGTGGCGCCGCGTGGATAAGCAGGGCACCGAGTTTACCCTGTCGCTGATCCCACTCGGTGGTTATGTCAAAATGCTCGATGAGCGTGTGGCACCGGTACCGGATGAGTTGCGCACGCAGGCGTTTAACAATAAAACCGTCTGGCAGCGTGCCGCCATTGTGGCCGCAGGTCCGTTCGCTAACTTTGTGTTTGCGGTGCTGGCGTACTGGGCGGTATTCCTGCTCGGGATCCCGAGTGTGCATCCGGTGGTAGGCGCTGTGGCGCCGAATTCGATTGCTGCGCGTGCTGGAATTACGCCGGGAATGGAACTTAAATCGGTTGCCGGTATCGAAACACCTGACTGGGAGTCAGTGAATCTGGCGTTGGTGTCACTGATTGGTGATCAACAAGCCACGATCGACGTCAGCCCCTTTACCGCATCCGGTACAACTGCGGTGATGCAAAAAACGCTACCGCTGGATGGGTGGAGTTTTGAGCCCGATAAGCAAACCGCATTTGGTGCGCTGGGGATCACGCCGAAAGGCCCAAGCATTTTGACCGAGATTGCTTCTGTGGGCGCCGATTCACCGGCGACACAGGCTGGTTTGCAGGTGGGCGACAAGATTATTGCTCTCGATGGTCAGCCGCTGACTGATTGGTCTAGCTTCGTGCGTCAGGTACAAGCGCATCCGTTGCAACCACTGCAACTGGTGGCCGAGCGTGACGGGGTGACCCGAAACGTGACTCTGATCCCGCAAGAGCAGACTGACGGTCAAGGCCAACGCATCGGTTATGCCGGTATCGCACCAAAAGTGTTACCGTTACCGGCAGAGTATCAGTTTGTACGCCAGTTTGGTCTGGTTGACAGTCTGATCAAAGCGACACAAAAAACGGTACAATTGTCCGAACTAACCTTGGATATGCTGGGGAAACTCTTTACCGGCGATGTCGGTATCAAGAGTTTGAGCGGTCCGATCTCCATTGCCAAAGGTGCCGGGATGACGGCGGAATTCGGGCTGGTATTTTACTTAGGTTTTCTGGCGCTAATCAGCGTGAACTTAGGTATTATAAATCTGTTTCCTCTGCCGGTATTGGATGGCGGACATCTGCTGTTCTTGGCCATTGAAGGGGTGACAGGTAAACCCTTGTCAGAGCGGGTGCAGGAGTACTGCTTCCGTTTTGGCACAGTATTATTGGTGTTGTTGATGGGCGTTGCGCTATTCAACGATTTTTCCCGCCTGTAAGCGGGGCAATTAGGAAGAACGCATAATAAAGATGGCGATGAAAAAACTGCTTCTTGCGTCGCTGCTTTTCAGCAGCGCCACCGCTTACGGTGCCGACTTTGTAGTCAAAGATATCCAGTTTGAAGGTTTGCAACGTGTCGCCAAAGGTGCGGCATTGTTGAGCATGCCGGTACGAGTGGGTGATGAAGTTAATGACGACGAAGTCGCGCAGATTATCCGAGCCTTGTTTGCTACCGGTAACTTTGAAGATGTGCGCGTGCTGCGTGATGGCTCAACCTTGCTGGTGCAGGTCAAAGAGCGTCCGACGATTGCCAGCATTACCTTCTCCGGTAACAAGGCACTGAAAGAAGATGCCCTGAAACAAAACCTCGATGCTTCGGGGATTCGAGTGGGTGAAGCGCTGGATCGTACCTCGCTGTCCACCATCGAAAAGGGCTTGGAAGATTTCTACTACAGCGTGGGTAAATACAGCGCCAACGTGAAAGCGGTGGTGACGCCACTGCCACGTAACCGTGTCGATCTGAAACTGATCTTCACCGAAGGCGTATCCTCCAACATCCAACAGATCAACATCGTTGGGAACAAAGCGTTCAGCACCAATACCTTGCTGTCCCAATTTGCCCTGCGTGATGAAGTGCCATGGTGGAACTTGGTTGGCGATCGTAAGTACCAGAAACAAAAACTGGCCGGCGATCTGGAAACCCTGCAAACCTACTACCGTGACCACGGCTATGCCAATTTCCGTATCGAGTCGACTCAGGTCAGCTTGAGTCCGGATAAAAAAGGCATCTACATCACCATCAATATCGATGAAGGCAAGCAGTACAAGCTGCAAGGGGTGACCCTGACCGGCAATCTGGCCGGCCATGCTACGGCACTGCAAGCGCTGGTGCATGTTGAGCCAGATGAGCTGTATAACGGCACCAAAGTGACCCGAATGGAAGAGGACATTAAGTCCTTGCTGGGGCGCTATGGCTACGCGTATCCGAAAGTGACCACTCGCCCAGAGATGGATGAGAAAAACCAGACCGTCAAGCTGGTGATGAATGTCGAGCCGGGTGAGCGTTTCTACGTGCGTCGTATTCGCTTTGAAGGCAACGACATCACTAAAGATGAAGTGCTGCGCCGCGAAATGCGTCAGATGGAAGGCTCGTGGCTGGCCAGTAATCAGGTCGAGTCCGGTAAAGAGCGTCTGAACCGTCTGGGCTACTTTGAAACCGTGGATACCGAAACGGTACGAGTACCGGGTACCCGCGATCAGGTTGATGTGCTGTACAAGGTCAAAGAGCGTAATACCGGTAGTCTGAACTTTGGTGTCGGTTACGGTACGGAAAGTGGTATCAGCTTCCAGGTCGGGGTGCAGCAGGAGAACTTCCTGGGTACCGGTAATACCGTGGGGATTAACGCTACCCGTAACGATTACCAGACCTATGCGGCCTTTGAATACACTAACCCATACTTCACCAAAGATGGCGTGAGTCTGGGCGGTCGGATTTTCTATAACGACTTTAAAGCCGAGCAAGACTACAGCCTGTCTGAGTATAACAACCTCAGCTACGGTGTAGATGGCACACTGGGCTTCCCGGTCAATGAGTACAACAGCCTGCGTACCGGTATTGGCTATGTACACAACGAAATCTCCAATATCACCCCTACGGTGAACATGCTGTCTTATTTGAACAGCATGCAAGACAGCTTTGACAACCAAAAACTGTCCTCGGATGATTTCCAGCTGACTGCCGGTTGGACCTATAACAACTTGGACCGTGGTTTCTTCCCGACCAAAGGTATTCGAGCCAACTTGAACGGTAAGATCACTACGCCTGGCTCCGATAACCAGTTCTACAAACTGAACTTTGATATCGCCGGTTACTATCCGCTGGATCGAGACCGTGAGTGGGTGGTACTGGGTCGTTCGCGTTTAGGCTATGCTGATGGTTACGGTGATAAAGTGTTGCCGTTCTATGAGAACTTCTACGCCGGTGGTTTCAGTACTGTGCGTGGTTTCCGTTCTAACACCATCGGTCCAAAAGCGATTTACTTCTACAACAAAGGCACTGACGATCGTTGCACCAATCCAAAAGATCCAAGCACTTGTGTGCTGAGTGGCTCTGAGGATGCGGTGGGCGGTAACGCCATGGCAACGGCCAGCGCCGAGCTGATTGTGCCAACGCCGTTTATCAGCGAAAAATACCGTAACTCGGTACGTACCTCGGTGTTTGTGGATGCCGGTACGGTGTGGGATACCCACTGGAGCTCCAGTGCGGCGATCTTGAATGCCGGTTACGCGACAGAAAATCAGCAATACTTTGGTGATTACGGCGATCCGAGCCGGATCCGTATGTCTGCGGGTATCGCCCTGCAGTGGATGTCACCGCTTGGCCCACTTGTATTCTCGTACGCGCAGCCGTATAAGAAATATGAAGGTGACCGGGTTGAACAATTCCAGTTCAATATCGGCAGAACATTCTGATAGCCGTGCTATCAATATAAAAGTAAGGAGACAACCTTGAAAAAGTGGTTACAGGCAGCTGGCGTAGGTATTGCGCTGATGGCATCGAGTGCCGTGGTGAATGCCGCCGAGCAGAAAATTGCTGTTGTTGATGTGGCAAGTGTGTTCCAACAGCTGCCACAGCGTGAAAAGGTTGCGCGTCAGCTGGAGTCTGAGTTCAAGAGCCGTGCTTCTGAACTGCAGTCTCTGGAAAAGCGTATCCGTGATCGCATGGAAAAGCTGCAGCGTGATGGCAGCACGATGTCTAACAGTGACCGCACCAAAGCAGAGCGTGATATCGCCCAAATGCAGGCTGATTTCAATCTGAAAGGTCGTGCACTGGAAGAAGATAGCCGTCGTCGTCAGGCCGAAGAACGTAATAAGATCCTGCGTCAGGTACAAGATGCAGTGAAAACCATCGCTAACAAGGAAGGTTACAGCGCAGTTATTGATACCAACGCTGTCGTGTTTGCGCGCCCTGACATGGATATCTCTTCTCAAGTTATCAAAATGGTAGGCAACAAGTAATGTCAGGATTCCGTCTTGCGGATCTGGCTGAACATTTGGGTGCTGAAGTACACGGAGATGGCGATACCGTCATCTCCGGTATTGCTGCACTGGATAATGCTCAGGCCGGTCAAATCACCTTTCTGTCCAACAGTAAATACCGTACCCATCTGGCGCAATGTGCGGCCAGTGCTGTTGTTTTAACAGCAGACGATGTACCATTTTGCACTACCAATGCATTGGTCGTTGCTAATCCTTATCTGGCCTATGCTTTATTGGCGCAGTATATGGATACAACGCCGCAGCCGGCACAGGATATTGCTCCAAGTGCGGTGATCGCGGACAATGTACAGCTGGGTCAGAATGTGTCCATCGGTGCCAATGCCGTGATTGAATCCGGTGTGGTGCTGGGCGATGGTGTGGTGATCGGGGCGGGTTGCTTTGTCGGCAAACAGACCAAGATTGGCGCCGGTACGCGTTTGTGGGCGAACGTCACTGTGTATCACCGTATCACCATCGGTGAGCAGTGCCTGATTCAGGCCGGTACCGTGATTGGTGCTGACGGTTTTGGTTATGCCAATGATCGTGGTCGCTGGATTAAAATCCCTCAGCTGGGTGGCGTGCGTATCGGTAACCGCGTCGAGATCGGGGCTTGTACCTGTATTGACCGCGGCGCGCTGGAAGACACCGTCATTGAAGATGGTGCGATAATTGATAATTTATGCCAGATTGCCCATAACGTGGTGATCGGCGAAAATACCGCCGTAGCCGGCGGTGTGATTATGGCGGGCAGCCTGAAAATTGGCCGTCATTGTATGATTGGTGGTGCCAGCGTGATCAATGGTCACATGGAAATCTGCGATAAAGTCACTGTCACCGGTATGGGTATGGTGATGCGCCCCATTAGTGAACCGGGAATGTATTCGTCCGGTATTCCGCTGCAAAACAACAAAGCTTGGCGTAAAACGGCCGCTTTGGTGATGAACATTGATGAGATGAACAAGCGTCTCAAAGCAGTGGAGCGGAAGCTGGAAAAAGAAAGCAACGAGTAAGTGTCTTTTCACCCGTTGCCGCTGTCCCGCCGGGGCAGCCGCTGAAGTAGACTGACGGCCTGCCATGCGTGCAGGCCGTGTTATTCCTGACGTAACCCGAATACCTATTCCCGCTCAGATGATAAGAGACAGGAACATTATCTTGACGACTCAAGCAAACTCATTACAGATCGAAGAAATTCTGGACCTTTTACCGCACCGTTATCCGTTTTTACTGATTGATCGGGTGCTGGATTATAAAGAAGGTGAATACCTGCACGCACTGAAGAACGTTTCTGTGAACGAGCCGTTTTTCCAGGGGCACTTCCCGCAAAAGAAAGTGTTTCCAGGTGTGTTAATTCTGGAAGCCATGGCTCAGGCAACCGGCGTGCTGGCATTTAAAACCTTCGGCAAGCCAAACGGTAATGAGCTGTATTATTTTGCCGCGATTGATAATGCCCGCTTCAAGCGTCCGGTGACTCCTGGCGATCAGATGGTGTTTGAGGTGCAGTTCCTGAAAGAGCGTCGTGGTATTGCGCGTTTCACCGGAGTTGCCAAAGTGAACGGCGAAGTCGTGTGTGAAGCTGACTTAATGTGTGCACGTCGAGAGGTGTAATCCGTGATTCATGAAACGGCCTTCATTCATCCTTCTTCTATCGTAGAAGCAGGGGCGGTAATCGGTGCGGGTGTGCAAATCGGCCCGTTTTGTGTGGTTGGCGCTGATGTAGAAATCGGCGAAGGCACCGTACTGAAATCCCACGTGGTGGTGAACGGCCATACCCGTATCGGACGCGATAACCAGATTTATCAGTTCGCGTCGATCGGCGAAGCCAATCAGGATAAGAAATATCACGGTGAACCGACGCGAACCGAAATCGGCGATCGCAATGTGATCCGCGAAAGCGTCACCATTCACCGCGGCACCGTGCAGGATACCGGGATCACCCGTGTGGGTAACGATAACCTGCTGATGATCAATGCGCACATCGCGCACGACTGTGTAGTGGGCAATAACTGTATTTTCGCCAATAACGCTACGCTGGCAGGTCACGTTGAAGTGGAAGACTTTGCCATTGTCGGTGGTATGTCGGCAATCCACCAATTCTGCCGTATCGGTCAGCATGTGATGCTGGGCGGTGGCTCGATTGTGGTGCAAGATGTGCCGCCGTTTGTGATGGCCCAAGGCAACCATGCGGCGCCATTTGGCGTGAACATTGAAGGCCTGAAGCGTCGCGGTTTTGAAAAGCCGACCCTGCACGCGATCCGCAATGCCTACAAGCTGATTTACCGCAGTGGTAAGACGCTGGATGAGATTCGTCCTGAGTTGGCTGAGTTGGCCAATGCGCATCCGCCTGTACAGGCATTTATTGACTTCTTAGCGCAATCGCAACGCGGAATTATCCGTTAATACGAGACTTCGTTAAATCGAGACTATGCCTCAACACTATGCAGCCTGAGCAGACATCGTTACCGGTCACGCAACCTCTGGTGATTGGCATTGTGGCCGGAGAAACCTCCGGCGACATTCTCGGGGCCGGTTTGATCCGCGCCCTGCGTGCCCAGCATCCGGATGCCCGCTTTGTCGGCATCGCCGGCCCGCGTATGCAGGCCGAAGGGTGCGAAAGCTGGTTTGATATGGAAGAGTTGGCCGTGATGGGGCTGGTGGAAGTGCTCAAGCACTTGCCGCGTCTGCTCACGATCCGCCGGACTCTGGTGCAAAATTTTACTCGCCTCAAACCGGATGTGTTTATCGGTATCGATGCGCCAGATTTCAACATTGGTCTGGAGCTAAAACTCAAGCAGCATGGGATCAAGACGGTGCACTACGTCAGCCCATCAGTGTGGGCGTGGCGGCAAAATCGGGTATTCAAAATTGCCAAAGCCACCGATCTGGTGCTGGCCTTTTTGCCATTCGAGAAAGCCTTCTACGATCGCTTTAATGTCCCGTGTCGTTTTGTCGGTCATACCATGGCTGACAGTATGCCGTTGGAAGCTGATAAAGCCGGTGCGCGTCGGACGCTGGGCTTGAGCGAGGATGCCTCAGTGCTAGCGGTGTTGCCGGGCAGCCGGGCAGGTGAAGTGGCCATGTTGGCGGAGCCGTTTTTGCAAACGGCGCAGCGTTTGCAGCAGCTGCGTCCGGAGTTGCAAATATTAGTGCCGATGGTCAATGCGCGTCGTCGTGAGCAGTTTTTGGCGTTAAAGGCTGAGATTGCTCCGGATTTGCGTATCACCTTGCTCGATGGCCAAGCGCGGGACGCAATGACGGCGGCCGATGCGACGTTGTTGGCGTCCGGTACAGCAGCCTTAGAGTGCATGTTGGCCAAATCACCGATGGTGGTAGCGTATCGGGTCAAACCGCTGACTTACTGGCTGGCCAAAAAGTTGGTCAAAACCGAGTTTGTTTCGCTGCCTAACCTGTTAGCCGGTAAGAAAATCGTGCCCGAGCTGATTCAGGAAGATTGCACGGTTGAGCGCCTAACCGCCAAGCTCAGCATGCTGTTGTCGCAGGATAACCGCTGCTTAAAGCGGATGTTTACCGAGCTACATCAGAAAATTCGCTGCGATGCTGACCAGCAGGCGGCGGCAGCGGTACTGGATTTGATTCAACGTGATGACTGATTTATTTGTATATCCGGATGCTGGTTTGATTGCCGGTGTCGATGAAGTGGGGCGCGGTCCGTTGGTGGGCGCGGTGGTCACTGCGGCGGTGATCTTAGATCCCGCGCGCCCAATTGTTGGCTTGGCCGACTCGAAAAAGCTGTCAGAAAAAAAGCGTTTGGCGCTGTTTGATGAAATCAAAGAAAAAGCGCTGGCGTGGAGTTTAGGTCGCGCCGAGCCGCATGAAATTGATGAGCTGAACATTTTGCACGCCACCATGCTGGCGATGCAGCGCGCGGTGGCGGGGTTGCCTATCACGCCAGAGTTTGTGCTGATTGACGGTAACCGCTGTCCAGCGCTACCGATGCCAGCGCAAGCGGTGGTCAAAGGGGATAGTAAGGTCGCCGAAATCAGTGCCGCGTCTATTTTGGCCAAAGTGACCCGAGATCGGGAAATGGCAGAGCTTGATGCGCAGTATCCACAATACGGCTTTGCCAAGCATAAAGGCTATCCGACTGCCGATCACTTACGGCTGTTAGCCGAGCACGGCGCGATTGCTGAGCATCGTCGCAGTTTTGCGCCCGTGAAGCGGGCGCTCGGGCTGTAATCGACCGCTTAGCGAGCCAAAAGCACTAACGGGTGTGTACCCGACGTTATTGCGTTTAGATGCGCCGCATCTGAGCGATGGAATTGAGAGTTAAGGAGTGTTTCCTGATGGGGCAGCCCCGTTTTGTTCACTTACGGGTTCACAGTGATTACTCCATGATTGACGGGCTGGCGAAAACCGGCCCGTTGGTCAAAAAAGCCGCCGCACTTGCAATGCCGGCATTGGCTATCACCGATTTCACCAACCTGTGTGGTCTGGTGAAATTCTACGGCACCGCGCACGGTGCTGGTATCAAGCCCATTATCGGGGCTGACTTTTTAATGCATAACCCCTTATTGGGGGATGAGCTGGTGGAGCTTACCATTCTGGCGGCCAATAACACCGGTTATCAGCATCTGACGTTACTGATTTCGCAAGCGTACCAACGTGGTTATGTGCAAGGTGGGCCAGTCATCGAACGTGATTGGTTAGAGCAACACCACGAAGGACTGATTGTGCTTTCCGGCGCCCGTTATGGCGATGTCGGCAAGGCACTGCTGCGCGGTAATCAGGAGTTGGTGGATGAGTGCATCAACTTTTACCAAACCTATTTTCCGGATCGCTACTATCTGGAGCTGATCCGTACCGGTCGTCAAGACGAAGAGACTTACCTGCATTTTGCGGTTGAATTGGCTGCGCGTTGCGATCTGCCGGTGGTGGCGACCAACGATGTGCGTATTTTGACGCCGGAAGATTTCGACGCCCATGAAATTCGGGTCGCCATTCACGATGGCTTTACCCTCGACGATCCAAAACGACCGAAGAAATACAGTGCGCAGCAATATCTGCGTAGCGAAGACGAGATGTGCGAGCTGTTTGCCGACATCCCGCAAGCGCTGGAAAACAGTGTAGAAATTGCCAAACGTTGTAACGTAACCATCCGTTTGGGCGAGTACTTCCTGCCGCAATTCCCGACCGGCGATATGTCCACCGAAGATTTTCTGGTGATGAAATCCCGCGAAGGCTTGGAAGAGCGTCTGGAATTCTTGTTCCCCGATCCGGCTGTACGCGCCGAGAAGCGCCCCCCTTACGATGAGCGTCTGCAAATCGAGCTCGACGTAATTAACCAAATGGGCTTTCCGGGTTACTTCCTGATCGTGATGGAGTTTATCCAGTGGTCCAAGGATAACGGTATTCCGGTAGGCCCTGGGCGCGGCTCGGGTGCTGGTTCATTGGTGGCCTATGCGCTGAAAATTACCGATCTGGATCCGCTGGAATTTGACCTGCTGTTCGAACGTTTCTTGAACCCTGAACGGGTTTCCATGCCCGACTTTGACGTCGACTTTTGCATGGATAAGCGCGATCAGGTTATCGAGCACGTGGCCGATATGTATGGTCGTGATGCGGTATCCCAGATCATCACTTTCGGTACCATGGCGGCCAAAGCGGTGATCCGTGATGTGGGCCGTGTGCTGGGCCATCCGTATGGCTTTGTGGATCGCATCTCGAAGCTGATCCCGCCTGATCCTGGCATGACCTTGGCGAAAGCCTTTGAAGCCGAGCCACAGCTGCAGGCGGCGTATGACGCCGATGAAGAGGTGCGGGCGCTGATCGATATGGCGCGTAAACTGGAAGGGGTCACCCGTAACGCCGGTAAACACGCCGGTGGGGTGGTGATTGCGCCAACCAAGATCACCGACTTTGCCCCGCTGTATTGCGACTCCGAAGGTCATCATCCGGTAACCCAGTTCGATAAAAACGATGTGGAATACGCCGGTCTGGTGAAGTTTGACTTCCTCGGCCTGCGTACCTTGACCATCATCAACTGGGCGTTGGAGATGATTAACCCGCGCTTGGCCAAAGAGGGCAAGCCTCCGGTAGATATTGCGGCGATTTCGCTGACCGATCCGGCCTCGTTTGAGTTGCTGCAACGCTCTGAAACGACCGCGGTATTCCAGCTCGAATCGCGTGGTATGAAAGATTTGATCAAACGTCTGAAGCCCGACTGCTTCGAAGATATGATCGCGCTGGTGGCGCTATTCCGTCCGGGCCCACTGCAATCCGGGATGGTGGATAACTTTATCGACCGTAAGCACGGGCGTGAAGCGATCTCGTATCCGGACGTGCAATGGCAACATGAGTCACTGCAACCCATTCTGGAGCCGACCTACGGCATCATCTTGTATCAAGAACAGGTGATGCAGATTGCCCAGACGTTATCCGGCTATACGCTCGGCGGTGCGGATATGCTGCGCCGTGCGATGGGTAAGAAAAAGCCAGAAGAGATGGCCAAGCAGCGCGGCACCTTTAAAGAGGGCGCGGAGAAGAACGGCGTCGACGGTGAGTTGGCGATGAAAATCTTCGACTTGGTGGAGAAGTTTGCTGGCTACGGCTTTAACAAATCGCACTCCGCGGCCTATGCGCTGGTGTCTTACCAAACGCTGTGGCTCAAGACTCACTATCCGGCGGAATTCATGGCGGCGGTAATGACCGCCGATATGGATAACACCGATAAAATCGTTGGTCTGGTCGAAGAATGCCGTCGCATGGGGCTGAAAATTCTGCCTCCAGATGTGAATAGCGGTGAGCATCACTTCCGTGTCAACGAAGCGGGCGAGATTGTGTACGGCATCGGGGCGGTGAAAGGGGTCGGTGAAGGCCCGATCGAAGCGATTGTCGAGGCGCGTCAAGCCGGTGGTTATTTCCGTGACCTGTTTGATTTTTGTGCCCGCGTGGATGTTAAACGCATCAACCGCCGAGTACTGGAAAAGCTGATTTTATCCGGCGCGATGGATCGCTTAGGCCCGCACCGCGCGGCGCTGATGGCGAGTTTGGAAGAAGCACTGAAAGCGGCCGATCAGCATGCCAAAGCCGAAGCGTTGGGGCAGGCTGACATGTTCGGCGTGCTGGCCGATGCGCCGGAGCAAGTTGAACAGGCATATGCCAACGTGCCGCCGTGGCCAGATCAAGTGTGGCTGGAAGGGGAGCGCGAGACGCTCGGCTTGTATCTGACCGGACACCCGATCACCCAGTATCTGAAAGAATTAGACCGCTATGTGCCGTCGCGCTTAAAAGATATGGTGCCATCGCCACGCGGTCAGGTTACCGTAGCGGCTGGCTTGGTAGTGGCTGCGCGGGTGATGACAACGAAACGTGGCTCGCGGATCGGTCTGGTGACACTGGATGATCGTTCCGGCCGACTGGAAGTAATGTTATTCTCGGATGCACTCGATCGTTATCAGCATCTGGTGGAAAAAGACCGCATTTTGCTGGTTACCGGACAGGTCAGCTTTGATGACTACTCCGGCGGACTTAGAATGACGGCTAGAGAAGTGCTTGATATTGGTGAGGCGCGGGAAAAATACGCCCGTGCACTTGCCATCTCGTTAACAGACGGGCAAATTGATGACCAGTTTTTCAGCCGTTTCCGACAGGTGCTCGAGCCGCACCGCGCCGGGAGTGTGCCGGTCAATATTTACTACCAGCGGGATGACGCGCGCGCCCGGCTGCGTTTAGGTACTGAATGGCGTGTAACCCCATCCGATCAATTGCTACTCGGTCTGCGTACGCTGATCGGGAATGAACAGATCGAGCTGGAGTTTGACTAGGACAACCATAATTATGAGTCTGAATTTTCTGGATTTTGAACAGCCAATTGCCGAATTGGAAGCCAAAATTGATTCGCTTCGCTCGGTAAACCGCCAAAACGAGGATCTGGATTTCGATCTGGATGATGAGATCCGTCGTTTACAGGATAAGAGCGTAGAGCTGACCCGCAAGATTTTTGCGGATCTGGGCGCTTGGCAGATTGCCCAGCTGGCGCGTCATCCGCGTCGCCCTTATACGTTGGATTATATCGACCAGATCTTCACTGAGTTTGATGAGCTGGCCGGGGATCGCGCTTACGCCGATGACAAAGCGATTGTCGGCGGGATTGCCCGTTTGGAAGGGCGTCCGGTGATGGTTATTGGCCATCAAAAAGGCCGTGAGACCAAAGAGAAGATCCGTCGTAACTTCGGCATGCCAGCACCAGAAGGCTACCGTAAAGCCCTGCGTCTGATGAAGATGGCGGAGCGCTTTAAGCTGCCGATCATTACCTTTATCGATACCCCAGGTGCTTACCCTGGCGTGGGTGCAGAAGAGCGTGGCCAGTCCGAAGCGATTGCGCGTAACCTAAAAGAGATGTCGATGCTGACCGTACCGGTCATTTGTACCGTGATTGGTGAAGGCGGCTCTGGTGGCGCACTGGCGATCGGGGTGGGTGATAAGGTTAACATGCTGCAATACAGCACCTATTCGGTGATTTCACCGGAAGGCTGTGCCTCCATTTTGTGGAAGAGCGCCGATAAAGCGCCACTGGCCGCGGAAGCGATGGGGATCACCGCGCCGCGTTTGCATGAGCTGGGTCTGATTGACAGCGTGATCGGTGAGCCACTGGGTGGTGCGCACCGTGATATGGCGGCAATGTCGGCGGCACTGAAGGCACAACTGCAACAAGATCTGCAGGATTTGGACGTGCTGGATGAGAATATGCTGCTGGAGCGTCGTTATCAGCGTCTGATGAATTACGGTTATTGCTGATTTATGCAATAAATTTGATAAAATGCTTAAGAAGCGGCTGTGATGGCCGCTTTTTTATTATGTCGACAAGTCGCTGAGATTTGTCATTTTCACGCCGGTAGAACGCCCTTTTACATCAAGAAAACCTCATTTTCTCCACTTTGTGTGAGAGAGAAAGTTTTGCTGCGGGGAAAACCGTGCTAGCCTTGCGCACTCGAAATTTTGATCCGATGACATGAAACAATACTCAGTATAATGCGAGACGAATCCTACCGCGTGGGCGAATGGCTGGTTTCTGCAGCTGACAATAAGTTAATTCGTGGCGAACGGGTCTTGGTGGTTGAACCAAGACTTGTCGATATGCTGTGCTATTTTTCTACCCATCCGGGAGAAGTGCTCAGCCGCGATGAGCTGATTGATAATATCTGGACCCGCAATGTGGTAACGCCGCATGTGGTGACTCAGTGCATCTCTGAGTTGCGTAAATGTCTGAAAGATGGCCGGCCAGACGCGCCGGAATATATCGTGACCGTGCCGAAACGCGGTTACAAGCTGGTGGCCTCGGTCACGTTGTGCGTCGGTGATGCGCATGTTTCCGGTTATGAGCCGCCATTGGCTGCTGTGCCGGTAGAGCCTACCCCAGAAGTCAGCGCAGCCCCAGTCACGCCCGCAGAGCTGGTAAATCCAGCTGCCAGTATCAGCAGTGCGCCGGTGTCGACCACCGAGCAAGAGCTGTATGCGGCGGCTAAGCTTGCCTGTTTTGTCCCTCCTGCCGATACCGTAACCCAAGGTGTGGTTGCGCCGCGTTTTTCCTGGTGGAAAGTGCTGGGGATTGTCTTGCTGCTGAGCCTGTTTGCCGGAGGTTCAGCGTTTCTGTTCCGTCCAGTGCCGGATATGTCGCCGGTATTGATGGACCCGAATGCGGTGTCTATCCAGTGGGTCGCGAATCCAAACAGTGTGTGTGCCAATACTCAAGGGCCGATTAGTAGCGTCAATGAATTGCTGGCGCAGGCGCTGAATAACTACAGCCCGTACAATGCACACGACATGACCAATTACAGTGGTCGTAGTCTGCCGACGGCAGGGAAGACGCTGTATACCCAGTTTGAAAATCAGCAGCACCACCGCGTCAGTCAGTGTTTCTTATCGGTTTCACTGGTTAATAACGCTACGCGCAAAGTGCTGATGAGCAAGCGCTACATCATTACCGAAACCAACTTACTGACGGTGCAGGTAGATGTGCTCAACCATGTGTTTGCGGTGCTGGGCTTACAGCCGCCACAGACTTTGATTACCCGTTTGAGTAACGTAGCGCCGCAAGATGGGCATGTGCTGCGCCAGTACTATCATGCGCACCAGTTGATGCAAAGCGGGGATGTGGACTCCTTAATCGCGGCGCGCGATATTCTGCAAACCTTACTGAAAGATTACCCGAACTTCATCTATGCTCGTGCTGAGTTACTGCTCAACAATATGGTGTTGATGACATTGCAGCCAAGTGGTGATGCGGAGCAGCAGCGTTCGGCGATTAAAGATGAGCTGGCACGGATAGTGGATGCGCCAGAGCTGCACGGTAACCCGATCGTGTTGCAGCTGCAGGCGTTGTTCCAATTGAATAATGGCAATCTGGCGCAGGCGCAGATGTATGCTGAGCAGGCGGTGAAGCTGGAGCGTAACTGGCTGTCTTACGTGCTGCTGGGTAAGGTGTATGAGCTGGAAGGGCTGTTCAGTGATGCGGCGGATGCCTATCTGTCGGCGTACAATCAGCATCCGGGCAAGGGCACCTATTACTGGATTAAAAACGCTATCTTCCAAAGCGAGCTCAATGCCGTCGCGCCTTATCTGAACGATACCACCTTTGATTAATGGGTAACTGATGACGGTGTCGCGCCACGCTTTACGTCGTGGCGCAGCGGGGCGGTGTGGTGGCCGTTAGCCACGCTGAGTGGTGCGCTTGAGGCTAGGCATCCTAGGTCTTATTGAGTTGAGTGATGCTCAATGGGGTATTCGCGCTATCCTGTGCGTTTCTGTGTTTAGCTTTCCCTATTCTCATTTTTCCACTATATTTTCATCGTTTCATTAATCCCTACCATCTTATTAGCCGCTCTCATCTTCACCTGTTCCATTCTTTTTTATCCCGATCATTGTTTATTTCTTTCTCATACTTTCTGCATGTTCTGTGCTTGTTTTTTTAGCTTAGGTTTATTGGTTTAGTGTTCTTGGTTTAGTAGTTATTAGCTTAGTTTGGCTGGGCTTGATCCTCACGGTGCTATCTCTTACTTTTGCGAACATGCTGATTATTTATCTTCGCCATGCAATCTGGCGGTTTATTTTGGGGGTTGCCGTTGCTGTTTTCTTTTTTAACCGGATGTTTTCGAGGTTGATAGCGGAGAATAAATCGTCATTTTGCGCATAGTTATTGGCAAGGATGGGATATTAAGTAAACGGGTTGCCATGTATTGCGTTATGCGCATGGATATCCCTAAAGATGTTTGTTTGTTGCTGATGGTTAATATTGCGCCATGTTGACACTGCAAAAGCACAATATTGATGCGGGTAAAGTTAATGTCAACACGCTGATTTATATGTGTTTATATTTTAAATTTAGCGAGCGCAAACGGTTGGGTTACATTCTGCAATAAGTCTCATGGAATGTTTGGAATTGTCATTTCTTGAGAAGATTTAATAAGTTCACTTTAACTTTAGGACTTTTATTTGGCAGAGGGATAAAGTCCATCACACAAAACGAGTGACACTGTGTAAATGACACGCTTTTGATTCGCTCTTTTGTTGAACACAAAGTAATAAGCAGATGCAGATATCTCTTTTGGGTGCTTGCTGCTTTATCTGGTAAACCGCGATTGATGTGAATAAGACTCATGTGAATCAGGTTTAGCCACTTACATAAAACAATACTGCACGCTTGTGAAAAGAAGGGCAGGAATATAGTCAGTTTCTGTTCTCGGCATAAGTTAAGTAGTCACTGCGCTGAACATTGAAATTCGGACAGTGGTTAAGATTTCAAATATTGAAATTCAGGAGTCACCATGTCGTCGACTAAAAAAATCGGCCTGCTAGCCTGTACAGGTGTAGTAGCCGGTAACATGATGGGTAGTGGTATCGCATTGCTGCCAGCTAACTTGGCTCGTATCGGCTCTATCTCCATTTGGGGTTGGGTTATTGCTCTGATCGGTGCGATGTCTTTGGCCTATGTATATGCCCGTCTGGCTACTAAGAACCCTCAAGAGGGTGGCCCGATTGCATACGCTGGTGAAATCGCCCCAGTATTTGGTTTCCAAACCGGTGTTCTGTACTACCACGCTAACTGGATCGGTAACCTGGCTATCGCTATCACCGCGGTTGCTTACCTGTCTACTTTCTTCCCAGTTCTGAACGAGCCAGTGGCTGCCGGTATCGCCTGTATCGCTGCCGTATGGTTCTTTACCTTTATCAACCTGCTGGGTGGTTCTTGGGTGAGCCGTCTGACCAGTATCGGTCTGATTCTGGTACTGATCCCAGTAGTTGCTACCGCTATCTTCGGTTGGGCTTGGTTCGACACTGCAACTTACGTTGCTAACTGGAACACCACTGGTGAGCCAAGCACTAAAGCCGTTGTTAGCTCTGTTCTGCTGTGCCTGTGGGCGTTCGTGGGTGTTGAATCTGCTGCGGTAAGTACCGGTATGGTAGACAACCCACAGCGTACCGTACCAATGGCTACCATGCTGGGTACTGGTCTGGCGGGTATCATCTACATCCTGGCAACTCAAGTGATGTCCGGTATGTTCCCTGCTGCTGAAATGGCTGCGTCTGGTGCGCCGTTTGCAGTAAGTACTTCTAAGATGGTGGGTTCTTGGGCTGCGCCTCTGGTATCTGCTTTCACCGCTATCGCCTGTCTGACCTCTCTGGGTTCTTGGATGATGCTGGTTGGCCAAGCGGGTGCGCGTGCTGCACAAGACGGTAATTTCCCAGCTGTATACGGCGAGATGGACAAGAACGGCGTACCTAAGAAAGGTCTGATTCTGGCGTCTTGCAAAATGACTGTGCTGATGATCCTGCTGACTGTAGCAAGCTCTAGCGGTGCGAACGCTTCTGACCTATTCGGCCAGCTGACGGGTATCGCGGTACTGCTGACCATGCTGCCTTACTTCTACTCTGCTGTGAACCTGATCCGCTTCGAAGGCGCGACTACTCGCAGCGTACTGAGCATCGTGGCTTCCGTAATTGCTGCAGCGTTCTGTTTCGTAGCGCTGGCAGGTGCAACTTCAGCTCAGCTGACTGCCACCTTCATCGTGAGCCTGATCATCCTGATGTTCTACGCGAACAAGATTGGCCGTAAGAGCGCTGCAACTGCTGCGTAATGGCAAGTCTGAGTTAAAAGAATAGCTAAACCATATCCTCAAAAACGTGCTGCTTCACTCGATGTTATCTCTGACGGAAGAGGTGGCAGCACGGTATAAAGTAAGGGTTATATAATGAATATTATTGCTATCATGAATCACCTCGGTGCCTTCTTCAAAGAAGAACCGATCCGTGAATTACACGCTTCGCTGGAAGAAAAAGGTTTCCAGGTTGTTTATCCAAACGACCGTGAAGATCTGCTGAAACTGCTGGAAAACAACGCACGCGTTGCGGGTGTTGTATTCGATTGGGACAAGTACAGCCTGGATCTGTGCCGTGATATCAACGAACTGAACGAGAAACTGCCTCTGTTCGCGTTCGCTAACACTCACTCTACTCTGGACGTGAGCCTGAACGACCTGCGTCTGAACGTGACTTTCTTCGAGTACGCGCTGGACATGGCGTCTGACATCACTCTGAAGATCGAGCAAGCTGTTGCCGCTTACGTTGACGACATCCTGCCTCCACTGACCAAGGCGCTGTTCAAGTACGTTGAAGAAGGTAAATACACTTTCTGTACTCCAGGCCACATGGGCGGTACTGCGTTCCAGAAATCTCCAGTAGGTAGCATTTTCTATGACTTCTTCGGTGAGAACACCATGAAGTCTGATATCTCTATCTCTGTTGGCGAGCTGGGCTCACTGCTGGACCACTCCGGTCCACACAAAGAAGCGGAAGAGTACATTGCACGTACTTTCAACGCTGAGCGTAGCTACATGGTGACTAACGGTACATCTACTGCGAACAAGATCGTAGGTATGTACTCAGCACCAGCTGGCAGCACCATCATGATCGACCGTAACTGCCACAAGTCTCTGACTCACCTGATGATGATGAGCGACGTGACTCCGCTGTACTTCCGTCCAACCCGTAACGCTTACGGTATCCTGGGGGGTATCCCACACAGCGAATTCACTCGTGAAACTATCGAGCAGAAAATTGCTGAAACACCAAATGCTGAGTGGCCAGTTCACGCCGTAGTAACTAACTCTACTTACGACGGTCTGCTGTACAACACTGACACCATCAAGAAGACTCTGGATGTTAAATCCATCCATTTCGACTCTGCATGGGTTCCTTATACCAACTTCCACCCAATCTATAAGGGCAAGTGTGGTATGAGCGGTGACCGTGTACCGGGTAAAGTATTCTACGAAACCCAGTCCACTCACAAACTGCTGGCTGCGTTCTCTCAGGCTTCCATGATTCACGTTAAAGGTGACATCAACGAGGAAACCTTCAGCGAAGCGTACATGATGCACACCTCTACTTCTCCGCACTACGGTATCGTGGCTTCCACTGAAACCGCAGCAGCGATGATGAAGGGCAATGCTGGTAAGCGCCTGATCCAAGGCTCTATCGACCGCGCTATCCGTTTCCGTAAGGAAATCAAAAAGCTGCGTTCTGAGTGCGATGGCTGGTTCTTCGACGTATGGCAGCCAGAGAACATCGACGAAGTGGCTTGCTGGAACCTGGATCCGAAAGACGGCTGGCATGGCTTCAAGGACATGGACGAAAACCACATGTTCCTGGACCCAATCAAAGTTACCCTGCTGACTCCGGGCCTGAGCAAAGAAGGTACTCTGGAAGAACAAGGTATCCCAGCATCTCTGGTTGCTAAGTTCCTGGACGACCGCGGTATCATCGTTGAGAAGACCGGTCCTTACAACCTGCTGTTCCTGTTCAGCATCGGTATCGATAAGACCAAGGCTCTGAGCCTGCTGCGTGGTCTGACCGAGTTCAAACGTTGCTACGACCTGAACATGAAAGTTAAGAACGTACTGCCAAGCGTGTACGCGTCTAACCCAGAGTTCTACGCAGAAATGCGTATCCAGGAACTGGCACAAGGTATCCACAAGCTGATTTGCCACCACAACCTGCCAGAACTGATGTACACCGCGTTCGAAGTTCTGCCTAAGCTGGTGATGACTCCGCACGCTGCGTTCCAACAGGAACTGCGCGGTAACGTGGAAGAGTGCTACCTGGAAGAGATGGTTGGTAAGATCAACGCCAACATGATCCTGCCATATCCACCAGGTGTTCCTCTGGTAATGCCAGGTGAAATGATCACCGAAGAAAGCCGCCCAGTGCTGGACTTCCTGCAGATGCTGTGCGAAATCGGTGCCCACTTCCCAGGCTTCGAAACTGATATCCACGGTGCGTATCGTCAAGCTGACGGCCGCTACACCGTTAAGATCATCAAGCAGTAATTTGTGTATACAAAAAACGGCGCATTTCGCGCCGTTTTTTTTACTTTTTGCGGCGATAATCCGATATTCTTACGTCATCTCTTTTTAGTTTGCATAAAGCATGCGAATACCTGTTGGGGCATGCGGAGCTCATAAAATCATGAAAAACGTTCTGTCGATTCAGTCTCATGTCGTTTACGGCTATGCCGGTAATAAAGCAGCCGTATTACCGATGCAGCTGTTAGGTGTTGATGTTTGGCCGTTGCATACCGTTCAGTTTTCCAACCACACCCAATACCAAAAATGGCAGGGGATGGTATTCCCACAAGAACAAATTGGCCTGATCACCCAAGGCATGGATGAGATTGGCGTGTTGCCAGAGTGCGATGCGGTGCTGTCGGGTTATATCGGCGCGGCAGAACAAGGTCAGTCTATTTTGGCCACCGTGCGTGCGGTGAAAGCCAAAAATCCAAATGCGATTTATTTTTGCGATCCGGTCATGGGGCATCCAGAAAAAGGCTGCATCGTGGCACCGGGCGTGGCAGAGTTTTTAGAGCATGATGCGGTGAGCTGCGCCGATGTCTTAGCGCCAAACCTGCTGGAGCTGCAAGCGCTGTCTGGCTTGCCGGTCGAGAACTTCGAACAAGCGGTTGCGGCAGCGCGTCACTTGCTGAGCCGTGGACCGAAGAAAGTGCTGGTGAAACACCTGAGCAAAGCCGGTCGCGATCCGCAGCAGTTTGAAATGCTGCTGGTAAGTGCCGATGAAGTGCTGCATATCAGCCGTCCGCTGCATGACTTTGACCGCCAGCCAGTGGGCGTAGGCGATCTGACCAGCGCCATCTTCTTGGCCAACTTGCTGCAAGGCAAAAATGATCGTGAGGCCTTCGAGCACACCGCAAATGCCGTTAACGATGTGATGACCTGCACTCAGCAAAATGGCAAATACGAACTGCAGATCGTCGCCGCGCGTGAGCATATTGTGAATCCGGTCAGCCAATACCGCGCACAGGCACTTTGATCCTTGCATCTGACAGCGCAGAGCGTTAACGTTTCGCTCCTGACGGCAGTAACTGACTGCCGTCTGGCTGACAGAGGAAAGGGATGCTCAAACTCCGTGCCGTACACCATATCGCGCTGATCTGCTCCGATTACGCGCGTTCGAAAGCGTTTTATACCGAGATCCTCGGGTTTCGCGTACTGGCTGAGCATTACCGGCCAGAGCGTGATTCATGGAAGTTGGATCTGGCGTTAGACGGTCAGTACACTCTGGAGCTATTTTCATTCGCGCATCCACCGCAGCGGCTCAGCCAACCCGAGGCGTGCGGATTACGCCATCTGGCGTTTGCCGTCAGCGCGCTGGATGAGGCGGTGGCCACATTGCAGGCACACGGTATTGCCTGTGAGCCGATCCGCACCGATCCTTATACTCAGCGTCGTTTCACCTTCTTTGCCGATCCGGATCAATTACCTTTAGAACTTTATGAACAGTGACCCAATTCTGGCGCAGGCCGCCGCGTGTATCGGAGAGGACAACCGCGTACTGGTTGCCTACAGTGGTGGCGTTGACTCCACCGTACTGCTGCATTTGATGATGCGTTTGCGTCAGTTGCGCCCTGAGCTTCGGGTGCGCGCGGTGCATGTGCACCACGGCCTGAGCCGTTTTGCGGATGAGTGGGCGCTGCATTGCGAGCAGCAGTGTGCGCAGTGGCAAATTCCGCTGGATGTGGTGCGCGTGCAGGTGAAAAAAGCCCATATCAGCTTGGAAGCTTCGGCTCGCGATGCGCGTTATCACGCCATCGGATCACGCTTAGAAGCCGGCGAGAGTTTGGTCACTGCGCAGCATTTGGATGATCAGTGTGAAACGGTATTGCTGGCGCTCAAGCGCGGCAGTGGTCCGGCCGGGTTGGCGGCGATGACGGCGCGGATGCCGTTTATGCGTGGTCAGCAGGTGCGCCCGTTACTGTACGTTTCCCGCGCCGAGATTGAAGCCTATGCCGCGTTGCATCAGCTGAGCTGGGTTGAAGATGACAGTAACAGCGATCCGCGCTTTGATCGCAACTTCCTGCGCTTGCAAGTGATCCCTGAGCTGACCGCCCGTTGGCCACATTTTGGTGAAGCGGTAGCGCGCAGTGCCGCGCTGTGTGGCGAGCAAGAAGAGCTGCTCGATGAGCTGTTGATGGAGTCTTTGCAAACGCTGTTGGATGACGATGAGTCCATCGATATCGCTGGGTTGCAGCAGATGAGCGAAGTGAAACGCCAAGCGATTTTGCGCCGCTGGTTTGCGTGTCTCGGCGCATTAATGCCTTCGCGGGAGCAGCTGCAAAGCTTGTGGTATCAAGTGGCTATGGCGCGTCAAGATGCCGAGCCGGTACTGAATATCCAGCAGTGGCAGGTGCGCCGCTTCAAGCAGCGTCTGTATTTGCTGCCGAGCATGCGCTCACTCGCCGATTCGGTGCAGATGTGGGATGGTTTACGTCCGCTGGTGTTGCCGGATAACTTGGGCGAGCTGCGTTTACAAGAAGGCGGCTTAAGCGTGCGTGCGCCGCTGCCTGCTGAGTTTGTTAGCGTGCGTTTTCGTGCGCAGGGGCGTTTTCATATCATCGGGCGTAATGGTTCGCGTCAGATTAAGAAAATCTGGCAAGAGCGCAGCATTCCGCCGTGGCTGCGCGATCGCACACCGATGCTGTTTTACGGCGAAACCTTGATTGCTGCCTTTGGCGTGTTTGTCACCAAAGAAGGCCAACCGCAGCCTGATCAGCCACAGTGGCAGATTTACTGGGCCAAGCCATGGCTGTGCTAAGCACAGTTAGCTAGCAAAAAACGCAACACTGAACACGAAATACAAGGCGGGATAGGGCAAACCATCGCGCCTTGTGTCTGTTTAACCCTGCTCACTCCAAGTATTGCACGCCAAAGCGCTCATGGCTGAAGGCGTGCAGACTATCGAGCCGCAATCGGATTTCATGACCATCTGCCAGTTGCAGCAGAATAAATTCCTGATGATTCTCAATCTGCATGTCCATCGCGGTGCCTTCAATCACTTCACCGGACTTTTGCGTGATATGCAGCTTATAGTGGTGCATACAGGCCAGTTCCAGAAGATCGTAAGTTGCACATGAGATGGGCTGATAGTCATTGGTCATGATGAAATTCCTAATCCGTGCTGATGTCACTCATTAACAGATTGGCGGCGGCATAGGCTGCCTGATCGCGCACCGTTTCCGGTACGGCCGGATCTTCCGCTATCCGGTTCAATGTCTCCAGTACACAGTTTAGTGCATCTGGAATATAACCGAGCTCTCCGCTACCAATCTGTGCATATGCTCGGCGGATTCGCTCGCCATACTGCAACATAGCATTTCTCCTGCATGAAAATGAAAAATCGTCATGCGCTGTTATATCTTAATACCGCTGATTACACAAAAAGCGCCCTTTCTCTTGGCGGCTAAGCGTGATGCATGCGTAAAACAGCATGGTAGAGAGTGGCGGCAGGCGGTATCCTTAAGGGGTAGAGTCAATACAGAGAACAGGAGCACGTTATGGCATCCTCTTTTTTGCGCAGTGCGTTGGCCCTGTCTGTCATTTTCAGTCTGAGTATGCCGGTGGTGCAGGCCGCCGACAATGCGCGTACCACCGACAGCGAACCGGCAACCTTATTTGAAGGTTATCAAGGTGTGCTGCCGTGTACTGATTGTGATGGTATCGACACCCGGATCCGTCTGAATGATGACGGCAGTTTTGTGGAAACCGATACCTACCTGCAAGGACGCAGCGGACAGCTGTTTGCGGACTATGGCCGTTGGAGTCGGCAGGGCGAAAAATTGATCCTGACTTCCAGCAATGGTGATGTGCAAAGCTATCAGGTGCGCCCAGATAGCTTATTGATGCTGGATCAGGACGACAAACCGTTGCCGGATGAACATCAGTATGTGCTGCAGGGCGCCGAGGTGGCGTTGCCGAGCGATCCCATGTCGGTACGCGGGATGTATACTCCGCGCGCTACCGGTGCGGTCTTACAAGATTGTGCCACCGGTTTGACCTTCACCTTGCAAGGAGAGAGCAAAGCCTTGCAAACGGCTTATCGTAAAGCGGTGCAAAAGCTGCACGGTAAAGATCCGCAGAAACCTCTTTTGGTTGAACTGACCGCCCATTTTGCCGATAAGGCTGATAAAGCCGGGGATAGTGATGAGGTCTCAGCCAGCTCCGTGCTGGTGGTCGATAGCTTAGAAGGCTTTGTTCCTGCCGAGCCGTGTCAGTCAGAAGAAGAGTGACGCAGTGGGTAAGCTCTGGATGGGGACGTGCACATGGGTATGGGGAAGTGCGCATGGGAAAGAGCGGTAGTCAAACCTGAGGCTAGATGCTTTAGCGCTGTAATATCGCTAACTATTAGATAAAAAAGAACCCCGCACGGATCTCCGGCGGGGTTGCTTGTTTTCTGGTTTTGGCGCTCGTCTCATTGAGACGAGGCTCTTTGACGTAAGCGCTCGCGTATTAGCGCTTAATGTTGGCCAGCAGTACGCTCAGAATGTCATCACTCTTGATCATCTGCTTCTCGCCGCTGCGGCGCTGCTTATATTCCAGCTCATTGTTGTCGAGGTTGCGATCACCGATCACCACCACGTGCGGAATACCCATCAGCTCCATGTCAGCAAACATCACGCCCGGACGCTCTTTACGATCGTCCATCAGCACATCGATACCGGCCGCTTGCAGCTCGTTGTACAGCTTCTCGGCCGCTTCTTGCACGCGGTAAGACTTGTGCATGTTCATTGGCAAAATAGCTACGTGGAACGGAGCAATCGCATCAGGCCAGATAATGCCGCGCTCGTCATGGTTTTGCTCGATAGCCGCAGCAACCACACGGGAAACACCGATACCGTAGCAGCCCATCAGCATGGTCTGGTTACGACCATCTTCGCCCTGCACGCAGGCTTTCATCGCTTCGGAGTACTTCGTACCCAGCTGGAAGATGTGACCTACTTCGATACCGCGTTTGATCTGCAGCGTACCGTGACCATCCGGGCTTGGATCGCCCTCAACCACGTTACGGATATCCGCTACGTCGGCCAGTGGCAGGTCACGCTCCCAGTTGATACCGAACAGGTGCTTACCATCTTGGTTAGCGCCAGCTGCGAAATCGCTCAGCATAATCACGGCACGGTCGGCAATGATTGGCAGTGGCAGATTAACCGGACCCAGTGACCCTGGACCTGCGCCAATCGCGGCGCGGATTTCTGCTTCGTCCGCCATTTCCAGCGGATCGGCAACCAGTGGCAGTTTCTGCGCTTTGATTTCGTTCAGCTCGTGGTCGCCACGAACCAGCAGTGCAACCAGCTTGTGGCCGCTATCTTCAGCTGCGCGTACGACCAGTGTCTTCACGGTCTTCTCAACCGGCAGATTGAACTGCTCAGTCAGCTCAGCGATGGTTTTGGCATTCGGTGTATCCACCACACGCATTTCTTCGCTTGGTGCAGCACGCTCGCCCGCAGGCATCACGGCTTCTGCCATTTCTACGTTAGCCGCGTAGTCAGATGCATCAGAGAAGGCGATATCATCTTCACCGCTCTTGGCCAGTACGTGGAATTCGTGTGAAGAGCTACCACCGATAGAGCCGGTGTCAGCCAGCACTGGGCGGAAATCCAGATCCATACGCGAGAAGATGGCGCTGTAAGCGGCATGCATCTTGTCGTAAGTCACTTGCAGTGACTCTTGAGAGGTATGGAAGGAGTACGCATCCTTCATCAGGAACTCACGGGCACGCATCACACCGAAACGTGGACGTATCTCATCACGGAACTTGGTCTGGATCTGGAACAGATTCAGTGGCAGTTGCTTGTAGGAGAACACTTCGTTACGGATCAGGTCAGTGATCACTTCTTCGTGGGTTGGACCCAGCACGAATGGACGCTCGTTACGGTCAGCGATACGCAGCAGCTCCGGACCGTATTGCTCCCAACGACCGGTTTCCACCCACAGGTCAGCCGGCTGAACCACCGGCATCGACACTTCGATGGCGCCGGCTTTGTTCATTTCATCACGTACGATGTTTTCAACTTTCTTCAGTACGCGCAGACCGGTCGGCAGCCAAGTGTACAGGCCGGAGGCTAATTTACGGATCATGCCGGCACGGAGCATCAGCTGGTGGCTGATCACTTCCGCATCGGATGGAGTCTCCTTCAATGTGGAGAGCAGATAATTACTGGTACGCATGGATAGATTCCGTGAGTGATTCAGACAAAATCGGAAAGCGGCTAGTTTAGCAGTGTGACGAGAGGCCAAAAAGCCTCTTTGCTCAAATCAGCTGCGCTTTTCTATCATCAGCACCTCGGTTTGGGTGCCGGTGACCTGCCAGCGGACATTAAAGTCCAATAAATGGACGGCGTATTCGCGCGCATCCGTCTCTTTTTTACGATAGGCCGGGCGTGGGTCTTGCACCAGCACGTCGCTGATAAAACGGCGCAAGTGCGGATAGCGGTGCGCCTCTTGCTGCAAAACCTGCTCTGCCGCCGCGCTAAACAGCACCTGCATGTCAGATTTCGGTGCCTCTTGCGCAAAACCGGCGCGTGCATCGGGTTCGCTATCCACATACGACAAGTAAGGTTTGATATCCAAGATAGGGGTGCCGTCGACTAAATCGAGGCTGCCGAGCTCCAGATATACCTCGCCACCACGCACCTTAATGCCGCGCAGCTCGACTTTGGATAACCCAATCGGATTTGGGCGAAAGGTCGAGCGGGTGGCAAATACCCCTAGGCGCTCATTGCCGCCTAACCGTGGAGGGCGAACCGTAGGACGCCAGCCTTGTTCTTGGGTTTGGTGAAACACAAACACCAACCAGATATGGCTGAACTGCTCTAGGCCGCGCACCGCATCCGGTTGATTGTAGGGTGGCAGTAAACGCAGCTCACCGTTGCCATCTTGCACCAGCCCCGGTTGGCGCGGTACGGCAAACTTTTCTTTATAAGGTGATTGGATCACGCCTATCGGCGTCAGGGTTAAGGTTTCAGGAGACAGATCCAACAGCATCACCTCACAACTGGTTAATCAAGATTACTTGTTCACAATAATGGCCGAGCCTTGGCAGAGTGCCAGTTGCTCACAGCCCGGTACGCCAGTCAGCATCAGGCATTGATTCAGCAGCAAGCCATTGCCGCCCATCTCTTGCACCTTACGCAGGGTCACATTGCGCGCTTCGGTCAGGTTTGCTGGCTTATCACGGCTATCGGCCTGACACACATCGCCCTGTACATGGCCAATATTCTTATACTCCACGCCTTCCAGCTCACTGCTTTTTTCATACAGCGTGATCGTGCTGGGGGCAAAGTAGGTTTTCACATTTTGTGGATTCAGATTACTGTCCACATTGTAATGGGTGGCACAACCGGCCAGCAGGGTCGCGGCGGCAAACAACAGAATCGATTTAGACATTCCGGTATCCGTACTCAGGTTAAGTAAGAGCGCACACAAATAATGATGGCGTGGGAAACTGTAGCGTAAAAACACGCTCGCGTGCCTGATGGCGCTAAGAAACCCCGTACCATCTGCCATTATCAGATAAGCATTATCAGACAATAGTAAACAAAAGCACCACAAACCAAAAGAGCGCCGCATGGGCGCTCTTATCAGAGGGATAGCAAAGCGAAGCGAGAAAAGGAAGATTACCAGCCTTTCACCACGCCGCCTTTAAACACTTCATTAGCCGCTTGATACACTTCTTCGGTCTGGAAGGCTTTCACGAACTTTTGTACGTTCTCGGCATCTTTATTGTCTTCACGCGCCACAATCAGGTTGACGTATGGAGAGGCTTTGTCTTCAACAAACAGGCCATCTTTGGGTGGCGTCAGACCAATTTGGCTGGCGTACGTGGTGTTGATGATCGCCAAGTCGACATCATCCAGTGAACGTGGCAGCTGTGGCGCTTCCAGCTCAACCAACTTGAGTTTCTTCGGATTGTCGACCACATCCAGCAAGGTTGCGTTCAAACCGCTGCCGTCTTTCAGCTTGATCAGACCTTGTGCTTGCAGCAGCAGCAGTGAACGGCCCAAGTTAGTCGGGTCATTCGGTAGGGCTACGGAAGCGCCGTCGGCCAGCTCGCTGACGTTTTTAATTTTCTTCGAGTAACCGGCAATCGGGTACACAAAGCTATTGCCCACAATAGCCAGCTTGTAACCGCGGTCAGCAATTTGTTGATCCAGATACGGCTTATGCTGGAACGCGTTCACATCCAAGGAGCCATCGGCCAGCGCCGCGTTCGGGGTAATGTAGTCACTGAAACTCACCAGCTCCACATCCAACCCGTATTGCTGCTTTGCCACTTTCTTGGCGACTTCTGCCACTTGCTCTTCTGCGCCAGAGATCACGCCTACTTTAATCTTGTTGCTGTCTGCTTCTTTTTGACCACAGGCGGTCAGCAACAAGCTGCCAGCCAGAGCACTTACCAGAGCGAGGGTTTTAAACTTCAGTGTCATTGTCGATATCCTTCTTTATATCTTAGTAACCCGGGCATGGCGTCGTGTCGCCGTACCAATAAGGGAGAGATGTAACGTGAACGAGATTATTTATGAGCCGTATTATTTATGATCAGTGGCGCGAACCAGACGCTCTCCCACACTTTGGATGATTTGCACTAACAGCACCAAAATAGCGACGACGACTAACATTACGGTGCCGTCAAAACGCTGGTAGCCGTAACGGATCCCCACATCACCTAAACCTCCGCCGCCGACCGCACCGGCCATCGCCGAGTAGCCCACCAAGGTCACCAGCGTAATGGTGATCCCGTTGATAATGCCCGGCAGCGCTTCCGGCAGCATCACTTTGACAATTATCTGCAGCGGGCTTGCGCCCATAGCACGTGCCGCTTCCACCAAACCGGATGGGATCTCCATCAGTGCGCCTTCAACCAATCGGGCGATAAACGGCGTGGCGCCAATCGCTAGCGGCACAACTGCCGCCATGGTGCCAATCGAGGTTCCCACAAGCAGACGCGTCAGCGGAATGATCGACACAATCAGGATAATGAACGGGATAGAGCGCCCAATATTGACCACCGTACCCAGTGCTTTATTCAGCAGCGCATGTTCTTTGATTTGCCCCGGTTTGCTGATAAACAGCACTACACCGAGTGGGATCCCAAGCGCTAAACCAATCGCACCGGATACCAGCACCATGGTGAGGGTCTCGCCGAGCGCCTTAAACAACAATTCAAGCATGGCTTGCGACATAACCGAGTACCTCCACCTGTACATGATGCTGGGTAAAATAATCAATGGCTTGCTGGCATTGCTGCTCATCGCCTTCCAGCTCGGCCAACATGACCCCGAACTTTACGCCTCCGGCATAATCCATTTGCGCACACAAAATATTGCAATCAATGCCTTGCTCACGAGCGAGCTTCGACAGCAGCGGCGCATCCACCGATTGCCCCGAGAAGGCCAAACGCACCAGCGGGAAAAATCCGGCTTGTGGCGCGGCAGTTAAGCGCTCGGCGTAATCGGCCGGAATGTCCAAATCCAAGGTGGCTCGGATAAACTGCTGCGCCAATGGCGTTTTCGGATGCGAGAACACTTCACTGACCGTGCCTTGCTCAATAAGGCGGCCACCACTGATCACCGCCACCTGATCGCAGATGCGCTTCACCACATCCATTTCATGGGTGATCAATAAAATGGTCAGCCCCAAGCGGCGGTTAATGTCTTTGAGCAGCCCCAGAATCGAGCGCGTGGTGGCTGGATCTAATGCGCTGGTGGCTTCATCACACAGCAACACTTTAGGATTACAAGCCAGCGCTCGGGCGATCGCCACCCGTTGTTTTTGCCCGCCAGACAGATTGGCCGGATAGCTTGCATGCTTGTCCGCCAGTCCAACCAGCTCCAGTAATTCGGTCACGCGCTGCTGTAATTGCGCCTTCGGGCAGCCTTCTAACTCCAGCGCAAAAGCCACATTGCCAAATACGGTACGCGAAGAGAGCAAATTAAAATGCTGAAAAATCATCCCAATGTGGCGACGGGCCTGCGTCAATTCCTTATCGGACAGCGCCAGCATATCGCGGCCATCCACCACCACCTCACCCGAGCTTGGGCGCTCTAACAGGTTCACGCAGCGGATCAGCGTACTTTTACCGGCTCCTGAGGCGCCAATAACACCGAAGATCTGCCCTGCGGGAACATGCAAGCTGACATCATCCAGCGCATGCACCGTGCGGTTACCGGTGTGGAATACTTTACTTATGTGGCTGAGTCGGATCATGGTACGTCATGCTCTCCATGCAGAAACGGGTACAGACTTCTATCGCACAAAACGCTGTTGCAAACAATATACAACTGGGAAACATGCATGTTCATTCTGATAACGGATGCTAAGATGTCTGGACGTCTATCGTCAAGGGTTTTTACGTCTAGACGTCTAAAATAATTTGTACACTCAAAATCCAGTGAGCAAAAGAGGGGGACCAAAGATAACTGAGGGATAAGGCTGCGAGCTGCGTTTTCTTACGCGACGCCGATAACTTGCTATTGCGTTATCTATATAGAAAGCGTGATAGATAGCGCGCAGCACGAAGCAATCAGTACCGACGATGCTTTCCCATACGCTTTGCCTCTAAAACATGCGATAATTTTTCCTACATTAATGCCTTGGAGAGTACCCACAGTGGCACAAGCAGCTGTATTTCTGGATCGTGACGGCACATTGAATGTCGATCACGGCTACGTATATGAAAGTGATAACTTCGACTTTATTGATGGCGCTATTGACGCTTGCCGTGAATTGAAGGCGATGGGGCTGGCTTTGGTTCTGGTAACCAACCAGTCAGGTATTGCCCGTGGCTTGTTCAGTGAAGATCAGTTTATGCACCTGACCGAGTGGATGGATTGGTCCTTGGCGGATCGTGGCGTTGACCTTGATGGCATCTATTACTGCCCACACCACGCCGAAGCAGGCATTGGTGAGTACAAGGCTGATTGTGATTGCCGTAAACCGAAGCCGGGCATGTTGTTGGAAGCCAAACAATTCTTGGATCTGGATATGGCCGCTTCCGTCATGGTCGGTGACAAGAAAGAAGATATGCAAGCAGCGCAAGCAGCAGGCGTCGGTACCAAAATTTTGGTTCGCACCGGTAAACCTATCACTGCAGAGGGCGAAGCACTGGCCGATCACGTGGTAGATAGCCTGTCTGATGTTCCCGCGCTGCTCAAATCGCTGGGCTTTTAAGACGTTTGTTTGAAATTTGAACGAACGATTTAAAAAGTGTAATTATCGCTTGCCTCTGATGAATTAGTCCCTATAATGCGGCCCTCGTTGAGACGGCAAGCGATTGAATTTCTTGCTGAAGTGAAAGAAAGTTCTTCACTGAAATAAGCGTGAAATAAAGCTTGACTCAGTGCGGCGAAGAAAGTAAATTTCTCAGCCTGTCGACGCGAAGTAAAACGTAGCGCGACAACTGCTCTTTAAAAAGTTAATCAGACAATCTGTGTGGGCACTCGTTTGAGAATGCTGATATCCAAAAGATATTAAGTTAAACGAGTGACTGAACAATTTATTTGCCAGTTTATTCGAGCGACAAACTTTAAATTGAAGAGTTTGATCATGGCTCAGATTGAACGCTGGCGGCAGGCCTAACACATGCAAGTCGAGCGGTAACACAGAGGAGCTTGCTCCTTGGGTGACGAGCGGCGGACGGGTGAGTAATGCCTGGGGATCTGCCCGATAGAGGGGGATAACTACGGGAAACTGTAGCTAATACCGCATAACGTCTACGGACCAAAGTGGGGGCTCTTCGGACCTCATGCTATCGGATGAACCCAGGTGGGATTAGCTAGTTGGTGAGGTAATGGCTCACCAAGGCGACGATCTCTAACTGGTTTGAGAGAATGACCAGTCACACTGGAACTGAGACACGGTCCAGACTCCTACGGGAGGCAGCAGTGGGGAATATTGCACAATGGGCGCAAGCCTGATGCAGCCATGCCGCGTGTGTGAAGAAGGCCTTAGGGTTGTAAAGCACTTTCAGCGGGGAGGAAGGGTCACTAGTTAATACCTAGTGGCATTGACGTTACTCGCAGAAGAAGCACCGGCTAACTCCGTGCCAGCAGCCGCGGTAATACGGAGGGTGCAAGCGTTAATCGGAATTACTGGGCGTAAAGCGCACGCAGGCGGTTTGTTAAGTCAGATGTGAAATCCCCGAGCTCAACTTGGGAACTGCATTTGAAACTGGCAAGCTAGAGTCTTGTAGAGGGGGGTAGAATTCCAGGTGTAGCGGTGAAATGCGTAGAGATCTGGAGGAATACCGGTGGCGAAGGCGGCCCCCTGGACAAAGACTGACGCTCAGGTGCGAAAGCGTGGGGAGCAAACAGGATTAGATACCCTGGTAGTCCACGCTGTAAACGATGTCGATTTGGAGGTTGTGCCCTTGAGGCGTGGCTTCCGGAGCTAACGCGTTAAATCGACCGCCTGGGGAGTACGGCCGCAAGGTTAAAACTCAAATGAATTGACGGGGGCCCGCACAAGCGGTGGAGCATGTGGTTTAATTCGATGCAACGCGAAGAACCTTACCTACTCTTGACATCCACAGAACTTTCCAGAGATGGATTGGTGCCTTCGGGAACTGTGAGACAGGTGCTGCATGGCTGTCGTCAGCTCGTGTTGTGAAATGTTGGGTTAAGTCCCGCAACGAGCGCAACCCTTATCCTTTGTTGCCAGCGATTCGGTCGGGAACTCAAAGGAGACTGCCGGTGATAAACCGGAGGAAGGTGGGGATGACGTCAAGTCATCATGGCCCTTACGAGTAGGGCTACACACGTGCTACAATGGCATATACAAAGGGCGGCAAGCTAGCGATAGTGAGCGAATCCCATAAAGTATGTCGTAGTCCGGATTGGAGTCTGCAACTCGACTCCATGAAGTCGGAATCGCTAGTAATCGCGGATCAGAATGCCGCGGTGAATACGTTCCCGGGCCTTGTACACACCGCCCGTCACACCATGGGAGTGGGTTGCAAAAGAAGTAGGTAGCTTAACCTTCGGGAGGGCGCTTACCACTTTGTGATTCATGACTGGGGTGAAGTCGTAACAAGGTAACCGTAGGGGAACCTGCGGTTGGATCACCTCCTTACCTGAGATATTTGGCGCTTAAGCTGAGTGTTCACACAGATTGTTTGAATTTAGTTGCGTCCCCTTCGTCTAGAGGCCTAGGACACCGCCCTTTCACGGCGGTAACAGGGGTTCGAATCCCCTAGGGGACGCCACTTATTGCTCTTTAAAAATCTGGAAACAAGCTGAAAAATAACTGAAGTTCTTAAGAACAAGCGACTTGAGAAACTGGCAACGACCAGTTTAGTGACTAGCATTCAGCCCGACATTATTTTGGGTTGTATGGTTAAGTGACTAAGCGTACACGGTGGATGCCTTGGCAGTCAGAGGCGATGAAGGACGTGCTACCCTGCGAAAAGGGTTGGTGAGCTGGGATGGAGCGCTATAGCCAACCATGTCCGAATGGGGAAACCCACCTAAGATAACTTAGGTATCGTTAAGTGAATCCATAGCTTAACGAGGCGAACCGGGAGAACTGAAACATCTAAGTACCCCGAGGAAAAGAAATCAACCGAGATTCCGTTAGTAGCGGCGAGCGAACGCGGAGCAGCCCAGAGTCTGAATCAGTGGATGCGTTAGTGGAACGGATTGGAAAGTCCGGCGATACAGGGTGATAGCCCCGTACACGAAGACGCATTGCTGTGAGCTCGATGAGTAGGACGGGACACGTGGTATCCTGTTTGAAGATGGGGGGACCATCCTCCAAGGCTAAATACTCCTGACTGACCGATAGCGAACCAGTACCGTGAGGGAAAGGCGAAAAGAACCCCTGTGAGGGGAGTGAAATAGAACCTGAAACCGTGTACGTACAAGCAGTGGGAGCACCTTCGTGGTGTGACTGCGTACCTTTTGTATAATGGGTCAGCGACTTACATTTTGTAGCGAGGTTAACCGAATAGGGGAGCCGTAGGGAAACCGAGTCTTAATAGGGCGAATTAGTTGCAAGGTGTAGACCCGAAACCCGGTGATCTAGCCATGGGCAGGTTGAAGGTTGGGTAACACTAACTGGAGGACCGAACCGACTAATGTTGAAAAATTAGCGGATGACTTGTGGCTGGGGGTGAAAGGCCAATCAAACCGGGAGATAGCTGGTTCTCCCCGAAAGCTATTTAGGTAGCGCCTCGGACGAACACCTACGGGGGTAGAGCACTGTTAAGGCTAGGGGGTCATCCCGACTTACCAACCCTTTGCAAACTCCGAATACCGTAGAGTGCTATCCGGGAGACACACGGCGGGTGCTAACGTCCGTCGTGAAGAGGGAAACAACCCAGACCGCCAGCTAAGGTCCCAAAGTCATGGTTAAGTGGGAAACGATGTGGGAAGGCTTAGACAGCTAGGATGTTGGCTTAGAAGCAGCCATCATTTAAAGAAAGCGTAATAGCTCACTAGTCGAGTCGGCCTGCGCGGAAGATGTAACGGGGCTAAACCATGCACCGAAGCTGCGGCAATGACATTTAGGTGTTATTGGGTAGGGGAGCGTTCTGTAAGCGGTTGAAGGTGTGCTGTGAGGCATGCTGGACGTATCAGAAGTGCGAATGCTGACATAAGTAACGATAAAGCGGGTGAAAAGCCCGCTCGCCGGAAGACCAAGGGTTCCTGTTCAACGTTAATCGGAGCAGGGTGAGTCGACCCCTAAGGCGAGGCTGAAAAGCGTAGTCGATGGGAAACGGGTTAATATTCCCGTACTTGTGGTAACTGCGAAGGGGGGACGGAGAAAGTTAGGCTATCCGGGCGACGGTTGTCCCGGTTTAAGCGTGAAGGTGGAGAGACTAGGCAAATCCGGTCTTTCATTAACACTGAGGCGTGATGACGAAGCACTACGGTGCTGAAGTAGCTGATACTACGCTTCCAGGAAAAGCCTCTAAGCATCAGGTTACCAGAAATCGTACCCCAAACCGACACAGGTGGTCAGGTAGAGAATACTCAGGCGCTTGAGAGAACTCGGGTGAAGGAACTAGGCAAAATGGTGCCGTAACTTCGGGAGAAGGCACGCTGATGGTAGGTGAAGTCCCTTGCGGATGGAGCTGAACTCAGTCGAAGATACCAGCTGGCTGCAACTGTTTATTAAAAACACAGCACTGTGCAAACACGAAAGTGGACGTATACGGTGTGACGCCTGCCCGGTGCCGGAAGGTTAATTGATGGGGTTAGCGAAAGCGAAGCTCTTGATCGAAGCCCCGGTAAACGGCGGCCGTAACTATAACGGTCCTAAGGTAGCGAAATTCCTTGTCGGGTAAGTTCCGACCTGCACGAATGGCGTAATGATGGCCAGGCTGTCTCCACCCGAGACTCAGTGAAATTGAAATCGCTGTGAAGATGCAGTGTACCCGCGGCAAGACGGAAAGACCCCGTGAACCTTTACTATAGCTTGACACTGAACATTGAGCCTTGATGTGTAGGATAGGTGGGAGGCATTGAAACGTGAACGCCAGTTTGCGTGGAGCCGACCTTGAAATACCACCCTTTAATGTTTGATGTTCTAACGTTGTCCCGTAATCCGGGATACGGACAGTGTCTGGTGGGTAGTTTGACTGGGGCGGTCTCCTCCTAAAGAGTAACGGAGGAGCACGAAGGTTAGCTAAGCATGGTCGGACATCATGCGGTTAGTGCAAAGGCAGAAGCTAGCTTAACTGCGAGACGGACAGGTCGAGCAGATACGAAAGTAGGTCTTAGTGATCCGGTGGTTCTGAATGGAAGGGCCATCGCTCAACGGATAAAAGGTACTCCGGGGATAACAGGCTGATACCGCCCAAGAGTTCATATCGACGGCGGTGTTTGGCACCTCGATGTCGGCTCATCACATCCTGGGGCTGAAGTTGGTCCCAAGGGTATGGCTGTTCGCCATTTAAAGTGGTACGCGAGCTGGGTTTAGAACGTCGTGAGACAGTTCGGTCCCTATCTGTCGTGGGCGTTGGATGATTGAGGGGGGCTGCTCCTAGTACGAGAGGACCGGAGTGGACGCATCTCTGGTGTTCCGGTTGTCACGCCAGTGGCATTGCCGGGTAGCTAAATGCGGAAGAGATAAGCGCTGAAAGCATCTAAGCGCGAAACTTGCCCCGAGATGAGTCATCCCTGAGGCTTAAAGCCTCCTAAAGGGTTGTTGGAGACTACGACGTAGATAGGCAGGGTGTGTAAGCGTAGCGATACGTTGAGCTAACCTGTACTAATTGCCCGTGAGGCTTAACCATACAACGCCAAAGTGATGTTGGAAGAATGAAGTCACAGTTACTTGTTCAAAAGAACAATACATCAGTTATTTAGCTTGTTTTTAGATTTTAGCTCTGGCGCGAGACACAACAACATAGTGTGTACGCGATAGAGAAACAGAATTTGCCTGGCGGCGATAGCGCGGTGGTCCCACCTGACTCCATGCCGAACTCAGAAGTGAAACGCCGTAGCGCCGATGGTAGTGTGGGGTCTCCCCATGCGAGAGTAGGGAACTGCCAGGCATTAAATTTAGCAACCTATACTGATTGGGTTGGAAAAAGAATCGGTGGTGCGGTAGTTCAGTTGGTTAGAATACCGGCCTGTCACGCCGGGGGTCGCGGGTTCGAGTCCCGTCCGCACCGCCACTGATTTAGGGGCGTAGTTCAATTGGTAGAGCGTCGGTCTCCAAAACCGAATGTTGGGGGTTCGAGTCCCTCCGCCCCTGCCAGATAAAAAAGCCAGCAGAAATGCTGGCTTTTTTATTATGTATCGAACACCATTCCTGCATTCCTGCATTCCTGCATTCCTGCATTCCTGCATTCCTGCATTCCTGCATTCCTGCATTCCTGCATTCCTGCATTCCTGCATTCCTGCATTCCTGCATTCCTGCATTCCTGCATTCCTGCATTCCTGCATTCCTGCATTCCTGCATTCCTGCATTCCTGCATTCCTGCATTCCTGCATTCCTGCATTCCTGCATTCCTGCATTCCTGCATTCCTGCATTCCTGCATTCCTGCATTCCTGCATTCCTGCATTCCTGCATTCCTGCATAATCCTATGAGTGAATAAGTGATGCGAGTACCTGCTCAAGTGGTGCTGGTTTACTAAAGAGATAACCTTGTAGATAAGTCACATTTCGTTCCGTGAGATATTGCGCTTGTTGTTCTGTTTCGACGCCTTCTGCCACCATGGCCAGAGATAAGCGGTGCCCAAGATCGACGATATTCTCGATGATATGTTCAGATAATGAGCCTTCCCCAATTTGATTCACAAAAGAGCGGTCAATTTTGAGACTGCCAACATGCAGATATTGAAAATAATTCAGTGTCGAGTGGCCGGTACCAAAATCGTCAATGGCTAAGATCACCCCTAATGCCTGTAAAGCATCAAAAAGCGCTGCTGTATCGGCGGTATGCTCGATAGCTTGGCGCTCAGTGAGTTCTAGGACTAATTTGATATCCGTACCTTGGATGGTGTGCAAGAAGACCTGCACATCATCTAGGAGGCTCTGATGCTGGCAATGACGAGCGGTAATATTAAAGCCAATGTGAAACTCTGCCGGTAGCTGTTGTTGATAACGAGAGAGTACGCTGGCGGATTGCTTGAATAACGCGCTGGTCATCGGAATGATCAGATCTGATTCTTCAGCTTGCGGTATAAACAGATCTGGACGGATCAAGCCTTGTTGCGGATGCTTCCAGCGCATGAGGACTTCAATACCGATCACTTGCCGAGTTTTGGCATCAATGATGGTTTGTGCATATGGAATAAATTCGTTATTCAGCAGGGCTCGTTTTAGTTCGGTGGAAAAAGGGTAAGGCTTATTCAACAAATAACCAATGCCGGCGCTGAAGGCGCAAAGAAGGAGGAATAACCCCCAGATATAGGGTTGGTTATTGTGCCAAAAGGCTTGCCAGAATGAGGGATAGTTGAGTGAGGTCTCGATGGCAAACGGGAAGGCAGAAGATAGATATGTGCGGTGATTGATCCCATGCGCGAATGGGTTTTGAGTACTGAACTTCCCGTCTTTCGATAGCCAATGATCATCAATGCGAAGCGCTATCAATAGCTCCGGACTTTCCTGCTGTTGCAGGATACTCTGAAAATAGATGCTGCCGATACTGCTGAGGACGGCGATATTTCCTTTCGTGTTGCGCACAACGATCAGAGGATAGTTTGATTTGACCAAGGTGCCTGGAAGTAGCAGCAGTTTGCCATTATGGTAGCGCGTATATTCATCTTGAACGTGTACCGCGCCATATAGAGATGAGCAGTAAATTGCACCGTGTTGCGCTAGATTGACTGAGCGAACATAAGGTACGGTGGCAACTTGTTTGCGTAACGCTAGTACAATGTTATCGCATTGGGCCAAATCATGCGGCTTAGCCAAAATGGTCTGATTAGCTTGTTCAGCATAGCTTAATAGACCATTGACGGCTTCGGTAGTTTTTTTAGCGGTGTACTCTGCATCGTGGTTGATCTGTCGAATGTAGTCGCTGTACATCAGCCATAGCAGTAAGGAAAATGGGATGAGGATAATCGCAATACATAGCGTGAGTTTATGGCTCAGGCGATTGAGCATGTAACGGCTCCTTAGCCATACAGATGGTGCATTTAATCAAAAACAGCGGTCCGTAAGATATTTTTAGGCTACGCCTGTTTGCCTGATTTTGGTAAGTTTTCGCCGAAATATTGTGATCTTAATAAAGGAAGATAATCTCTAGGCGCGCGGCCTGTGCATTGCTCTGTGGCTGTTGGAGCACTAGAGAGGGCTGGATATTGGTGTTAAGCAGAGGAATAGATGCAAAAAGGGCGATAACTCAATGAGTTATCGCCCTTCCAATCGATTGGTGGAGCTGGCGGGAGTTGAACCCGCGTCCGAAATTACTACGCCGTCGGTACTACATGCTTAGTCTAGTCTTTACATTCGCCGACCAGCTGCGGACAGACACGCCACTGATAGACTATCCCGATTAGATTTAACGCTTCCGCCCCGGGCAAGGCTTCCACGCGATCTCGTTTTGGTTTGACCTCTCTTGATCCCCGTCCTACGAGCGGAGGCTAGGGAGAGAGGGCTCTATGCAGGTTATTAAGCTGCTAGTGCGTAGTTTTCGTCGTTTGCGACTATTTTTTGCGGTTTGTTAACGAGGCCTACCGCACCTCGGCATGCACCTTGGGTTTCGCCAATCCCGTCGAATCCAAAATCAGCCCCAAGTTGTGATTCTGAGTATACCAGAATCTTTTAGTGATGCGTCAACTTATCGCATTAAATAATGCTAAAAAAGTGCTGGATTAGCGCCCTGCGTGCTTCATGATCCGCTCTTTGGCCACTTGCCATTCGCGATCTTTGATATCCGCACGTTTATCATGCAGTTTTTTACCTTTGGCCAGACCGATTTTGACCTTCACCCATGGCCCTTTCCAGTACAGGCTCAGTGGCATCAAGGTATAACCATCGCGGTTGACGCTGCCATACAGAACATCCAGCTCGCGCTGCTTGAGCAGCAATTTGCGGGTGCGGGTTGGATCGCACACGACATGGCTGGACGCGACAGACAGCGGGTTGATGGTCGAGCCAAATAAAAAGGCCTCGCCGTCTTTTAGCAATACGTAGCTTTCACTGATGTTGGCTTTGCCCGCACGCAGTGATTTGACTTCCCAGCCTTGCAGTGACAGGCCGGCTTCCATGTCATTTTCGATAAAATATTCGTGGCGGGCTCGTTTGTTTAACGCAATGGTCGACGACCCCGCTTTTTTATTGGCATTTTTCTTTGTCATAAGACCACCTTAACTCAGGCCGAGCCTGATGCTTTGAATATGGTTGCTATTCTACCGTCTTTTACCGGTGATGAACCATCTCTGACTTTGGGAGTGTGAAATTGAATGCTATGATCGGGGCGTTTTTTGTGTTGTGAGGTATTGCTATGCCCCAGATCAGTCGTTCGGCGCTGGTTCCGTTCAGTGCTGAGCAGATGTATACACTGGTCAATGATGTGAGTGCGTATCCAGCGTTTTTGCCCGGGTGTGTTGGCAGCCGGATTTTGTCGCAGGCGTCAGATGAGATGACCGCGGCAGTGGATGTGTCGAAGGCCGGGATCAGCAAGACCTTTGTGACGAAAAATACGTTACAGCAAAATCAGAAAATTCAGATGAATCTGGTCGATGGTCCGTTTCGTAAGCTCAGCGGTGGTTGGCATTTTACTGCGCTCAGTGAGGATGCGTGTAAAGTGGAGCTGCATCTGGACTTCGAATTTACCAGTGTGCTGGTAGAAGCGGCATTTGGCCGGATCTTTAAAGAGCTGGCCGGTAATATGGTTAATGCATTTACCTCGCGCGCGAAGGAGGTGTACGGTGGCTGAGATTCATGTGGAAGTCGCGTATGCCTTGCCGAATGTACAACGCGTATTAAGTTTGTCGGTGCCGGATACGGCCACGGTGGAAGAGATTATTCTGCGCTCGGGGATATTACAGATGTGCCCGGATATCGATTTGCGGGTCAATCGTGTTGGTGTGTACAGCCGGATGGTTAAGCTTTCCGATCGTGTACATGACGGTGATCGAATCGAGATTTATCGTCCTTTACTGGCCGATCCGAAAGAGATGCGTCGTCTGCGTGCCGAGCGGGCGAAGAAAAACGCCTAGTTTGTTTTCTCATCGTGATGCGCTGCATGGCTGTCGATAAACACGTGACTGTTGGTAAAACAATAGTCGACAAACAATAAAAGCCAGATAAAAGATAAAGAAAAACCGGTCTTAGTAAGTCAGCAATGACTCGGACCGGTTTTTTTCTATTTTCTTTTCTGACGTGGTTTTTCTCGCCAGCGTGGTAATCAAGAGTTCGCGGCTGCTAATTAGCTATTGTGCTCGAGGTTAGCGGGCAGTTGGTCTTGATTTTTAATCTGACTCAGCAGTCCTTGGCTGTCGAAGCTCAAAACCAGTGTTTGCTGGGTTGGTGCATCGTGGCCTTTTTGCTGGCGGAACACGTAGTACCACGTATCGCTGCCAAATGGATCATTGAGCAGTGGCGTACCGAGCAGATACAGCACCTGATCTTTGTTCATTCCCTGTCGCAGCTGTGCGACATCCTTTTGCTCCAGGTAGTTACCCTGGTCCACATCAATGCGGTACACCACTTTTTCGACCGTGGAGCAACCTGCGGTGAGCATGGTCAGCAGACATGCAGTAATCAGTGTTTTACAGCGCATAGCGAGTCAGTATTCCTGTAAACGAGTTACCCGTGATAATAATCAACCCGGACGCTAAAGTAAAAACAGATATGTGATCTGTGCGACCGGATCACGCTGCCAGCAGTTCACGCGCATTGGCGAGGGTATTCTCTGTGATTTGGCTGCCGCCAAGCAAGCGGGCCAGTTCATTCAAGCGCGCTTCGTTACTAAGTAAAGTCATCCGCGTTTCAGTCATCTGGCCATCGGTGAACTTGCTGACAAAATAGTGATTATGGCCACAACCGGCGACCTGCGGCAGGTGGGTGACACACAACACTTGGGTGGACTCGCCGAGCTGACGCAGCAGCTTGCCGACAATCGCGGCGGTTGGGCCGCTGATCCCCACATCCACTTCATCGAAAATCAGGCTAGGAGTATCGACTTTACGTGCGGTGATCACCTGAATTGCCAGTGAAATCCGTGACAGTTCGCCCCCCGATGCTACTTTGCCCAGTGCTTGTGCCGGTTGGCCGGGGTTGGTGGTGACGGTAAATTCAATGTGATCAAAGCCAAGCGGCGTCAGACGCTGCTCGCTGGCGTTGAGTTCAATAAAGAAATTGCCATTTTCCATCGACAGCTCGCGCATGCTACGGGTGATGAGGCTCGCCAACTCACCGGCATAGCGTTGACGGCTCTGGCTGAGTTTCTCGGCGCTGTGTAGCATCGCTTCGCGGTAGGCTTGTTCACGCAGCTCGAGCTGCTCGCTATCGAGATCTTGTTCGCGCAAAGTATCGAGCTCATCGCGGATGCTTTGATGCAGCTCCGGCAGCTCATCGGGTTGAATATGATGCTTACGTGCCAGCTGCACCGCTTTGGCTAAGCGCTGCTCCAGATATTGCAGACGCTGCGGGTCTAGATCGAGGCGGTCTAAATAGTGGCGCAGTTCATCGCTGACTTCTTGCAGTTGGATGGTTGCTTCTTCCAGCATGTGTACCAGCGGTTGCAGCTGCGGATCCAACTCGGCAGACTGACTGACGCGCTGCTCGGCTAAACGCATCAGACTCAAAATGCTGTTTTCATCCGCTTCGTACAAAATCTGTAAGGATTCACCGCTCAGTTGCAGCAGCTCACCGCTGTTGGACAGCCGCTTATACTCCTCATCAATTTGCTGAAACTCACCGATTTGCAGTGCGAACTCATCCAGCTCTTTGACTTGATATTGCAGCAGTTGCAGACGAGCTTCGCGCTCGCTGCGGTTTTGCTCGAAGGCTTTGAGGGCATTTTTTTGTTCGCGCCAGGTTTGATAAGCCTGACGCATTTCATCCAGCAGCCCTTGGTGACCAGCATAGGCATCCAGTAATTGCAGCTGATAATCGGGCTTGAGCAGACGCTGGTGGGCATGCTGACCGTGAATATGAATCAGGTGTTGGCCTAAGTCGCGCAGCTGTGAGGCGGGCACTGGCGTGCCGTTAATAAAGGCTTTCGAGCGCCCATCAGCGCTGATCACGCGGCGCAGGATACAGTCATCGCCTTCATCCAGTTGGTTATCTTCCAACCAGCGGCGGGCGGCTGGGTTGCCTTGCAATAAAAAGCTGGCCGATACTTCAGCGCGCTTGGCATCTGCGCGCACCATTGCCGCTTCTGCACGCTCTCCGAGACATAATCCTAACGCATCAATGGCGATGGATTTACCGGCACCGGTTTCGCCGGTAATGGTGGTCATTCCGGCATGGAAATCCATCGCCAGTTCACGCACGATAGCAAAATTATTGACGGTTAATTGAGCCAGCATCGGAGAGCCTCTGTGCAAATATCCATTACTGTATACAAAGACAGTATATACTGGTTTTGTATACAGTAAAGATCTGCACGGCAAGATTCCCGCTGGTTACTCGGACTCTAAGAGGCGAGGTCAGGGTTGTGACGATTTAAAACAGCTTTTTCGACCACCCTAGCTTGCTGCTAAGAATATTGAAGTAGTTGTACTCTTTAGGGTGAATGAGGCGCAGGCGGTGCGGGCTTTTGCGGATCACCACTTCATCGCCTTGCTGGATAGGCAGGGCAATTTGGCTGTCGCAGCTGATTTCCAGCGTGCTAGTGGTGCCTTGGGAAAAGCGCAATCGAATGTGGCTGTTGCTGTCGATCACCAACGGGCGCGCGGACAGGGTATGCGGGAACATCGGCACCAAGGTGATGGCATCCAGATTCGGGGTCAGGATGGGGCCGCCAGCGGACAGTGAGTAGGCGGTGGAGCCGGTTGGGGTCGAGATAATCAGGCCATCGGAGCGTTGGGAAAACGCAAAGCGGTTATCGATGTAAACCTCAAACTCTATCATGTGCGCGACTTTACCGGGGTGCAGCACTGCTTCGTTGATGGCGCTGCTGGCGCGTTTAGGGCGATCGCCACTGAACACTTCCGCTTCCAGTAAAAAGCGGTCTTCGGTGAGGTAATCACCGGCCAGCACTTCGCTTAACTGAGTTTGTGCATTTTCTGGGTCGAGATCGGTTAAAAAGCCCAAGTTACCGCGGTTGACACCAATCATCGCCACACCGTAGCGCGCTAATACCCGTGCGGCACCCAACATATTGCCATCCCCCCCAATAACCACCGCGAGGTCAGCCTGCTGGCCAATTTCGGTCAAGCTGGCGGTGTTCGCATCGGTGATTTGCAGGGCATGAGCGACTTGGCGCTCTAACAGAACATGGTAGCCTTGAGCCGTCAGCCAGCGATATAGGGTCTCATGAGTTGCTAGTCCAGCTTGATGGCGAGGACGACCAACCAGAGCTATACATGTAAATCCTGAATTCATTTTTGTGCCTTTTCGCTGTAACTGAGATCTCGGCCGGATAATCCGGCGGCCGTTGGCCGGGATTTTACCCTTGAATCACCGCTTTTCGTCCCCATAATAAGCTAACTAAGGTTGAGAATGCCAAATCGCGGAGAAATTCATGAGCCAACAAGAGATTAATCCACAAACTGAACAGACTGAAGCCGAGCAAGCTGCGATGTCTGCTGAAGAAACTGAGCTGGAAGTGAGTGCTGATCCGCGCGATGCCCGTATCGCTGAGCTGGAAAAAGAGCTGGATGCAGCCAAAAGCAATGAGCGTGATAGTGTTTTGCGCGCGCGCGCTGAAGTTGACAACATCCGTCGTCGTGCTGAGCAAGATGTCGAGAAGGCGCACAAGTTTGCGCTGGAGAAGTTTGCTAACGAGCTGCTGCCGGTCATCGATAGCTTGGAGCGCGCCGTTGAGCTGGCTGACAAGCAAAACACCGATCTGCACGCCATGATTGAAGGCGTTGAGCTGACCTTGAAATCACTGTACAGCGCGATGAACAAGTTCGGTGTTGAGCCTGTTGACCAAGTTGGCTGCCCATTCAACCCTGATGTGCATCAGGCGATGAGCATGGTGGAATCTGCCGAACATCCAGCCAATCACATCGTGATGGTGCTGCAAAAAGGCTATACCCTGAACGGTCGTCTGATCCGTCCAGCGATGGTGATGGTATCCAAGGGTAACAGCGTCGATACTCAGGCTTAATGGCCGTTACTGACTCACGTTAGCGCGTGAGTCAGTGTCTAAGTCTGCGGAATATCGCTGATCTTCGTTGCAGACTGTGAATAAAAAAAGAGCACCGCGAGGGTGCTCTTTTTTATGGATAACGTGTAGAGGCGCTAATTACGCGGTTTGCAGCTGCGCCGCTGGCTGAGTTTTTTTCAGCTCACCTACAGGCAGTACGGTACGGCCATAGGTTTCGTTCAGCACTTGAGCCATCGCAAAGTAGATTGCGCTGAAGCCACAGATGATGCCTTCGAAGCCAGCAATGGTACCGATCAGTTCACTACCGGTCAGGTCACGCGCCGCCAGCAGGAAGAACAGCACGGTCAGGCTGGCAAAGACGAATTGCTTTGCGCGGCAGTATTTCAGGCTACCGAAGAACATGAACAGGGTGAAGATGCCCCACATGCCCAGGTACAGACCCATGAACGCGTGTTCAGTTGGTGCGGTCAGACCCATCGCTGGCAGCAGCCACAGGAATACCAGCGTCAGCCAGAACAGACCGTAAGAGGTAAATGCGGTTGTTCCGAAGGTATCCCCTTTCTTAAAGCACATAATCCCGACGATAACCTGCGCTAAGCCGCCGTAGAAAATACCCATGGTCATGATCATGGCGCTGACAGGGAAGAAACCGGCGTTGTGAATGTTCAGCAGCACGGTGGTCATACCGAAACCCATCAGACCGAGAGGAGCCGGATTGGCCAGATTGCAGTTGGACACGAAGTTCTCCTTTGATTGGTTTACACCAATACCCAAAAAAAGACGGTATACCGTCGGAAAATAAAAATTAGGGGAAAATGTAAGAAAATTTTAATGCGCTTAACTGCGCGCGCGAATGATACGTTTATTGTTGAAATAATCAATACACGGTTGAAAAAATACCCGGTCGTCCAGTTTCACTGCGGGGGGCAAAAAAAATTAAAAAAATTTCGCTTCTCCCCCTTGAGGTTCAAAAATGCGACCCCACTTATTAATCAACCGCAAGAGCGACGGGTGAGCCTAAGAGTACACAGACAAGAATGTGGACTGGCTTAGCCCGGATTAAACAGAATTTAAGTTAAAGTTTTGGAGATGCACTATGGGCAAGATTATCGGTATTGACCTGGGTACTACCAACTCCTGTGTTGCCATCATGGATGGTGACAAGCCACGTGTTATTGAGAACAGCGAAGGTGATCGCACCACGCCTTCCATCATCGCTTACACTCAAGACGGTGAAATCCTGGTAGGTCAACCGGCAAAACGTCAGGCAGTAACTAACCCGCAAAACACACTGTTTGCTATCAAGCGTCTGATCGGTCGTCGTTTCACTGACGAAGAAGTTCAGCGCGACGAAAGCATCATGCCATTCAAAATTGTTCAAGCGGACAATGGCGATGCGTGGGTAGAAGCGAAAGGCCAGAAAATGGCGCCACCACAAGTGTCTGCTGAAGTTCTGAAGAAAATGAAGAAAACAGCAGAAGACTTCCTGGGTGAGCCAGTCACTGAAGCTGTTATCACCGTACCTGCTTACTTTAACGATGCGCAGCGTCAGGCAACCAAAGATGCCGGCCGTATCGCAGGTCTGGAAGTAAAACGTATCATCAACGAACCAACTGCTGCGGCACTGGCTTACGGTCTGGACAAAGAAGGTGGTGATCACACCATCGCTGTGTACGACTTAGGTGGTGGTACTTTCGATATCTCCATTATCGAAATCAACGAGATGGATGGCGACAAGACTTTCGAAGTACTGGCAACCAACGGTGATACTCACTTAGGTGGTGAAGACTTCGATAACCGTCTGATCAACTATCTGGTAGACGAATTCAAGAAAGAGCAGGGTATCGACCTGCGTAACGATCCACTGGCGATGCAGCGTCTGAAAGAAGCAGCAGAAAAAGCCAAGATCGAGCTGTCTTCTGCACAGCAGACCGACGTGAACCTGCCGTACATCACTGCAGATGCCACCGGTCCTAAGCACATGAACATCAAAGTGACCCGTGCCAAACTGGAATCACTGGTTGAAGATCTGGTTCAGCGTTCTCTGGAGCCACTGAAAGTTGCGCTGCAGGATGCCGGCCTGTCTGTTTCTGAGATCGATGATGTGATCTTGGTGGGTGGTCAGACTCGTATGCCAATGGTTCAGAAGAAAGTTGCTGAATTCTTTGGTAAAGAGCCACGTAAAGACGTGAACCCAGACGAAGCAGTAGCTATCGGTGCGGCGGTTCAAGGTGGTGTTCTGGCCGGTGATGTGAAAGACGTACTGCTGCTGGACGTAACACCTCTGTCTCTGGGTATCGAAACCATGGGCAGCGTGATGACCAAGCTGATCGAGAAGAACACCACTATCCCGACCAAGCACAGCCAAGTGTTCTCTACTGCTGAGGACAACCAAACTGCAGTAACCATCCATGTTCTGCAGGGTGAGCGTAAGCGTGCCGGTGATAACAAGTCTCTGGGTCAGTTCAACTTAGAAGGTATCCAGCCAGGACCACGTGGTACAGCGCAGATCGAAGTCACCTTCGATATCGATGCCGACGGTATCCTGCACGTGTCTGCTAAAGACAAGAACACCGGTCGTGAGCAGAAGATCACCATCAAGGCATCTTCTGGTCTGAGCGATGAAGAAATCCAACAAATGGTACGTGATGCTGAAGCTAACGCGGATGCTGACCGTAAGTTTGAAGAGCTGGTACAGACCCGTAACCAAGCGGATCACCTGATCCACGGTACCCGTAAGCAAATCACCGAGCTGGGTGACAAGCTGCCAGCAGATGAAAAGACCAAGATCGAAGAAGCGCTGACTGCGCTGGAAAAAGCGGCGAAAGGCGAAGATAAAGCCGACATCGAAGCGAAAATTCAAGCTCTGGTTGAAGCATCTGCCAAGCTGATGGAACTGGGCCAGCAAGAAGCGCAAGCACAAGCTCAGGCTCAATCCGGCGCGGATACCGGCTCAGCAAAACAAGACGATGACGTTGTTGACGCTGAGTTCGAAGAAGTTAAAGACAAAAAATAATTCCTTGATAAAGGGATTGTGAGAACATGGTACGGGCGTTGGATGCAGATCCTGCGCCCGTACATTCATGTAGGGGCAGGTGAAAGAGATTATGGCGAAGCGCGATTATTACGAGATTCTGGGAGTTTCCCGCGAGGCGGATGAACGGGAAATTAAAAAGGCGTACAAGCGTCTGGCAATGAAATATCACCCGGACCGCAATCAGGGCGACAAAGAATCCGAAGACCGCTTCAAGGAAATTAAAGAAGCGTATGAGATCTTAACGGATGCTCAAAAGAAAGCGGCATATGACCAGTATGGTCACGCGGCGTTCGAGCAAGGTGGCATGGGCGGCGCAGGCGGTTTTGGCGGCGGTGCAGATTTCAGCGATATTTTCGGTGATGTTTTTGGTGACATTTTCGGTGGCGGCCGCCGTTCGCAACGTGCCAGCCGTGGTGCGGATCTGCGTTACACCATGGAACTGACTCTGGAAGAAGCGGTTCGAGGTGTAACCAAAGAGATCAAGGTACCGACCATGGTAGCTTGTGATGTTTGCGATGGTAGCGGTGCTAAGGCCGGTACTAAGGCTACCACGTGCCCGACCTGTCACGGTGCCGGCCAAGTCCAGATGCGCCAAGGCTTCTTCGCGGTGCAGCAGACCTGTCCAACCTGTCATGGTCGTGGCCAGATCATCCAAGATCCGTGCAACAAGTGCCACGGTGAAGGCCGTGTGCAGAAGACCAAGACACTGTCGGTTAAGATCCCGGCAGGGGTGGACACTGGCGATCGCATTCGTCTGTCCGGTGAAGGCGAAGCCGGTGAGTTTGGCGCGCCAGCTGGCGACTTGTATGTACAGGTACACGTTAAAGATCACCCAATCTTCAAACGTGAAGACAACAACCTGTACTGTGAAGTACCGATTAGCTTCACCATGGCAGCATTGGGCGGCGAAGTTGAAGTGCCAACCTTGGATGGTCGGGTTAACCTGAAGATCCCAGCCGAAACCCAGACTGGCCGTATGTTCCGTATGCGTGGTAAGGGCGTGAAATCTGTCCGTGGTGGCGCAGTGGGCGATCTGATGTGCCGCGTGGTAGTGGAAACGCCAGTGAAACTGAGCGAGCGCCAAAAAGAGCTGCTCAAAGAGCTGGAAGAGAGCTTCACCGGTGATGCTCGCAGCAAGCATAGCCCGAAAGAAAAAAGCTTCCTTGATGGCGTGAAGAAATTCTTCGACGATCTGACTCGCTAAGCGCAGTTCTATCATCTCACGGTGTCATATCGTGGTGCCGAGAGGTGAGAACGAGTTAAGACGCTAGTGCGTGAAGTTTTAGACGATTAGAGAAGATAGCTGACTGAAAACCCCGTCCGCCTTGGCGTGACGGGGTTTTTTATGCGCGTTATTTTATGCGTGTTAGTTGGGCGATGGCTGTTTTTTTGTTTGCTTTGCCGATGCTTAAGACGCAGGTTTTTCCTTTCTTTTTTCCTTATCTCTGCTCCTGTTAACGCGCGTGTTCATTACCGGCACATTAAAAGGTGCGCAGCAAGAGCAGACTGCCGGCGAGTACCGAAAGCAGTACCGGTGCGCCGGTCAAAAATCCCAATCGGCGATTACCGATAAACACAGTCATGGCCATCTTGACCACGCTATTGACGGCAGCAGCAATAAAAATCCCTTGTACCGCAATGGTCAGCGCACCGTGCCGGCTTTGCTGCGCGAGGGCCAACGTGATGGCATCCACATCGGTTAAACCTGATATCGCAGCCAGCAGCAAGGTGCCCGCTTGACCAAACCACAGTCCTAACGCTTTGGACAGGACAATAATCAGCAGCAGCAATAAGCCGAAAAACAGTGCCGCCGAGAGCGACAGCGGGTTTTGACTGCTGGCTGGTTGCTGATATTGCTGGTGGCGGTGACACCACCAGATAACGCAGGCCGGCAGATAAAAGCCAAGCATCATTAGCAGCATCGCCGGCCACAGCTCACGGAATAGCGCTGGATTGAGCACAAAGCAGACGAGCAGAACGCGCGGAAACATGGTGCCGCAACTGAGCAAAATTCCGCTGGCTAGCAGTGGGCTCAGTTCAGGCTCTTGGCGCGACAGGTGGGAAAATTGCAGCGTCAGTGCCGTAGAGGAGCTAAACCCCGCACAGACCGAGGTAAAGAGAATACCCTTTTGCGGACCGCCGATTTTGATGGCGAAGTGACTGATAAATGAGATCCCCGCAATTAGCACCACCATCCACCAAATCTGGTACGGGTTAATGGCCTGCCAAGGGCCAAAACCTTCATTGGGCAGCAGCGGGAGCATCACCACCGAGATCAGCAGCAGGCGCAGAGCTGCATCTAATTCGTACTCTTGTAATTTTTGCAGTGCATTGTGCAGCTCTTGCTTGTTATCCAAAATCAGCGTGGTCAGTACGGCCGCCGGCGCGGCCAACAGCGGATAGCCGGCGGTGGCCAGCGCACCAAGCAGGCAAGTGAGTAGCATGCCGACTGAGTCGGTAATGCTGAGATTCATGTGCTGCTGTTGGCGATAGTGGTAGGCCAGTGCAATGATTGCTGCCAGCGCCAGCAGTACAAAACCTAAGACGAGCGGGCTGAAGGCGCGCGACAGTAAGCCGCTGATCCCGCCGGTTAGCCCGATCAGTGAGTAGGTGCGGATCCCCGCAATGCGTCGCCCAGTTTCTTCATTGCGTAGTGTCCAACCGCGCTGTAGACCGATGACCGCGCCCAGACACAGTGCGATCAGTAGTGTCCAGAACGGGGCTAATTGCAGGTTCTGCTCCATGATGTCGACTCCCTGCGTAGGCTTATTCTTTCAGCATACTCCGCACGACTGCAGTGGACAAATTATCATCAATCCTCTGCGCTAGTACTACGCTTGCAGTTCGCTGAGCTGGGCGGTAATGTGCGCAGCAGTAAATCTCACCTCAATGGTTAGCTTAGGAAAACCTGACGGAGTTTGTTATGCAGCAGGGATGTCTTCCTTCAGTCCACAAAATACTCAAACGCAGCGTGTTGGTATCGTTATTGGCCTGCGGGCTAGCCGGTTGTGCTTCATCGCCGACTGGTCGTTCGCAAGTGTTGATGTACTCACCGGCGCAGATGGCGGAGTTAGGCGAACAGTCGTTTAGTCAGCTAAAACAGCAGCAACCGGTGGTGAAAGATGCACGAACTCGCCGCTATGTGCAGTGTGTCGCCGATGCGGTGACTTCGGCCTTGCCGGCTTATACCGGCGATCCGGCAGTTAGTGCTCAGCAGTGGGAAGTGGTGGTGTTTGATAGCCCAGAGGTTAATGCGTTTGCTCTGCCGGGCGGAAAAATTGGCGTTTACAGCGGCTTGCTGAAGGTGGCTGAAAATCAAGATCAGCTGGCGACCGTGATTGGCCATGAAGTATCGCATGTGCTGGCGCAGCACAGTAATGAGCGGTTATCGCGCTCACAGCTGGCGGCCCTCGGAATGAACATCGCCGGCTCGGTATTAGGTGAGCAGGCATACGGGCAAGAGGCTATGGCGGCGCTTGGCTTAGGGGTTCAGGTCGGTGTGCTGTTGCCGTATGGCCGAGCGCAAGAAAGTGAAGCCGATGACTTAGGCTTAACCTTGATGGCACAGGCCGGTTTTGACCCGCGTCAGGCCGTGATTTTGTGGCAGCGCATGGCGGCGCAAGAAGGCACTGCGCCAGTTGCGCTGCTCTCCACGCACCCGTCGAGTCAGACCCGCATCAGCCAACTACAAGCATGGGAAGCTAGAGCTTTACCGTTGATGCAACAAGCGCATGCAGCAGGGCGGCGTCCGCAGTGTAAGGCGTAAACATCCACATTTATGGCCCTTGGTTGGGAGGAGACTTGGCTACTCCCAGCAATTACTTGGTGTTTTATCACTGTGTTGATTGATAGTGAGGCTTAGGCAAGCGCTATCTTTGAGCTGTGAACCTTTTGCGGTGGCTTTCAGTTGATAGCCATTATCCTGAGCTTCAGTACTAAATGTGTAATAGCTACTGTTGCTAATACCGAGTTCGTTGATGTTATTTGAGTATTTGTGTGGGGTGGAGGTTAACCATTGTTTTTCTTGTTTAAGTTGTGCTTGCAGTAGTTGTGTTATGGCCTCTGAGCGTCGTGATTTCAGGATATGATTTTGATAAGACGGAATCGCGATTGCAGAAATTATGGCAATAACTGCAACAGTAATCATAAGCTCAATAAGTGTGAAACCGTTTTTCATGCTATTTCCCTAATAATTGGAATCCATCTCTAAGTAAAATGTGTGATTGCTCGTTTTATTTAAGCTGTAGGCGATAATAGTAGCGAATAATAAGGAGAGAGTCATGCAGAAAGGGCTGACACTAATTGAATTGATGGTTGCAATGGCCGTGGTGACAGTATTGTTATCTGTTGCTTTACCATCATATAGGCAGCTGCGTGATGATCGTCAGTTAGAACAAGTAGCAAATAATGTTTATGCATACTTACTTCAGGTTCAAAATATCGCATTTCGCGAAGGACGTAAAAATTATATTTATATCGGATATGTTAATGATAGCTTATGCCTGACATCATCTAAAGCTATGATTGATATCAATGATGGTCAGATTAAAAAATTGTGTAAGTCTAGTGATTATCCTTATCGATTGATGTTGATGTCAGGAGGGAATGTTGCGTTGAGGCAATATCAGCCTCTGTCTGGTTTTAAAAAATACATGGAAATTAATGGTGGTCGGAGAACAGTGGTTAATCAAGTTAATCTTGTTTTGGAAAACGACAAAACATTGTTTGATTTCTCAGTTAATGGTTATGGCGGAATTAACTTTGAGAGACGCTCAAAATGACTCGAGGCTTTACGCTAATAGAATTGATGGTTTCTATACTTATTGGTTCTTTAATTATTCTTGCTAGTGGTGCCGTACTGTCATCGGTAGTTTCGTTTCAAACGACAGTACAAGAGAACAATAAAGTAGATACAGCAATTAATGAAATCCTTGAGCTGATGGAGCGAGATATTAAGCGTGCCGGATTTTTTATGCCAGGGAAAGTGTCTTTAGCCGACAGTAACGTAACACATATCACATCCCTTCTACCTGTATCTCAAAGCTCTCTGACGGCAGAATCAGTAGCATTAACGGGGAAAACAGAATTTCATCGTTTTTTGACCTTTACTGATTTAGGTACTAATCAGGCTTGTGTGCTCCTTACCTATGACCTAAATCAAGATGGGTGTATTGGAAAGGCTAATAACGGAACACCTTGTGTCACTACTGATGCGACAACAGGAAAAATATTAAATAACACTAAAAACGTAACGGATGAGATATTCGGTTATCGCTGGATCAAGGGGCGTGATGGTGATGGCTATATTGCTACTCGAGAAACTGGTGTAACGCGAACGGCTATTGATACATGTGAGAAGCCAACAGGAAGCGGAGATGGATGTGCCGCATGGTTGTTCGCTGATAAAAACAATGGCTTTTGCAGTTCGGCTAACAACTGGACATCTGTGACGAAAAAAAATATTGCTATCGATGCCTTTTCGGTTAAAGAGATTACGAATTATACCGAGCATTTTATAGGCAATGGTAAAGGAGCATTGTATTTCCCGGCATTTAAAATTGAAATTACTGGAAGAATAAAAGATAGCGTCAGAGTTGTCACTCTCACTCGAATAGTGACATTGGAGAATCCTGCACAATGATGAAATTAACCAGTACGCCTGAAAAAGGGTTTGCAACATTGACAGTAACATTAATGTTGATGGCGGTGGTCGCTGTGTCGATTTTGGGATATGGTGCGATGGTCAACTCGATGGTGCAGACCAATCAGGATCGGATTCGATATTTAGAAAATAAAAATATTTCTCAATCTGGTATAGCGTGTGCAGTTAGTTGGATAAAAAATAACAATATTTCTAATACATCAGATGTAATCGTTGACTGCGGTAACCTAGTAAAAATAAAACCAATTAATAAATTAGGCAGCGTATTCCATTCTATTGAATCGTATAGCTATAACCAAGAGTCTGATAAAGACCATATAGGTACTGTTTTTGCGTCACAAGCCGTGATTGTTTCGAAAGGATATTCTACAGCACCTGATGCTGGATTGATTGCGGGAGGAGATGTTGATTTTACGGTTAATGGTTCATCTAATGCATCATCCGATATGACAGCATATACACCTCCCCATACTGCAGCGCCATTTCCGCCTTCTGGAGTGATATCCTCTGGTCAAGCCAAAGTCTGTAAACCTCCGTTGACGAGTGAGCAGGTAAGATTATGTGCTCAATATAATTTAGCCAATAAAGAAAGTGTGACTTTTAATGGTGGTTCACCATCATCGCATTATCTATCTGGGCTAAATAAGAATGTATTTGACATTCAAGTTTCTTCTTGTGAACAATTGCCTATTGATCTAAATAATAAATCTATCTGGATAGATCTAGGAGCAGGAGCAAGTAGTTGTGCTTTTAAAACATCAAGCATGAATAATGTGTTATTGGTGATCAGTAAATCGAAAGGTAATGAGTCAGTTACCTTGACTACTGCGCCTGCTGGCGTAGCTATGACGGTTGATGGCTTGATGGCATTTATTGATTCAAGGCCAAAACCAGTAAGCGAGCAGTTATCGTTGAAATTTGATTTTAGAGGGTCATTAGTTATTAGAGGTTCTTTTATTTCTGACGCAAAAGTATCCAATGGTGATGGTGCTTTCACCCTTTATTATGATTACCACAAGCTTCTAGATGTGGAGAAAAAAATTGATATCGGTGCAATGGCAATGAAAGGAACCTGGTATGACTTTTATCAATAAAAAAGGATTTAGTCTGATAGAGGTTCTCATCGCTGTATTGGTGTTGGGTGTATCAACCAGTGCTTTGATTGGCTACCAAATAAAACAGTCAACAACGTTGGAGTTTTCCAACATGACGTTGATTGCTACGGAGGCTGCAAATAATGTATTAGATGAAGTGCAGAGTAAATCGAAGGAAATCAGAAAAAAAGATGCTAAATGTGCACCTAGTAATCAATGTATCAGCGGTAGTTCACTTCCTACATTGTTCAGTGTAAACGGGTACAGTTTTTCACAACACTGTTCCTTATCTTGTCCGAATACGGCGCTAGATGTTTTTAAATATACCGTTAACATCAATTTTGCGTATAAAGATGAAGCAGGAAAAGTCAGCCTTTCACGCAGTCTAGCTACGGGCCAACATTATGTGCCTTAGTGCTACGGCTGCCATGAATGAATGTGATGTTGTGCACACTTAACATGCTTGATGAGTAGCTGAGATTGGAGAGCAGAGTATTATCTGTACACGTATTGCAGTTTTATTCGGCTAATTCATGGAGTGATGTATGCGCAAATGGAATGCGATCTCATATCTTGCTATTGCGATGGCAGTTTCTTTTTCCTCCCACGCTCAACCCCTCAAGCCCTCGGTCATTTATGACATGGGCGGCAAATTTGATAAATCGTTCAACCAGTCAGCCTATAACGGGGCGGAGCAGTTTAAGAAAGAAACTGGCATTAACTACGGTGAGTTCGAGATAACCAATGAAGCGCAGCGTGAGCAAGCGATGCTGCGTATGGCGCAAAAGGGTTTTAGCCCGATTGTGGCGGTGGGCTTCCAGCAAGCTCCGGTGATTGAAAAAGTGGCGAAGCAGTTCCCTAACACACAGTTTGTGCTGATTGATGCGGTGTTGGATATGCCGAATGTCCGTTCGGTGGTGTTTAAAGACCAAGAAGGGGCCTTTTTAGTCGGCGCGCTGGCAGCGATGAAATCGCAGAGCCAGCATGTGGGATTTATCGGTGGCATGGATATTCCACTGATCCGTAACTTTGCCTGTGGCTTTGAGCAAGGGGCTAAATATCAGCAGCCGGCGGTGAAAGTGCAAGTGAACATGACCGGCTCGACCCCATCGGCGTGGAACGATCCGACGAAAGGAGCGGAGCTGGCGAAAGCCCAGTTTGACCAAGGGGTGGATGTCGTCTTCGCTGCGGCGGGCGGCACGGGGGTTGGAATTTATCAGGCTGCCGCGGATGGCAAGAAATATGCTATCGGGGTCGACTCTAATCAGAACTACCTGCATCCGGGGGTGATGCTCTCTTCGATGGTTAAGCGGGTCGACGTTGCGGTCTACAATGCCTTTAAAGATGCGCAAGACGGCAAATTCACCGCCGGTGAGCAATCTCTGGGGCTGAAAGAGCAAGGCGTTGGTTGGGCTTTGGATGAATACAACCGTCCACTGGTGACGCCAGAGATGGAAAAACAGATGAACGATCTGCGTCAAGCGGTGATCGATGGCAAGGTGAAAGTGCACGATTACAATCTGACGCAGTCCTGCCAATACTAAGGCGCTGAGGCTCTGGCATGTGTGATGCGTGGTGATGCGCTAGGCATGTCGTTAAGCGGTATCGGTAGCGCTGTCGTGAATGAGTGCGTTACCGGTGATCGAATGTTGTTCTGCCGGACATGATGTCCGGCTGTTGTGATCAAAGGACTTGGCGGATGCAACAACCCTCCCAGCCGTTACCGGAGTCATTAGCAAAGCCTGAGCAAGGGGCGTTGGCTATTGAGCTGCGCCACATCAGCAAACGCTTTGGTTCGGTGGTGGCCAACCACGATATCTGCCTGCAGGTTACGGCAGGTACTATTCATGGCATTGTCGGTGAAAATGGTGCCGGCAAATCAACCCTGATGTCTATCCTGTACGGCTTTTATCAAGCCGATAGTGGCGAGATCCTGATTGATGGTCAACCGGCCACTATCCATAACTCCCAGCAAGCCATTGCTTGCGGAATTGGGATGGTGCATCAGCATTTTATGCTGGTGGAAACCTTTACGGTGCTGGAAAACGTCATGCTGGGGGCGGAGAGCAGCGCGTTGCTGCGTCATAGCCGTCGTCAGGCGCGTCAGGCGTTGGAGGAGATTGCGGCGCGTTATGGTTTGGCTATCGATCCCGACAGCGTAGTTGGCGAGTTACCGGTTGGCATGCAGCAGCGGGTGGAAATCTTAAAAGCGCTGTACCGCGGGGCGCGCATTTTGATTTTGGATGAACCGACGGGGGTCCTCACGCCGCAAGAAGCCGAGCAGTTATTTGCGATTTTACATACCTTGCGTGCGCAAGGAGTAACGATCTTGCTGATCACCCACAAGCTTAAAGAGATCATGGCGATCACTGATGCGGTCTCTGTGATGCGTCGCGGTGAGATGGTGGCGCATTGCCGAACGGCGGAAACCTCGCCACCGGCCTTGGCGGAGTTGATGGTTGGGCGCAAAGTGTTGCTGCGGGTCGATAAAGCGCCGAGCCACCCTGGTGAGGTCTGTTTGCGCGCATCGCACTTAAGCTATCGCGATCCGCAAGGCGTGTGGCGTTTGAAGGATGTCAGTTTTGCACTGCGTGCCGGTGAGATTTTAGGGATCGCCGGTGTGTCGGGAAATGGCCAGTCGCAGCTGCTGGAAGTGTTGGCTGGAACTCTGACACCGCAAATCGGTGAGCTGACACTGACCACGCAAAAAGGCAATCTGAATCTGGGCCCCAAGGATCGGCGCGATGCGCGGCAACTGCGTCAGTTCGGGGTGGCTCATGTGCCGGAAGATCGTCTGCGGCAAGGCTTAGTGAAAAGTTTTTCGGCGGCGGAAAACGCCATCTTGGGTTACCAGTATGATGCGGCGTATGGGCGTCACTCGCTCGATCCGCTCCGTGTTGAGAATGCAGCTCAGGCGCTGATGCAGGCGCATGATGTGCGTCCGCCACAACCTTCCCTCAAAACCGCCAATTTTTCCGGCGGTAATCAGCAGAAACTGATTTTGGCACGTGAAATGTCACGTCAGCCGCAGGTCTTATTGGTTGGCCAGCCCACCCGCGGGGTGGATATCGGCGCCATTGAATTTATCCATCGTAATTTGATTGCAGCCCGTGACGCTGGCGCGGCGGTGCTACTGGTGTCGGTCGAGTTGGATGAAATTATGGCGCTGGCCGATCGTATTTTGGTGATGGTCGATGGCGCGATCACCGGGGAAGTGAAAGCGGCGCAGACCAATGAGCGGGAGCTCGGCTTGCTGATGACCAGCAGCCAGTTTCCCGAGCGTGCGTCGCAAGATGGGGAGAAGGCATGATGCAGGGAAAAATGGCGCCGGCGTGGGTACGTAGCGCACTGATCCCGCTGTTGCAGCTGTTGCTGGCGCTGGGCGTTTCCAGTTTGGTGGTGCTGATGGTGGGCGAAGACCCGCTACGGGCGTTTGATGTGATGGTGGATGGGGCGCTGAATTTACAAAACGGCGGCTTGTCGAGCACCTTGTATTACGCCACTAACTTTATCTTTACCGGATTAGCGGTCGCGCTGGCCTTTAAGGCGGGGTTATTCAATATCGGTGGGGAAGGGCAGGCGTATCTGGGCGGGCTTGGGATTACATTGGTGTGCTTAGCCTTTGATCAGCGTTGGCCGATGTGGGTAATGGCGCCGGTCGTGATTTTAATGGCCGCACTGTTTGGCGCCGTGTGGGGCGCGATCCCCGGTTGGTTGCAGGCGCGCCGCGGTTCACACACGGTGGTGACCACCATCATGTTCAACTTTATTGCGGCCTCACTGATGGGCTATCTGGTGGTGGAGCACATCGCCAAATTAGGCGGTAATGCCACTGATTCGCGCTATTTTGCGCCCTCGGCGGTTTTCCCTAAGTTGCATGAATGGGCCGCCGGACATGGGATTGAGCTGCCCTTTTCCCTGCTTAACCCATCGTTATTGTTGGCCTTGCTGGCGGCATGGGCGGTGTGGTGGCTAGTGTGGCGCACCCGTTTGGGGTATGCCATTCGGGTGGTGGGAGAAAACCCGAAAGCGGCGGAATATGCGGGCATTGATACGGCGCGTATCGTGATGATTGTGATGGCGCTGTCGGGGGCTTTGGCCGGCATGATGGCGGTGAATGAGGTGTATGGCGCGCAAAACCGCCTGATCATGAACTTCACTAATGGCTTTGGCTTTATAGGCATTGCGGTAGCCTTGATGGGGCGTAATCATCCGGTTGGGGTAGTGCTGGCCGCGCTGCTGTTCGGCGCCTTGTACCAAGGCGGCACCGAGCTGCAATTTGAGATGCAGGAGCTTAATCCGGAGCTGATTATGGTGATCCAAGGGTTGGTGATTTTCTTTACCGGCGCGCTAGATCGATTGATTCGGGTGCCGGTTGAGCGCTGGTTTGAACCGAAGGAGCCAAGCTGATGGATGTGTTTACTTGGACTCTCTCTACGCTAGATTCTTCGTTGCGTCTGGCGGTACCGCTGATTTTTGCTGCGATGGGTGGGATTTTCTCGGAACGCTCAGGGGTAGTGGATATCGGCTTGGAAGGCAAGATGCTGTTTGCCGCTTTTATGGCGGCGGCGGTGTCGGCGGTGAGTGGCTCTGTGTGGCTGGGGCTGTTTTCCGCCATTGGCGCATCGGTTTTATTGTCGCTGGTGCATGGCTATGCCTGTATCAATCAGCGCGGCGATCAGGTGATTTCTGGGTTGGCGGTGAATTTCTTTGCTTCGGGGATGACCATCACGCTCGGGCATGCATGGTTTGGGCGTGGTGGGCAGACGCCAACACTGGAAAGCGGGCAGCGTTTTTTGGTGCAGACCCTACCAGCTAGCGAATGGATGAAAGCCCATGTCCCGATTATCGGCCCGTTGTATGAAGAGCTGATTTCTGGCCATACCTTGCTGGTCTATCTGGCATTCGTGGCGGTGGTGGTGACTGGCTGGGTGCTGTTTCAAACGCGCTTTGGGTTACGTCTGCGTGCGGCGGGGGAAGAGCCAAATGCGGTGGATACCGCGGGGATTTCGGTGGCGCGTTTACGCTATAGCGGCGTGATGTTGGCGGGGGTAATGTGCGGTTTTGCCGGAGCCTATTTGTCGGTGGCGCAAAATGCGGGCTTTGGGCGTGAGATGACCGCCGGACAAGGCTATATCGCGTTAGCGGCAGTCATTTTTGGTAAGTGGCGACCGTGGCCAACATTGTGGGCTTGTTTGCTGTTCGGTTTTCTCACTGCGCTGGAAACTCGTATGCAAGGGGTCTCGGTGCCGGGCATTGGCGTATTGCCAACCCAAGTCTTCTCGGCGCTGCCGTATGTGCTGACCGTGATTTTGATGGCCGGCTTTATCGGCCGTTCAGTCGCGCCCAAAGCGGTGGGTAAGCCGTACATTAAAGAGCGTTGAGGGATGACGAACTGATGTCGCTGATGTCTATGAGTGCGGGGCATTAGCGAGTTTACATGCCACGTTAATACTGCTTAATCTCGGGCCGGTGCGTGACGATTTGTGCGCGCTGGCCGGAAATTTGCGTGACATGAAACAGGCGGTGCCACGGCGACTACGGCGTGTAATAGCAATAAGCGAGTTTTGTGGCTTGTTGCGTGATCGGCCTGATTTTCTGCTACCTTTTCCCTTCCTTGTTAATGTTTTATTTGTGTTTTTTGTCTTTTAGTCGCCTGAATCTGTCATCATAATAAATAATCGGTATTGGCAGCCGCTCGGCGGTTAGCTGACAATGTGTGTCATCATGGATGTCTGAGGGTTACCCGTGTTCACTGTTTACCACTCCAATCAGCTGGATCTGCTCAAATCCCTGTTGTGTCAATTGATGCGGCTTAATCCGCTGGACGATCCGTTTGAACCGGATGTGGTGTTGGTGCAAAGCCCGGGGATGGCGCAGTGGCTGCGTTTGCAGGTCGCGCAGGAGTTCGGTATTGCCGCGAACATGGAGTTTCCATTGCCGGCGACCTTTATCTGGAACATGTTTACCTGCGTGTTGCCGGATATCCCGAAGCAAAGTGCGTTTGGCAAAGAGGCCATGACGTGGAAGCTGATGACGCTGTTGCCTGCGCAGCTAGATGACCCTTTGTTTGAGCCGTTACGCCACTATCTGCAAGGCGATTTACATGCCGATGAGAACCAGCGCAAGCTGTATCAGCTAGCAGCGCGTGTGGCGGACTTGTTTGACCAATATTTGGTGTATCGCCCGGAGTGGATTGCCAGTTGGGAGCGCGGCGAAACGGTCGCCGAGTTGGCTGATGAGCATCCGTGGCAGCCGGTATTGTGGCGTGAATTGGTGCGTTTGACGGCCGAGCTTGGTCAACCACACTGGCACCGAGCAAACTTGTACCAAAAGTTTATTCAAGCGCTCGAGCAGGCGCCCACTCGCCCACAAGGGATCCCCAAACGGCTGTTCATTTTCGGGATTTCGGCCTTGCCGCCGGTATACCTCAGCGCCCTCAAGGCGCTCAGCTTGCACTGCGATGTGCACCTGATGTTTACCAACCCAAGCCGCCATTATTGGGGCGATATTCAAGATCCGAAATGGGTGGCTCGCCAATGGCGCTCTCGCGATGGGGATACCACGCGACCATTTTTGCCACCACCGAATATTGGCAATCCGCTGCTCGCGTCGATGGGCAAGTTGGGGCGCGATAACTTTTATCTGCTGGCGCAATTAGAGCCGAATGACATTGAAGCGTTCGTTGAGCCACAGACCGATAATCTGCTGCATCAGTTGCAGCGCGATATCTTAAATCTGGATGACGGCACGGTGTTGATGCCGGATGTCGAGCATCCACGCCATCCGGTGGCGCAAAACGATCACTCGATTCGCATCAATGCCTGTCATAGCCCGATGCGCGAAGTGGAAGTGCTGCACGACCATTTGCTGCACCTTCTGCAAGCTGATCCGGACCTGACGCCGCGCGATATTCTGGTGATGGTGGCGGATATTAACCGCTATAGCCCTTACATTCAGGCAGTATTTTCGGCGGGAGCGAAAACTGGCGCAAGTGAGCAGGTACAGCGAATTCCGTTCTCCATTTCTGACCGCAGTGCCAGTCAAGCGCACCCGATTTTGCAGGCTTTTTTACAGCTGCTGCAGCTGCCATATAGCCGTTTTGCCGCTGAGGAAATTTTGGCGTTGCTGGAAGTGCCGGCGCTGGCACGTCAATTTGGCATTGATGAGCAGGGCTTAGTGTTGCTGCGCCAGTGGGTGGAGGAGTCCGGTATTCGCTGGGGGCTGGATGATGCGGCGGTGGCCGCTGAGGGCTTACCGGTGACCGGCAGCCATACTTGGCGCTTTGGGGTCGAGCGCATGTTGCTGGGTTATGCCATGCGCACCGACAGCGGTCTGTTCGATGATCAGCTACCCTATGATGAGGTGTCGGGTTTACGTGCCGCGCTGGTGGGGCAATTGGCGGCGTTACTGGAAACCTTGGCGCTGTGGCGACAAGCCTTCAGCCGCGCGCACACGCCACAGGCTTGGGCGGCGCTGCTGAGTGATTTTCTCAGTCAGCTGTTTGTCAGTGATACCGAAACCGAACCGGTATTGGCGCTGATCACCCGTCAAATTGAGCGGCTGGTGGAGCAGGCTGCGCTGGCTCGCTTTGATGCTCCGTTATCACTGGCAGTATTGCGTGATGCGCTGTCGGCGGCACTGGATAATGAGCGGATCAGTCAGCGTTTTCTGGCCGGTCAGGTGAACTTCTGTACCCTGATGCCAATGCGCTCAATTCCTTTCAAAGTGGTGTGTTTGCTGGGCATGAATGATGGCGTGTATCCGCGCAGCCTGCCGCCACTGGGTTTTGACCTGATGGCGGGGCGTAGTCAGCGTGGCGATCGTTCGCGGCGTGATGATGACCGCTACCTGTTTTTGGAAGCGATTTTGTCCGCGCAACAGCAGCTGTATATCAGCTATGTCGGGCGTTCGGCGCAGGATAATACGCCACGAGCACCGTCGGTACTGGTCAGTGAATTGCTCGATTATTTGCTACAAAGTCGGATTTTGGCTGCGGATGCTGCCGCGATTAAAGCGGCTTGTTCTGAGGCGCAGACCTCCAGTGCATCGCCGCAAAAGTTGTTACAACTTTACACTGACGCCGAGCCGCATTTGCAGGCACATTTAGTCTCAGAACAGACACTTACGCCGTTCAGTCCACGTAACTTTATGGCGGAGCCAAAAGACGAAGGTGGTGCGGCGCCGGCGGCGAACGCCGAGGCAAGCTCGCCGAGCAGTTTTGCGGGGCAGTGGCTGCCGTCGGCATCCCGTTCGGGAACGCCGGCTCCGGCGTTCTGGGCGCAAAGTTGGCAGCCGGAAGCCGGTGAGTGCGAACTGGAGCTCGATGCGGTGCGGCAATTTTATCGTCATCCGGTTCGGGCGTTTTTCCGCCAGCGCCTGCGCGTCAGTTTTGACGCGCCGCAAGCAGGGGTGCCGGATAATGAGCCGTTTGGTCTGGATGGTCTAGGCCGCTATGGCATCAATCAGCAGCTGCTGAATATTTTGCTCAATCACGAGTCACCTGAGCAGTTTTTTCGCCGCCTGCGCGCCGAAGGGCGTTTGCCGTACGGCAGCTTTGGCGAGTTGATTTGGGAAAATCTGTTAGCGGATATGCAGGCCTTGTCAGCGCGTATTGCCCATGAGCGACAAGACACCTTCGATTGGGAAGTAGAGCTGGAGTTAGGCGACGATAGCGCGTCGTTACAACTGCGCGGTTGGTTGCAAGGCGTGCAAGATAACGGACTACTGCGCTGGCGTCCTGGCACATTAAATGCTGTAGATGCACTGAACTTATGGTTGGAGCATCTGGTCTATTGCCTAGTGTGCCATCAGCACGCGGTCGAGCCGGGCGTGAGCCGTATGCTGGGGCGCGATGAGAGTCAGTATGCCTTTGCGCCACTGGCGGCGTCTGAGGCGCGCGTGCATTTGACGTGCTTGCTGGAAGGCTATCAGCTGGGGTTACAGACTCCGTTGTCACTGCTGCCGAAAACCGGCTGGGCATGGCTTAGCCGCTGTTATCGTGATGGCGCGATAGCCGACGATGCTGAGAGTCAGCAAAAAGCCCTGCGGGCGCTACGCGATTGTTATTTGGGCGGATACCAACATAACGGTGAAGGGGAAGACCCGTATTTGCAGCGTTTGTTCGGTGGTCTCAGTGACGATGCGCTGGCGCAAATTACTGCGCAGGCCACACGTTATTTATTACCGGTTATGCAGCACTTGAGTGCGTGACCTGAACTGTTAAAGAGGGAGGATGCCTGATGCGGCAACTGAACCAACCGTGGCGTTGGAAAATGTGGGTATGGAGTCTGTTGGTCTGCCTGCCGCTGCTTTGGAGTCAGCAATCATTGGCGGCCTGGCAGGTATTGCCAGAGCCGGTACAAAAAAGTGAGCGCGATAGCCGCGAGTATCAGCCGATCCGTCTGGATAATGGCATGACGGTGTTGCTGGTGTCCGATCCCAAAGCCACTAAATCCTTGGCGGCGGTCACTTTGCCGGTGGGCTCGATGGACGATCCAAACAGTCAGTTAGGGTTGGCACACTATCTGGAGCACATGATCCTGATGGGATCGAAGAAATATCCCGAAGCGGATGGCTTTTCCCTGTTCCTGAATAAAAACGGTGGCAGCCATAACGCCAGCACTGCGCCGTATCGCACCTCGTATTATTTGGAAGTGGAAAACAGCGCCTTTGATCCAGCGGTTGACCGCTTGGCCGATGCGTTGGCCGAGCCGCTGCTGGATGCCAAAAATGGCGATAAAGAGCGTCATGCGGTGAATGCGGAGCTGGTGATGGCGCGCTCGCGTGATGGCATGCGTATGGCCGGGGTGGATTCAGAAACCCTGAACCCGAAACACCCGACGGCGCGCTTCTCTGGAGGTAATCTGGAAACCCTGTCCGATAAACCGAACAGTAAGCTGCATACGGAGCTGCGTAAATTCTACCAGCGCTATTATTCGGCCAATATCATGCAAGCGGTGCTGTATTCCAACCAGCCGCTGGAGCAAATGGCGAAACTGGCCGATGCTAGCTTTGGTCGCATTGCCGATCATAAGATTAATGCGCCTCAAGTGACCGTGCCGCTGACCACTGAAAAAGAAGAAGGGATTATCCTGCACTACGTGCCGGTGCAGCCAATTAAAGCGCTGCGCATTGATTTTACTATCCCGAATGACAGCGCTGCGTTTCGCAATAAAGTGAACACCTATATCGGTTACATGCTGGATAACCGCAGCCCAGGTACGTTGGCTGACTGGCTGTTGCGCCAAGGATTAGCAGACGGCATTCAGAGCAATGCCGATCCGATGTTGGCGCGTAATGCCGGTACGTTCAGTATCTACATTTCGCTGACCGATAAAGGTCTGGCGCACCGCGATGAAATTGTGGCGTCTGTGTTCCGCTATCTGCGTGAGCTGGAGCAAAAAGGCATTCAGAAGAGTTATTTCGATGAGATTGCCGATGTACTGATGCTGGATTTCCGTTATCAGTCAATCACGCGCGATATGAGCTATGTGGAGGATTTATCCGACAACATGCTGCGGGTTCCGGTGCAAAATGTGCTGAACTCCGGTGTGTTAGCCGATCAATTTGACCCAAATGCGATCCGTGAACGCTTGGCGAGCATGACGCCGCAGCACGCACGAATTTGGTATATCAGCCCGCAAGAGCCGCACAACAAGAAAGCTTATTTTGTGAATGCGCCGTATTCGGTAAGCCGGATTACTCCAGAGCAATTCACGTTGTGGCAGCAGCAAGGCGCGGCTTTGAACCTGAAACTGCCGGCGCTGAATCCGTATATCCCAGATGATTTTAGTCTGCAAAAACCGGTTAAAACCGATAATGGTCAACCGGTGGCGGTGATCGCGAAAAACGATCTGCAGGCATGGTTGGCACCGAGCCAGTACTTTGTCGATGAGCCGAAAGGGGTTGTGACGCTGGATCTGCGCAATCCGCAGGCCGATAACAGCCCGCGCCATCAGGTGTTGTTTGCCCTGACTGACTATTTGGCCAGTTTGTCACTGGATGAACTGAGCTATCAGGCGGCTATCGGCGGGATCAGCTTTAACAGCGGTAATGACAATGGCCTGCAAGTCAGCGCCAGTGGTTTTACTCAGCATCTGCCAAAACTGATGCTGGCGCTGTTGCAAGGCTATCGCGACTTTAACCCAACCGCGGCGCAGCTGGCGCAAGCGAAGGCGTGGTATCGCGATCGTTTGGACTCCGTGGAGAAAATGCGTGCTTACCAGCAAGCGGTGCAACCGCTGCAATCACTCTCGGCGGTGCCGTATTTTGAGCGTAGCGAGCGTTTAGCACTGCTCGATAGCATCACGCTGGATGAGCTGTTGCAGTACCGTCAGCAGTTGCTGCAGCAATCTACGCCAGCTTTGTTGGCAGTGGGTAATTTCAGCGAAGAGCAGGTGAAGAATCTGGCCACACAGATCAAATCACAACTGCAAACCCAAGGTAAGCAGGCGTGGTATGGCGAAACCGTGGTGGTGAGCCGTGCGCATCATGGTTATTTGGCACGCCGCATCTCGGCCTCGGACTCCGCGCTGGCGGCATTGTACGTGCCGACTGGCTACAGCGAGCGTGATAGCCAAGCGCAAGCGGCCCTGCTGGGACAAATTTTGCAGCCGTTGTTCTTCAATCAGCTGCGCACCAAAGAGCAACTGGGTTATGCGGTATTCAGTTACGCGATGCCGGTTGGTCGCCAGTGGGGTCTGAACTTTGTTCTGCAAACTCCAGAGAAGACCCCCGCTTATTTGTTCGAGCGTTATCAGGCGTTCTTCAAGCAAGCCGATGCGCGTTTACAGAGCATGCCGGCGGAGGAGTTTGCCCAGTTCAAAAATGCGTTGCTCAATGAATTGCGCCAGCCACCACAAACGCTGGATGAAGAAGCGCAGCGCTTGAGTGGTGATTTCAGCCGTGGCAATGCGGCCTTTAATGGGCGTGCGCAGCTGATTGCAGCTCTGGAAAAACTAACCCAGCCGCAGGTGTACAGCTTCTACCATAACGCGGTGATGCGCGGTACGGGCTTGTCATTACTGTCGCAAGTACAAGGCGGTAAAGGCAAAGAGGGCTTTGCTCACCCGGCCGAGTGGAGTGCTGAGGCTTCGGTATCGGCGTTGCAACAGGCGCTGGATAAAATCAGTAACAGCGCAGCACATTAAGAGCTCTGAGCATTAAGAACTCTGCGCATTAAAAGCCGGCTTGTCCGGCTTTTATTTTTGGGGAAGTTAGCTATCGGGTGCGATTTTGTGAAGCGCTTGCCGAATCCGTTTGGCCTAATCATCGGTCACACTGGTATCATAACCTACTCACATTGAAGTCTTTTTTATCTCGCCGTCAGACAGGAATCTAGCATGACTGCGCAACCTCTGAATCCGCTTAGCCTGCCCTTATATGGCGAACGCCTGATTGAAGCGTCCGCCGGTACTGGGAAAACCTATACCATTGCGGCGCTCTATTTACGCTTGTTGCTCGGTTTGGGCGGCGATGCCGCCTTTACGCGTCCGCTACGGGTCGATGAAATCTTGGTGGTGACCTTTACCGAGGCGGCAACCGGTGAGCTGCGTGAGCGGATCCGCGCGCGTATTCGTGAAGGACGTTTGCTATTGATGCAAATGGTGCAGCAGCCAGCGCTGCGAGACCTGTTGCTAGCGGAGAAAGGGAAAAAAGATCCGTTGTTGGCACAGATGATGGATATTGCTCCCGCCGATTGTACTGAAGCGGCGCAGACTTTGCTGGCGGCTGAGCGGCAGATGGATGAGGCGGCTATCTACACCATCCACGGTTTTTGCCAACGGATGCTGACGCAAAATGCCTTTGAGTCCGGCAGTTTGTTTGAGCAAACCTTGGTGACCGATGAGCAAAGCTTGGTGCGGCAGGTGGTCACGGACTTTTGGCGACGTCATTTTTATCCGCTGTCGCGCGATATGGCGGCGGTGATCAGCCAAGAGTGGGCTTCACCTGAAGCGCTGCAACATGAGGTAGTGCGTTACTTAAGTGGACCGGCACCGCGCATTCATCGGCATGGCGAGGATACCGATCTGGCGGCGCGCCATCAGCAGATTGTCGCGCAGCTTGATGCACTTAAGCAGGCTTGGCTGGCGAATGCGGGTGAGATTGAGGCGCTGATTGCCAGCTCTGGAATTGCCAAGAACAAGTATCGTGGCGATTGGGTGAGCAAATGGGTGGGTGAAATCACCGCATGGGCAATGCAGCCGACTCCTGATTATCGCTATCCTGACTCGCTGGCACGCTTTGCACAGTCGCGGTTGCACGAGGCGACGAAAAAAGGCGAATGCCCGTCGCTGGCCTTATTTGACCAGGTTGAGCAGCTGTGTGAGCAAACACTTACTTTGCGCGATATCGTGCTGGCGCAGGCTATCGTTGAGCTACGCGGCGCGATGCAGCGGCATAAACTTGAGCGCGGTGAGATGTCGTTTGATGACTTGCTGACGCGCTTGTCGCAGGCGCTGCAGCAAGAAAGTGGTCCGGCGCTGGCTGAGGCTATCCGTCAGCGTTATCCGTTGGCGATGATTGATGAATTTCAGGACACCGATCCGCAGCAATACCACATTTTCCATACCCTGTATGGCGGGCGCAGCGATACCGGTTTATTGATGATTGGTGACCCGAAGCAGGCTATCTATGCGTTTCGTGGCGCGGATATCTTTACCTACATCGAAGCGCGTCGCAATGTAAGTGCCCACTATACGCTAGACACCAACTGGCGCTCGTCGGCGGGGATGGTCGATGCGGTCAATCGTCTGTTTAGCCTCTCGCCAGATCCATTTTTGTTCCGCGCCGATATCCCGTTTTCGCCGGTACAGGCATCGCCTGCGGCCAGTGGGTTGCATTTCACGCTCGAGCAGCAAGTGCAACCGGCGCTCACGTTGTGTCGTTTGCCGGGGGATCGCTGTAACAGCGGAGATTACCAACAGCAGATGGCTGCGGCGTGCGCCGATTCCATTGCCGGTTGGCTACAAGCAGGTGCCGAAGGGCGCGGGCAGATTGTGCGCGGTGGTAAATCGCGGCCAGTACAGGCGCAAGATATTGCCGTGCTGGTGCGTACTGGCCGTGAAGCGGCCTTAGTGCGACAAGCCCTGAGCGCGCGTGGCGTTGCTTCGGTGTATCTGTCAAACCGCGATAGCGTATTTGGTACGGCAGAAGCCACCGATTTGCTGCGCTTACTGCAAGCCTGTTTACAACCGGGACAAGAGCGTTTACTGCGCGCGGCTCTGGCCAGTAGCTTACTGGGGCTGAGTGCTGCCCAATTAGATGCGCTCAACCAAGATGAAGAGCGCTGGGAAAAGGTGGTCGCGGAGTTCGAAATGTATCGCCGCTGCTGGCAGCGCCAAGGCGTGTTGCCGATGCTGCATCTGGTGCTGCGTGAGCGTGAATTGGCAGAAACGCTGTTAGCGGGCACTGACGGTGAGCGTCGGTTGACCAACGTGCTGCATTTGGGCGAGTTGCTGCAAGAAGCGGCCGCCGAGTTAGATAGTGAGCATGCACTTCTGCGCTGGTTCGCGCTACAACTGGCTGAGCCGGCTTACGGTAGCGATGAACAGCAACTGCGTCTGGAAAGCGATGCCCATCTGGTCAAAATCGTCACCATCCATAAATCCAAAGGCTTGGAATACGGTCTGGTATGGCTGCCTTTTGCTTGCGGTTTTCGTAAAGCCGATGGCAGTTTGTACCACGATGACAGCTTACAGCCGGTGCTGGATTTAACCGGTGATCCGCTCGCGGCGGAGCGCGCCGAATATGAGCGCTTGGCCGAAGATATCCGTCTGATTTACGTTGCGCTGACCCGCGCGATTTATCACTGCCAAGTGGGCGTCGCGGCGCTGACGGTGGGTAATGGCAAGCGCGACAGCACCGATGTACACCAAAGCGCGTTTGGCTACTTGCTGCAACGCGGCGAAGCCGGTGACGCCGCCTTGCTGGATAGCTGCTGTCGTCATCTGTGTGAGGTGGGTAACGGTAATGTGGCACTTGCCGGTTTGCCTGAGGCGGCGCAATTTATGCCACCGGTGAGCGAAAGCGCGCCGACCTTAGCCGCTGCACAGTTTACCGGTCATATCGACCGTAACTGGTGGATCACCAGCTACTCGCACTTAAGTCGTCACCAAGAAGCGGTGGACTGGCTACCGCATTTTGATCAGGATGCCGCCGGCGAGCAACCTGTCAGTGCGGCGGCGCTCGCGGCAGAGTCGGTGGTGAGTCCAGAAAATAGCACTGCGTTGGCGGTTGCCGAGGCTGATATGGCCGCCGAGTGGCTCGGTACGCTCGCCATTGATAGTGCCATTGATAGTGCCATTGATAGCTCCAGTGATAACGCTAGTGATAAAGAAAGTGACTGGGCAGGTAAGCTCACATCGGATGCAGATTCCAACGCACTTGCGTCTATCGATCCCGCGCAGTCAACCGAGCCAGACGCGCCAGAAATCGAATACTCGCCGTTTACCTTCCCGCGCGGCGCTCGCCCGGGGACGTTTTTGCACAGCTTGTTTGAAACCTTAGAATTTACCGCTCCGGATACGTGGTCTGCGCCGTTGGCGCTGATGAGCGACGCACACGGGCTGGACGCCCAATGGCAGCCGGTATTGCAGCATTGGTTGACGCAGGTGCTATCGACCCCGCTCGATGGTGAGGCGTTAACCCTCAACCAAATCGGGCCACAAGATCGGCGTGTGGAGTTGGAGTTTTACCTGCCGATTGACTCTCCACTGCACGCTGCGCGGTTGGATAGCCTGTGTCGGCGCTACGATCCGCTCACGCGCCAAGCGCCACAGGGACTGGAGTTTGCCAGCGTGCAAGGCATGCTCAAAGGCTTTATCGACTTGGTGTTTCGCTGGCAGGGGCGCTTTTATGTGCTTGATTATAAGTCCAACTATTTGGGCGATACGGCGGCTGATTACGCTCCGGATGCGTTGGCGCGCGCCATGCTCGATCACCGCTATGACTTGCAATATCAGCTGTACACCTTGGCACTGCACCGCTATTTGAAAACACGCGTGCCGGATTACGACTATGAGCGTCATATCGGTGGTGTGTATTACCTGTTTTTACGTGGCATGCAAGGGGCGGATTCTAACGGTGATGAGCAACATGGCGCGAACGGGGTGTTCCATTGTCGTCCCGATGTGCAGCTGATTAACGAATTGGATCAACTGTTTGCCGCGTCGAGTGACGCCGCTGTCGCTGGCGAATAAGGAGAGCGCAGATGCTACAAGAATTACAGGCGCTGGTGGCCAAGCAGGTGATCCGGCCATTGGACTATCAATTTGCACGCTATCTGGCGGCTGACTTACCTGCGCCGCAAGGCCCATTACTGGCTTTAGTCGCGGCGATGACCAGTTTTGCAGCCGGTAGCGGGCATATCTGTCTGGATTTGCGCTGCCTGCATCCACAGCACTTATTTGGTTTGCGTGACACACAACATCTATGGCAAGCCATCGGGCTGCTGCCACTTGCGCAGTGGCCAACGTTACTGCGCACCTGTCCTGCCATCGGGGATGGCTCTCAGCCAACGCCACTGGTCTTGGATGGCGATTATCTCTATTTGCATCGCTTGTGGCAGGACGAAGGGCAGATCATCGCTTTCTTGCAACGCAGCGTGCAGCAAAGCGCCCAGTTGCAGCAACAGACGCCGAGCGCCCCATTACGCGGCATGCTCGATACCCTGTTTGCGCGTACCGAGCCGCAGACTGCGGAAGTCGATTGGCAGAAAACCGCGGCTGCGCTGGCGTGTACCAGCAGCATGGCCGTGATCTCGGGCGGCCCCGGCACCGGTAAAACCACCACCGTGACCCGCATGTTGGCGGCGTTATTGCTGCAAGCCGGTGAGCACAAATTGCGGATCAAACTCGTGGCGCCGACCGGTAAAGCTGCGGCGCGCTTAAGTGAGTCAATCAGCGCCGCGCGTGCCAGTTTGCCGGTGCCGGAGGCGATCCGTGAGCGTATTCCGGCGGAGGCGGGTACCCTGCACCGTTTGCTGGGGGCGCAGCCGAACAGCAGTCGTTTTCGCTATCATCGTGATAACCGTCTGCATCTGGATCTGCTGGTGGTGGATGAAGCCTCGATGGTCGACGTGTCTTTGATGGCGCGTTTGGTCGAAGCTTTGCCGGAGCATGCGCGTTTGATTTTATTGGGCGATCGCGATCAGTTAGCCTCAGTAGAAGCGGGAGCGATTTTAGGCGATATCTGTCAGCTCACGCAGCAAGGCTATAGCCCCGCGCAAGCCGAACGCCTTGGCGCGCTCACCGGCAGTGATTTATCGGTCTATGTGCAGCCGTGCGGCGAGGCGCTGCGCGATCAGATTTGTCTGCTACGTAAAAGCTATCGCTTTGCCGCCGGCTCTGGCATTGGGCAGCTGGCCAGTGCAGTAAACGTAGGCGATGCAGAGGCGGTACAGGCATTATTGAACAATAGCGCCAGCAGTGCCGATTTGCATTATTGCGCGTTTAACGAGCAGACGTGGACTGCGCAAGAATACCCGCAATTGCTACGCCAGTGTGTGAGTGGTTATCGTCCCTATTTGTCGGCAGTGCGCTCTTTGCTGGAGGCTTCCCCAGAGGGTAGTGTGCTGGATGAGTCGGCGGTGCGCGCTATTTTGCACCAGTTTGGCCAGTTTCAGTTATTGTGCGCGCTGCGCGAAGGGCCGTTTGGGGTCAGTGGCCTGAATCAGCGCATTGAACAAGCCTTAGAGCAGGCGGGTTTGATCCGACGCGATGAACAAAGCCGCTGGTATCCGGGGCGACCGGTGATGATCATGCAAAATGATAGCGCCTTGGGACTGTTTAACGGGGACATCGGGATCACGCTGGAAGACTATGATCGCGAAGGGAAGCGACGACTGCGGGTGTGGTTTGAAATGCCCGATGGCAGTGTGCGCGCCTATCTGACGAGTCGCTTACCGGCGCACGAAACGGTGTACGCGATGACGGTGCACAAATCGCAAGGCTCGGAGTTTGCCCATACGCTGCTGGTGTTACCGCCGCGCTATACGCCGCTGTTGACGCGAGAGTTGGTGTACACCGCGATTACCCGTGCTAAACAGCAATTGTCACTGTATGCACAGGCGCAGGTGTTACGCCGTGCGGTACAAACGCGCACCTTGCGCCACAGTGGCTTTGCCGCCCGTTTGCAGCGCGGCTACTGAGCTCGTGGCGCACGCATGGTGATAGCCATGTAGCCTGCCGGATTGACTACGTAAGTGGTATCCGGATAAAAAATAAGGATAAAGATAAGGCTCACTCAGCGCTCCGTTTGCCGCGACGCCCGTTTGTCGCGAACAGCACAAACGGGCGCTGGGCATGCGTTAGACCACGTCAGTGATCAGGATTTTCGATTTACGCTGATAGTTATACAGTGCCTGCTTACGCTCAGGCAGCACTTCAACCCCCGCTGGCGAAAAGCCTCGCTCTTGGAACCAGTGGATGCTGCGCGTGGTCAGCACAAACAACTGCTTCAGCCCCATCCGTTTAGCTTGCGCCATCACCCGTTCGAGCAGTACTTCGCCGCGCGAGGAGTTGCGGTATTCGGGATGCACGGCTACGCATGCCATCTCGCCCATCTCCTCTTCAGGGAAGGGGTAGAGCGCGGCACAGGCGATCACCAAACCATCGCGCTCGACCAGCGTAAACTGACTGATCTCCATCTCCAGCTGTTCACGAGAGCGACGCACCAAGATCCCTTGCTCTTCCAGCGGACGAATTAATCCCAAGATCCCACCAATATCATCAATGGTGGCCGAGCGGACTTGCTCGGCACTCTCCATCACGATCTGGGTACCGATCCCATCGCGAGAAAACAGCTCTTGTAACAGCGCGCCATCTTCCACATAGCTCAGCAAGTGGCAGCGTTTGACTCCCGCGCGACAGGCGGTGACCGCGGCTCGCAGAAAGCGGATCGTGGCAGAGTGGTAGTTGCCGAGCGCCTCTTGTTGCTGGATCAACTGCTGTGCTTCACTGGGGAATAACTCGGAGATCACGCTTTGTGGATCGTCCGGCTCCATCACCCCTTGCTCGGCGCAAAAGCCCAGCATCTTGTCGGCTTCCAATTTAATCGCCAGTTGGGTGGCAATCTCTTCCGACGTCAGATTGAAGCTCTCACCGGTGACCGATACCGCCACCGGCCCCAGCAGCACCACGCTGCCACTGTTGAGCTGACGGCGAATACCATCGACATCAATCCGGCGAATGCGGCCACTGTGGCAGTAATCAATGCCATCATCTACCCCCAGCGGCTGGGCAATCACAAAGTTGCCACTGACTACGTTCAGGTGCGCACCGGCCATCGGGGTGTTAGACAGACTCATCGATAAACGCGCCGTCAGATCCAGTTGCAGCTGACCGGCGGCCTGTTTGACCAGCTCTAAGCAGCGGCTGTCGGTAACCCGCGTGTGTTTGTGATAGCGGCATGGATAGGCGTGCTGCTCATGCAGCAGGTCAATCTGGCGTCGCGCGCCATACACAATTACCAGCTTGATGCCGAGGCTGTGCATCAGGCCCAGATCACTGATAATGTTTTTGTAATTGGCGTGCTCTACCACTTCGCCATCGAGCATGATGACAAAGATTTTACCCCGGTGTGCATTCACATACGGGGCAGACTGACGAAAGCCGTGTACCAGCTCCATGCTGCGTTCTTTCAATGGGGCGTCCTCGTGTCCGCAAAAAATACAGTATTGAATAAATATTCCTTTATTTTGCTTTTTTATTCTTAATGGGGCGGATTTGCAATACGCGGAAAGAAATTTAACATTTGTGTCTAAAAAGTCGGCGCGAAAGCGCTAGGCGCACTTAGAAATAATGCGTGAGCAGTAACAAATACTTTACGTGAGATGAGTAGTAGCAGGATGCGCGGTAAGGCATGGATGGAAGAGCGGATTTTACGCGTCCCCACGCTGTTGCGACAGGGGGCGCGCAGTGGAATCAGTGTGAAGAATTCCGATTCGGCATGCTAAAGATGCCGTCTAAACCCGGGAACTGGAATGACTCGCTACGGTACAGCACGCTATCGCAACTGGTGCACACATGCTGACGACGGAAGGAGTACGCCCGATCGACGCCGAAGTGATGTATTTTCCGGCTATGACAATGGTTGCATTTTATCTTGCTGAAGAGTTCGCAGCCCGGATGGGCTTTCAGATATTCCTGTTTGGTTGGCAGCATCTTCCACTGGCGCAGCAGGCGCTGGGTAATTACCACGTAGCTGCCGAGCAGCCCAATAGCCAGAACAAACATAATACCTGAAATAATCATCATAACCTTAACCTCAACATCGTTATCACCATTGCTTAATAGCGTTCATTGTGTCCTATTCGACTGTATCGTAATCAGTAACGAACTGAAAGATTTGCTTACCATTTTAACTTGTTGATTTTTAAGCAATCAAAAACGTAATACATGAAAATGTGATTTGCATCTCATTGTCTGTTTTGTCTACCAGTGCTATTGCATGATTATTCGCGCGTGAAATGAGTGTGTGCAGTGCTCGGCGTGAGGGGAAGAGGCTGGGCAAGAGGGCGCGGACAAATAAGAAAACCAAGTCGTTTGGGTATAGCTAAACCGGGCGTAGAGAAAGGCACGCTGTAAAAAACGCACCACAAAAAAAAACGGCTCACGAGGAGCCGTTAGTCAGACTAATTTTGCTTACAGGCTACGCAGAACGCGCTGTAACAGGCGTACACGTGGCAGGATGCTGTCCAGCACCAGATACTCATCTGGGCTGTGGAAGCCCGCGCCGATTGGGCCTAAGCCATCCAGTGACGGGATCCCCAGTGCTGCTGTCAGGTTAGCATCAGAGCCACCGCCGACCGCTTTCCACGTGATCTCGATACCTTCTTCTGCGCCGCAACGCTCAACCAGAGCCATCAGCTCTTCGGTTTGCGCAGACGGGGTCATCGCCGGTTTGTGCGCTTCGCGCTCCAGCGTGATACGTACGCCATCAATGAACGCTTGCTCTTGCTGAGCGGTCAGTTTGGCGTGGACTTCGTGGTATTCCGCGTTGTCCCAGAAACGTACGTCGACCAGCAATTCAGCGTGATCTGGCACGATGTTGGCGCCGTTGCCGCCTTTGACGATCCCGACGTTCAAGGTGGTGCCGGACTCAAAGTTGGTCATCGCATTGATAGCCAAGATCCAGTGCGCCATCTCGCTGATGGCCGAGCGGCCATTTTCTGGCTCGTTACCGGCGTGCGCCGCTTTACCGTGGAAAGTGATCTTGTAGCGTGCCATCCCTTTACGGGCTTTAACCAGAGAACCATCAGCACGAGCAGCTTCGGCCACCAGCACTTTCTTGGCTTTCTTCGCGACCGATTCGATCCATTCGTGAGAGTGGATCGAGCCAATCTCTTCGTCTGGGTTCATCAGTACGCCGATGGACAGACGCTGCAGCGTCTCTTGATCCAGATGACGCAGTGCCCACAGAATGTTCAGCAGACCGGCTTTCATATCAGAGACGCCCGGACCGTAAGCGCGCTCGGCATCGGTGCTCATTGGACGCTCAGCCGCGGTTCCTACAGGGAATACGGTATCCATGTGCCCGATCAGCAGCACATCAAAATGGTCTGGGTTTGGCTGGTTAGTGGCCAGCACGCCTGGACCGGCTTTCGCGCCCAGATCAACTACTTCGGTGTGCCAGTTCAAGTCACGGTATTTCTGTGCCATCATCTCAGCAACGGCGGCTACGCCTTCTACCGTGCTGGTGCCGCAGTCGATATTGATCAGCGGTTTCAGTTCTTCCAGATAAGCGTTCAGTTGCATATCCAATACACCTCGATTTAGATAATCACACGCATCAGTAACATCGCACCGAAGGCATTCAGTACGGAAATACCGATCATGACAGGGATCAGTTTGGCACGGGTGCCGATTACGCCCAGAATACGACCCGCGTATTGCACTTGGGAGCCCATCAGGTAGATAGCCGGAGCCAGAATGGCCAGATGTTCACCGGTCAGGATGCCATCAGTGAACAGACTCACCGCCACACCAACACCGCCGCCCATTGACATCCAGCCGCCCAGCAGCACAGCCGCTGCTTCACCTGGCAGGCCGAACAGCGCCATCACAGGTTCAAATACACCGGCCATCAGATCCAGCGCACCAGAGATTTTCAGCACCTTGATGATAACAAAAGCCATCAGGATATTGGGTACGGTGCTGGTAGTTGCAATGTTCCAACCTTTACGCGCACCGGCAACAAAGATATCCGTGATCATCGGTTTAGTTTGAGTAGTCATCAGGATGCTCCTTAGGCGTTAGTCTGGGCAGGCTTAGTGGTGTCAGATTCGGAATCGCCTTTACCTTCAGTCGCTTTCAGGTAAATGCGGAACAGGTTAGCGCCGACAATCTTCATCACGAACATCACCGCCACACAGGTACCGATCGATGCAGGAACGGCCAAGTTGCCATCGCTACCCACCAGAGTGAACAGCACCGCACCGGAGGAGAAGAAGTTCACCAGCATTGCGCCAGCAGAGAACTGGAACATCGTGAAAACGTCTTTTTCACGTTCAGTGATTTGTTTGTCATCGGCCAGTGCACGGGTCAGAGAAGCACCTACGTCGGTACTTTGCAGGCTGCCAATCATGGCCAGACCGGTGTTACCGGAGATCCCCATCAGTGGGCGCAGCAGCGGAGACAGCAGCTTACGTGCGGCATCCAGCGCACCGTAGTGCTCCAGTACGTTAATCACACCCAGTGCGAACATTACGGTTGGGATCAGACCAAAGGCAAACAGGAAGCCTTCCATCGCACCGTCACCGCCTGCACCACGCAGGGTTGAGGTGGAGGTGGTGATGGCATCGCCAGTTTGTTTCACGCCGCTGACCAGTTTACCGAAGGTACCGTTCAGGGTGGTGAAGTCAAACACACCTTGCCAGCCGGTGCTTTTCATCGCGCCGGAGAAGAAAATCAGGGCAAAGGCCAGCGCTACATAGGCGCCCCAGCGGACGGGTTTATTCTGATCGGTGGGTGTACTCATGGGCATTCTCCAAAGCTCTGGGCTGTTAACCAGGTTAAATATGCGAACAGTCATTTATTCGGCTCATGCGGGCAGCATAGGGATGGCGGGGAGATAAAAATTGATATAGATCAAGTTTTGTAAATTGAAAAAGTATGACCAATTGTAAATTTTAACTACGTCATGCTTTTTAATCCCACATATAAGATATATGCCTCTGCCTGTGTTTATTTTTGTGGAGTTATATGTTTACGCCATGTTGGCATAGTGTGGAATTCTGCCGTGTAATCCACAGGAGACAAGGGACCGCGCACATAGTCATGTTTTTCGATAAGTAAGGTGTCACTTTGATTCGGCAATATGGGCAGTTAGCAGAATTTTATCGCAGAATTTTTTACTGCCCGCTCTTGGCTCTCGTGCACCGCAGTACAAAAAGTGAATGCCAGTAGCACGCACTCAAGAAGGCGAGAAAACAAAGAAAATGAAAAAACAAATAAAGTGAAAAAACAAAGAAAGCGAAGACGAGGAAATCATCTAAGTAGGAATTAGACAGTAGGGGGGAAAGATAGAGCAGGAACGTAGAGAGGTAACTATGGACGTGACTGAAATTTAGGTACAAAAAAACCACCTTACGGTGGCTTCTGCTTTCTGACCCGAAACAGTCAGAAGAATTGGTTGCGGGGGCTGGATTTGAACCAACGACCTTCGGGTTATGAGCCCGACGAGCTACCAAGCTGCTCCACCCCGCGTCCGATGCAGTGCATAATACGCTCCAGCCGCGGGAATGCAAGCTTTTTATGTGACGAAAATTCGTTTTTTTGCGACAAAGCCACGTTAAAACCTGATTCAGGCCACAAAATAGGGAAGACGCTGCTCGCTGGGTTGCTGGCTTAGTGCAATCAGTTGCCATAGCCAGGTGTCTTGGCGAGCGTTTCCAAATGGCGCATGATAGTGGTGTAAATATCCCGTACCGATAATCCAGCACTGATCACAGAAAGTGATTTCTTTCTGCGTCGCCGTTTGCTATTTTTCGCCGATTTTCCGGTGTTCACCGGTATTACCGCTATCCAGTTATGAAAGAAGGGAGTCTGACGTGCGACCTGTATTTGCCCGTTTCACCGCCTCTGCCGAGGCAACAGTGGCCCGCGCCACCTATTCGTTGCGCCCATCGCGCTGCGGGATTGGCCTGATGGCGTGCCTGTTGCTGGCCTTGGCGGGCTGCGCCCCGAAAGCGCCACCGACAGATCGCGGTCAGCAATATAAAGATGGCGAAATTACCCAGCCATTGAAACCGGTCGCACAGGTGAATAGCCGTTTGCTGCCGCAAAACCAGAATGAATTTTCCCAGCAGGTTGAAAATGTGAAATTCGGTTCGCCGTCACTGCACTTTCGCCAGCAACACACCTATGCCGATATTTACCGTTGGCTCGATGCAGGGGCAGATCCGCGCAAATTAGCGCAATTTGGCTTGCAACCTTACCTGATGGCGGGGGGCGATAATCAAGGCAACGTGCTATTTACTGGGTATTACACGCCAGTATTGCAAGCGCGGCATAAGCCAGATGCGGTATACCGTTATCCGCTGTATGCCCTGCCTAAAGGCAATGCCCGCTTTACCCGCGCCGAAATTTATAACGGTGCCTTACAGGGTAAAGGCTTGGAGTTGGCCTACAGCGCCTCGATGCTGGATAACTTCATGATGGAAGTACAAGGCAGCGGTTATGTGGATTTTGGCAATGGTGAGCCGCTGGCTTACTTCGGTTATGCCGGCAAAAACGGGTATGCTTATACCAGTATTGGTCGTGTGCTGATTGATCGCGGCGAAGTGCCACGCGAGCAGATGTCACTGGATGCGATCCGCAAGTGGGCCAATACACACACGCCGCAGCAGGTGCAAGAGCTGTTTGAGCAAAACCAGTCTTACGTCTATTTTGAACCGCGCGCTGCCGCGCCGGTGGTTGGTGCCAGTGGCATTCCTTTGGTGGCCAAGGCCTCGGTGGCCGGTGACAAGAGTTTAATTCCGCCAGGCAGCGTATTGCTGGCCGAAGTGCCTTTGTTGGATGGACAGGGGCGTTTTACCGGCAAACATGAGATGCGTTTGATGCTGGCGCTGGATGTGGGCGGCGCTGTCAAAGGCAACCACTTTGATATTTACCACGGTGTCGGTGATGACGCTGGGAAAGAAGCCGGTTTCTATCAACATTTTGGCCGAGTGTGGGTGTTGAAATCGCCCGCCGATGGGCGCTTATAAGCCTGCGCCGGCATACTAAAACTGTAACATCAGCATGAATTCAAGCGAGGAGCTGAGATGTCTAAGCAGCAGACCGCATCTGCGGAGTATCAACAACGCTTTGGCGGTACTGCCCGTCTGTACGGGCGCAGCGAGTTGGAGATCCTGCGAGCGGCGCATGTCTGTGTAGTGGGCATCGGCGGTGTCGGCTCATGGGCGGCGGAAGCGCTGGCACGCACGGGAGTTGGCGCGATCACCCTGATTGATATGGATGACGTGTGCGTTACCAATATCAACCGTCAGATCCATGCCATGAGCGGCACGGTGGGGCGCGCCAAAATTGAAGTGATGGCTGAGCGGATCCGCGCCATCAACCCCGATTGTGCGGTGCATTTGATTGATGATTTCATCACGCCGGATAATCAGGCCGAGTATTTAAGCCGTGGCTACGATTATGTGATTGATGCGATTGACAGTGTGCGCCCGAAAGCGGCTATGCTGGCATACTGTAAGCGCAATAAGATCCCGGTCATTATGGTGGGCGGTGCGGGCGGTCAGATTGATCCGACGCAGATCCAAGTGGCTGATCTAACCAAGACCATTCAAGATCCGCTAGCGGCCAAAGTGCGCGGGATCTTGCGCCAAGAGTATAACTTCAGCAAAAATCCGAAGCGCAAATTCGGCATTGATTGCGTGTTTTCATCTGAGCATTTGATTTACCCGCAAGCCGATGGCAGCGCTTGTCAGGCCAAACAAACGGCAGAAGGCCCGAAGCGGATGGATTGTGCGTCCGGTTTTGGTGCTGCGACCATGGTCACGGCCAGCTTCGGTTTTATTGCCGTGTCGCGCGTGATCCAGCGTTTGCTGGCTAAAGCGCAGGCTCGGGCGCAAGAGGCAATTTAATAGCAAGAATAAGCGTAACGGAAGACGTTTAAGCGATACCCTTCCTACTTGAAGCTGCAGCGGTGTTGACTGCGTTTGTTCACCCCAATCACATAGTTTACCTATGCTCATGGGGTTTCACGCACTTGTCGCCTACCTGCAACTTCACGTTGTTTGGGTATCGATAGCCAGTTACTAACCAGAAGGGATGCCACGATGAAATTACGTGTAGAGTTAGATCTGACGCCGCAAGAGCTCACTGAGCTGACGCAAAACCATCAAGCGCTGTGGCAGAATCTGCAAATGCAATTTTGGTCACAGGTGTCGCAGCAGATGATGAAGATGTCGCCGCTAGGGAGCTTTTATCCAATGCCGGGGCAGAATAATGATGAGCGTGGTGGGCCGCGCGAGTAAGCGCGTCAATGTAATACAGCGTTGATGTATGACAGTGATGAGTCTCGCGGCCTAGCGCCGCGTTCTATAACGCAAAAACGGCAGCTCCACGAAATGTGGTGGCTGCCGTTTTTGTTGGCGTCGCTGGCAAAAATTAGCGTTTTAAGCGCCGTGCGCGGTACGAGCCAGTTCATGAAGACGGGCACTGATCGCCTCAATGCCTTGCGCCCGTGAGCTAGACAACTGATCGGCAATGCCGAGGCTGGCCAGTGCCGCGGGAATGTCGAGAGCCTGCACATCTTCTGCAGATAAGCCTTCGATACGGGTCAAAATGACCGCCAACAAGCCTTTTACGATGCGCCCTTCGCTGTCAGCATAAAAGTGCAAGCGGCCATCGGGCTGTACTTGCATCCCCAGCCAGACCCGATTCTCGCAGCCATACAGCTCGAGCTGACTGCCACGCTCTTGCTCTGACAGGCTCGGCAGCTGACGGGCGAGCAGGATCAGTTGGCGATAGCGGTCTTCCCACAATTTGCAGGCTGAAAAGCGACTTTCTAGCTCAGGCCACGTGATTTGGGTACCAAAAGGGTGTGAACCTAACATCCGTTATTCCTCGCGTATTCGTTATTCCTCGCGTAGCAGCGCGACGGCGCGCTGTAAGGCGCTAATAAAGGCGCTGACGTCTGCCTCGCTGTTGTACGGGGCAAAAGAGACGCGCACGGTACCGGAAACGCCGAGTGCTTCGGTGAGCGGCTGCGCGCAGTGCATACCGGCGCGTAGCGCAATCCCTTGTTCCGCTAGCAACGTGGCCAGATCGCCATGATGAAGTCCTGCGACATTAAAGGCGATGATCGTGCTGGCGTGTGGCGGGCGATACAGTTGCAGCCCATCAATGGCTTGCATCTGCTGCACCGCCGTTGCGGCGAGGGCGCAAGCATGCTGATCGGCGGCGGCCAGATCTTGTTGCGCCAACCATTCGAGGGCCGCATCAAAAGCCAGAATACCGGCGATGTTGGGGGTACCGGCTTCAAAACGCTGCGGGATCGGCGCCAGCGTAATGCCATCGAAACTGACTTGCTGGATCATTTTGCCGCCGCCATGCCATGGACGCATGCTTTCCAGCAGCGCCATCTTGCCGTACAGCACACCAACTCCGGTCGGGCCGTAGAGCTTGTGTGCTGAGAACGCGACAAAATCCGCATCCAGAGCTTGCACATCCACCGCTTCATGCGCCACCGCTTGCGCTGCATCCAACATCACCACCGCGCCAACCGCGTGCGCCGCGCGGATAATCGCTTCTACCGGCTGGCGACTGCCGGTGACATTCGACACCATGCCTACGGCCACCAGTTTGGTGCGTGCGTTCAGCAGGGTTGGCAGCGCCGAGATATCGAGCAACAACTCTTCGGTCATCGGTAGACGCACGATTGTTGCGCCGGTTTGCTCTGCCAGCAGCAGCCACGGCACCAAATTAGCGTGGTGCTCCATCGCACCGACCAAGATCTCATCACCCGGTTGCAGGCGATCGCGCAGATAGCCATTGGCCACCATGTTGATGGCCTCAGTGGTTCCGCGCGTCCAAATAATCTGGCGTGGGTCGGGCGCATTGAGTAGCGCAGCGCACGCGCTTCGCGCATGTTCAAAGCGGCGCGTAGCACTGGCTGCCGCCTGATGCTGGCTGCGGTGCACGGTTGCGCCATTGCTGCGGTAATAGGCATCACTGGCCTCAATCACTGGCAGCGGTTTGAGCATGGTGGCGGTGCTGTCGAGGTAGACGCCAGCGTTATTCTGCAATGCCGGAAATTGGCGGCGGAACGAGTCGGGAGCAAAAGCAAAGGTCATGACGGTAATCTGATCTGAGTGGCAATCAATTCTGGGGTGATCTTGGCGCGATCACGGCGACAGTGCAAGGGCGGGCTAAATGACAGATAAAAAAAAGCACCGCCAAAAGGCAGTGCGGAAAGAATTCACTATTGACAGACAGGGTCAAAATTGTACAGGAAGTGAAACATGGTGACTTTCGTCACCTGCCCGGTAAAACCGGACAACGTGCAAACACAACATTGCATGTCTTTGAACCTAAAGTATCTCCGAAGAGCTACTTGCCGTTTAGGCTCAGACCGCGTGGGTTAATATAGGGATTTGCTAGCCCTTCAACAACGGACAAATTATAATGCCCAACATTAGAATATCTAATATGTTGCTGAATGGTTATGGGTATGTCAAGACGACTTCCGCCGCTCAACTCGCTCAAAGTTTTTGAAGCCGCCGCGCGCCATTTAAGCTTTACCCGGGCAGCCGAAGAACTGTTTGTTACACAGGCTGCTGTCAGCCATCAGATTAAGGCTTTGGAAGAATTTCTGGGGCTAAAATTATTCCGGCGGCGTAATCGTTCGCTGCTGCTGACCGAAGAAGGGCAGGCCTATTTCCTCGATATGAAGGAAATTTTCACGGCGCTGTCTGATGCCACCGAAAAATTGTTAGCACGTACCGCCAAGGGCACCTTGACCGTCAGCTTGCCGGCCAGTTTCGCCATTCAATGGCTGGTGCCGCGGCTGGCGGATTTTAATGCCTCGCACCCCGATATTGATGTGCGCATCAAGGCGGTAGACATTGATGAAGGTTCGCTGACCGATGATGTGGACGTGGCGATTTATTATGGCCGCGGTAAGTGGTTCGGCCTGCGCGTTGACCTGTTATGTAACGAGTATCTGATCCCGCTGTGTTCTCCGGCGCTGCTGACCGGCGAGCATCCGCTGCTTTCACCGCATGATTTGGTGCACTATACGTTATTGCATGATACCTCGCGCCGTGATTGGCAAGCCTTTACCCGCCAGTTAGGGCTAACCGATATCAACGTTAATCAAGGGCCGATTTTCAGCCATACGGCGCTGGTGTTGCAGTCGGCGATTCATGGCCAAGGGGTGGCGCTGGCCAATAATGTGCTGGCGCAACCGGAGCTGAAAGCCGGTCGCTTAGTCTGTCCGTTTGATGATGTGTTGATGAGTAAAAACGCTTTTTATGTGGTTTGCCATGACACGCAGGCGGAACTGGGTAAAATAGCCGCCTTCCGGCAATGGATGTTGTCGCGGGCGCAGCAAGAACAAGACATGCTGCGACTTCGCAGCGTGTAACCGTGAGCGCCATGCTGGCGCGGCGGTCTTAACAGCAGACAGGGATGATAAGGAGAGCATGATGCTGCGATTTATTCTGCCGTTTGGTGCACTGAGCGGATTTTTTGTCGTCGCGTTTGGCGCTTTTGGTGCTCATGTGCTGAGCCGCTCACTGGCTGCGGCGCAGATGACCTTGATCCAGACGGGTTTGAATTATCAGATGTTTCACACCGCAGCACTGCTAGCGGTGGGAGTTTTAGGTTTGCAGTATCCGCGTCAGCGGCTGGATCTCGGCTGCTTGTGGTGGGTACTTGGCATTTTATTATTCAGTGGCAGCTTGTATGCCTACGCATTGTCCGGCCTACATTGGCTGGTGTGGTTAACCCCGGTCGGGGGCGTGAGCTTTCTGGCCGGTTGGCTGGTGCTGCTGAGCAAATTATTACAGTTGAGGAGAACCGCGCATGAATAAACTGGCGCTGTATTGTCGTCCAGGCTTTGAGAAAGAGTGTGCGGCGGAGATTACGGATAAAGCCGCCCAACTCGGGGTCTATGGTTTTGCCCGCGTAAAAGATAACAGCGGCTATGTGCTGTTTGAGTGTTATCAGTATGAAGACGCCGATAAGCTGGCGCAGGAGATCCCGTTTAAGACGTTGATCTTTGCCCGTCAGATGATCGTGGTGGGTGAACTGCTTAAAGATCTGCCGCAAGAAGATCGGATCACCCCGATCGTTGGCATGCTGACTAACGTGATTGAAGGCCCGGGTGAGCTGCGCGTAGAAGTGCCAGACACCAATGAAGCCAAAGAGCTGTCTAAGTTCTGCCGTAAATTCTCGGTTCCGCTGCGCGCGGCGCTGCGTAAAGCCGGTATCTTGCTGAACAAGGAAAACCCGTATCGTCCGGTGCTGCATGTGTTTTTCATCGCGCCGGGCTGCTGCTATGTCGGTTATTCCTACAGCAACAACAACTCGCCGTTGTACATGGGGATCCCGCGTCTGAAATTCCCATCCGATGCGCCAAGCCGCTCTACCCTGAAGCTGGAAGAAGCGTTACATCTGTTTGTGCCACACGATGAGTGGGATGAGCGTTTGGGCTCTGGCATGTGGGCGGTAGATTTAGGTGCTTGCCCAGGCGGTTGGACCTATCAGCTGGTACAGCGCAGCATGTTTGTGTACGCAGTGGATAACGGCCCAATGGCCGAAAGCCTGATGATGACCGGTCAGGTGACACACTGCCGCGAAGATGGCTTTAAGTTCCAGCCACCACGCTCTAATATTGCATGGTTGGTGTGTGACATGGTGGAAAAACCGGCCAAAGTGGCGGCATTGATGACCGATTGGCTGGTGAACGGCTGGTGCCGTGAGGCGATTTTCAACCTCAAGCTGCCAATGAAAAAGCGCTATGAGGAAGTGAGCCATATTCTGGAAAAAATGCAGACGGCGCTGAAAGACAATGGCGTCAATGCGCAGATTGCCGCCAAGCAGCTGTATCATGACCGTGAAGAGATCACCGTGCACGTGCGCCGTATTTGGGCGGCGACCAGTCCAAAAGCCAATGCTTATCGCCGCTATCGCGATGACGAGTAATGGCCTTTACGCATGACGATGACGTGCTTGAGCAGCAGAACGTGCGCTCAGTGAAACAAAAAATCCTGACCTTAAGGTCAGGATTTTTTTTGCCAACGTAACTGCTGCAAGTTGATCCCGAGCGGCAGATCGCGGCGTAGCGTTGCCACTTGGCGGCACAGGTGTGCCATCTCGCCTTGGTCACTCAGCTTTTTGAGCAGCGCCGGTGAATGGTCGGTGGCCGCGAGTACAGCCTCCAGTGAGCCATAGCGGTTGAGCAGTGTAGCGGCGGTTTTGCCACCGATCCCCGCAATGCCGGGAATTTTACTGCTGCTAATACCAGCCAATCCCCAATAGTCGGGAAGCAGGGCTGGAGCCACGCCAAATTCTTGTTCAACAAAGGGCAAATCCAACCAGCGTTTTTGGAAGTAGTCGCGAATTTGCAAGGTAGGTGCCAGTAACTGGCAATAGCCTTTATCGGTGGATACGATGGTGGCTTGGTGCCCGCGGCTGCACACTTGCCATGCCAGCGTGGCGGCCAAATCATCGGCCTCATCCTCTTGCGCGGTTAAACTGGCCACGCCCTGTTCGGCAAAAGCATCTTGAAACTGCGTTAATGCTGCCGCCAGATCGTCCGGCATGGCCGGTCGTCCCTCTTTGTAGCTGGGCAGCAGCTGGTGACGCCAGCCAGGTTCGCGCAGCGCGCTGTCAAATACTGCCACGGCATGCGTGGGCTGGGTATGCTGCAACAGCTGCTCGAGCGCATTGCGGCTTTGGCTGATGCAGCGCGCCATATCCACTGGCTGTTCGGGCGAAGTCTTATGGCTTTCATGCACGGCATGAATGCGGCGGATAAGATTCAGGGCATCCACCACCAGTAAATGAATCGTCATCAGGTAAACCCATCTCAGGTTAGCCTGACGCTACCGATACCCTTTCTACTTGAAGCAGCCGCGGTGTTGGCGATGTTCGTGCACCCCAATCACAGCGTTTACCTATGCGTATGGGAATGCACTTACGTGCCACCTACCTGCAACTCCACGTTGTTTGGGTATATTTCCCTGTTGATAAGCGTTGCTCTGCTAGCAGGGAAAAGAGAGCGGTTGGTCAGGTTAATCAAAAACATGGCAGCCGTGAGGCTGTCGTCATCCGTTGATGGTACTTGAGCGCGGCATGGTAGCGCAAATAAGGCTGGGAAAAGGATTGGGCCAGATAACGGCGAATAACCGCAGGTGGGGGATAAAAAACGCAGCGCATCGTGAAAGATGACGCTGCGTTTATCCGTTGTGCAGCAATGATAGCGATATGGGGAAAACACCGTAGAGCGCGACACCGGCAAGCGGCGCGCGACTAGCGGTTATTTCAATATTTCATAGCAAGGCACGTAGGCGCTGCCCGGCAGTTTCATTCGGTGCTGGTGGACAAAACTTTCCAGCAATTGATCCATATCCTGCATCAGTTGCTTATCACCATCTATCTGATACGGGCCGTATTTCTCGATGGCTTGGATCCCTTTATCTTTCACGTTACCGGCTACAATGCCGGAAAATGCGCGGCGAAGATCTGCGGCCAGTTCGGCGGCCGGTTGTGCCAGATGCAGATTCAGCTGACGCATATTCTCATGGCTCGGTTCAAACGGCTGCTGGAATGCATCATCAATTTTCAGTGACCAGTTGAAGCTGTAAGCATCGCCCGTTTGCATGCGGTGTTCTTTCACCGCCGGCATGCCTTCTTTCATGATTTGCGCCACTTTCACCGGATTATCGACCACGATTTGGTAACGCGCTTGCGCCTCAGGGCCCAAGGTTTTGCCAATGAAGGCATCCAAGGTGCGAAAATAGGCTTCGCTCTGTTTCGGGCCGGTGAGCACAATCGGCATTGGCTGCTCGCGGTTATCCGGATGCAGCATGATGCCAAGGATATACAACAGCTCTTCAGCCGTACCGACGCCGCCCGGGAAGATGATGATGCCGTGGCCCATACGCACAAAGGCTTCCAAACGCTTTTCGATATCCGGCAGGATCACCAGCTCGGTCACCAGTGGGTTCGGCGGCTCAGCGGCAATAATCGACGGCTCGGTAATGCCTAAGAAGCGGCCGGTTTTGATGCGCTGCTTGGCATGTCCAACCGCGGCGCCTTTCATTGGCGCTTCCATCGCGCCAGGGCCACAACCGGTGCAAATATTCAGGTCACGTAAGCCAAGCTCATGGCCGACCATACGAGCGTACTGGTATTCGCCTTCATTGATTGAGTGGCCGCCCCAGCACACCACCATGTTCGGGTATTCGCCAGTGTGCAACACCTTGGCGTTACGCAGCAAAGCGAACACCAGATTGGTGATATGCACTGAGTCTTTTTGCAGCTGTTGTTGCAGGTGGGGCATCGCGGCCAGTTGGCCGTTCACAAACAGAATATCGCGCAGCACCGCAAACAGGTGTTCGTGCAGACCGCGGATAATTTTACCGTCGACGAACGCGGTTTCCGGCGGATTGATCAATTCGAGTTTAACGCCGCGCTCACGGCGCACCACGTTGATGTCAAAACTGCTGTGTTTGGCCAGAAGCTCCTTGCTGTTATCGGTCTGGCTACCCGAGTTCAGTACTGCGAGGGAGCAGTTACGAAACAGTTGATACAGCTCGCTGGACGCAGTGCGTTTGAGCATGTCCACTTCGAGCTGGGAAAGTTGATCCATCGTACCGATGGGATTGAGGTGAGTAATCAAGAATGCCTCCTTTCAATTGAAAACGACAGCAACCTGATAGTGAGGCGTATTCACTTTACATGTTGTGTACGGCAACCTAAGCGAGATTACCGTACCGACACGTTAGCCTGCGCGGCCGGTGATGCCAACTCTCAATGTATGAAGATTTGATTTCGGCCGTTGTTTTTCGCGTGGTACAACGCCTTATCCGCTCGTTCTTGCCAAGTGCTGATGGTGTCACCACTTTGTAACTCACTGGCGCCGAGCGACACTGTGATGGAGACTTTGTCAGCGTGGAACTTAAATGGCAACTGGCTGATTTTCTCGCGGATCTCTTCGAGCTTGATGCTCAGTTCGTCCGGCGACATATCTGAGATCAGCAAGGCAAACTCTTCTCCACCGAAACGGGCGATAAAGTCGGTTTCGCGCAGCGATTGTTGAATGGCGCGCGCAATGATTTTTAACGCTTTATCGCCGGCCAGATGCCCATAAGTATCGTTCAGATCTTTAAAGCGGTCGATATCCACCATCACAAACCACAGCGGCTGCTGATAGCGCTGCCAGCGTTTGTACTCCAAATCCAAACGCTCTTGCAGCGCGGCTCGGTTGTACACTTTGGTCAGATGATCGAGGAATAGTCGGTGCTGTTGATCGAGCAAGCGATTACGGTAATCAGTGGTCTGCTCGATGATGGCGCACAGGCGTCCTTCATTGCTTTGTGAACGCTCGATGGAGCTGTACATCTGCTGACATAAGCGATGGTGACGCTCGGTAATACTGCGCAGTTGCTGTAAGGCAAATTGCACCTGTTCACCGGAGAGATTCGGTGCGCGTTCCAGCAATTGCAGGGTGTCTTGCATCTCGCGGTTCAAGCCTTGCATCCCTTTGTGGTCGCTGTAGGCCGATTCCATCGATTTATTCATGCTCTGATGCAAGGCGCTTAAATCATCGTTCAGTGCCGCCAGAAAACGGCGTGATAAACGCCGCTCAGTGCGGGTGCCTTGCAAAATCAGCTCGATGATTTCAAAGCTGTAGTGCACCAATTGCTGCACGCTGGTACCAATCAGCAGTTGATTGCGGATCTCGAGCAGACGCTCACCGGCATCAGAGTCAAAATCCAGTTCGGAGATCAGGTGTTGCAGCTCATCAGACATTTTTTGCAGCGTGTCTTGCTGCAGGGCTGCTGGTGCAGGGCGCGCATCTTGCTGATCGCCTAATGAGGCCAGCAAGCGAATAGCGCGCTCGGAGAGACTCAAGATCCGCTCGATGCGATCAATTTGCTCCGGATTTTGCTGGCGATCGAGCAGCATCACCACATCTTGGCGCAGCTGCGGTGGCAGCGCGGCGGTGGCTTTCAGACATTCGGCGGTATGCAGCACCGCTTCATTGATGCGTTTGTTATGGGTCAGACGCTGCTGGCTGTATTTAAATGCCAGACGCTCTAGCAGAGCCAGACGGGGGATCATCAACGAGGTGTCTTTGGTGCGATCGAGATCGATTCGGATGTCGGTCAATAAGCGATCCAGCTCGCTGTCCGATCCTTCCAGTGATTGCGCCAGTCGGCCCAATACCCGACGTAACAATTCACTTTCCCGCATGCTTTTGCGTGACAGTTGCTGATAGTGATCCTGAATTTGAGCCAGTTGCCGGTGTAAATCAGTCATGCTATCCATCGCCTGAGCCTGCGGAGTTTGAGTCATAGATTTAGCCTGTTAATGTTGACAGAATATACCGCTAATTCACCGCATTGACTATTCACCCACTGTGGCCAGCCTCGCAGGAGTGTGAGCTGGCGACGAGTATTGTGCCAGTAAGGTGACCCAGTCGACCGGATTGGGGGTATCGGAATGGGCAACTTTAATCAGCCCGCGCCGGATAGCGTCCAGACAGGCAACATACAGATCCCCTTGGAAACACGCCGGAGTGGCGGTCGGGATCGGTAACAACATCACCCAATGGTTCTGGTCATATTGCTGATTAAGTTGTGCGGCTGCGGTTTGCGCCAATTGTAACACGTTAAGCAATTCTGGTAACTGTACGCCACTGATTGCCCGTGGCAGCAGTGGGTAGTGGCAGGCACCAACACTGATTTGTCCGGCCGGCGCTTTGTACTGCGGGAATTGCTCGCAGGTGCGCAACAGGTACTCGGCAAACTCTTCCGGTGACGGGCTCACATCACCCGGCTCGACATATAAAAAGCCGCTGTCATTCAGATGGAACAGCTGTCCACGGCTGCCTAAGGTTGCTTGCAGGTAGTCGCCAAGCTCGCCTTCGAGTTTCACAATGGCTTGATAACTGAAATCAGGTCGTAACCGTAGTTCAGTTAACCAATTTAGGCGGATCAGCGCCACTTTCAGGCGTAAATCTTTAAACGGGTTGTCGTCCAACACGTTGGTCTGCTCGCCCGTGATTGCTTGTTCGCACAAGCGCACCGTGCCTTGTAAGTAACCCGGTAGCATGGCATTGAGCTTGCGCTGATTGGCCAAGTGAGTACGTGGATGACTAAAACCGATTTTGCGGTTACGACTCAGAGCGCCACGATAAGCGGAAGTGACAATCATGAAGTAACACATGGCGACAACTGCCACTAATATGGCACAGAGCAATAATTGATTAAGTTTGCGGCCACGTGAATATTGCCGCTCCAGTGACTGGTAGCTGGCTTGTAATTCATGGTTGGTATTAATTTTGTCAATCAACTGCTCATGCTGTAGCAGGGTTTCGGCATTGAACTCGACTTGTTGTGAACGAATCTGCTCGAGTAATTTAACTTTATCCTGTAAATACGCATTTTCCTGATTACGATTACCTATTTTCTGATAACCTTGAATCAATAATGAATATGCATATTTACGCAAGCTCAGGTCGTCGGGTGGTGTTTCTTTTAGCCCCTCATTGATGACACTTAATGCCGGTTTTATTTTATCGCTACGCAGTAAATATTCGCCTTTCAATAGCAAATAGACCGGGTGTAGCAATGGGCCCGCTTTTTTATCTGCGCTGATGATGTTATCAACCTGCTCGATATATTCTTTGGCTTTTTCTAACTCGTTTAGCTGTAAATAAACAAACGCCGTGCCGAGTTTAATATCAATCAACTTTCCTGGATTGGGAGCTGTATTGGCCAAATCAATGGCATTAAGGTAATTGACCAGCGCCAAATTAGGACGATCTTCATAACTGTGGATATGACCAATCAGCTTTAATGCACTCGCCAGGCTGCTTTTTTCACCCACTTTTTCATAAAATCCCGCGGCGCGCGAGGCATAGTTCAAGGCCAGTGAGTAGCCGCCATACGTGACATAGAAGTTAGCCAGTTGCAATTGGGCATCGGCCACCAAATCGTCTTCTCGATGCGCAATGGCGAGGCCCATCGCGGTCATTAATGCTTCTTGTGTGGCATTGCGATGTTGCAACAGAGTATTTAGACGACTTTCTGCCAAGTAATATTCAATTTTTAAGCGCGGTTCACTGACTTTATTCAGTAGCGCGTGCGCATCGTGCAGATATGCCTGAATTTGTGGAATGCTGCCTTTTTGGTGTGAAGGCGAGAGCGTATCGAGGTAAATCGATGCCATCAGCAGCTGATATTGCACCTGCACACTGGCAGATAAGTGCGTTAAATTTTGCGTTAGGTTGGATTGCGCCAGTGTCTGTAACGCAGTTTGGGGATTACCGGTTTGTAACCAAAGATATTGGGCCTTGAGCAATGTGGCTTTGGCTTGGATATGCGAGTTATTGAGGTTCTTCGCCAGTTGCATCAGGTAATCTAGCGTTTTTAAGGCGCCGCGGCGATTTCCGGTTTTGTTTTGTGCTTGGCTTTTTAGCAACAGCGCCTGAAGCATATTTTCGCGGCTTTGTTGCAGGTATTGTAGGCTCAGGTTACGCACCGAATTACTGGCGGTCAGGCCGCGATCAGGCTTCTCAATGTACGCATTGAGTTTTTCCAGCGCCAGCGCTGGGTCTGTTTTTAACAGTTCTTCTGCCTGAACTAATTCCGGCGTCGGCTCATACGTTGATAAATCATCAAGGGATATGGCATAGCTACCGGTAGAAAAAAAAGAGAACAACAGAAGAAAAAAAACACGCCACATCGCAAATATCTTAGTTATTTGTTAAGAGTAAATTGATTTTTTTATTGGCTAAAATAATTATTCTTAGTGTAACGGATGCGGTATCTGAAACCAAGCATACCGCATCGTGAACGATCACATTACTGACGCGCCAAACGGCGGTTTTGCGCCGGCATCGCTTCCCAATCAGAGCGGAACGGATTGATATCCAATCCACCGCGGCGGGTATAGCGTGCAAACACGGTCAGTTTTTCTGGGGCGCAAAAACGTTTGAGATCGGTAAAGATCCGCTCAACGCACTGCTCATGAAACTCATTATGGCTACGGAACGAGATTAAATAGCGGAGCAGGGCTTCGCGATTAATCTGCGGGCCGCGATAATGAATGCTGACAGAGCCCCAATCCGGCTGACGGGTGATCAGGCAGTTAGACTTAAGCAAATGGCTGACCAGTGTTTCTTCAACCATCGGCATCGGCTCACCGTTGGCTTGGCTGGCAGCACCTTGCAGATAATCGGCATTGAAATGGTAGTCATCAATGACGATATCCTGCTCATCAATACATTCGCCAGGGAAATCGGCAATCGCTTGACCTGGGTAGGCATCCACGCGGTGCAGCAGCACCTTAACGTCACCCTCAGCGCACTGGCTCAGATCGCGTTGTAAGGTGGCCGCTACGCTTTCCCAATCGGCAAAACGGGTCTGATTAAAGCTGTTCAGGTACAGCTTAAAGCTTTTCGACTCCACCAGATTGCGGCTGGTGGCCGGAATATACACATCGCCGATGGCCACTTGTGGCACACCGTTATTGTTCAGCCATGACAATTCATACAACGTCCACAGATCGGCGCCCGAAAAAGGCAACGAGCCGGTCAGCTGCAGGTCGTCGCGATTGAGCGCTCGCGGTACCGGTTGCAGCAACTGCGGGTTGTATTGATCACAGTAGTCCGTGGATTTTCCCAGCGTTAATCCCTGCAGCGCCGGATCATTGTGGTATTTGGTCATGATTTCTGCTCAGTGTCGGTTACAATATCTGGCAGTTTACCCCAAATTCTGAGTAAGACGATGCGAGATCAAGTGCAACAGCAAGTGATAGATGCCCTGCAACAGTTAAATCTGCGCTATGAGCAGTGTTGGCAGAATAACATGCAAACGCTGCCGCAGAGTGTCAGTTTGTGCGATATTTCATCACCTTGTGTGGTGTCTCAGGATAGTGAGCGGGTGTATTGGCAGCCACAACCGCGTTGCCAAGACATCAACTTACAGGCCGTCGAACAGGCACTTGATATTCAAATTCGAGAGGATATCCACGCCTATTTCAGTGCCCAGTTTGCCGCCGATATGGCCGTGAACTGGCAGAATCATGCCCTGATTTTGTTGCAGGTCTGGAACGAAGAGGATTGGTCTCGTTTACAGGAAAATCTGATTGGGCATCTGGTGGCACAGCGTCAGCGAAAATGCACGCCAACCTTATTTGTTGCGCTGACCGACGATGATAACCAGATAGTGTCGGTCTGTAACCTCACTGGCGCGGTAGTTCTTGAGCGTCTGGGCAGTAGCGAGCACACGGTGCTGGCTGACAATCTGGTCGCCTTTTTGGGCGGTTTGCAGCCGCGTATCGCCGAGCTGTAAGTACCTGATGGTTATGTCTAGAATCGAGATCTAACCTGCTATGCGCAGCGGTTGGCGTGAGGTCGGTTGTTACCTAACGCCAACGTGCTGTTGTTTCCGCGTACGCTTATTGCGTATTTTGGGCTGACAGGAGCGTAGCTAACTGCGCTTGTAGCGTCGCAACCTGCTGCTCTAAGTGGCTTACACGCTCCGCAAGTGTTGGCTCAGTCGTTGCCGCCGCAGGCGTAGCGAGCGGATTATGGCCGGCTTTATCGCGCGCCAGTACACTGACAATCAGCGGCAGTGGGACAGGCTGGCTGAGACGGCTTTTCAGCAGGGCTACCGAAGGCTGTTTTCCCTCGGCTTTTAGTTGCTGTAATACTTGCTCCAGTTCGCGGCTTACATCATTCATCGCTTTTCCTTTCCTTATCTCGATTTCGCGTGCACGTCGCTCGTTCAGCCTTCTTTATATAACGCTTCTTTATGTAACGCTTCTTTATCTAACAAAAAAGCCCTTACCCCATGATCGTTAATCGCATCATCACGCGCATAGCGGTGGCATGGGTCTGAACGCGGCCAGTGTTGCTGTAAAGCGTCAATCAGGGTCTAGATCAAAATAGAGATTATGTCGATTTTAGCGTTTAGCGGTGCGTGCTCAATTTAGCGAATTGTGCCCATGGGGTTGACTTATTCTAAAACCGATTCAGCAGATTGCGATATTGGCTATGTACTTTGTAAGAGATTTCCTACAGTAGTTGTGCGAGTTATGGAACGGGTTTTGACCGGTTACTGCGCTATGTAAAAAGCGTTTTTAATATAATTCAATTAGTTAATTTGTATGTTTTGCGTAGTAATCGAATACATCACACATAACTATTTGATATATCGCTTGTGAAAACTATGCAGAAAGGTAGTCTTAAGGGCGTCGGCAGGAAGCAAGCATAACGACAAGGATAACCACGGATGCGGTGGCTGTTTCAGGATGAAAGAGCCGGAATTCAGGATGAGTTCACGTGATCAGGATATCTCAAGGATGGATGCTGCAGTAATGCAGATGCAACCGGTAAGGATGCGGGTTGGTTAAGGATGACAACGGACTTCTTCGGGATGAAGAATCAGGATGCGCCTCAGGATGAGGAAGTGGATACTTCAGGATGAAGTCAGGGACACCTCCAGGATGGAGAAGTGAGCCGGAATAAGGACAGTACGGCGACGCAAGGACGGTACAAGGACGATTGTCAGGACGACAAAAGGACAGCTTCACGGATTGAAGAGCATAAAGGACAAGCCATAGGATATGGTGAGATTCACGGAGTGATGCAGGGAGCACACTTTGCAGCAGGATGGCTGTAGCAAGACCTGAGAGGGGTATCGTTTCGACGATACCCCTTTCTTCTTATATAAGTTTCTCATGCAAGTTTCTTATGTGAGGGATACTGAGGCTGTCCGTTGGCTTTTGCGCTGTGGTTGGCATTCGCGGTGCGGCATTGACTGACGTGAGTACCGGTCTTTTTTTACGTCATAGCTAATTGCATTTTTATACATAAAGTTCACATCACCGCACGGTCCTTGCGCTGGGCTGTGAGCAGAGGCCATTGACCCTCTTTAGTGCACTTCCTGCCAGTTTGCGGATTGTTTTGCAACAACCGCCGTCAGTTTCGACATTTCTTGTTGTACAAATAGTGCACTTGTCACACAAAAAAACAGTAAATGCGGACAAAAGTCCTTGACAAGTTACCGGTAACGTTGTTTTGCTGTTTGCGATATCTCTGCTGAATTTGTGCGAGATATCCTACACGCGGTGTGGGATTATCCTCATTTGTGCTGTGCTTTTTATCGTTTGCTTTTTTATCTAATTTGTTTTTAATCATGTGGTTAAGATATTTATTCTCACGAAACATCCAGAAATGTTTGGCGCTGTAAGCGCACAGTGGATTGAGAAGAGAATAAAAGGGGATATGATTAATCCATCGAACGGATATCGATGTCTTCAGGAAGAAGACGTATGGCGGAGCCCATACAGGATTGGACACCCGAAGGATTCGGGCCTCGTTTACCGGATTGTAAACGTATCAGGATGATGCAGGACACATTTCAGGATGAAATGAGGATGCAGCCTCAGGACGAGGGAGCGGATGCTTTAAGGATAAAGCAAAGGACACCTCCAGGACGGAGATGGACGTCAGACAAGAAGTCTGACCGCATAGGGATGGCCAAGGAAGATAACCGGGAAGGTTAAAAGGACAGCTCCACGGATGCGGAGAACCCGAGAAGGACTCAGCCAACGGATTTGGCGGTATCACGGAATGATGCAGGGAGCACCGATTCGCAGCAGGATCAGCTGTAGCAAGACCAGGAAGGGGCACCATACGGTGCCCCTTTCTCTTTTCTCTCTTAATCTAATTCGCTTTATTCTCGACTTATTCTGCTCTGAGCTGCAGTTGTTGCTGTAATGCGGTTAACGCATCAATCAGCGCACGTGGCGCACTTTCGCTTTGTAGCATGGCAAAAATCTGGCTACGCAAAAATGGCTGGGTGATCACTTCTGGGTACAGACGACCAAACAGTGGTGATCCCGCTAACGCTTCTAGATACACCGGCAAGATCTGCGGATCGCTCAAGCGGTGGATCAAACGTGCGGTTAGCACGATCAACCAGGCATTCACATCGGCTTGGCGTAATTGCTGCGTGATAAAATCGCGGATCTCCGGCAGATCCGGCGCATAGGCCAATGCACGTAACAGCAATAGGCGACTTTCAGTATCGGCCTCAGGGTTTTGATGCTGTAAGTGCTGGCGTTGTAATAAGACTTGCGCCATCTCGCGGCTAATATCACTTTGCTCCAAGCACAAACAGATCCCTTGCAAGGCTTGCTCGGGCGCGTGGGCTAAGGCTTGGCACAGCAAGGCATGGTTTTGCTCTTGACCACAGCGCACCACCACATCCGCTAACCCTTGTAATCCGACACCGTGCCAATTTTCCCATCCTGCCTTGCCACTGAGATAAAATTGCGCATGCTCATAATAGCGGGAAGCGGGTTGGTGCAAATCCCGCGCTAGCAGCGCATGGAACATTGCCATCCGCTCAGGCGACGGTTGCCAGTGCTGCGGATGTTGCGCCAGTGCGTTTTTCTCCTCTTCGGTGTGCGGCTCGCGGCTGAGATCGGCACCGAGAGTATTAAGCAGCAGGCGCGCAAAACGGGCGCACTCTTCTGGGATCAGCAGTCCGCGCTCATCTAAATTAATCTGTAAAAACCAGATGGATGGTTCACTTTCGCTGGGGCGTTGGCAGCACAGTGCCAAATGCGCTTGGCCGCGCAGCGGATAAGGGTAAGGGCGCTGCTGATTCTCCAACACGCCGAAGGTAACTAACGATAAAGGATACGGGCGACGGCCCAGATCGTAAAAACAGGCTTTTACCTGTGCGCGGGTGAGCAATTCTGTCAGGGCTGCAGTCATGGCGTCGTAGTCTTCGCGGGTTACGGTTGAGTCAGTAAACGTTAAATTATAGGGAGGTTCCGGGTTCAGTGGTATGCTTGGCCCCCATTTTTTACCGGAGGAAGGATTATGGAACGCGAGCAGCAAGTTCGTCAGTTGCTGGAGGATATCCGGCTGGTGATGATGGAATTGGCTTTGTGGCAGAAATTGCCGCCAGAGCCACAGGCTTTTCAGAGTGTCGAGCCGTTCAGTATCGATACGATGGAAGCGCAGGAGTGGTTGCAGTGGGTCTTTTTACCGCGCATGCATGCGTTGTTGGACGCCGGTGCGGGTTTACCGACTCGCTTTTCGATCACCCCGTATTTTGAAGAAGCGCTCAAAGAGCAGGAGCAGATTAGCCGGTTGCTGGCGCTACTGCGTGCGCTGGATGAACTACTCAATCAGGAAACCTAATGCACGATTTTTCTTCTTGCCCGGCCTCTGGCCCAGATAGCGCGCTGTTGCCGTCAGAGTCGATAGAGATCGCGTCCGATGCCGTGACCGAAAGTGCACCGGTACTGCCGGTGTTGTATCAGGATGAGCATATTATTGCCATCAACAAACCGGCCGGTTGGCTGGTGCACCGCAGCTGGCTTGACCGGCATGAAAAAGTGGTGGTGATGCAAACCGTGCGTGATCAGATTGGTCAGCATGTGTATACCGTGCACCGTCTGGATCGGCCAACGTCAGGCGTTTTGTTACTGGCGTTGTCCAGTGATGTGGCGCGTATCTTGAGCGGCATGTTCGAAACCCAGCAGATCAAGAAAACCTACCATGCGGTGGTGCGTGGCTATCTGACTGGGGAAGCGGAGCTGGATTATCCGTTGGTGGAAGAGCTGGACAAGATTGCTGATAAGTTTGCTAGCCAAGAGCGCACGGCGCAGCCGGCGGTTAGCCACTATTGCGGTTTGCAAACGGTCGAGATGCCGTATTCCGCTGGTCGTTACGCGACATCGCGCTACAGCTTGGTTGAGCTCCAGCCGAAAACTGGCCGTAAGCATCAGCTGCGTCGCCACATGAGCCATCTGCGTCATCCGATTATGGGCGATACCACCCATGGCGATCTTAAGCAAAATCGGGCGTTGAAAGAGCATTGTGGCGCTGGGCGCTTGATGTTACACGCCAGCAGTTTGACTCTGCCGCATCCGGTGACCGGTGAATTGCTGCAGATTAACGCGCCGTGGGACGACACTTGGCAGAGCCTGATGCAAAAATTTGGCTGGCCTGCGCAAAATCCTGTGACATAACCGGCTTGCACAAAACCCCACCACACGCCAAGATGAGTTAACTTTCATAACCAAGGGAACTCTATGGCTAGGGTGGGGATCTTTGTTGGCACCGTGTATGGCAATGCACAACTGGTGGCTGACGAGGCCGAACGGATTTTGCGTACCGCAGGGCATGATGCCAATATCTATGAGGAAGGCTCGCTGGAAGACTGGCAGCAATACCTCGAGGCTGTGGTACTGGTGGTGACATCCACCACCGGACAAGGTGATTTACCAGATACCATTGCGCCATTATATCTGGCTATGCAAGAGCCGGGGCTGTGGCAGCCAAGCTTGCGCTATGGCGTGATCGCATTAGGTGACAGCAGCTATGAAACCTTCTGCGGCGCCGGACGCAAGTTCGATGCTTTGCTGCAAGAGCAAGGTGCACAGCGGGTAATGAACCGTCTGGAATTGGACGCCACCGAACATCCCGAGCCAGAATTATCTGCTCGCTCGTGGATTGAAGCTTTCTCCAGCGCGCTATAGCGTTTCATTCTGCATTTTCGGTTGTTTTTGCCGCTCGCATGGCGGGCGGCAGTGACCTACTTCCATTACAGGTGGTTGTTTTTTCTACCTGCTGACTCGTTTAGTTAATCGATTTCCTGCAAAGAATCTGTAATTAGTCATATAAAACTGTGATCGCTAACACGTTATTCAGTCGGCGCTTGCCGTTTTAATGGCGACTCTGAGAAAATAGATCTCCGATTTCATTCTTCCGCCCTGCTAATCTCCAGGAGTAGAACATGCCTTCTCGCAAAGAACTTGCTAATGCCATCCGTGTACTGAGTATGGATGCAGTACAAAAAGCCAACTCTGGCCACCCAGGCGCCCCTATGGGGATGGCTGATATTGCCGAAGTTCTGTGGCGTGATTTTCTAAAGCACAACCCGAGCAACCCAGCTTGGGCTGATCGTGACCGTTTCGTGCTGTCTAACGGCCACGGCTCTATGCTGATTTACAGCCTGTTGCACCTGACCGGTTATGACCTGTCTATCGACGATCTGAAGCAATTCCGTCAGATGCACTCTCGCACCCCGGGTCACCCTGAGTACGGTTATGCGCCAGGCGTAGAAACCACTACCGGTCCTCTGGGTCAGGGCATCACCAACGCCGTAGGTATGGCGATGGCTGAAAAAGCGCTGGCCGCGCAGTTTAACCGTCCTGGCCACGACATCGTTGACCACTTCACTTACTGCTTCCTGGGTGATGGCTGCCTGATGGAAGGTATTTCTCACGAAGCCTGCTCTCTGGCCGGTACTCTGGGTCTGGGCAAGCTGGTGGCGTTCTATGATGACAACGGTATCTCTATCGATGGTCACGTAGAAGGCTGGTTCACTGATGACACCGCCATGCGTTTCGAGTCTTACGGCTGGCACGTCGTGCGCGCGGTTGACGGTCACGATGCGGCAGCGATTAAAGCAGCAGTAGAAGAAGCGCAAGCGGTGACTGACAAGCCATCTCTGATCATCTGCAAAACCATCATCGGTTTTGGCTCACCGAACAAGTCTGGCTCTCACGATTGCCACGGTTCACCGCTGGGTGACAAAGAAATTGCTGCGGCACGCGAATTCCTGGGCTGGAAAGAAGCGCCGTTTGTTATTCCTGCAGACATTTACGCTGAGTGGGATGCCAAAGAGAAGGGCCAAGCACAAGAGCACAACTGGGATGCAAAATTTGCTGCGTACCGTGCAGCGTTCCCAGAACTGGCTGCTGAGTTTGAGCGCCGTGTAATCAAGGGCGAGCTGCCAGCAGATTGGGCGGAGAAATCTCAAGCCTTTATCGAGCACCTGCAAGCTAACCCAGCCAAGATTGCTAGCCGTAAAGCGTCACAAAACGCGCTGGAAGCGTTTGGTAAGCTGCTGCCAGAGTTCATGGGCGGCTCCGCTGACTTAGCGCCGTCTAACCTGACCATGTGGTCTGGCTCCAAGTCACTGACTGGCGCTGACATGGGCGGTAACTACATCCATTACGGTGTGCGTGAATTTGGTATGTCCGCCATCATGAACGGTATCGCTCTGCACGGTGGTTTCATTCCATACGGCGCGACTTTCCTGATGTTCATGGAATATGCCCGTAACGCGCTGCGTATGGCTGCCCTGATGAAGCAGCGTTCTATCTTCGTTTACACCCACGACTCTATCGGTCTGGGCGAAGATGGTCCTACTCACCAGCCGGTTGAGCAGATCGCTTCTCTGCGTCTGACACCAAACATGAGCACATGGCGTCCATGTGACCAGGTTGAGTCTGCGGTCGCGTGGAAATACGCGATTGAGCGTCAAGATGGTCCATCATCACTGATCTTCTCACGTCAGAACCTGACTCAGATGGATCGCAGCAGCGAGCAACTGGCCAACATCGCCCGCGGTGGTTATGTACTGAAAGATTGCGCTGGTACGCCTGAGCTGATCTTTATCGCCACTGGCTCCGAAGTTGAGCTGGCTATGCAAGCGGCTGAGCAGCTGACTGCCGAAGGTCGTCAGGTACGTGTCGTGTCTATGCCGGCTACTGACGTATTCGACAAGCAAGACGCCGCTTACCGTGAGTCTGTACTGCCTGCGGCAGTAACCGCGCGTGTTGCGGTAGAAGCGGGTATCGCTGACTTCTGGTACAAGTATGTGGGCTTCGGTGGCCGTATCGTGGGTATGACTACCTTTGGTGAGTCTGCACCGGCAGAGCTGCTGTTCAAAGAGTTCGGCTTCACCGTAGAAAACGTGGTAGCTAAAGCAAAAGAAATTCTGTAATCCAGTTTTCTTATCGTTATTGCTTAACAGCACTGCATAAAAACAAAAAGCTGCCTACGGGCGGCTTTTTTTATACCGGTTTTTTATATCGGTTTTTTTATGTGGGTGATATGCGTTTTATATCCGTTATGGTTGAAAGGATGCGAGGGGCAAGAGACGAGAGCGAAGAGGCAAAGCGCGGGCAGTAAAAAAATGTCCGCCCACTGGGTAAAATAATGGCAGATTGCCAGTCTAATCAATTTCATCAGACAATAGATCCCGCATACTCAAGGTTTTGCTTCCTGCCGGAAGACCTCTGTTTAAAGGACACCCCATAATTATGACTATCCGTGTGGCAATTAACGGCTTTGGCCGGATCGGACGCAGCGTTCTGCGCGCGCTGTACGAAAGTGGAAAACGCGAACAGATGCAGGTGGTGGCGATTAATGAACTCGCCGCACCGGAAGGGATCGCACATTTGTTGCAATACGATTCGACCCATGGACGATTTTCGCGTTCGGTTTGCATTGATGGCGAGACATTAGATGTAGATGGTGATACGATTCAGCTACTGCATATCCGCGAACTTGAACAACTGCCGTGGGCAGAATTGCAGGTGGATGTGGTGCTCGATTGTACCGGTAAATTTGGTAGTCGTGCCGATGGCGAAGCGCATTTGCGCGCCGGTGCTGGCAAGGTGCTGTTCTCGCATCCGGCCGATACCGATATCGATGCGACGGTCATTTATGGCGTGAACCATCAGTTGCTGAAAGCCAGCGACCGGATCGTCTCCAACGGGTCGTGTACCACTAACTGCATCGTGCCGATTATTAAAGTGCTGGATGAAACCTTCGGCATTGATTCGGGCACGGTAACCACCATTCACTCGGCGATGCATGATCAGCCGGTGATTGATGCATACCACAGTGACCTGCGCCGGACTCGCGCGGCGGGCCAGTCTATCATTCCGGTAGACACCAAACTGGCGCGCGGGATTGGTCGGATTTTTCCGAAATTTTCCGACAGGTTTGAAGCTATCGCTGTGCGGGTGCCCACAATAAACGTCACCGCGATGGATTTAAGTGTGACCTTGAGCACGGATGTGAAAGTTTGCAACGTAAACCACGCCCTCGCGCAGGCAGCGCAAGGGGTATTACGTGGTATAGTGGATTATACGGAAGCGCCGTTAGTCTCAATTGATTTTAACCACGACAGCCACAGCGCTATCGTGGACGGGACACAAACCCGGGTGAGCGGTACGCGTCTGGTGAAGACGCTGGTTTGGTGTGATAACGAATGGGGTTTTGCGAATCGCATGCTCGATACCACGCTGGCCATGGCTACAGCCCGGTGACTCGCGAAGAGTGAACGGAAACTGACTGATTGTTTAGGTGTCGGCCACACACGCTGATGGTCGGCATTGAAAATCTTCATGGAATTAAATAGAGGACTCACCATGTCTGTTATCAACATGACTGATCTGGATCTGGCTGGTAAACGCGTACTGATCCGTGCTGACCTGAACGTACCGGTAAAAGAAGGCAAAGTGACTTCTGATGCCCGTATCCGTGCTTCCCTGCCTACCATTGAACTGGCGCTGAAACAAGGCGCAGCAGTAATGGTGACCTCCCACCTGGGTCGTCCGACCGAAGGTGAGTACAACGAAGAATTCTCCCTGCTGCCAGTAGTTAACTACCTGAAAGAAGTGCTGTCTGTACCAGTACGTCTGGCGAAAGACTACCTGGATGGCGTAGAAGTGGCTGCCGGTGAGCTGGTGGTACTGGAAAACGTTCGCTTTAACAAAGGCGAGAAGAAAGACGACGAAGCGCTGTCTAAGAAATACGCTGCGCTGTGTGACGTGTTCGTGATGGATGCATTCGGTACTGCTCACCGTGCACAAGCGTCTACGCACGGTGTGGCTAAGTTTGCACCAATTGCTTGCTCCGGTCCGCTGCTGTCTGCTGAGCTGGATGCACTGGGTAAAGCAATGAAGAACCCTGCTCGTCCGATGGTTGCTATCGTGGGCGGCTCTAAAGTGTCTACCAAACTGACTGTGCTGGAGTCTCTGTCGACTATCGCCGATCAGCTGGTGGTAGGTGGCGGTATCGCTAACACCTTCATCGCTGCAGCGGGCCACAATGTGGGCAAATCCCTGTGCGAAAACGATCTGATTGACACTGCTAAAGCACTGGCTGCTAAGTGTGATATCCCAGTGACCACTGACGTAGTCGTGGGTAAAGAGTTCTCTGAATCAACCCCAGCGACTATCAAAGCGGTTGCTGAAGTGTCTGATGATGACATGATTTTCGACATCGGCCCTGATTCAGCAAAAGTGCTGGCTGACATCATCATGAACGCGAAGACCATTTTGTGGAACGGTCCAGTTGGCGTGTTTGAATTTGATCAGTTCGCTAAAGGTACTGAAGTGATTGCTAAAGCGATTGCTGAATCTCCAGCGTTCTCTATCGCTGGCGGTGGTGACACCCTGGCCGCTATCGACAAGTTCGGTATCGCAGACAAAGTTTCCTACATCTCTACTGGCGGCGGCGCTTTCCTGGAATTCGTGGAAGGTAAAGTACTGCCAGCGGTTGCGATGCTGGAAGCGCGCGCAAAAGCGTAATTTAATCTGAAGCCGGGGCGAGTCTCCGGCTTCTATTCTTCAGGCGTGCCGCTGGTATCCCTCAGACAACCTTGTTTGTTTTGAGCGCGATAGCAAGCACATCAGGTACGCCGGTTTTCTGTTTAACGGCAGGTTTGGCCATCGGGCAAGCAACATCGGTTATACTGCTATGTAATCGGTTGCGTATGGAAAGAAACACGGCGCGTGCCACTTCTTTCTCAGCTTTAGGCTGGCATTGCCGGGGTACCGCCGCCGTGTTGGCGGTCAAAACCGACAGAGTAAAACTTTTTTCTACAATCACGGCTGACGAAACAGGACTAGGAACATGTCTAAGATTTTTGATTTCGTAAAACCAGGCGTTATCACCGGTGATGACGTTCAGAAAGTGTTTGAAGTGGCAAAAGCCAACAACTTTGCGCTGCCTGCGGTAAACGTAGTCGGTACTGACTCTGTGAACGCGGTACTGGAAGCGGCGGCGAAAGTTCGTGCGCCAGTGATTGTTCAGTTCTCTAACGGTGGTGCGCAGTTCTTCGCCGGTAAAGGTCTGAAACTGGAAGGTCAACAAGCAGCCATTCTGGGTGCGGTATCTGGTGCTAAGCACGTTCACGCAGTGGCTGAAGCTTACGGCGTGCCTGTGATCCTGCACACTGACCACGCAGCGAAGAAACTGCTGCCATGGATCGACGGCCTGCTGGCTGCCGGTGAGAAGCACTTTGCTGAAACTGGCAAACCACTGTTCTCTTCTCACATGCTGGATCTGTCTGAAGAGTCTCTGGAAGAAAACATCGACATCTGCTGCGAGTACCTGACTCGTATGGCGAAGATGAACATGACTCTGGAGCTGGAACTGGGTTGCACCGGTGGTGAAGAAGATGGCGTAGATAACAGCCATCTGGACCAGTCTTCCCTGTACACTCAGCCAGAAGACGTGGCTTACGCTTACGAGCGTCTGAGCAAAATCAGCCCACGTTTCACTATCGCGGCATCTTTCGGTAACGTACACGGTGTGTACAAGCCAGGTAACGTGAAACTGACTCCATCCATTCTGGATGCTTCTCAGAAGTACGTTTCCGAGAAATTTGGTCTGCCAGCTAAGTCTCTGAACTTCGTATTCCACGGTGGTTCAGGCTCTACTGCAGAAGAAATCTCCGAGTCTATCAGCTACGGTGTGGTGAAGATGAACATCGACACCGATACCCAGTGGGCGACTTGGGAAGGTGTTCTGGAGTACTACAAGAAGAACGAAGCGTATCTGCAAGGCCAGCTGGGTAACCCAGAAGGCGCGGATAAGCCGAACAAAAAATACTATGACCCACGTGTATGGCTGCGTTCTGCGCAAACCAGCATGATTGCGCGTCTGGAAAAAGCATTCAAAGAACTGAACGCGATTGATGTTCTGTAATCTGATTTAATATCAGTGATATATTCTAACCCCAGCAGAAATGTTGGGGTTATTTTTTACGCAAAGATAAAAACCTGTCAGCATTAATCTGCATATCTGTATTTCCCCCGTGCATTATTTGCGATACTATTCGCCCGCATTGCAGCTGTAATATTCACCATTTTTTAAAACAGTGACATTATTATTCTTGGTGCAATAGGCTGTATTTTTTCTTTATTTCTTCTTCCGCTTGATATGCAAAGCGAATAGTAAAATGGTAAGGCAAAGTCATGAAAAATATTGACCCGTCCGTTCTTAAGCCGCTTGATGTGGTGGACAGTATTCAGCATGCCAGTAGTTGGGTTGTTGATAATCAGGCATTACTGATCCAGTACGCTGTGAATCTGGTTGCGGCATTCCTGATTTTTATTTTCGGTTGGTTAGTGGCGCGCATTGTTTCTAATGGCGTGCATAACTTGATGGAGAAAAAAGGCCTGGATCGCGCGGTCAGCCATTTTGTGCGCTCTTTGGTGCGTTACTCCATTATTATCTTCACCTTGGTGGCGGCATTAGGTCGCGTCGGGGTACAGACATCGTCAGTGATTGCGGTGATCGGTGCGGCGAGCTTGGCAGTGGGCTTGGCGCTGCAAGGCTCCCTGTCTAACTTCGCGGCGGGTGTGCTGATTGTCGGCTTCCGTCCGTTCCGCGCCGGTGACGTGGTGGATTTGGGCGGCGTGAGCGGTACCGTTGAGAGCGTCCAGATTTTCTCTACCGTGCTGTGCACGGCAGACCGCAAAACCGTGATTATCCCGAACGCCAGCATCATGAGCGGTCGCATTATCAACTTCTCTTTGGAAGAGAAGCGCCGTATTGATCTGGTGATCAGCGTAGGCTACGAAGCCGATATCGATCAGGTAAAAGCGGTGCTGACTGAGGTGGTAAAAGCCGACTCTCGCGTGCTGGCCGATATGGATTGCACTATTCGTCTGATGACTATGGGTGCGTCATCACTGGATTTTGTGGTGCGTCCGTGGGTGAAAAATGCTGACTATTGGGCGGTATATTTTGACCTGATGGAGAATATTAAAAAGGCGCTGGATGCCAACAAAATTAATATTCCGTATCCGCAGATGGATGTCCATATGCGTACCGTCAGTAACGATCAATAATCGCTGAGCGAATAAGCACTAATACGCGATTGTCTGATGGAAAATAATCACTGGGTGAAACTAATTTGAGTTTTACCCAGTGCGTAAAATACCGGCTGAGATTGAATAAATAGGCGCTATTGATAGCGTTGTAATAATTCACGCTAGGCGGTTATTTTGCCTCGATACTTTCAATATTCTCGCTGTTTTTGAAACGGTAGCGTTTAACCGGATAACGCGTCGAGTGTTTGAGTGTGCGAGTACGATGATGAATCAGAATATAAAGCGCCGTTAGGCGCTTTTTTTCTGGGCGAATGTTGGCTTAGCACAAGGCGAGTGATGATAGAAAATGCGGCGTCATTGTCGCTAAGCGGCCTAGCCCGCAGCAGGTTATTTCTGGTTACATTAAAAATGGAATAGGGCTGTTTTTTTGCAGTCTAATCAGCACAGTATAAGCTCTAGATAAATGCGGTTGTTCACGTGTTATGGCGCAGTGCTTAGGCTTAGGTACACATGAAAACGCATGAGAACCTAGCTACAGGGTGCATGGGGATACACTCATGGATAAAAACGGCATGAATAACTGCGCCAGCGTGAACCATCCCAAACAGGCGATAGCAAGGAGTCTGATGTGAATCTGAAAGCATTAACCATCGCAGTAGTGTTGGCCATGGCGCCAGCAGTGAGTATGGCGGCCGAGTTACCTGAACTGCCAACTTTGGCCACTGTCGGGTATGGCGTGATTGATGCCAAGCCGAATATGGCAACGCTGTCGATTGAGGTCAACCAAACCGCGTCCACCGCCGCCAAAGCCAAGGCGCTGGCGGATGAGAAAGTGGCGGCTTACTTTAGTTTCCTAGAGAAAAACGGGGTAGCGACCAAAGACATCAATGCGGCCAATTTGCAGACTCAGCCTGAATATGAGTACGTCAAAGATCAGAGCCCGAAAATTATCGGTTACCGCGCTATCCGTAACGTGGAAGTCAAGTTGATGGACTTGAGCAAGCTGAATACCCTGATGGATGGCGCACTGAAAGCGGGCCTGAATGACATTCAGGGCATTCAGATGGGCGTATCTGATCCGGCGGCGTACCAGCAGCAAGCACGTGCAGCGGCGATTCAAGATGCCCAGAGCAAAGCCAAATCAGTAGCCAGTGGTTTCGGCGTGAAGTTGGGGGAAGTGTATCGCATTCGCTATGACACCAATCCGCAGCCACGCCCAATGCCACCGATGCTGCGTATGGCTGCCTTTGCTGCGCCAGATAACGCTAAAGTGAACGAAACTTATCAGCAGCAAAACCTGCACTTTACCGATCAGGTAGATGTGGTTTACACGCTGAACAAATAAGCCGGTATCGGCTGACATTGTGTAAATGCAGGCGCCGTTTGGCGCCTGTTGCGTTTATGCAGCTTTACTCATGCAAAGTGACCTCCTCGAATGGCGTGGGGCGCGCGAGTGTAAAAGCGTCAGTAAAGCGCACTTCCCAGTAGAAGCAGGTTCGCTATTAAGAGAAGCAAGCAGGGGCCGGCGGATGACGGTATAATTGCCGCACACCCATTCTCGGAGGATAGCGGGATGACACAAGACGAATTGAAAAAAGCAGTTGGCTGGGCGGCACTTGATTATGTGCAGCCGGGCAGTATTGTCGGGGTAGGTACAGGATCCACCGTAAACCACTTTATCGATGCGCTCGGTACTATGAGCGATAAGATCAAAGGGGCGGTATCCAGCTCGGAAGCCTCTACGGCGCGTTTGCGTGCGCTCGGCATTGAAGTGTTCGATGCCAACGAAGTGGGTTCACTGGATGTGTACGTGGATGGTGCGGATGAAATCAACCCGTACATGCAAATGATCAAAGGCGGCGGCGCAGCGCTGACGCGTGAGAAGATTGTGGCTGCCATTGCTAAGCAGTTTGTTTGTATCGTGGATGCGAGCAAGCAGGTGGATGTGCTGGGCGAGTTTCCACTGCCGGTGGAAGTGATCCCGATGGCGCGTTCGTATGTGGCGCGTCAGTTGGTGAAGCTGGGCGGCAATCCAGTGTACCGCCAAGGCGTGAAGACCGATAACGGCAACGTGATCTTGGATGTGCATGGCTTGTCGATTGTCGATCCGAAAGGCTTGGAAAACCAGATCAACAACATCGTGGGTGTGGTGACCGTGGGTCTATTTGCACAGCGCGGTGCCGATGTAGTGCTGGTGGGCTCCGCCGATGGCGTGAAAACCCTGAAAGACTAAGCGCGGTCGCGTTTAGCGTGGCTGGCGCAGGCTGATGATGCGGCGCTGGTCGATAAGGCATTGTTTTTTGTCGTGCTATTTTTCGGTAGCCGAGCAAAGAGCAATGCCTTTTTGTTTGCCGCTAAATCCCTCTTAAGTTAGTGGTTATTTTTCTACCACAATGGATGAAATGTGTACTTACCCCTGTGGAATTTTTCTGTTATGTTGATTTTAAGATTGTGCGGATGTGATTCAGCGCAAGAAAATCAACATTAAAGGAATGATGTAAGGACGTAAGTATGGCCAAGGTTTCACTGGAGAAGGACAAGATTAAATTCCTACTGCTAGAAGGGGTGCATCCAAAAGCGGTGGATTTATTGCGTTCGGCCGGTTATAGCAATATCGAATACCACAAAGGTGCGCTGGATACCGCGGCGTTGAAAGAGGCGATCCGCGATGCTCACTTTGTCGGACTGCGCTCGCGCACCCAACTGACTTCCGAGGTCATTGCAGCGGCTGAGAAGCTGGTGGCAATCGGTTGCTTTTGCATCGGAACGAATCAAGTGGATTTAGTGGCCGCGCAAAAACGCGGGATCCCGGTATTCAATGCGCCGTTCTCCAATACCCGTTCGGTTGCTGAAATGGTGCTGGGGGAGATCTTACTGCTGCTGCGTCGTATCCCAGAAGCCAATGCGCGTGCCCACCGTGGTGAGTGGAACAAGGCCGCCGATGGCTCTTATGAAGCGCGCGGCAAGAAGCTGGGGATCATCGGTTATGGGCATATCGGCACCCAGCTTGGTATTTTGGCCGAAGCGGTGGGGTTGAATGTCTTTTTCTACGATATCGAAACCAAGCTGCCGCTCGGTAATGCCACCCAAGTTTCTAGCTTAACTGACCTGTTGAACATGAGTGATGTGGTGTCACTGCATGTGCCGGAAACTCCGTCGACTAAAGAGATGATTGGCGCGGCGGAGCTGGCGTTCATGAAGCCGGGTTCGATTTTGATCAATGCATCGCGCGGTACGGTGGTGGAAATTCCATCGCTGTGTAATGCGCTTGCTTCGCGTCATCTGGCGGGGGCGGCGATTGATGTGTTCCCTACTGAGCCGGCTACCAATAAAGATCCGTTTACCTCGCCACTGTGCGAGTTTGATAACGTGCTGCTGACGCCGCATATCGGCGGTTCAACCCAAGAAGCGCAGGAAAATATCGGGCTGGAAGTGGCCGGTAAATTTATCAAGTATTCGGATAACGGCTCAACCTTGTCGGCGGTGAACTTCCCTGAAGCGTCGTTGCCAGGGCATGGCAATGCCAGCCGTCTGCTGCATATTCATGAAAACCGTCCGGGCATTTTGACCCAGATTAACCAGATTTTTGCCGAAGAAGGCGCCAATATCGCCGCACAATACCTGCAAACCACGCCAGAGATTGGTTATGTGGTGATTGATGTGGAAACCGAGCAGGCGGAACGGGCGCTGCTGCGCATGAAGCAGATCCCAGGCACCATTCGCGCACGAATTTTGTACTGATCCTCTCTCCCTGTTTTGCGCAGTCTTTGCGTATCTTTTCCCACCGGTCTTGTTTAAGGCCGGTTTTTTTATCTCTGCATTTGCTGTCGTTTTTCTTTCCGGTTAGTTGTTGCGCTTGCACAAAATAAAAGGTGCATATAATATGCATGTTAATGATGCATTTTAGATACCGTTTATGTCGTGCTCTGTGTTGGTGCGGTATTGTGCTGGCCGGTGTGAGAAACGCGTGATGTGCGCGAGTCACCAGTCAAGTGCTAATTCGATACCCAAGTTCTAGTTCAATACCTAGGTGCATCAATACACAAGAGCCAAGGCAACAGGAGGATATATGGATTGGCTGACTTGCCGCGTGGGCGAGCTCGTGGCGCAAGATTTTCGCGCGGCACATGTGTTTAGCCGTTTTGGCGTGGATTTTTGTTGTGGCGGAGGTCGCACCTTGGCGGCGGCGTGTGAGCGGGCGGGTGCCGAGCCACAGGCGGTGGTGGCAGAACTCAATGCGCTGACTGAACAAGGTAGCGCAGAAACGGTGTGGGCTGAACTCACGGATGAGGCGCTGATCCAGCATATTGTGGATACCCACCATGCTTACATTCGCCGCACCGCGCCGCTGCTGTTGGAATACAGCGAGAAGATGGTACGCGCTCACGGAGAGCGTTATCCGGAAATTCGTCCGTTGGCGGGCTTTATCCGTGCGTTGATGGATGACTTAGTGCCGCATTTGATGAAAGAAGAGCAAATCTTGTTCCCGGCGATGCGAGATTTGAGTCAAGGTGTGGTGCGTGAAACCTGCTTTGGTCATATTGGTAACCCAATCCGTGCGATGGAGCATGAACATCAAGATGCCGGCCAAATAATGGCGCGTTTGCGGGAAATGACCCAAGGCTTTGTTCCACCGGAGTATGCGTGCACCACGTGGCGCGTGTGTTTGGCGACCTTGGCCGAGTTTGAGGCCGATTTGCACCAGCATATCCATCTGGAAAACAACATTCTGTTCCCACGCATGCTGGCGAAAGCGGCACCTGCTGCATAAATTGCAGGGCGGCGACGGAATAGCTGCTATGGAATAGAGAATAAAAAAACGGCCATCCATAGATGGCCGTTTTTGGTTACGCCTGCGAGTATCGCTTACTTGGCTAACTTACTTGCATAGCTAGCGTACTCGCATCGCTCGTTAGCCGAGATTAGCTGTGCGTCATCTCATTGGCGCGAATGCGGAAGAACACGGTGTACACCACCGGCACCACAAACAAGGTCAGAACTGTCGCGAAGCCCAGACCGAACATGATGGTGACCGCCATGGATTTGAAGAACGGATCGAACAGCAGTGGCGCCACCCCCAAAATGGTAGTGATAGCCCCCATGGCGACCGGCCGTACCCGCGAGCGGGATGATTCCAGCACCGCGCGCAAACGCGGCTTGCCTTCGCGGATCTCCAAATCTATCTGATCGACCAACACGATAGCGTTTTTGATCAGCATGCCGGTGAGGCTGAGGAACGCCAACATGGCCATAAACTCAAACGGCGTTTGCGTTACCACCAAGCCAAAGCTCACCCCCACGACCGCCAATGGCACGATCATCCAGATAATCAGCGGCTGGCGAATGGCGTTAAACAGCGCCACCACAGTAAACACCATCGCTGCAAACGCGATTGGCAAGATTTGCATGATCCCCGCGTTAGCATCGGACGAATCACCAAACTCACCGCCCCAGCTCAGGCTGTAACCCGGCGGCAGTGGGATCGCTTCGACTTTCGCGCGCACGCGGTTAAACACCACCCCAGTGAGCTCGGTAGCCGGATCGCCTTGTACCTTGATGGTCGGGAAGCGATCGACGCGGCGGATAATGGCGTTTTCCCATTGCGGCTCCAGACGCAGCAAATACTGGCTCAGCGGCACGGTCTGCTGACTGCCAGCCGGCAAGACGCGCACGTTATACAGTGCATCGACCTGATCACGCTCCGCTGCTGGCGGACGCGCGACCACCGGCAGCAGATCACTGCCGCGCTGGTATTGGGCAATGGTAGTGCCGTTAAAGTAGTTGCTGGCGGCCAGATCCAAATCGCTGGCGTTAAAGCCGCTTTGACGCGCTTTCGCTTCGTTCCAGACCGGTTGGATCACTTTCACCGGCTGACGCCAGTCATCTTTAATCGCCGTCATACCGCCATCATCGATGTAAATCTGACGGGCTTTGGCGGCCAGTGAGCGCAGCACTTTCGGATCTGGGCCACTGAATTTCGCTTCAATCTTCGAGCCGCCACCAGGGCCGAGCTGGAACTTCCAGACTTTCGGCATTGCATCTGGGTAGTTTTGCTCGATGAAGCTGCGAATTTGCGGCATCAGGGCATCAATCTTGCGCCAGTCATCCACATCCACCAGTAACTGGGCGTAGCTGGTATTCGGCTCTTCCGCGCCATATACCAACATAAAGCGCAGGCCACCGGCACCGACCAGTGTGGTGGTGGCGGTTACATCCGGCAGGGTCTGTACAAACTCGGCAATTTCGCCGACTTCTTTGTTAGTACGCTCGATGTTGGTGCCTTGCGGCAACCAGTAATCCACCACAAATTGTGCGCGCGTTGAGGCTGGGAAAAAACCCGGCGGCACGTATTTGAGGCCGACTACCGCCAGCACCAGAAGGACTAAACACGCGCCCAGCGTTGGCCAGCGCAGACGGATACAGGCCGCCAGCAGACGCTGATAACCGAGCAAAAACTTGCCAGTCCCGGCGTTCGGGTTTGGCTTGGTGTTTTTGAACAGCAATACGCAGAACAGTGGCGTTAGGGTAACGGCCAGCAACCAGCTCATCAGCATGGAGTACAAAATCACCCAGAACAGACTACCGGCATATTCACCGGTGTTATCCGGTGACAGGCCGATGGCACTGAACGCCATGATGCCGACTACCGTACCTCCGAGCAGTGGCCACTGAGTTTGCTTGACGATTTTCAGCGCCGCATCGCGCGGCGATTCGCCTTGTTGGCTGCGGATCAAAATCCCTTCGGTCACCACGATGGCGTTATCCACCAGCATGCCGAGGGCGATAATCAGCGCGCCGAGTGAGATCCGGTGCATGTCGATGCCATCGAACTGCATGATGATCAAGGTCGCCGCCACGGTCAGCAGCAGAACAAAGCCAATCAGCAGACCCGAGCGCATGCCCATGAACAGCAGCAAGGTGACCACCACAATCAGTACCGCGGCAATCAGGTTATCGACGAAATCGCCAATTGAGGCATCTACGGTTTCGCCCTGATGAGAGATAACCTTAAGCTGCATTCCCAGCGGAATGCGTGATTCTAGCTCGGCCAAACGGGCGCTAACCTTTTCACCGAGGGTCACGATGTTACCGCCGGAGATATTGCTGATCCCCAGACCAATCGCCGGCTGACCATCAAAGTACAGCAGGCTGGTGGCTGGCTCGCGATAGCCCAATGACACCTGACCGATATCGCCAAGACGGAAAGTCTGGCCTTTGCCGTCACTGAGCAGCAGTTCGTTCAGCGCGCTGACATCCGCAATAGTGTTCATCGGGCCGACGGCCAGTCGCTCAGGGCCGACATCAATATTGGCGGTGGCCGTCGGGGTAATGGCATTACGCAGCTGCTGATAAATCTGCTCTGGTTGCAAGCCTAGGTTAGCCAGCTTACCGGTTGGGATCTCCAGATACACTTGCTCGGGCTGATCGCCCCACAGTGCCACTTTCGCCACCCCCGGCACTAATGCCAGCTCTTTACGCAGCATATCGGCGGTCTGTTTGAGCTCGCTAAAGCTGTAGCCTTCACCCGTTAAGGCGTAGAACAGGCCGTACACATCCCCGAAGTCATCATCAATCAGGATTGGGCCGGCGCCCGGCGGCAATTGACGTTCCACCGCCTGCATTTTGCGGCGCAGTTTGTCCCAAATTTGCTGCAGGCTTTCTTTGTCGTAGGCTACGCGCGCTTCAAATTGCACGCTGGAGAGTCCGCGATAAGAGTTAGAGCGGATTTCATCCACTTCTGGCAGCTGTTGCAGCGCCTCTTCAATTTTGTCGGTGACTTGGGTGGCGACTTGCTCCGCACTGGCGCCCGGAAATGGCGTCGTGATGGCAGCTACCCGAATCGTAAATTCAGGGTCTTCAAAGCGGCCAAGCTTTTGAAAGCTGGAATAACCAGCCAGCAGCAGCAAGATCACCAAAAAGGCGCTGACGACTTTTTTATCGATAAAGAATCTGACGAGATTCATCCGCGCTCCTTATTGCGTGACCAACGGATGAACCGGCATGCCTGCCTGCACCGCGTGCACGCCAGCAATGATGATTTGTTCACCGGCGCTCAGGCCGCTGATAACTTCTATGTTGTTGCCCTGAATCTGTCCGGTTTTTACTGGCACTTTTTCGGTCAACTGAGTGGTCGGGTTATAGCGCCAGACATAGTGCTCACCGTTGTCGCTGTCACTCAGTACGGCGACCGCGGGGATCAACCAATGTGCATTGGCTTGGTCGCTGGCCGGTGGATTGCCCGCGCCAACGGTCACCGTCATGCCGGAGAACAGACTCAAATCGGCTGGCGCAGGCATGCGCAGCACCACTTCATAGGTACCGGTCAGCGGATCAGGCTCTTTCGCCACAGAGTGGAAACTTAAGGCAAATTCACGTCCTGGAATGCCTTCGATACGGGCAAACAGCGGCGTATTGCGGTCATGGCGCTCCAGCAAATTACGCTCGGTAACGTGCAAGCGGATCTCAAAATAGCTGACATCCTGCACAATCACGACAGGCTGCTTGGCATTGATATTTTCGTGGTTGTTGACCAGCACGCGGCTCACGATGCCATTAAACGGCGCGGTGATTTGTGTATCGCGCAGCGCTTTACGGGCTTGCTCCAGCGCAGATTTTGCCACCGCTGATTGGGTGCGCAGTTTTTCTAACTCGGCGCGGGAAATGGCTTGCTTGCCATTAAACAGGGTCTGGCCACGCAGATAATCGGCATGTGCGCGCTGATATTCGGCTTCCGCGCTACGCACTTTACTGGCGAAGTCACGGTTATCCAGTTGCGCCAGTACCTGACCGGCCTTGATGGCTTGCCCTTCCTGAGCAGGTAACTGTACCAGTCGGCCAGCCACTTCAAAGGCTAGCTCCGCCCGTTGTCCCGCTTCCAGACGACCAGGCAGGGTCGCGGTGTTATGGGTTTCGGTGGCGATGGTATACAGCTTCACGGGGCGTGATACCGGCACTTGAGGTGCTTCGGCATCCGGTTTACAGCCCTGCAGTAACAGGGTCAGGGTGATAAGGGGCAAAGCAATGCGCAACTTCATGCAACAACCTTATTAAATGCTCGTCCTGATGATGAGGTGCGCTATTGTCGCAGCAATAATGTAACAAGGTTTTGCGATTCGTGTGATTGATAGCCAGCCAGCGTTCAAGCTCTTAAGTTCAAGAGCCTGAACCGCGAACGAAAGATAGGGATAAGGCGTCATCACCGTGGTTGGTGTAGAGCGTGGTTTTGCTGGTAAGTCAGCTTAGCTGTTGCGCCAATCCCAATGTCGCGTCGGCGTTAAAATCTCTGGTAATGGAATATCCCAAATTTGGCGAGGGATGTGTGCCACCTGCTGGCAATCATGCGCTAGCCCGATCGGATAAGGGCGTGCGGCATGCACCCTATTTAAGGCGTGCGGCTGACTACTGTGATGGATTGGTGCCAACGTGCGATCATAAAAGCCGCCGCCCATGCCTAGACGATGACCGTGGGCATCGAACGCTACCAGCGGCGTGGCGATCAACTCCAGCTGATGCAGCGGGCAGACCGCATGCAAATCCAACTCTGGCTCTAAAATGCCAAAGCGGTTAGCGCGCATCGGGCTATCGGGGCGGTAGGCCAAAAACAATAAATGACCGCGACTAAACGGATGTAACACCGGCAGATAGACTTGCTTGCCGCACTGCCACAGCTCGTCAATCAGCGGTTGGGTATCTAGCTCACCATCGACCGCCAAATACAGCGCAATGTGCTGCGCCTGCTGAAAACGTGGATGCTGCAACGCCCGTTCAGCCAGTGCATTGGCCGCAGCATGCTGTTGCGGTGCTGACAACCGACGGCGTCGTTCACGTACCGTCCGGCGCAGTTGCTGGCACAGTGCCGCGCTGTGCGGATCCGGCGACAATGCATGCGGCACGTTTGGGGTAACGGAATGGGCGCTCATCAAGGCAGTCCTGCTGGTCAAAAGAAAATAAAGTTAACGAGCCATCATGCGGATGGGAAAGCGGTGAGCATGACGGTTTATGCCAGCATAGCAGCTTAAGTCTGCGTGCCAATCGGGAGGTACAAAAATTGTGTCGGTGGTATATCAGCGGTGTGGGGGATCAGAGAATACTGAGAATATGAGCAGGTAGCGCGAGCGTGCGAGTAAAACTAGGGAGTAAAGGATAAAGAGAACAGAGATACAGAAGAAAAGCGAGAGTCCCCAAGATGCCGCTGCGGGTAGTAGCCCTTGAACCCGCGGTTCAAGGTGAGCCCATCGTTACAACCATTAGGCTTCTCAGCGAACTGAGCATGCTCACAGGCCGCATAGTCGACGGACTCTGGAGATGTTGAATATCGGCTCAGGGGACGAACCCACTGGCGAACATCTCAGGGACAAATTCTTGTTCAACGGCTGGCGTCAATCCCTGACTGGCCTTGTCTACATTAGCTAAATCATATTAGCTAATCAGACGGTGATACCCGACGCGTTGCATATCAGATATCGGCCTTACGTTTGTTATACCAGCTTATTCGCGACAGACAAGCAGATTATTCGAATCTTGTGCCATGACGCGTATGCGTTAACTGTCCCTGTTCAACGAGTGCCTGCTCGATGGTGCTTTGCAGCATCCGAATTCGCTGCTCCATACTGGCAGCATATTCTTGAGTCTTACGGCGTTCCAGCTCCAGTTCGTTAGCCATATTCAGAGCCACGATCAGAGCCAGTTGCTCGGTATTCGTCACTTTAGAGCGTTGCTTTAGCTCTTGCAAGCGCTTATTCAACTCATCAGCAGAGCGAAATAGCGCATTTTTTTGTTCTTCCGGGCAATTTACGCGAATTACGCGCCCGAGGATCTGAATATCAACCGGTTCTGCTGTGCTCATGCCAAGCTCCTGCCTGGTTTTTACGTTAAAAAGCCTGTACCAGAAGTGTCGATATTTCGTACATGACACCGGGTTGCCCCATGACAAGCGGGCGCCACTATATCGGCGGACCTCATAAGATTCAAGCGCTTTCTGGCGGCAGGCGTGGGCTGGTGATAGCATACCAATATCACTCTTAGCTTTATACCGCAAAAACGGGATCTCAACAGATGAATACGAGCGCGCTTCCAGATTACTCCTCCCTGACCGCTTCTTTGATGGCCGAAGGCATCGCCATCAGCGCGGCAGAATTGCATGGCCTGCTGAGCGGCTTGCTGTGTGGCGGTATTAAAGATGACAGCTGGCAGGTCTGGATGCACGATCTGACCAACGATGGTCAAGCTTATCCGTCTGAACTGGCGAAAGTGGCCCGCACCATGTATCTGCAAATCAAACAAACCCTGAATGAGGAAGAGTTTGGTTTCAGCTTGTTGCTGCCAGAAGATGATGAATCGGTGTTTGATCGCGTGGATGCGCTGGCCGAATGGGTAAGCCAATTCCTGGTTGGATTGGGCGTGGCGCAGCCGGGGCTGAAAAAAGGGCATGCTGAAGTGGGTGAGATGATTGATGACCTCACCAGCATTTCGCAGCTGGGTTACGATCTGGATGAAGATCAAGAAGAGCTGGAGCAGTCACTGGAAGAAGTGGCCGAATACGTCCGTATGGGCGCGATGCTGTGCTTTAACACCTTTGCTTGTGCGCCATTGGCCGGTGAGAACGCCAAACCAACGCTGCATTGATGATTCACAGCTGAACACTGCGATGCCACGGATTGATGCCATGGCTCTAGGTCACGGAAAAATAACGCGCAACTACAGAAAAGCAGGTGCAGAACATAAGCGAGCAGGTCATCGCGCATCAGGTTATGTGAGGATAAACACAATGGATATTCAAGAATGGATTAACCGCCGTCAGGCCCTGTTGGCTCAGATGGCACCGAACAGTGCGGCGCTCTTTTTTGCCGCACCGGAGCGGACTCGCAGCCGTGATAGCGACTACCTATTTCGCCAAAACAGTGATTTTTGGTATTTCTGTCCATTAAATGAACCGGAAGCAGCACTGCTGCTGATCAAAGACGCGCATGGTACCCGTAGCGTGTTATTCAACCGGGAAAAAGATCCGTTGGCGGAAGTGTGGCATGGCCGCCGTTTAGGCCAAAGTGCTGCGCCAGCGGCGCTGGCGGTGGATCAGGCGTTTGCCTATCCCGCGCTGGCACAAGAGCTGCCTGCTTTGCTCAGTGGTTTGGACGTGCTGTATCACGCTGAAGGCGAGTATGACTACGCCGACCAAGCGGTGGCGCAAGTGTTAACCACGCTGCGTAACGGTTTTCGCCAAGGGCTGCGCGCCATCAATACCCAGATGGATTGGCGTCCGCTGGTGCACGAGATGCGCCTGTTCAAATCACCGGCGGAAATTGCCCTGATGCGCACCGCGGCGGAGATTTCGGCGAAAGCCCATTGCCGTGCGATGGAAAAAGCGCGCGCAGGCTTGTTCGAATACCATCTGGAAGGGGAAATTCAGCACGAGTTTTCCCGTCATGGTGCCCGTTTTGCTGCCTATAACAGCATTGTCGGTAGTGGTGATAACGCCTGTATTTTGCATTACACCGAAAACGAGAGCGAGCTGCGCGATGGCGATTTGGTGCTGATCGATGCGGGCGCCGAATACCAAGGTTATGCCGGTGATATCAGCCGGACTTTCCCTGTGAGCGGTAAGTTTAGCGCCGCCCAGCGCGCGCTGTATGACATCGTACTGCGCGCCGAGTTGGCCGCGATTGAGGTGTTGGTGCCAGGGCACAGCATCAAGCAAGCCAACGATCTGGTGTTGCGCATTATGGTTGAAGGGCTGGTGGCGCTGGGCATTTTGCACGGTGAAACCGAGCAGCTGATCGCAGAGAAAGCCTACTTACCATTTTATATGCACGGTCTGGGCCATTGGTTAGGCTTGGATGTGCATGATGTGGGCGATTACAGCACCCCTGCCCGCGAGCGTATTTTGCAGCCCGGCATGGTGCTGACGGTCGAGCCGGGGCTGTATATTGCGCCGGATGCGGATGTCCCCGAAGCCTATCGCGGGATCGGTATTCGTATCGAAGATAACCTGCTGATGGTGGAAGGGGGCAATCAGGTGCTGACCGCTGGCGCGCCGAAAGACCCCGATGCCATTGAAGCGCTGATGGCTGCGGCACGCCACAGCGTTAGTGCGCATTAATTATTCGTGTACATGAACAGAGTTGCTTATTCCGTTAAGTGAGTACAAGTGAAGGAGAAGTAGGATGCAGCCTTCCGTGATCATTGCCGGCGGCGGCATGGCCGGTACTCTGCTGGCCTTGGCGCTTGATACCTTGAGTCAAGGTCGAGTGCGTATCGATGTCATTGAGGCGCAGTTACCGCAAGCGATGAGCGGTAGCGGCTTTGATGCGCGTTGCATCGCGTTGGCGCATGGCAGTTGTCAGCAGCTCGAGCAATTGGGGCTGTGGGCGCCATTAGCGACTCATGCGGCACCGATTCGGCGCATCCATGTATCCGATCGCGGTCACGCTGGGCGTGTACAGCTGGACGCCGCGGATTATGCCTTGCCGGCACTCGGTCAGGTAGTAGAGCTGCGCCGCGCCGGTGAGGCGTTACTGCAGCTGCTTGCTAAACGCCCATCGATTCACTGGCATTGTCCGGCCAGTGTGCGTGACGTGCAGCGAGAAACTGAGCGGGTCACAGTCACCTTAGACAATGGTCAGGCATTGCAGGCTCAGTTGCTGGTGGCGGCGGACGGTACGCACTCTCAGGTGTTGGCGCAGTGCGGCATTCGCCCTACCGCGCAGCCGTATGAACAGGTTGCCGTTATTGCCAATGTGCGTAGTGCTGTGGCGCATCAGGGGCAAGCTTTTGAGCGCTTTACCGCGCACGGCCCGCTCGCGCTGTTGCCGCTAGCGACCAGCGATGGTGCGCCAGCCGACAATCTTTGCTCACTGGTGTGGTGCCACCCGAGCGCGCAGCGTGAATCCGTGTTGGCGTGGGATGACGCCACCTTTTTGCAGCAGTTACAACAGGCGTTTGGTTGGCGCTTGGGGCGCTTTACCGCGGTCGGTGAGCGGCATGCTTATCCGCTGGCGTTATATCAGCATCCTCAACATGTGCATCATCGTTTAGCGCTGGTAGGTAATGCTGCGCAGACACTGCATCCGATTGCCGGCCAAGGCTTTAACTTAGGCTTGCGCGATGTGATGGCGCTGGCACAGGCTTTGGCTGATGCGTTGCCAAACAATGTGGAAAACTCCGCGGTCGATATTGGTGATTATCAGGTGCTACGCCACTACCAACGCCGCCGCCGCGATGACCAGCAAACCACCATTGATACTACTGATGGACTGGTGCGGCTGTTTGCCAACCGCTACGCGCCGTTAGTGGCAGGACGCAATACCGGTCTGCTCTTAATGCAGGCCCTGACCCCGTGGCGTGACCAACTCGCGCGCCGAATGCTGGGGGAGAGTGAATCAACAAAAGGAGTGCCGTGTGCAGGCTTATGATGTGGTGATTATTGGCGGCGGAATGGTCGGATTGACCGTCGCTGCGGCCCTGCATGACAGCGGATTACGTCTGGCGGTGCTGGAAGGTCAGCTGCCGCCGAGCACGCTGCCTGCGCAACCGGATGTGCGCGTATCGGCCATCAATTTGGCCAGTCAGAATATTTTGCAGCGTTTGGGGGTGTGGTCGGCCATCATGGCGCGTCGCAGTACGCCATACGCCAAGATGGAAGTGTGGGAGCAAGACAGCTTTGGCCGTATCGCGTTTGCCGCGAACGAAATCAATGCGCCGCACTTAGGCCATATCATTGAAAATAGCGTGATCCAGCAAGCGCTGTGGGAGCATGTCAGCCGTTTAGAGGGCGTGACACTGCTGGCACCAGCCCAGCTGAAACAAGCGGCATTCGGGGAAAATGAAGCCTTCCTCACCTTGGATGATGGTCAGATGCTGACTACCCGTCTGCTGGTTGGCGCTGATGGCGCGCATTCGTGGCTACGTCAGCAAGCCGATATTCCACTGACGTTTTGGGATTATGGCCATAGCGCGCTGGTGGCCAATATTCGCGTCGCTGAAGGGCATGAGAATTGCGCGCGGCAAATCTTCCGCCCTCAAGGGCCGCTGGCTTTTTTACCCTTGAGTGAACCTAATCTGTGCTCGATTGTGTGGTCATTACCACCGCAAGAGGCGGCTCAGTTGCAGGCTCTACCTGCCGAACAGTTCAACGCTCAGCTAAGCGCGGCATTTGATTTGCGTTTGGGGCTGTGTGAGCTGGTCTCTGAGCGTCAGGTGATCCCGCTGACTGCCCGTTACGCGCGCAGCTTTGCCGCGCACCGTGTGGCGTTGGTGGGGGATGCCGCGCACACCATTCACCCACTGGCGGGTTTGGGCGTGAATCTCGGCTTACAAGATGCGGCGGCGCTAGCGCAGGAGATTGTGCGTTTGCATCAAAGTGGGCGCGATATCGGCTTGCATGCGCATTTGCGCCGTTATGAACGCTGGCGTAAAAGCGAAGCAGCCTTGATGTTGGCGGCTATGCAAGGTTTTCGCGATCTGTTTGCTGGCCATAACCCAGCGAAAAAACTGCTGCGCGATGTGGGTTTAGTGCTGGCAGGCCAATTACCGGGCGTTAAACCACAGCTGATCCGTCATGCCTGTGGCCTAAGCGGTGAGTTACCGCAACTGGCGCGTCCTTAACGGCTACAGCGTTAAGGTTGTCACTGCAACTTATTGAATCTAAACGGATTCAGCCGGCGTTACTGTATCTGCAGTAGCGCCGGTTTTATTTTGGTCTTCTGTCTTCTGTCTTCTGTCTTCTGTCTTCTGTCTTCTGTCTTCTGTCTTCTGTCTTCTGTCTTTGCGCTTATCGCGTTGTCTTATCTCTTGATCATCACTCTGTGGTTATTTCCATTTGGAGGAAGGGAAAAGGCGCGCTGCAATTTTGCATTTGATCCGGCTCACTGCCTGTTATTTATCCGATAGGGTTCTCGGACAAGCCGGTATATAGTTTGTTAACGTTTTAATATCAATGCGAAGATGTGTTTGTAACATAATGCAGTGATACTGGCCGTGACTGGGTGTCTATAGCGAGAGGTGGCAAGTCCACCTTTCAGCGGTTAAACGGCATGATAACAACACCGCACCACAGAAGAAGGATGGCTATCATGGCAAAGCGTACGCCTCTTTATCGGCAGCACTTGGCCGCCGGTGGACGCATGGTTGACTTCCACGGTTGGGAGCTACCGCTGCACTACGGTTCGCAGTTGGAAGAACATCATCAGGTTCGCCGCAGTGTAGGGGTGTTTGATGTGTCACACATGACCATTATTGACCTGCATGGCGAACATTGCCGCCCGTTTTTACGCATCTTGCTGGCCAATGATGTCGCGCGGCTGACTACGCCCGGTAAAGCGCTATACAGTGCGATGCTCAATGAGCAAGGCGGGGTGCTCGATGATCTGATTGTCTATTTCCTGCGCGAAGATTATTTCCGTTTGGTGGTGAATGCCGCGACGCGCGACAAAGATTTAGCGTGGATCCGCGCCCATGCGCGCAATTACCAAGTGGACGTGCGTTTACGCGATGATTTGGCGTTGCTGGCCCTACAAGGCCCGCAGGCTCAGGCAAAGTTACAGCCCCTGTTACCGGTTGAGCAGCGCAGCGCCTTGGTAAGCTTAAAACCTTTTTTTGCGTTGCCGATTGGCGAATGGTTGGTGGCGGCGACCGGTTATACCGGTGAAGCCGGCTATGAAATTATGCTGCCTGCCGCGCAAGCACCAGCGCTGTGGCAAGCGCTTTGCGAACAAGGCGTTGCTCCCTGTGGCTTAGGCGCACGCGATACGCTGCGCTTGGAAGCGGGGCTGAATCTCTATGGGCAGGATATGGATGAGAGCGTGACCCCGCTGGCCGCCAATATGGGGTGGACGATCAGCTGGCAGCCGGAAGATCGCCACTTCATTGGCCGCCATGCCTTAGAGCAGGTGCGTGAGCAAGGATCGCACAAATTGGTGGGGCTCACCTTGCAGGAAAAAGGGGTACTGCGCCACGGTCAGACGGTACATTTTATCAATGCCTTGGGCGCCGAAGAGCAAGGCGTGATCACCAGTGGCAGTTTTTCGCCTACATTAGGTTATAGCATCGCGCTGGCTCGCGTGCCGGCCGATATTCCGCCGCAGGCCAGCGTGCTGATCCGTAACCGCGCGTTGCCGGTTACGGTCGGCGCACCAGGTTGGGTGCGCCATGGCAAAGCAATCGTCCGCTGAGCCTTAAATATGAGTCTAAAAATATACGTCTCTAACCGATACGAAAGGATTTTGTTATGAGCCATATTCCCTCTGAATTACGGTATACCGACACCCACGAATGGGTGCGTGAAGATGGCAACGGATGCTATACCGTGGGTATCACCGATCATGCGCAGGCCCTGTTAGGTGACATGGTGTTTATTGACTTACCGGATCCCGACTCCAGCGTGGCCGCCGGAGATGATTGTGCGGTGGCGGAGTCGGTTAAAGCGGCATCGGATATCTACGCTCCGCTGGCGGGGGAAGTGATTGCCGTCAACGAGGATCTGGCCGATCAGCCTGAGTTGGTCAATAGCGATCCGTATGGAGATGGCTGGTTGTTCCAATTGCGCATTGACGATCCGCGTGAGCTCGATGATCTACTGAGCGCCGAGGAGTACGCCCAATTGATCGCTGCCGAAGATGATGACAGCGGCGAAGACGAAGAGTAATTCGCGCCACTGATGGCGATATGCCCGAGCAACCTGTGCCGGCGATACCTTAGTCGCCGATTGTATTATTGTGCGATGGTATCGTCAGCATCGCGTTGCTCGGCAGTTTAGGTATGGCGGCCTTCGCCTGCGCGATGGCTGTTTTCTCGTGCGCTTTGCCGAAAGTCGGTTTGGACGAGGCCGCTTCGGCTGATTCAGGACTGCCACTTATGACCACTTCCTCGCAGCCGACCCCGTTGGCGCCGGCGTTATTTGCTCCCGATGCATTTATTGCCCGTCACATCGGCCCAGATGAGCAGGCGCAGCAGCAGATGCTGCATAGCCTCGGTGTCGCCAGCTTATCAGAACTGATCACTCAGACCGTACCAGCGGATATTTTGCTCTCACGACCTCCAGTGTCACTGCCGGCTGCGGATGAGCCGCAGGCTTTGCAAGAGCTCAAACGCATCGCTGCGCAAAACCAGATTTTTCGCAGCTTTATCGGCATGGGCTATAGCAACACAGTCACGCCGCCGGTGATTTTGCGTAATGTGCTGGAAAACCCTGCATGGTACACCGCGTATACCCCGTATCAGCCGGAAGTCGCGCAGGGGCGTTTAGAAGCCTTGTTGAATTTCCAGCAGCTGACCCTCGATCTTACCGGTTTGGATGTCGCCTCGGCCTCATTATTGGATGAAGCCACAGCAGCGGCGGAAGCAATGGCGATGAGCGCACGTGTGTGTAAGCGTAAAGGCGCGCAACAATTTTGGGTGCTGGACGATATCCACCCGCAAACATTGGGCGTGCTGCAAACTCGTGCCGAGGGGTTAGGAATCAGCTTACAGCGTGGCTCGCTGGATGCGTTGATGGCGCTAGAGCGCGGCGAGCGCGCGATGTTGTGTGGCGTCTTGGTGCAATATCCGGCCAGCAGTGGCGATATTCCAGATCTGGCCGCATTGTCGGCTTTCTTGCAGCCGGAGCAGATCTTACTGAGTGTGGCCGCCGATCCGTTGGCGCTGGTGTTACAAGAAGCGCCCGGGCGGCTGGGCGCTGATATTGTGTTTGGCTCGGCGCAGCGTTTTGGGGTGCCGATGGGATACGGTGGGCCACATGCGGCCTTTTTTGCCACCCGTGATGCGTATAAGCGTGCCATGCCGGGGCGCTTGATTGGCGTGTCTCGTGATGCCGCTGGTCAGCCTGCGCTGCGTATGGCGATGCAAACACGCGAGCAACATATCCGGCGCGAAAAGGCCAATTCCAATATCTGTACGTCACAGGTGTTACTGGCCAACATGGCCGGTTTCTACGCCGTGTATCACGGCGCTAAGGGGCTTAGCCGTATTGCGCAGCGGGTACACCGGTTGACCGGCATGCTCGCGCAAGCCTTGACGGATATCGGGATCGCTCCGCTTCATTCGCGCTGGTTTGATACCTTAACCTTTGCCCTGAGTGATACCGCCGCGGTTCGCGAACGTGCGCTAGCACGGCGCATCAATTTGCGCCTCGATCGTGCTGGCCACGTAGGGATCACGCTAGATGAAACCACAACATTGGCGGATTTAACCGATCTGTATCAGATCGTCAGCGGTCGTGAGCAAGAGGTGCCCGAGTGGGCGGTGCTCGACGGGCAGGTGGCTGCGCAATCACGTTTGGGCGCGGTGCGTAGTGCGCCAATATTGACGCATCCGGTGTTTAATCGTTACCACAGCGAAACCGAAATGCTGCGTTACTTGCAGCGTTTGGCGCGCCGCGATTTGGCGCTCGATCGCGCCATGATCCCACTGGGCTCTTGCACCATGAAGCTCAATGCCACCGCCGAGATGCTGCCAATCACGTGGCCAGAGTTTGCGGCGTTGCATCCATTTTGTCCGCCAGAGCAGGCCAAAGGCTATCAGATTTTACTGCGCCAACTGGCCGACTGGCTGGCCGCGTTAACCGGTTATGATGCGGTGAGCTTACAGCCGAACTCCGGCGCGCAAGGAGAATATGCCGGTTTAGTGGCCATTCGTCAGTACCACTGTGCGCAAGGGCAAGCGGCGCGCAATATCTGCCTGATCCCCGCGTCAGCGCACGGTACCAATCCGGCTTCGGCGCAGCTAGCGGGCATGCAGGTGGTGGTGGTGGCCTGCGATCGGCAGGGTAATATCGATTTGGCCGATTTACGTAGCAAAGCCGAGCAAGCCGGTGAAGCGCTTTCTTGCATCATGGTCACTTATCCTTCAACCCATGGCGTATATGAAGAAACCATTCGCGAGGCGTGCCAGATTGTGCATAGCCTTGGCGGACAGGTATACCTTGATGGCGCCAACATGAATGCGCAGGTTGGGCTGACCAGCCCGGGTTATATTGGCGCGGATGTTTCGCACCTTAATTTGCATAAAACCTTCTGTATTCCACACGGCGGTGGTGGACCGGGTATGGGGCCAATCGGTGTCAAAGCTCATTTAGCACCGTTCTTACCGGGCCATGCCTGCCTGCAGCTGCCGGGCTTGTGTGGTAATGGCCCTGCAGTATCGGCGGCGCCGTTTGGCTCGGCCTCGATTTTGCCGATCAGTTGGATGTACATCCGGATGATGGGTAGCCAAGGGCTGCGTCACGCCACCGAAGTGGCTATCTTGAATGCCAACTATCTGGCTGGCCGTTTGTCGGCGGCCTATCCAGTGCTCTATAGCGGCCGACAAGGGCGGGTGGCGCATGAGTGCATTTTGGATTTGCGACCGCTAAAAGAGCGCTCCGGGATCAGCGAGATGGATGTGGCCAAGCGTTTGATTGACTACGGATTCCATGCGCCGACGATGTCTTTTCCGGTTGCGGGAACCTTGATGATCGAGCCGACGGAGTCGGAAAGTTTGGCGGAGCTGGATCGGTTTGCCGATGCTTTGCTGGCGATCCGCAACGAGATAGCTCAGGTTGAGCAGGGCGTGTGGCCGCGTGATAATAATCCGTTGGTCAATGCCCCGCACACTCAAGCTGAGCTGTGCGCCGATGAGTGGTCTTATCCGTATTCGCGTGAGGTTGCCGCATTTCCCGTTGCGGGTTTACGCAGTGATAAATACTGGCCAACAGTGAAGCGCTTAGATGATGTGTTTGGTGACCGTAACCTGTTTTGTGCCTGTATTCCAACTGCCGAATATGGTGCATTGTCAGCGGAGTAATTTCGCAGAGTCATTTAGCGTAGTACTTTGCCGCACTACTTCGCGCCGCTCTTTGCGTAATCACGCTAAGTCGTAGCGCCCACGCTCTTGCTATAACGCCGACATGCTGTCGGCGTTTTTCTTTTCTCTGGTGCTTTTTGGCTCCGTGATTTTTGCGCCAATATTCGTTCTTACTGTGGGCTTAGCTATGAGTTTTAATCGCTTGGCGCATATTTTGGTGTCCGGACGCCATTTTATGACGTATTGCGCAGTGTAAACTCGATTTTAACCAGTGGAAAATCGCTAGCATGCGCGATAAACACTCATTTTATCTTCCTTGATGACAAGCACGCGATACGCGTGAAACAGCCGATTTTGCCAGCACAATGCACCGTGATACCGGCCATTAACCGGTCTGACTGTTACATAATTGTTTGAAAGCGTGCTATGCTTTCCAATTCGTCTGATAAATAGAGATATTCATCACGCGGCATTCGTAAAAAGATAGTCGGCATAAACCGGCTCATTTAGAGTTATTCACTGTTGTTAGCCTATCTTTAATTTGTACTTGAATCTGAATCATATCGAGGGATTGTTATGCTGGAGCTGTTAATCGGCATTCTTGTGGCCGCCGGCGTGGGGCGGTATATCTTCAAAGGTTATTCAGCCACCGGTGTACTGATGACCGGTGGCCTGTTGCTGCTGATTATTGCCGCCTTGTTGGGGCATTCGGTGCTGCCAAAAGGGGTGGAATCCACCGGTAATATGGCGACCGATGTGGTGGAGTATGTGAAATATCTGCTGATGAATCGCGGTGGCGATCTTGGCATGATGATCATGATGCTGTGCGGTTTTGCTACCTACATGACCCATATCGGGGCGAATGACATGGTGGTGAAGCTGACCTCGAAGCCATTGCAGAAGATCAAATCCCCGTATGTACTGATGGTGGCGGCCTATTTTGTGGCTTGTCTGATGTCACTGGCCGTGTCATCAGCAACCGGCTTGGGTGTGTTGTTGATGGCTACCTTGTTCCCATTAATGGTCAACGTGGGGATCAGCCGTGGCGCGGCGGCGGCAATCTGTGCCTCTCCGGCAGCGATTATTTTGTCGCCAACTTCCGGTGATGTGGTGGTAGCAGCCAACGCCGCTGGTTTGGATCTGATTGATTTTGCGTTTAAAACCACGCTGCCAATCTCCATCGTGGCGATTTTGTGTATGGCAGTGGCGCACTTTTTCTGGCAGCGCTATCTGGATAACAAAGAAGGCGTCAGCCATGAGCGTCTGGATGTGAGCGAAATCCAAGTCAATGCCCCATCGTTCTACGCGATTTTGCCTTTTACGCCGATTATCGGGGTACTGATTTTTAACGGTGATCTGGGCCCGAAATTGCACATCATCACTATCTTGGTCATCTGTATGATCATGACTGCGCTGATTGAATTTATTCGTAAGTTCAGCGCGCAAGAGGTGTTTAAAGGTCTGGAAGTGGCATACCGCGGCATGGCTGATGCGTTTGCTAGCGTTGTGATGCTGTTGGTGGCAGCAGGGGTCTTTGCGCAAGGCCTGACTACCGTGGGCTTTATCAACAACCTGCTCGGCTTGGCACAATCGTTCGGTAACGGCGGTTTTGTGATGATGATGGTGCTGGTGATTATTACCACACTGGCTGCTTTCACTACCGGTTCAGGTAACGCGCCTTTCTATGCGTTTGTGGAGCTGATCCCGAAACTGGCGGCGCAGATGGGGATTAACCCGGCCTTCCTGATTATCCCGATGCTGCAGGCGTCCAACTTGGGTCGTACCATCTCTCCAGTTTCTGGGGTTATTGTGGCGACATCTGGTATGGCGAAACTGTCTCCGTTTGAAGTAGTGAAGCGTACTTCAGTACCCGTACTGGTTGGCCTGATTGTGGTCATTATCGCAACCGAGATTATGGTGCCGGTATAAGCCTGTCTCTTAGATATAGAGATCTTAGGTAACTAAGATAACTAAGATAATCATGTAATGGTAATGCCCTGCTGTCTGCCGTGATAGCAGGGCATTTTTTGCGGGATAACCAATTGTTGCTGCTATCCCGATGGCGGTAAGACGCGCGTGGTGATTGTTACTTTGCGCCAGTTTAGGCCAGATTCGGTTGTGGTTTTTTCTGATATTGCGCCATCAGGCTGCGTAAAATCAGCTGCAAACGTCCTAGCATCAACTGGATTTCATGCCCACTCAAGGTCAGCGCGGGCATAAAGCGCAACAGGTTCGGACGCGGCGCGTTCAGCAGCAACTGCTGCAAGCGGGCTTCCACAACCGCTTCTTCGGCTATCGGATATTTCACATCCAGCGCCAGCAATAAACCGTGACCACGCACTTCGCCCATTCCCAGTTCGGCACTTAACGCTTCCAGTCCTGCGCGTAGCTGCGCACTGCTGTCGCGCACCTGTTGTAAAAAGTCGCGCTGCGCCACCGTGTTCACCACGGCTAACCCACCGGCACACATCAGCGGATTACCGCAATAGGTACCACCTTGATCGCCAGGCTCAAAGCAAGCGACCTGCGCACGCGCCAAATGCGCGGCCAGCGGGATCCCGCCGCCTAACCCTTTACCCAGCGTAACCATATCCGGCACGATATCGTAATGCTCAAAAGCAAATAGGGTGCCGGTACGACCAATGCCGGTTTGTACCTCATCGACAATCAGCAATAAACCCAGCTCGTCGCAGAGTGCGCGTAGCCCGTGCATAAAGCTTTTCTGGGCTGGGATAACGCCCGCTTCACCTTGGATTGGCTCCAACATTACCGCAATAGTTTGGTCTGTGACTGCTTGGCGCACAGCGTCTAAATCGTTATACGGCACTTTGATAAAACCGGGCACTTTTGGCTCGAACAGCGCCGCAAATTGCGGCTTGCCGGTGGCGGACATGGTGGCCAATGTTCGTCCGTGAAAGCTGTTGTCAAAGGTGATGATTTGATAAGCGCCATTTTTATGTTTTTGCCCGTAACGGCGAGCCAGCTTGATGGCACTCTCATTGGCTTCGGCGCCTGAGTTGGTAAAAAACACCTGATCCAGTCCTGACAAGGTCGCTAAGCGCGTGGCTAATTGCGCCATGGGTTGGTTAAAAAAGGCAGGGCTTGGATTGATCAGGGTTTGTGCTTGCTGGGTTAGCGCTTGGACCAGCTCATCAGGGCAATGGCCCAGACAGTTCACGGCCCAGCCTTGGACAAAATCCAAATACGCAGTGCCATCGCTGCTGTACAGCCAGTGTCCCTTACCATGGGTGAAATAGAGCTCCGGCCGGTGGGTTATGGTCATCAACGCGTCCGTGTTCAGTGTGGTCATCTCTGCTCCCTGCATTTGCTTTGTGCGGTCTGATTTTGGCAATGTAGTGAATAAAAACTGAATGTTCAATCGTTTTTTGTGACTAAAAATTCCAGTGTCACCACAATGGAAAGTTGCACTAGCGTGAACAGGTGCGACAGGAGTTTGTGATCTTTTTCTATCTTTGGATGGCTTTATCTGCTGTACAAATCTTAAACGTTAACAACTCGTATATTAACGGTTAGAATCCGCCCAGCCAAAGAGTCGCACCACGCCGGTGCCTCTTTGCCCGTGAAGATCTGTCAGCCAAGGAGTGAGCGCATTGTGAGTATGTTACCGCATCACCTTCAGCAGCAACTGCTCTACCACCGCTGGGCATACCGTATTTTGCAGCGTCAGTTACGTGGATTACCCACCGCGTTGCTCGTACAAGACAGTGGCCTGTCATTTGGCTCAATTCTCAATACACTCAATCATTTGTTGGTTTCTGAACGTCAGCAATTAGCTCGGGTGCTGCACCAGCCGGTACCGGATTTGGCGCCGGATACCATTGTCACTATCGATACTGCGGCGTTGTTTGAGCAACTGGAGCAGACCTGCGACCAGTGGCTGGCGATCACCACTCAGCTGGCGGAATTAGCACAAAGCCAGCGCCATGACGCCGATATTCAAATCTGTGAAGTCATTTTGCATGCGGTGCACCATCGCGGCCAAATCTCAGCGGTGATGACCAATCAAGGTTACCCCGCGCCGGGAATTGATTTTGCTGCCTTTCGACGCGCACAAGTCGCGCAGGCGGCAGCACAGCACGCAGAGGTCATCACTGACCACGTCTAATTCTGTGATAGAGAGGTTTGCGCAGCGCGCCTTTGTGGATGCAGTCATCGTCTGATGGCTGCGCCTACGTCACGGATCTCCTGCATTTCATTCACGTCATTTTGCTTATCTACTTTTCTTATTGATTTGCTTACGGGGGTTTTCTCGCTACTGCCACGCTGAATGGCGAGGCCGTGCAGTTTTTGTATTTTCAGCTTACACGTGTACGCCGAAAAGGGTATACTGTCATCATCGCAGACGTGCTGAGCGCGCCATGCGGCATGATGGATGGCCATCAGGTCAGGTATTGTTGAGTGTCGGAGTCACTGTATGTCATCGGTTAGTTCATCTACGGCGTATTCTGTTCACGAAGAATGGGTGAACAGTATCACTCACGGGTTAGGGGTTATTTTCGGGATTGTGGCGTTGGTGCTGCTGGTGATGCAGGGCGCCGTAGAGCATCAGGGGACCCGAGCGCTAGCCAGTTATGCGGTATACGGTAGCAGTATGATAGTGCTGTTTCTGGCCTCGACCCTCTACCACGCCATTTTGATCCCCAAAGCGCGGCGTTGGCTGAAAACCTTTGATCACTGTGCCATTTATCTGTTGATTGCCGGTACCTACACTCCTTTTTTGCTGGTGGCGCTAGATACCCCGTTAGCGACAGGTTTGATGGTGGTGATTTGGGCGCTCGCGGCAGTGGGCATCGTCTTTAAGTTGTTTTTCGTGCACCGCTTTCAGATTCTGTCGGTCAGCACCTATTTACTGATGGGCTGGTTATCTCTGGTAGTGATTTATCAACTGGCCATCTCGTTACCGCTCGGCGGTTTGGTTCTTTTGGCGGCGGGTGGCGCACTATACAGTTTGGGCGTGATCTTCTATCTGGCCAAACGTCTGCCGTTTAGCCATGCCATTTGGCATTTGTTTGTCCTCGGCGGCGCTGTGTGTCACTTCCTCGCGATATACTTTTATATTGCAAAATAACCTGACTAACGTTGCTGATTTCGCTGTTATTTGAGTAGCCTAAAACCGCTGGATTGCCACTGTGCACCGGCGGTTTTGCCTTAAGATGAGAAGCATTTCGCTGTCAGCGCATGCCAAATTTGTAAGCCCCGCTTTTCACACCTTCCCATGTTGCTTTTTTGTTAAGTGCAGACAATCATTTTTATTGTCTAAAAATAAGCCAAGACAATGTAACACCCGTTGGGATGGTGAGAGAGCTCTGCCGGTTATTACGTTGTACCCTTCGCGGCTGTAGCCCGCTTACCGTCATTTATGTTTGCTCTACCTTACAAGGATACGGGTAAATGCAATCTAAAGGATTCCCCCTTTCTGCTCTATGTTGTTCGCTGATGCTGGCAGGCATTGGTCAGGCGCAGGCCGCGCCCGGTAAACCGGTATTGGCCTGGAGTGAAACCAACTTTGCGATTGTGCAAGTCAATCAGGAAGCGACATCGTACAACGCGCTGGTGAAGGTCAATAAAGATGGCGCGCCGGTGCCGGTCGCGTGGGATCGCTGGTCTGGCGAGGCAGGCGATCGCTGGAAAGTGCTGCTCAATGGCCAATCGGTATTTGAAAAAAGTGTTAGTGCAGCCGCCTCGCAAAAAGACAGTGCCACCGTGTATGTGAAAAAAGGCGGCAAATACCAGATGCAGGTTGCGCTGTGTAGCGGCAGTGGCGCCAGCGAGAGTTGTACGCTGAGTGATGCCAAAGCGATCGTGGTGGCAGATACCGATGGTAGCCATTTAGATCCGCTGACCATGAGCGTCGATCCGAATAACAAAACCTACACCAATACCAGTGGCATGCAGGTCGGTACCTACTTTGTTGAGTGGGGCGTATACGATCGCAAATATCCGGTAGCGAAAATTCCCGCGCAGAACCTGACCCACATTTATTACGGTTTTACCCCGATTTGCGGTGGCAATGGTATCAATGATGGCCTGAAAGAGGTGGATAACGGCAACAGCTTCAATGCCTTGCAGCGTGCCTGCTTGGGGCGTGAGAATTTCAAAGTTGCTATCCATGATCCGTGGGCTGCGCTGCAAATGCCACAACCCGGGCAAGGGCAGTTTGATTCCTATAAGGGTAACTTCGGCAGTTTGATGGCGCTGAAAAAACGCTATCCAAATCTGAAGATCCTGCCTTCTATCGGCGGCTGGACGCTCTCCGATCCGTTCTTCTTCTTTGGCGATGATGCGAAACGTAAAGTGTTCGTTGATTCGGTGGAGGAGTTTATCCGTACCTGGAAATTCTTTGACGGGGTGGATATTGACTGGGAGTACCCGGGCGGCAAGGGGGTGAATCCGAAACTGGGCGATCCGGCTAAAGACGGTGCCACTTATGTCACCTTGATGCGCGAGCTGCGTGAAATGCTGGATCGGGTGGGCGCCGAAACCGGTAAGCGCTATGAGCTGACTTCCGCGATTGGCTCCGGTTACGACAAAATTGGCATCATCAATTATGCGGATGCGGCGCAGTATGTCGATCGCTTCAATGTGATGACCTATGACTTCTATGGGGCATGGAATAATGAGCCCGGCCATCAGGCGGCGCTGTACTGTGGCTCTCACTTGGAAGCAGCTCGCTGCCAAGGCACGGGCAAAGACTCCAGTGGGAAGGATTACACCAACAAGCCGGATTACAACACTGATAACGCCATCAAACTGATGTTGGCGAAAAAAGTGTTAGCCAGCAAGTTGAACGTTGGCGTTGCCATGTATGGCCGTGGTTGGAGTGGGGTCATGCCGGCGAGCTTGAAGATTGCCGGTAACCCGATGTCTGGCACCGGAGCTGGCGCGGTTAAAGGTACCTTCGAAGCGGGCGTGGTGGATTATTGGGATATTCTCAAACGCGCATTAGGCTCGACCAATGGCACTGGCGTGAATGGTTTCCAGTATGGGTATGATGAGCAAGCGCAAGCCCCGTACGTTTGGAATCAGTCAACCGGTGAGCTGATCACGTACGATAACCCACGCTCGGTATTGGCCAAGGGCAATTATGTCCGTGCCAACGGATTGGGCGGTTTGTTCTCATGGGAGATTGACGGCGATAACGGCGATATCCTTAATGCGATGCATGAATCACTGTCGCACCCTGTCGCCGGTAGTGGCGGCGGTGGCAGCACCTCCAACCAACCGCCGGTGGTGAGTGTCAGCAGTGCACTGAGTGTAGATAGTGGTAAGAGTATCAACGTACAGGCATCGGCATCCGATCCGGAAGGCCAAACGCTCACCTATGCGTGGACATTACCGGCCGGCTTTAGCGCGCCCGATCTCACCAAAGCGACGCTGGCCTTAACTGCGCCGCAGGTGGATAAAGACGCCGTCTATAATCTGGTGCTGAAAGTGAGCGATGGCAGCAATGTGGTGAACAAAACCATTGCTGTCACGGTCAAAGCGGCAGTGACGCCACCACTGAATACTGCGCCAACCCTGACCTTGCCGGCAACGTTAACCGTTGATGAAGGGAAAACGTTAGTGGTGACCGCGGACGCTAAAGATGCCGAAAGCGATCCGTTGACTTATAGCTGGAATACTGCCGGTTTAACGGCCAATGCGACCAATGCCGCCAGTATTACACTGACTGCGCCAAGCGTGACCGCTGACAGTAACTACACGGTGTCGGTAACGGTCAGTGATGGCAAGCTCAGCGTGACCAAATCGGTGGTGGTGACAGTCAAAGACGTACCATCGACTGGCGGTAATAGCGGCCAGACCACCTGGGATCCGGCTAAAGTTTATGTTGGTGGCGATACCGTGCTGTTTAACGGCGTGCAGTATAAAGCCAAGTGGTGGACGCAAGGCAATCAGCCAGACCAAGGCGGCCCATGGGAGGTGGTGAACTCTTCTTCCGGTAATGGCAGCGGTGGCAGTGCGACGGTGGCGAGCTGGAATGCGACTACCGCTTACTCGGGCGGCGCCAAAGTAACCTATAACGGCGCGACTTGGCAGGCACAGTGGTGGACACAAGGTGAAGTGCCGGGAAGCAGTCAGTCTGGTGCGTGGAAAAAAGTAAGCTAATCGTGAGCACCAATCGATGAAGGCTCGAAGGTAGACGTTTTAAAGATAGATGTCTTAAAGATAGAAGCCTTAGTGGCTGTCACAGTAAAAACCCCGCATTGCGGGGTTTTTTATCGCTAACCTAAGCCTATCGCGCGCTGTTTTGTATGCCAGCGGCGCGGGCGATATTATTCGACGCTATTTATTCGAGGCTATAAGGCAGCGCGACCGGATGCAGGCTGCTGTCGCTGTCACCGACAACGCGCAGGTGTGCATTGCTATCTAGCTCGTTATTCAGCACTGCTTGTACCCGCAGTTGACCGTCTTGCAACAGTGCTGCGGCCAGCACCGTACCGGTCCGACGCCAGTTTTCGTCCAGTTGTAACTCTAAGCTATCTCCGGCTTGCGGCGCGGTATGGCCATGACCGGCTAAAGTATACAGCGCGCGCTTGTTGGCGCCGCGGTATTTGGCGCGCGCCACCATCTCTTGACCGGCGTAACAGCCTTTGTTGAAGCTGACCGCATCCAGCGCCTGCAGATTTAGTGCTTGCGGGATAAATTCATTACAGGTCGCGGCGGATAATTGCGGTACCCCGGCTTCAATATCCAGCGCTAACCACTGCTGGTGGTTGTTATAGCTCGGCGCGGCTTGCTGTAAGCCATCTAACACTCGGCTTAACTCCGTGTGTGGCATCAGCAACGTAAAACGCTCTTGAGGTTGCGCTTGCCACAGTAACGTACAGTGATCGCTGCTGACACACGGCGCATCAGCATCCGGTAAACGGCTAAACAGCGCCGCTAAGGCTTGCCGTGCATCAGCGCCCGCCAATCCCAGCAAGGTGTAGTTGTTATCTTCACTGATGGTCAGTTTGGAAAACACGGCATATTTTTTTAGCTCTGGCAGTTGGCGTTCATTTAAGTCGGCTGCTTGCAACCAGCCAAAGCCGCCATCCAGCGCGAACAGAGTGAAAACACTCCACATTTTTCCTTTGGCATCACAATGTGCGCCCAGCGTGTAATGTTCGGGTGCCAGCGCTTGTACGTCACAGGTGACTTGGCCTTGCAGGTATTTAGCCGCATCCGGTCCGGTGATGGTCAATAACGCCAAATGCTCCAAAGACATCAACGTCAATGGCAATTGAGCGGCCGGCAGCAACGGGGCGGCGGCAAAAGGAGCAGTAACAGAGGCTGTCATAGTGGTGTCCGTATCATCTGATAATCTGAGTGCGGCCCGATAGTTGAGGGCCGGGTTACATGCAGAAAAGGTGTGCTTATGGCTCTCAATATAGCGTCCTGCTGCTGAGCTGACTACGGGGCAGGGTGAAATTCTGTCGCTGAAAACAGCTCAAAACACTGAACTTAGTCACAAATTTTGGGCGCTGCGCGGCGGTAATTTTCAAGATCAGTGCTAGGATCGAAAGCTGTGCAAAAAGGGGGCAGCCCTTTTTAATGACGGGACGGAGTTTAAGTTGTGATTGATGTGAATAATAGTGCCCGGGTTCGCTGGGCGTGCCGCCGCGGTATGCTGGAGCTGGATGTGGTGATCATGCCGTTTTTTGAGCATGAATACGAAGGCTTGAGCGATGAAGATAAAGCGACCTTTATCCGTTTGCTGGAGCGTGACGATCCGGATTTGTTCCGCTGGTTTATGAACAATACCCGTCCAGAAGATCCGGCGCTGGAAGCCATGGTCGCGTTGATTAAAGCGCGGAATAAAGCGCGTGGATTTACTGCCGTTTAATGTGCGGCCCTCACGCCGCAGCGTACAACTTCTGAGCGCCGGTTATGGTGTATTGGCGCTGTTGGCGTGCTATTACTTAGTCTCTGAGACATTGCTCAGCGAGTCGCTCAGTCCGCTGTGGTGGCTATTGGGCGGCGCGTTGTTAGTGGCCCTTAGCCTTGAGTTTCGGCATCGCTATCGGCGCTTGAGAGCACAACACGGCATCTTGGCGTGGGATGAGGGGCTTGGCATCAGCTGGCAAGGTCAGCGTTGGTCGTATCGTTCCGCCTTGTTTTTAGGGCGAGCGGGCGTCGTGATTTGGGTACGTCGTGAGCGTATTGATACAGCAGCGGATACCTCAAAGGGAAGCTCGGCACGTTGGCCGCAGTTTGTGCGTTTTAGCCGCGAGCCGATTTGGTTATTGCCAGATATGCTGTCGAACGCCGAGTGGCGACGCTTATGTGGTAAGTTAGTACAGACCGAACAGTTATTGGCGGAGTATCGCTAAATCCGGCTCTGTCTGCCACATCCTCGACTCACTCACCGATGTTCCCCTGAGATAACTGCTTAATCTTGGTTGTTGCGTTACTTTCTGTGGGTGGATATTTCGCGACATGTATTCGCGTATTCGCGCGATATTGATCGTCAGATAGTGGCGCGACTGACACCGCGCCACTACAGGGTGAGAGGCGGGTTACTGGAGAGGGTTTGCGTCGGAAAGCGCCTCAGTTGGCTGACCGGCTGACGGGGTCAACACACTTGGCCGCGATTCATCCAGCGCTTGCGGATAATCGAGCGTGTAGTGCAGACCGCGGCTTTCTTTACGCTGCAGGGCGCACAGCACAATCAACTCGGCAACTTGCACCAGATTGCGCAGCTCCAGCAGGTTATTCGAGACACGAAAATGCGCGTAATACTCTTGAATCTCTTGCTTGAGCATGTTGATGCGGCGCAGTGCGCGCTCTAACCGTTTGGTGGTTCGCACGATCCCGACGTAGTCCCACATAAAAAGGCGCAGCTCATGCCAGTTGTGCTGGATCACCACTTTTTCATCCGAACACTCGACCTGACTTTCATCCCACGCTGGCAGGGTATCGACCACATCGGCATACGGTAGCCATTGCAGCAAATCTTCCGCCGCTGACCAGGCATACACCACGCATTCCAGCAGCGAGTTGGACGCCATCCGGTTGGCACCGTGCAAGCCGGTATAACTGACCTCACCAATGGCATATAGTCCATCGACATCGGTACGTCCGTGTTGGTCGACCATCACCCCACCACAGGTGTAGTGTGCTGCCGGTACAATCGGGATAGGCTCGGCGGTCAGATCCAAACCTAGCGTGAGCAATTTTTCATAAATGGTTGGGAAATGCGCCTGCACAAATTCTGCCGGTTTATGGCTGATATCGAGGTACATGCAATCAGCCCCGAGACGCTTCATCTCATGGTCAATGGCGCGCGCCACGATATCCCGCGGAGCCAGTTCAGCACGCGAGTCAAAGTCTGGCATGAAACGGCTACCATCAGGGCGGCGCAGATAGGCGCCTTCCCCGCGCAGCGCCTCGGTCAGCAAAAAATTTCGCGCCTGTGGATGGTACAAACAAGTCGGATGGAACTGGTTAAACTCCATGTTGGCCACGCGACAACCTGCACGCCACGCCATAGCGATGCCATCACCGGAGGAAATATCTGGATTGGTGGTGTACTGATACACCTTGGACGCACCGCCGGTGGCCAGGATCACCGCTTTCGCACGGATGGTTTCGACCCGCTCCAGCTCACGGTTCCAAACATAGGCGCCCAGCACCCGATTGGGTTGCTGCGAGCTATCGGTCAATTCCAGTTTAGCGGTCGTGATCAGATCAACGGCGTTGTAGCGTTCGTACAACTGGATGTTAGGGTGTAGACGGGTTTTATCGACCAAGGTCGTTTGCACCGCTTTGCCGGTGGCATCGGCGGCGTGCAAAATACGGCGGTGGCTGTGGCCGCCTTCGCGGGTTAAGTGGAATTTTTGCGCGCCGTCGTGCTCTTCCACATCAAACGGTACGCCATAATCAATGAGCCATTGCACACAATCTCGTGCATTTTGTGCAATGAATTCAACTGCTGCTTTATCGCACAGCCCAGCACCGGCAATCAGTGTATCCTGAACGTGTGATTCAATGCTGTCAGTTTCATCGAACACCGCAGCGATGCCGCCTTGGGCGTAATATGTGGCACCTTCAGCAAGCGGTCCTTTGCTCAGTACGATCACCTTGCTGTGTGCCGCGACCCGAAGGGCAAAAGAGAGACCGGCAGCGCCGCTTCCGATCACGAGCACATCACAAAGATGTTCAAGGGATTGTTCCATAACGTATGATAGATACTGATAGATGACTAATAAGTGAGCGTATGGTAGATCAGCTCACCCCATATTTGTTACCGTTTTTACAGCATCAGCGAAGTTCAGCTCACAGAATTTAGTACAACGTTGAACTTCTGCGGGATAATTAAATCAAATAAATCAGCTGGCTCAATATTACGCTGTGTCACCCCGTGGGCGGCGGAGTAATACGAGATGCTGTACAAAGAATGTTTTGGAGAAGACACCTCGGATGAGCGAGCAGTTGACAGACCAAGTGTTGGTCGAACGTGTTCAGCAGGGGGATAAACGCGCTTTTAATCTTCTGGTTGCCCGCTATCAGCATAAGGTGGCTGGATTGGTTTCCCGTTATGTCCCACAGGGCGATGTGCCTGATGTTGTGCAGGAATCCTTCATCAAAGCATACCGTGCTTTGGGGTCGTTCCGTGGCGAGAGTGCTTTTTATACGTGGTTGTACCGTGTGGCGGTCAATACGGCCAAAAACTACTTGGTCGCTCAGGGGCGGCGTCCACCAAGCAGCGATGTCGATGCTGAAGACGCAGAAAGTTACGAAACTGGCAGTGCGTTAAAAGAAATATCGAACCCAGAGAATCTGATGTTGTCAGATGAACTGAAGAGGGTGGTATTTGGTGCTATTGAAGCCTTACCGGAAGACCTGAAAATGGCAATTACCTTACGTGAGCTAGATGGCCTAAGCTATGAAGAGATTGCCAGTATCATGGATTGCCCGGTGGGAACGGTTCGTTCGCGGATCTTCCGTGCGCGTGAATTTATCGACAGTAAGATCCAGCCGTTAATTCAGCGCTAATAGCAGCAATATCAAAATGAAAAGAGGTTGGTGCGTATCCGGTTTTTCTCTGTGTGCTCCTGTTATGTGAAGTGTGTGAGTGGTTTGAATGGCGCAGACAGTACTGGAATGTAACCTCGGGTAGGATAAGCAATAATAGGTAATAGGCATGCAGAAAGAGCAACTTTCCGCCATGATGGACGGCGAAACGGTAGATAGCGCACTGTTAAGTGAACTGTACGCTGACCGTGAACTGCAGCAGTCGTGGCGCGACTATCATTTAATCCGTGATACTCTGCGCGGTGACGTACCAGAGGTACTGCATTTTGATATTACCGCCCGGGTTGCCGCTGAGTTGGAAAATGAGCCAACCCTGTTGGTGCCTAATGCGGTACCAGAGCAGCAGCCGACGCCGGAAACTTGGCACAAGCTGTCCTTCTGGAACAAGATCCGTCCGGTACTGAGCAATGTCAGCCAGTTAGGGCTGGCGGCGTGCGTATCGCTGGGCGTGATCGTGGGCGTACAGTATTACAATCAGCCAGACGGTGCGGCGCAAGACATGCCAGTCTTTAATACCTTACCGATTGGTGGACAAGCATCGCCGGTGAGCTACAGCGTACCGACCTCCGGTATGCCAAGCGATCAGCAACTGCAAGAGCAGCGCAAGCGCATCAGCGCCATGCTGCAAGATTATGAGTTACAACGTCGTCTGAATGCCGAAAATATCGAGCAGCGTCAGGGCGACATGGCACAGCAAGTCGGGAATGCGCAGCGATAATGAAGCAATGGGTTGTTTTTTTGCTTGCGGTGCTGGGTTGTTACAGCACCTCCGCATTCTCCTCACAGGGGACGGCCGATCCGTCCTCTGTGGTGTCTAAACCACTTCCGTCTCCTGCCGAATCCTCATCTGCGCCAGCACCAGTGGCTGATACGGCAACGACTCCCGCTACCTCTTCTGCCAGTGCGAGCACCACGGCGGCGTCGCCTTCGGCGCAGCAAATGCTGGAGCGCATGACGCAAGCGGCGCAGGATCTCAGCTATGAGATGTCGTTTATTCGCGTGAACAAAAGCAGTATCGACGCTATGCGTTACCGCCATGCGCGCGTGAACAATCTGGATTTGAGCCAGATGCTGCAGCTCGATGGCCCGCGACGTGAAGTGTTGCAACGCGGTGGTGAAATCAGCTATTTCGAGCCGGGCGTGGAGCCGTTTACGATCCGCAGCTCGCATATCGTCGATTCTATGCCATCGGTACTGCATGCCGATTTCCAACTGCTCAGCCAGTACTATGATTTTGTGCCGGTCGGGCGGGCGCGGGTGGTCGATCGCCCTGCACAAGTGGTGCGCATAGTGCCGCGCGATGATTTTCGCTACAGCTATGTGGTGTGGTTAGACGAAGAGAGTAAATTACTGCTGCGGGCTGATTTGTTGGATCGCGATGGCGAAACGCTGGAGCAGTATCGGGTGATTTCCTACCTGATTGCGCCTGAGTTGTCGAAAGCCATGGCCAAACTCAATGAAGTGGCATTACCGCCAGTGATCACCTTCGAACCGCAAACCAAGCTGGATATGAGCTGGTCGCCGTCATGGTTGCCAGGGGGCTTTGCGGAGATCTCGCGTAGCCGTCATCGTCTGCCAAATGTCGATGTTCCGGTGGAGTCTAAATTGTACTCCGATGGGCTGTTTAGCTTTACCGTGTATGTTTCGCCTGCCGAAGGGCGCAATATTCGCGAACAGCTGGTGCGTCAAGGCCGCCGTACGGTACAGACTGAGCAGCAAGGCCAGTACGAGGTGACCGTTGTTGGTGAATTGCCGCCGGCAACCGCGAAGCGTATTGCCCACGGCGTGAAGTTTGCCGGTAGCTCTGCGCCAGCTGCGCAATAATGGGCGCTTTGCGTCATAATTGATATAACTGTGCCGAGAGTGGTTGTGCTGAAAGTACCGAGCAACGGGTTTATGTGTAATCACCTGATGAGCCATCCGTTATGATCCGCGAATTAGCCACGGTAGTGGCGTATGAAAACGGGGTGGCGACTGTCAGTTGCCAGCAAAAGTCTGGATGTAGTGGCTGCGCTAGCGCCAGCCAGTGCGGCATGAGCGCACTGGAGAAACTCACGGGCGATAATCCGCATCAACATACTTTGCAACTGACCTGCCGCGAGCCGCTGCAGGTCGGGCAGCAGGTTGAAATCGGGATTTCCGAGCGCAGCCTGCTCTCTTCTGCCTTCGTGATGTATTGTGTGCCACTGCTCGGTTTGATTCTCAGTGCGGTGCTGGCGTCACTCTTTACTGCCAATGAGCTGCCTATTATTGCTGTCGCGATGGCCGGAACGGCTGTCGGGATTGGCGTGTCACGTTATTTAGCCCGTCATCTGAGCCGTCAGGCCACATATCAACCGGTGATCCTGCGAAATTTAGGGGTGCCGCTGAGCTGTAATTCTGCCGACGCAGTGAATCTGCAAGTGAATGTGCGCAAGGATAGCGACTGACCGGTGATTCAGGTAGAATCCATCCACTTAAATTATTAATCCTGATTCTGCTCTGATTCCTAGCAAAGGTCGCGCAAATACTGATGAAGCATATTCGTAACTTTTCCATCATAGCCCACATTGACCACGGTAAGTCGACGCTGTCTGACCGTATCATTCAAATCTGCGGCGGCTTGTCTGATCGTGAAATGGCAGCCCAAGTTCTGGACTCCATGGATTTGGAGCGTGAGCGCGGTATTACCATTAAAGCGCAGAGTGTGACGCTGGATTATACCGCCCGTGATGGTCAGGTATATCAGCTGAACTTCATCGACACGCCGGGCCACGTTGACTTCTCCTATGAAGTATCCCGTTCACTGGCCGCCTGTGAAGGCGCGCTGCTGGTGGTGGATGCCGGTCAAGGCGTAGAAGCCCAGACTCTGGCGAACTGCTATACCGCTTTGGATATGAATTTGGAAGTGGTACCGGTTCTGAACAAGATTGACCTTCCAGCGGCTGAGCCGGAGCGGGTAGCGGAAGAAATCGAAGACATCGTGGGCATCGATGCCACCGATGCGGTGCGCTGCTCGGCGAAAACCGGGGTTGGCGTGCCGGATGTGTTAGAGCGTCTGGTACAAAGCATTCCGGCGCCAGAAGGCGATCCAGAAGCGCCACTGCAAGCCCTGATTATCGACTCTTGGTTCGATAACTATCTGGGTGTGGTGTCTCTGGTACGTATCAAGAACGGTTGCCTGCGCAAAAACGACAAGATCAAGGTGATGAGCACCGGCCAGACATGGGGCGTTGACCGTCTGGGGATCTTCACACCGAAGCAAATCGACCGTACTGAGCTGAACTGTGGCGAAGTAGGTTGGGTTGTGTGCGGTATTAAAGACATTCTGGGCGCGCCAGTAGGTGATACCCTAACGCTGGCACGTAACCCGGCGGAAAAAGCTCTGCCAGGCTTTAAGAAAGTAAAACCGCAGGTGTATGCCGGTCTGTTCCCGATTAGCTCGGATGACTATGAAGCTTTCCGTGATGCGCTGGGTAAACTTAGCCTGAACGATGCGTCCTTGTTCTACGAACCAGAAAACTCAACGGCGCTGGGCTTTGGCTTCCGCTGTGGTTTCTTGGGTCTGCTGCACATGGAGATCATCCAAGAGCGCCTGGAGCGTGAATACGATCTGGACTTGATCACCACCGCGCCAACCGTAGTGTACGAAGTGGCGATGACCAGCGGCGAAATTGTCTATGTAGACAGCCCGGCTAAATTGCCACCGCTGAACAACATTGCCGAGATCCGCGAGCCAATCGCTGAGTGTCATATGCTGTTGCCACAGCCATATCTGGGTAACGTGATCACGTTGTGTATTGAAAAACGTGGTGTGCAGACCAACATGGTATATCACGGCAACCAAGTGGCGCTGATCTACGAAATTCCGATGGGTGAAGTGGTGCTCGACTTCTTCGACCGTCTGAAATCAACCTCGCGCGGCTATGCGTCATTGGATTACGGCTTCAAGCGTTTCCAAGCGGCTGACATGGTGCGTGTTGATATCATGGTGAACGGCGATCGCGTCGATGCCTTGGCTATCATTACCCACCGCGCCAACGCACAGAGCCGTGGCCGTGAAGTGGTTGAGAAGATGAAAGAACTGATCCCGCGTCAGCAGTTTGATATTGCGATTCAGGCGGCGATCGGTAACCAAATTATTGCCCGTTCTACCGTGAAGCAGTTGCGTAAAAACGTACTGGCCAAATGTTACGGTGGTGACGTGAGCCGTAAGAAGAAACTGTTGCAGAAGCAGAAAGAAGGTAAAAAGCGCATGAAGCAGATCGGTAACGTCGAGCTGCCGCAAGAAGCCTTCTTGGCGATTCTGCATGTTGGTAAAGATTAATTAAGGAGTGGGCATGGCTAACACCTTCGCGCTGATTCTGGTGCTGGTGACTGTATTTACCGGGATCGTGTGGTGTCTGGACAAATTTGTTTGGGCACCCAAGCGTAAAGCCAAAGTCGAGGACGTTCGCGCGAAGGCCGGCGGCAATATTGATGAGGCCACACTCAACAGTGTGGCTCCACAACCGGGCTGGGTCGAAACGTGCGTTTCCGTCTTTCCGGTGATTGCGGTGGTGTTGGTGGTGCGCTCTTTCATCTATGAGCCGTTCCAAATTCCGTCCGGCTCTATGATGCCAACCTTACTGGTAGGCGACTTCATCCTAGTGGAGAAGTTCGCCTACGGTATTAAAGACCCGATTTTCCAGAAAACGCTGATTAAAACGGGTGAACCTAAGCGCGGTGACATTGCGGTATTTAAATACCCAGAAGATCCGAGCTTAGATTACATCAAACGCGTAGTCGGATTACCGGGCGATACAGTGGTTTATAAAGATAAACAGTTGTATATCAAGCCAGCCTGTCCATCAGGAAAAGAGTGTCAGCCGCTGACCAAACTCGAGTACAGCAATGTGCATCCGAGTCAGTTCTTCCAACGTAATGAGCAGTTGATTCAAGCAACTGAGCAGTTGGGGCCGGTGGCGCACAATATCCTGATCAATCCGTATGCTCCAGAGGCTACCGCCTATTACTACACACAACCGGGTGAGCCGGTGGGTGAGTGGGTCGTGCCACAGGGGTCATACTTTGTCATGGGGGATAACCGTGACAACAGTCAGGACAGTCGTTTCTGGGGCTTTGTCCCGAGCGCTAATCTGGTAGGTAAAGCGGTCGCTATCTGGATGAGTTTTGATAAAGAACCGGGCCAGTGGCCGACCGGTGTGCGCCTGAACCGGATTGGGGCGATTCATTAATCGGTTATGTAGTTGATGAATGCATCATTAAATACGCTGCAGCGTAAGCTGGGCTATACCTTTACAAATATTGATTTCCTGCAACTGGCACTGACTCATCGTAGTGCCAGCGGTAAACATAACGAGCGCCTGGAGTTTCTGGGCGATTCCATTTTGAGCTTTGTGATTGCTGACGCGCTGTATCACCAGTTCCCGAAAGTGGACGAAGGTGATATGAGCCGTATGCGTGCCTCATTGGTGCGTGGCAATACGCTGGCTGAGCTGGCGCGTGAGTTTGAGCTGGGCGAATACTTGCGTCTGGGCCCAGGTGAACTGAAAAGCGGCGGTTTCCGCCGTGAATCAATTCTGTCCGATACCGTGGAGGCCATTATTGGCGCCGTGTATCTGGATACCGGTCTAGAAGCGGTACGTGAGCTTATTTTGCGCTGGTATCAGGCGCGCTTGGAAGAAATTCGTCCGGGCGATCGCCAAAAAGATCCAAAGACCCGTTTGCAGGAGTATCTGCAAGGGCGTCGTTTACCGTTGCCGGTCTATCAGGTAATACAGGTGCGTGGTGAAGCGCACGATCAGGAATTTACCATCCATTGTTCAGTCGAAGGAATGGCGCAACCAGTGGTGGGCGTGGGATCAAGCCGACGTAAAGCCGAGCAGGCCGCGGCCGATCTGGCACTGAAGCAGTTGGAGCAGGTATGACCGAAACTGAAAAAACGCATTGCGGATTTGTGGCGATTGTCGGTCGCCCAAATGTGGGTAAATCGACACTGCTGAACCAGTTACTGGGACAGAAGATCTCCATCACGTCGCGTAAAGCGCAAACCACGCGGCACCGGATTGTCGGTATCGATACGCAAGGCGCTTATCAGGCCATTTATGTGGATACCCCGGGTCTGCACATCGAAGAAAAGCGTGCGATTAACCGCCTGATGAACAAGGCGGCCAGCAGCTCGATTGGTGATGTGGAGCTGGTCATTTTCGTGGTCGAAGGCACCAACTGGAACGACGATGACGAAATGGTGCTGGGCAAGCTAAAACAAGCGCGTTGCCCGGTGATCTTGGCGATCAACAAAGTGGATTGCATCAAGCAAAAAGAGATTTTGCTGCCGCATATCCAAATGTTGTCCGAGAAGATGAACTTCCTGCAAGTGGTGCCAATTTCTGCGGAAAATGGCACTGGGGTTGATGAAATTGCGCGTATTGTGCATGACCATCTGCCGGAAGGTACTCACCACTTCCCAGAAGATTACGTAACCGACCGTTCGCAGCGCTTTATGGCCTCTGAGATCATCCGTGAAAAGCTGATGCGTTTTATGGGTGAAGAGCTGCCGTATTCGGTAACGGTTGAGATTGAGCGCTTTGTGGTAAACGAGATGGGCGGCTATGACATCAATGCCGCTATCTTGGTGGAGCGTGATGGCCAGAAGAAGATGGTGATTGGTGCCAAAGGCAGCAAAATCAAAGTCATCGGTACCGAAGCGCGTCGCGACATGGAAGAGATGTTCGACACCAAAGTTCACCTTGAACTGTGGGTGAAAGTGAAATCCGGTTGGGCCGATGACGAGCGCGCCTTGCGCAGTCTGGGCTACACCGACGATCTCTAAGCCTCACTGACGAGGCTTGCGATGGAAGGCTGGCAGCGCGGTTTTGTGTTGCACGGACGCCCTTACAGTGAAACCAGTTTACTGCTGGATATCTTCACTGAAGAAGAGGGACGGGTGCGGATGCTGGCCAAAGGTGCCAGAAGTCGTCGTTCTCAGTTAAAGGGCTGCTTGCAGCCCTTTACGCCATTGTTATTACGCTGGAGCGGTCGTGGTGAGGTGAAAACCTTACGCAGCGCCGAACCGGCTGCCTTAGCGCTGCCTTTCAGTGGCATCGCACTGTACAGCGCGTTGTATGTCAATGAGCTGGTTACCCGCGTGCTGGAGCCACAAACTCCGTATAGCGGGGTCTTCACCGATTATCTCACCTGCCTGCGCGAGCTGGCCCAATACCCCAAAAATCCAGAACCGGCATTGCGCCGTTTTGAACTGGCGTTACTGCCAGCACTCGGCTATGGGGTGGATTTTCTGCATTGTGCCGGTAGCGGGCTCGCGGTCGAGCCGAACATGACTTATCGCTATCGCAGCGAAAAAGGTTTTATCGCCTCCATGATTGTCGATCCCTTGTCATTTACCGGTGATCAGTTGCAAGCGTTGGCGGCACGTCAGTTTGACAGCGCCGAGCAGCTCAAAGCGGCGAAACGCTTTACACGGATGGCGCTAAAACCGTATCTTGGCGGCAAACCATTAAAAAGTCGGGAACTTTTCCGTCATTTTTCCAAGGAGACGAAAAATGTCTAAGCTGTTGCTGGGCGTGAACATCGATCATATCGCCACTATTCGTAATGCCCGCGGAACGATTTATCCAGATCCGGTGAATGCGGCGTTTATTGCCGAGCAAGCCGGTGCCGATGGGATCACGGTACACCTGCGCGAAGATCGTCGTCACATTACCGATCGTGATGTGCGGATTTTGCGCCAGACGCTGCAGACCCGTATGAATCTGGAGATGGCCGTGACCGAGGAGATGCTGGACATCGCCTGTGAGATTCGTCCGCATTACTGCTGCTTGGTGCCGGAAAAGCGCGAAGAAGTGACTACCGAAGGCGGTCTGGATGTGGCCGGTCAATTGGAAAAAATGACCGCTGCCGTGGCACGTTTGCACGCTGCGGATATTAAAGTTTCTCTGTTCATCGACCCTGACATGCAGCAAATTGATGCCGCCGTGGCAGTGGGTGCGCCGTTTATCGAGCTGCATACCGGTGCGTACGCTGATGCCGAAACTGAAGACGCGCAAGCGATGGAGCTGGCCAAGATTGCTGCCGCCGCTGAATATGCCGCCGGTCGTGGCCTGATGGTGAACGCCGGACATGGCCTGACCTATCACAACGTAGCGGCCATTGCGGCGCTGCCAGAAATGCATGAGCTGAATATCGGGCATGCCATTATTGGTCGCGCGGTAATTGATGGCCTGAAAAATGCCGTGGCCGACATGAAGCAAATCATGCAAAACGCCCGTGCATAATGGCGATTTTCGGCCTAGGGACTGACATCGTTGAAATCGAGCGGATTGCTAAGGTGCATGAGCGCTCTGGCGATCGGCTGGCGCAGCGCATTTTAACGGCTAATGAGTTGGCGCAATATCAGGCTAGTGCGCAGCCGGTGCGTTTTTTGGCTAAGCGTTTTGCGGTCAAAGAAGCGGCGGCGAAGGCGCTAGGAACCGGTATTCGCAGCGGGTTGGCGTTTAATCAGTTTGAAGTGTGCAATGATGCGCTCGGTAAACCCTGTTTGCATTTGCACGGTGTGGCGGCTGAAATGGCCGCGCGCTATGGCATTACCCATCTGCATGTCACTATTGCCGATGAGCGGCACTATGCGGTCGCAACGGTGCTGTTAGAGTGCTGACCGGCGTGTGATGTCAGTACTGGGTATCACTGATGATATAAACTGGCTCATCACAACGGCGAGCCACAAAAAAGCCCACAAGCGAAAGCGGTGGGCTTTTTAATATCGGCGGATGCGTCGACTAAACGCGAATGCCTCATCCTACGAGCGATATACGCTGATGCTTGGGCCGGAGTCAGGATAAAACTTCAGCCGCCTCATGACGCACATTGGCAATTTCATCGAGTAACTCCAGCCATTCCGGCTCTAGCTCTGCGGGAGCCACGCCGTGGCGCAGCTGTTGTTCTAACTCGCGACACAGCTTTTTCAAACGAGGAACGCCACTGTAGCTGCAACTGCCGTGCAGGGTGTGGATGCTGGCGGTGATATCCACTACCGGCTGGTCATTGAGCACCGCATTCACTTGTTGTTCGATCTCATTGAGAAAATCGAGCAGCATTTGCAGCAGCTCACGGGCCAAATCATCTTTACCGCCGGCTTGCTGTAGTGCCAGCGGCCAGCTTAGTGAGACATCTTCCGCGCCGCTTGGCACTACTGGAGTGACTGCTACCGCAGGGGCGACAAGCGATGCCGGTGTCACAGTGCTAGGCTCCGGCAGTGCGATCGGCATGCTCGGGCTTGGTTCGGTCAGTGGCTGTGAGCTGGTGAGCGTGGCCTGACGCAGCCCTTGGCCGGTATGCAGCGCCATGATGCGTTGCAGCATACTTTCATCTATCGGTTTAGTCAGGTAGTCATCCATGCCCGCGGCGAGCAGGCGTTCACGCTCACCGCTCATGGCATGGGCGGTGACCGCCACAATCGGCGTATCGGCATTGTTTGGCAGCTGGCGGATCAACTCGCTAGTGCGAATGCCATCCATCTCCGGCATCTGAATATCCATCAGAATAATGTCGAAGGCATGTTGACCGGCTTGTTGCAGTGCTTCTTGGCCACTGCTGCACAATACCGTTTGTTCGACCATCTCGCCGAGCAAGGTACCGATCAGCTTGAGGTTAGCCGGGTTATCATCGACTGCCATCACGCGCAGCGGCAGTTTCGGCGTCAGTACCTGATCAGGCAGGGCGACTAAACAGCCATCTTGCAGCGTATGGAACAGACGGGTGCGCGCCAGCGGTTTGGTTAGGCAAGCTTCCGCTCCGGCTTGAACCAGCTCATCGGCAATGTTCAGATCTTTGCTCGGCAGGCCGATGACAACGCGTCCGGCATAGCGCCGCGCGACGCGAATTTGTTGCACCATGCTGGCGGTGTCGTGGGTCAGCGTGGCGGCAAAGCACAATAGCACTATCTCCACTTTCTCTGGCGGAGCGCTGGCTAACGAGTCGGCATGCTCAATGTGCACCGGCTGGTGCTCGAACATGCTCATCACCGCTTGGGCCGCATTCTCGTTCGGCTCAATCAGTAAAATGTGCTGGCCTTGCAACGATTGCAGTTTCGGCGCGTCATGGTGGGCGCTTTCGGTCAGCGCCAGCGGCACGGTAAACCAGAAGCTCGAACCTTTGTGCAGACGGCTTTGGAAGCCAATTTCACCGCCCATCTCTTTGACCAGTTTTTGTGTGATCACCAAACCTAAACCGGTCCCGCCATAGCGGCGTGAGATACTGGCATCGGCTTGACGGAAGGCTTGGAACAGCTGCGCTTGCTGGCGCTCGGAGATCCCGATACCGGTATCTTTCACCTGCAATAAGAGCTCGACGCTTCCCGGCGTGCGGCTGCGTTGCTCGATTTGCACATCAATATTGCCGTGCTCGGTAAACTTGATGGCGTTACCAATCAGGTTGGTTAGGATTTGCTGGATGCGCAGCGGGTCACCGACCACGTATTCCGGCACTTCTTGGCTTAAGGTCAGGGTGAGCTCAATGCCTTTTTCATGGGCATTCGGAGCCAGTAGCAGCATCACTTCATCGATAGTGTCGCGCACCCCAAACGGAATTTGCTCCAGCACCAGCTTACCGGCTTCCAGTTTGGAGAAATCGAGGATGTCATTGATGATCGTCAGCAGGTTATTTGCCGAACGCTCGATGGTTTGCAGGTAATCGGTTTGGCTTGGACTGAGCCGCGTTTTGAGCATCTGGCGGGTAAAACCAATCACGCCATTGAGCGGGGTGCGCAGTTCGTGCGACATGTTGGCCAAGAATTCAGACTTAATCCGCGCCGCTTCCTGCGCCCGTTTTTTGGCCAGATCCAGCTCCACGTTCTGGATCTCCATCTGCTCAAGGGTTTCGCGCAAATCCGAAGTGGCTTGATCGATACTCTGCTGCATCTCCTCGTGATAGGCCGTCAAGGAGACAGCCATCGAGTTAATCCCGTTTTTCAGCATATCCAACTCGCCCAGCATCTTGCCTTCCACGCGGCTATCGAGCTGGCCACGGCGAATTTGATCCACCGTATGCACCATGTGGGTAATTGGCACGGTGACGACACGCATCAGGCGATAGGCGAACACGCCGGCGATAATCAAGCAGAACACTAACATGCCCAAGGCCGCACCAATTTCTTGGTATTGCTGCAGCTCCATCGGCCGGACATCGAGCTCTACCGCGATATAACCAAGTGGCCGGGTTTTGTCCGGATCGCTGGTCGCGGCATCAGATAGCGTTGCATCGGCGAAAATCGGCGTGCGGATAATCAGCATCTGATCTTGGCGACTTAACATCACTTGCAGCGGAATATGGCTGGCATCCTCCAGCTGCAAAACCGAAAAGTTGCGATGGAAGTTCGAGGTGACGAACAGGCGGTTATCCGCATCGAACACCGCAATCGAGCGGACAATATTCGAGTGACGGCGATGCAACAGATTGATCAGTTGTTTGACTGACTCTCGGTTGCGAAAGGTCATCGCATATTCCGTGGACACGGATAAAGGTTCGATGATGGCGGTGCCTTCATCAATCAGTTGCTGTTCAAGATCGCGGTAGCGGTTCACCACAAAGAAGGCACTGAGCAGCAACCCGATGATCAGGGTTGGCGCCAGTGTCATTGTAATTACCCGAGCACGCAGGCCGTAATTGGTCATCGGTCGCTATCTGTGGGAAAATACTATTTAACCGCATAATTTACCTGATTCCGGCTAGACATTCATGGCGCAATTTTATACTCCGGCAAAAAAACGTCCTTCTGCGACCCAAAGCGCAGAAACCGAGATCCTCTCACTGGATTATCAGGGGCAGGGAGTGGCCCGTTGGCAGGGGAAGACCCTGTTTGTCAGTGGTGCACTGCCGGGGGAGCGCGTGATCGCCCGGATTTATGAAGATAAACGGCAGTACGCCAAGGCGCATTGCCAGAAAATCTTGCAACCGAGCGCCCAGCGCCAGACTCCGCCGTGTCCGCATTACCGCCAGTGTGGTGGCTGCCAGATGCAGCATGTCGATTATGCGTTGCAGGTGGCCAGTAAGCAGCAAGCGCTGCAGCGCATGATGAGTCGCGAAACTGGGCTTGCCGAGTTGCGCGTCAATGGCGGCGTGATTGAAGGGCCACAGTATGGCTATCGCCGCCGCGCCCGTTTAAGTGTACGGGTGGATAAAAAAACGCGTCAGTTGCAGCTGGGTTTTCGACAGGCCGGCTCGGATAACATCGTCGATATTCACACCTGTCCGGTGTTGCAGCCTGAGCTTTCGGCGCTGTTGCCTGCGCTACGTGAATGCTTAAGTAACTTGCAGGCGGTACGCGCGATTGGCCATATCGAATTGGTGGCCGCGGATAACGGCATCTTACTGGTGGTGCGCCATACACAAGCGCTGCCGGAGAGTGACAAACAAGCGCTGCTGGCCTTGGCGCAAGTTCGCCAACTGAACTTGTTTTCGGCACCAGACAGTGAACAGCTCACTTGCTGGTACGGGCAATGGCCGCTGTACCGTATTGATGGCCTGAATTTGCATTTTTCGCCGCGTGATTTCATTCAGGTTAATCCGAATGTGAATCAGCAAATGGTGGCACAAGCGCTGGCGTGGTTAGAACTGGATGCGCAAGACCGCCTGCTGGATCTGTTCTGCGGCATGGGTAACTTCACCCTGCCAGCGGCGAAACTGGCAGCAGACGTGGTCGGTGTGGAAGGGGTTGAGGCGATGGTGGAACAAGCGCGCCGTAACGCCGCCGACAACGCGCTGGCCAACGTGCGGTTTTACGCCTGCAATTTGGATGAGCCGTTGACTCAGCAATCGTGGGCGCAAGAAGGTTTCAATAAGGTGTTGCTGGATCCGGCGCGCGCCGGCGCGTTGGCGGTGATGCCACATATAGTGAACTTACAACCCGAGCGGATTGTCTATGTGTCCTGTAACCCGGCGACACTGGCGCGCGACAGTAAAGTATTGATTGAAGCTGGTTATCAGCTGGTACAACTGGGAATGCTGGATATGTTCCCGCATACGGCGCATCTGGAGTCGATGGCGCTGTTTATGCGAACGGGAAAAAAACGCTCTCCTGCATCCGTTAAGAATACTTTTGCGCAATAATCAGTAGTCGAGGCCGGTTTTTTTCTGTTAAAAACAGTATGCACAGCACGGACGGCTTCGCAAAGAGGAGCCGTCCGGTAAATATAACGATGAAAGCCAAGCTATAGGGATGAATTATGGTTGCAGTTCGTGGTGCGCACCTAAATAAAGACGGGGTGTTTGCGCTCGAAAAATGGATTAACAGCCTCGGGTTAAGCCCAGAGGCCGGAACCCGTGTATCCGAAACTTGGCGTTATTGTGAGGCTCAGATTGCCGATCCTGAGCATGCTGGCGTGTTGTTATCCCGCGGTCTGGAGATGGTGGAGATTTTGGCCACTCTCAGCATGGATATCGACAGCCTGCGTGCCGCCTTGATTTTCCCGTTAGTCTCCGATGGGGTACTGACGCCGGAACGCGTCGAGGAAGAGTGCGGTAAATCGATCATGAACCTGATCAGCGGCGTGATGGAAATGGATGCTATCCGCCAGCTGAATGCAACACAAAACGGCTCTACTTCGTCCGAGCAGGTGGACAACGTCCGCCGCATGCTGCTGGCGATGGTAGAGGATTTCCGCTGCGTGGTGATCAAGCTCGCCGAGCGCATCGCGCACCTGCGGGAAGTCAAAGACGCCGATGAAGAACAGCGGGTGTTGGTGGCCAAAGAGTGTACCAACATTTACGCGCCACTGGCCAACCGCTTAGGGATTGGTCAGCTCAAGTGGGAGCTGGAAGATTATTGCTTCCGCTATTTGCATCCTGCCGAATACAAGCGTATTGCGAAATTGCTGCACGAGCGCCGTATCGATCGTGAGCAGTACATCGATACTTTTGTCGATACGCTGCGCCGCTATATCAAAGAGTCTGGCGTACAGGCCGAAGTGTATGGCCGCCCGAAACACATCTACAGCATCTGGCGCAAGATGCAGAAAAAGATGCTGGAATTTGATGAGCTGTTTGATGTGCGGGCGATTCGGATCATCACCGAACGCCTGCAAGACTGTTACGCGGCGCTCGGGGTGGTGCATACCCACTTTAAACATCTGCCGAGTGAATTTGACGATTACGTGGCCAACCCGAAGCCAAACGGTTATCAGTCGATTCATACCGTGGTGTTAGGCCCGCAAGGCAAAACTATCGAGATTCAGATCCGTACCCGTCAGATGCACGAAGATGCGGAGCTCGGGGTTGCGGCGCACTGGAAATATAAAGAAGGCGGCGGCAACGTGCGCTCCGGTTACGAAGAGCGTATTGCTTGGCTGCGTAAGTTACTGGCTTGGCAAGAAGAGATCTCCGATTCGGGCGAAATGCTTGATGAGCTGCGCAGCCAAGTGTTCGATGACCGCGTGTATGTGTTTACGCCAAAAGGCGATGTGGTGGACTTACCGGCCGGCTCGACGCCGCTCGATTTTGCCTACCACATTCACAGCGATGTCGGGCACCGTTGTATCGGCGCCAAGATAGGTGGTCGGATTGTTCCTTTCACCTACAAGCTGCAGATGGGTGATCAGATTGAAATCATCACCCAGAAAAACCCGAACCCGAGCCGTGACTGGCTGAACCCAAACCTCGGTTTTGTGAACAGCAGCCGTGGGCGGGCGAAAATTCATGCCTACTTTAAAAAGCTCGATCGCGATAAAAACATCGCCGCCGGTAAAGAGATGCTGGAAGGCGAATTGTCGCGCATGGGCTTGGGCGTGAAAGATGTCGAAAAGCTGGTGCTGGAGCGCTTTAACGTCAAGACCATGGAAGAGGTGCTGGCCGGGATTGGTGGTGGCGATCTGCGCCTGAACCAGTTGGTCAACTTCCTGCAAAACCGGCTGATGAAGCCCGATGCCGAAACGGCCGATAAAGAAGCGCTGCGCACCATTGCCGCCAAGGCGCAACATGCGGCGGCCAACAAAGCCACTGAGCACAAGCCGGGTCGGATTGTGGTTGAAGGGGTGGGCAACCTGATGCACTACATCGCCCGCTGCTGCCAGCCTATTCCGGGCGATGAGATTGTTGGTTTCATCACCCAAGGGCGCGGTATCTCTATCCACCGTGCGGATTGTGAACAGCTGCATGAGCTGCTCAATCACGCGCCGGAGCGGGTGGTTGAAGCGGTGTGGGGCGAGTGCTACTCCTCCGGCTATACCTTAAGTTTGCGGGTGCTGGCCAACGATCGTAGTGGTTTGCTGCGTGATATCACCACCATCTTGGCCAACGAAAAGGTCAATGTGTTGGGCGTGGCCAGCCGTAGCGATACTAAAAAGCAGCTGGCGACCATCGATATGGAAGTGGAGCTTTATAACCTGCAGGCGCTGGGCCGGATTTTGACTCGTATCGGGCAGCTGTCGGATGTGATTGAAGCCCGTCGCTTGCGTGGCTGAGTCTGCTTAGGTGCTTAGGTGCTTTGGTGTTGGTCAGTACGCCAATTCAGCGCGGCATGACACAACATGACACTCATGACTACGGGCGCTGTTTGGCGCCCGTTTTTTTATCTATCGGTTTATCCATCAATTTCGTTTTTTCATCAGTGAGCTTTTTCACTACAGCGTTTTTAACTACAGGTAGAACATCGCATGTCTTCTTCGGATTCTTTATCCCGTTTACTTTCCATCATGCAGCGTCTGCGCGATCCGCAAGCCGGTTGTCCGTGGGACAAGCAGCAGACCTTCGCCAGCATCGCGCCTTATACTCTGGAAGAGACCTACGAAGTGATCGACGCTATCGCGCGCGAAGATTACACCGAGCTGAAAAGCGAGCTAGGCGATTTGCTGTATCAAGTGGTGTTCTATGCCCAGATGGCCAGTGAGCAAGGTTTGTTTGATTTTCACGATATCTGCGCCGCCATCAGCGACAAATTAGAGCGGCGTCATCCGCACGTGTTTGCGGGCCAAGATCACCAAGATCAGGATAACCAAGATCAGGATAACCAAGATCAAGCTAACCAAGCTCAAGATAATCGTGATAGTGAAGCGGTGGTGCCGGCAGATGCGCTCACCACTGAGGCAATTGCGCCGGAGACGGTCAGCGAGCGTTGGGAGACAATCAAGCAGCAAGAGCGTGCGGCCAAAGCGCAAACCTCAGTGCTGGATGACATTCCGAAAGCGCAACCGGCTTTGATGCGCGCCTATAAAATGCAGAAACGTTGTGCAACAGTGGGCTTTGATTGGGATACTTTGGGCCCAGTTGTCGAAAAAGTGCACGAAGAGATCGATGAAGTGCTAGCTGAAGCGTGTCAGGTGACAAAAAATGAGGTAAAATTAGCGGAAGAAATCGGAGATCTGCTTTTCGCTACCGTAAACCTCAGTCGTCACCTTGGGCATCGTCCTGAGTTGGCACTGCAACAGGCGTGTGACAAATTTGAACGGCGGTTCCGTCAAATTGAACAAGCTGTTGCGGCGAGAGGGGCGTTGATGAGCGAAACGTCGCTGGAAGAGATGGAAGCATTGTGGCAAGAGATCAAGCGCCGCGAGCCCTCTTAAGCGAGCAGTAGATACTGGCAGTGCGTTGCCGAGAGAAGTAAAGGACAACATGGCGTCGGGATAACCGGCTCGCTTCCCGTTTGTGGTCGGGGGGGAGCTCTGGTATACTATTATCCCGTCTTTGTTCTTCCTTTTCTCCCATAAACCTAACTCTCAGGTTCAGCATGACAACAAATTATATTTTTGTGACCGGTGGGGTTGTATCCTCGCTAGGTAAAGGCATTGCAGCAGCATCACTGGCCGCGATTCTCGAAGCGCGTGGCCTCAATGTCACCATCATGAAACTGGACCCTTACATCAACGTGGATCCGGGCACCATGAGCCCAATCCAGCACGGTGAAGTATTCGTAACGGAAGACGGTGCGGAAACAGACCTTGATTTGGGCCACTATGAGCGTTTTATTCGCACTAAGATGACCCGCCGCAACAACTTCACTACCGGTCGCGTATACGCCGACGTGCTGCGCAAAGAGCGCCGTGGTGATTACTTAGGGGCGACCATTCAGGTTATTCCGCATATTACTAATGCGATCAAAGAGCGTGTTATCGCCGGTGCCGAAGGCCACGACGTCGTTATCGTTGAAATCGGCGGTACCGTGGGCGATATCGAATCCCTGCCATTCTTGGAAGCTATCCGTCAGCTGGCGGTTGAAGTAGGTCGTGAGCACACGCTGTTCATGCACCTGACTTTAGTGCCATACATGGCCGCTGCCGGTGAAGTGAAAACCAAACCGACTCAGCACTCTGTAAAAGAGCTGCTGTCTATCGGTATTCAGCCAGATATCCTGATTTGCCGCTCTGACCGTGTTATTCCGGCCAACGAACGTGCGAAGATCGCTTTGTTCTGTAATGTGCCAGAAAAGGCGGTTATCTCACTGAAAGATGTGGATTCCATCTATAAAATCCCTGCTCTGCTGAAATCACAGGGCCTGGATCAGTACATTTGTAAGCGTTTCGGTGTGAACTGTCCGGAAGCTGACTTGTCTGAATGGGAACAGGTGATTTACGAAGAAGCCAATCCGACCGGTGAAGTGACCATCGGTATGGTCGGTAAGTACATTGAGCTGCCGGATGCGTATAAGTCCGTGAACGAAGCGCTCAAGCACGGCGGCCTGAAAAACCGTCTGACTGTTCACATCCGCTATATCGATTCGCAGGATGTGGAAAGCAAAGGTACTGACCTGCTGAAAGGCCTGGATGCAATCCTGGTTCCGGGTGGCTTCGGCAACCGTGGCGTAGAAGGCAAGATTATGGCGGCCCGCTACGCACGTGAAAACAATATTCCGTATCTGGGGATCTGTCTGGGCATGCAAGTTGCGATGATCGAATACGCGCGCAACGTAGCCGGTATGACAGGTGCCAACTCCACCGAGTTTGATGCCAACAGCAAATTCCCTGTTGTTGCGCTGATCACTGAGTGGAAAGATGAAGAAGGCAACGTTGAAGTTCGTACTGAAGCGTCTGATCTGGGCGGTACCATGCGTCTGGGTGCACAGCTGTGCCACCTGGAAGAAGGCAGCACCGCACGTAAACTGTATGGTCAGCCGACAATTCATGAACGTCACCGTCACCGCTACGAGGTCAACAACTATCTGCTGCCGCAGATTGAGAAAGCCGGTATGCGTGTAACAGGTCGTTCAGCGGACAAACAACTGGTTGAGATTGTTGAAGTGCCTAACCATCCATGGTTTGTGGCTTGCCAATTCCACCCAGAGTTTACTTCAACGCCGCGTGATGGCCACCCACTGTTCGAAGGCTTTGTGAAAGCCGCAGGGGATTATCAGGCGCGCCAGATTAAGTAACGAAAATCATGGAGTGTGCGGTATCCGCTGTTGATGCGGCACACTTTGGTGTTTCAGCTTAAAGTTCAGGCTCACTTTTAATAGGAAGAAAAGTTATGTCCAAGATCGTTAAAGTACTGGCTCGTGAAATCATCGACTCCCGTGGTAACCCTACCGTTGAAGCCGAAGTACACCTGGAAGGCGGCTTTGTAGGTATGGCTGCTGCGCCGTCTGGTGCATCTACCGGTTCCCGTGAAGCACTGGAACTGCGTGACGGTGACAAGTCACGTTTCATGGGCAAAGGCGTTCTGAAAGCTGTTGGTGCTGTTAATGGTCCAATCGCTGAAGCTCTGCTGGGCAAAGATGCTAAGCAGCAAGCTGAAATCGATCAGATCATGATCGATCTGGACGGTACTGAGAACAAGTCTAACTTTGGTGCGAACGCTATCCTGGCGGTATCTCTGGCGAACGCCAAAGCAGCTGCTGCTGCTAAAGGTATGCCACTGTTCGCGCACATCGCTGAACTGAACGGCACTCCAGGCGTGTACTCTATGCCTCTGCCAATGATGAACATCATCAACGGTGGTGAGCACGCTGATAACAACGTTGATATCCAAGAGTTCATGATCCAGCCAGTTGGCGCGAAGACTCTGAAAGAAGCCGTACGTATGGGTTCTGAAGTATTCCACAACCTGGCTAAAGTACTGAAGTCTAAAGGCTACAACACTGCAGTTGGTGACGAAGGTGGTTTTGCGCCAAACCTGAAGTCTAACGCTGAAGCACTGGAAGTGATCGCAGAAGCTGTTGCTGCTGCTGGTTATGTTCTGGGTAAAGACGTGACTCTGGCGATGGACTGCGCAGCTTCTGAGTTCTACGATGCAGAGAAGAAAGAGTACAACCTGAAAGGCGAAGGCAAAGTGTTCAGCGCGAACGCTTTCTCTGACTACCTGGCTGAGCTGACCACCAAGTTCCCAATCGTTTCTATCGAAGACGGTCTGGACGAGTCTGACTGGGAAGGTTTTGCTTATCAGACCAAGATCCTGGGCGACAAGATCCAACTGGTTGGTGACGACCTGTTCGTAACTAACACCAAGATCCTGAAGCGTGGTATCGACAACGGTATCGCTAACTCCATCCTGATCAAGTTCAATCAGATCGGTTCTCTGACCGAAACTCTGGCCGCTATCAAGATGGCGAAAGACGCTGGCTACACTGCAGTTATCTCTCACCGCTCTGGTGAAACTGAAGATGCGACCATCGCTGACCTGGCTGTAGGTACTGCGGCTGGCCAAATCAAGACTGGTTCTATGAGCCGTTCTGACCGTGTTGCTAAGTACAACCAGCTGATCCGTATCGAAGAAGCGCTGGGCGAAAAAGCTCCATACAACGGTCTGAAAGAAGTGAAAGGCCAGGCGTAATTGCCGCTTTAGCTTGAAACCCCTTTACGGCATTGTTTGATGCCGTAAAATCTGATGCAGAAAAGCCGCCCAATGGGCGGCTTTTTTTGTCCATTTTCCGGCATAAGGGTCAGTGTTACCACGCGGCTATTAATAAGCGGTATGAATTCTCAGGATTAAAAATAGCCGTGATGGATGCCGTGTCACCTCACCCACTTAAGCATCAGTGGGCATAAAATGAGCGCCGTAAAACGCTGACAACGTAAACCGGCAGCGTCGTGATTATTTTACAGTTTTCCCCTCAAGAGCCAGACTGTTATGGCAGTGGTAGAAAACCAGCAGATATGGGATGATAGCCGGGTTTTTCTGGGGGGATAAGATGAGTAAACTGAGCATACTTTTACTCGTGATATTGGGCTGGTTACAGTACAGCCTGTGGCTGGGTAAAAATGGTATCCATACTTATACCCGTATCCAGCAAGAAGTCGCGACACAAGAAGCAAGCAACGCCAAATTAAAAAGCCGCAACGAACAGTTGTTTGCTGAAATCGATGATCTTTCCAGTGGTCTGGAAGCGATTGAAGAGCGTGCCCGTGATGAACTTGGTATGGTGAAACCGGGAGAAACCTTCTACCGCCTGTTACCGGCGGATAAACCGACAAATACACAATGATGACCCATCCCGAGAGTGAGGCGCAGGCCTCTTTTGTTGCTGTCATTCCCGCAGCCGGCATTGGCTCGCGTATGCAAGCCGCTGTTCCAAAGCAGTATCTGATGTTGCACGGCAAAACCTTGCTGGAGCACACCGTAGCTGTGCTGCTACAAAACCCGCGCATCCGTAATGTAGTACTGGCGCTGCATCCGCAAGACCGCTGGTTTGCTGATTTGCCACTGGCCAAGGAGCCGCGTGTTAGGGTGGTAACCGGTGGCGAGAACCGCGCCGATTCTGTGTTAGCGGCCTTACAATCGCTGAGCTTGCCTGCCGAACAATGGGTGTTGGTGCATGATGCCGCGCGCCCTTGCCTGACCCAAACCGATTTAAACCGACTGCTGGATTTGACCTTGCAGCCAGATACCATTGGCGGCTTATTGGCAGCTCCGGTGCGCGACACCATGAAGCGCAGTAATGCCGATGGCTTGATTGAACAGACTGTTGAACGTCGTCAGTTATGGCACGCCTTAACGCCGCAAATGTTCCCACTGGGGCTGCTGCGCGCGAGCCTGCAACAGGCATTGCAAGACGGGGCAGAGATCACCGATGAGGCGTCTGCGTTGGAGTATTGCGGCTATCACCCTCAATTGGTCACCGGACGGGCCGATAATCTTAAGGTCACTCAGCCAGAAGATCTGGCGTTGGCCGACTTTTTCCTGTCTCAGCGGTTATCGGGGGCAGATGCCCAGCCGAGCTGACCCCATCTTTTTGTCTAACCGTTTTTTGTATGACGGTTTTCTGTACGACGGAACACCACGCGTGAGGAGAGCGAAATATGCGTATTGGACATGGTTTTGATGTACACCGATTTGGCGGCGAAGGCCCGATAGTAATTGGTGGCGTAACTATTCCTTATGCTCAGGGTTTGCTGGCGCACTCGGATGGCGATGTGGCGCTGCATGCGCTGACCGACGCTCTGCTGGGCGCTGCGGCGCTCGGTGATATCGGCCACCTGTTCCCAGATACCGATCCGGCCTATAAAGGTGCTGACAGTCGTGGTTTGCTGCGTGAAGCCTTCCGTCAGATCAAAGCGCGCGGTTACCGCATTGGTAACGTGGATGTCACCATCATTGCCCAAGCGCCAAAAATGGCTCCGCACATTAGCGCGATGCGGGAAAATATTGCTACCGATTTAGAATGCGCACTGGAGTGCGTAAATGTTAAAGCAACCACCACCGAAAAACTCGGGTTTACTGGCCGTGGTGAAGGGATTGCCTGTGAGGCCGTTGCATTACTGCTGGAGAGTCATTGTGAGTGAGTGTTGCTATCTGCTGGGAAAACCGGCACTGCGTGCCCGTCTGAAAGCCCAACCGGAAGATTTCAAGGTTGTTGAAGATTTAGGTTACGAGTTTGCCGGTGAAGGTGAGCACGTCATGGTGTATGTGCGCAAAACCGGCTGCAACACCAAGTTTGTGGCAGAAAAGCTGGCGCAATTTGCCGGTATTCCTGCGCGTAACGTGGCGTATGCGGGATTGAAAGACCGTAATGCGGTTACGGAACAGTGGTTTGGCCTGCATATCCCAGGCAAAGTGACGCCAGATTTTAGCCAATTTGCGCAGGAAGGCTGTGAAGTGGTGCAAGTGGTTCGCCACAACCGTAAGGTGCGCACCGGCGCTCTGCGCGGCAATCACTTTACGTTGCTGCTGCGGGATTTGACGCCAGATGCCGCCCTAGAGCAGCGTCTGCAAGCGATTGCTGAGTCTGGGGTTCCCAACTATTTTGGCGAACAGCGTTTTGGCCGTGATGGCAACAACCTGCAACTGGCTTTACGCTGGGCGCGCGGTGAAGTGAAGATTAAAGACCGCAACAAGCGCAGCTTCTGCCTGTCTGCGGCGCGCAGTGAACTGTTTAACCGCATTGTCAGTGCCCGTATTGAGCAAGGTTTGCAGCAGCAAGTGCTGGAAGGCGATGCCCTGCAACTGGCGGGTCGCAACAGCTGGTTCGTGGTGACGCCTGAAGAGCTGGCCGCATCGCAACAGCGTTTGCAAGAGCGTGATGTGAATATCACCGCACCAATGGTCGGCGATGGTGAGCTCGGCTCTCAAGGGCCGGCGCTGGCATTAGAGCAAGCGCAGCTGGAAGGACAAGATGATCTGCTGGCTCTGCTTAAGCGTGAGCGTTTAGAGCCGGCGCGCCGTGCGCTGCTGGTGGTACCGCAAGATCTGCGTTGGAGCTGGCTGGATGAGGGCCTACAACTGCAATTTTTCCTGCCAGCGGGCAGCTACGCAACCAGCGTGGTGCGTGAAATTGCAATAGTCGACGAGGAAGGAGACGGGCATGCGGATTCTGCTGAGTAACGATGACGGCGTTACCGCCCCCGGTATCCAAGCGATGGCGGCCGAGCTGCGCAAATTTGCTGAGGTGACAGTGGTTGCGCCAGATCGTAACCGCAGCGGCGCCTCCAACTCATTGACGCTGGAGATGCCCCTGCGTATTCAAAAGCTGGCCAATGGCGATTTTAGCGTGCGCGGCACCCCGACCGATTGCGTGCATCTGGCGGTGAATGGCCTGATGGCGCCGCTGCCGGATGTAGTGGTGTCAGGCATTAATGCCGGCCCCAATCTGGGCGATGATGTGATCTATTCCGGTACTGTTGCCGCCGCCACCGAAGGGCGGCATATGGGCTATCCGGCACTGGCGGTATCGCTCAATGGCACTACCCACTATGAAACTGCGGCGGTGATCACCGCCCGTTTCTTGCGTGCTTTGCAGCGCCGCCCTTTGCGCACCAATCGGATCTTGAATATCAATGTGCCAGATGTGCCATTGGAGCAAATCCGTGGCGTAAAAATTACTCGCTGTGGTCATCGTCATCCAGCCGGTAAAGTGATTTGTGAAAAAGATCCGCGCGGCAATGATATTTACTGGATAGGCCCTGTACCGGCAGCCAAAGATGCGGGTGAGGGAACCGATTTTCACGCCGTGGAGAACAATTACGTCTCCGTGACCCCACTGCATGTGGATTTAACGGCGCACCAGAGTCTGGACACGCTGACGGAGTGGATGGAAAACAGCGGAGAGTGGTAAGGATGATAAAGTCAGTCGAATTATCTCGGCTACTCATCAGACTGAAAGAACAGGGAATCAGGGATGAACAAGTGTTACACGCACTGGCCTGTGTTCCCCGGCACCGTTTCATTGATGAAGCACTGGCTCACAAAGCTTATGACAACACGGCGCTGCCCATCGGCGCCGGACAAACTATCTCGCAGCCCTATATGGTGGCGAGAATGACCGAACTGCTGGAGCTCACGCCCCAGTCGCGGGTATTGGAAATCGGTACCGGCTCAGGCTATCAGACCGCCGTTCTGGCACATCTGGTGGAGCGCGTGTGTTCGGTGGAGCGGATTAAAACGCTGCAATGGCAAGCCAAGCGACGTTTTAAACAGCTTGATTTACATAATATTTCTACCCGTCATGGTGATGGTTGGGAAGGGTGGTCGGCACGGGCACCTTTTGACGCCATTATCGTGACCGCAGCCGCCACCGAAATTCCACAGGCCTTATTGGGGCAGTTGGCGGAAGGCGGACGCTTGGTGGTGCCTGTTGGCTCGCATCACCAAGAGTTACAGCGGATCCGACGGGTACATAATCAGTTCCAACGGGAACATATTGAACAGGCGCGTTTTGTACCGTTAATACAAGGAGAATTGGCTTGAAATTGTTTGGCGCGGTTTATGATAAAGTCATGCTGTGGTCCCGCCATCCGAAAGCTGAATGGTGGCTGGGCGGATTGAGCTTTATCGAGGCCATCTTTTTCCCTATTCCACCCGATATTATGCTGGCGCCGATGTCATTATCTGCCCCGCAGCGTGCGGTGCGTTATGCATTATTAACGGCAATTACCTCGGTGTTAGGCGGTATTGTCGGCTATGCTCTGGGATATTATCTGTTTGATGTGATCCAGCCCCTGATTGCGCATATGGGATATCAGGCTAATCTGGATAAAGCCATGCAGTGGTTTAGAGAGTGGGGCGTACTGGTCGTTTTTATTGCCGGTTTTTCTCCCATCCCTTATAAAGTATTTACTATAACTGCCGGCTTATTAAAAATGGCCTTCTGGCCTTTTGTCGCTGCTGCGCTGGTTTCTCGTGCTGCGCGCTTTTTATTAGTTGCGCTGTTAATGGCGTGGGGCGGCAAACGAATGGAAGCCCAACTGCGTAAATATATAGAAATTCTAGGTTGGGGTACTGTGGCGCTGGCAGTGCTCGTGTATTTGATATATCGCTGAATTTTAGGTGAAAGGATGATTTCAGGAAGCCTAAACAAAACCCTGTCCAAGGCGGGTATTTGCTCTTGCTTATTATTAGCGCTCGGGGGATGTACAACATCCGAAACCGGCCCGGCGCCGGTCTCTTCGGCGACATCTGATGATGGGAATTACAGCTCATCACATAGCGGTACGCCGGATTATCGCCGGATCCAAAAAGGCAGCTATACCGGTACCACCTATCAGGTGAAAGACGGTGAGACACTGTTCTACATTGCCTATATTTCCGGTCGTGATTTTCGCGAACTGGCCTCGGCCAATAACATCGCGCCACCGTATACCATCTATCCAGGACAAGTGATCCGCTTGTCGGAAGGTGGCAGTGGTAGCTATGCAACTCCTCCGACCAGTATCGTCTCATCACAAAGTCCTATTGAACCGGTTGCGGTTAAGAATTACTCTGGCTCAGAGGGTAAACAAAATGTTAATCGCAAGCAGGGGGAGCTGCAGATTACTGAGACCGTTGTCTCACGTAAGCCGCAGACACCACCACCGGCAAGTGCCACCAGTAGCGCAAGCAGCAGTGTTGGCAATGCTGCGGTAAGCAGCTGGCGCTGGCCGGTACAGGGCACCGTGATTGACTCTTACTCCTCGGCTGAAGGGGGTAACAAAGGGATTGATATTGCCGGGCGTCGTGGTCAACCAATTTATGCCACCGCGCCAGGTAAAGTGGTGTATGCCGGTAATGCGTTACGTGGATACGGTAATCTTATTATCATCAAACACAACGATGATTATCTGAGCGCCTACGCCCACAACGATACATTACTCGTGAAGGAGCGGCAGGAAGTCAAAGCCGGTGAACAGATTGCGACAATGGGTAGCTCGGGTACCAGTTCAGTTCGACTGCACTTTGAGATCCGCTATAAAGGCAAATCTGTAAACCCGTTAGGATACCTTCCTAAGCGTTAAGCGGGCAGAGCGGGTTGTACTGCTTCGTATTTCTCTATCATGAGGGAATGAAGTATGAGCCACACCAATACTGCAGCAGAAGAACTGCATGAATTTGAGTTTGAAGAAGCCAGCCTGGAAGAGCTGGAGTCCGAAGCGTTCGAAGAGGCCGTTGATGAGGATGTCGAGGCCGATGAACAGTTTCCTCATATTGATGCGCAACGTGTTCTGGATGCAACCCAGCTCTACCTCGGAGAAATTGGCTTCGCGCCGCTGCTGACGGCAGCCGAAGAAGTCTATTTCGCCCGGCGTGCTCTGCGCGGCGATCTGGCTGCCCGTAAGCGTATGATAGAAAGTAATCTGCGTTTGGTGGTCAAGATCGCCCGTCGCTATGGCAATCGGGGCTTGGCACTGCTCGACCTGATTGAAGAGGGTAACCTCGGATTGATTCGGGCGGTGGAGAAGTTTGATCCAGAGCGTGGCTTTCGTTTCTCAACCTATGCCACATGGTGGATCCGGCAGACCATCGAACGGGCGATCATGAATCAGACCCGTACTATCCGTCTGCCAATTCATGTTGTGAAAGAGTTGAACGTCTATCTGCGTACCGCGCGTGAGTTAGCGCACAAGCTAGAGCACGAGCCGACCGCAGAAGATATTGCTGCGCTGCTCTCCTGCCCAGTCAGTGATGTTAGCCGCATGTTGCGCTTGAATGAGCGCATCACCTCAGTAGATACACCGATTGCCGGTGACTCGGAAAAAGCGCTGTTGGATATTCTGGCCGATGAAAAAGATCAAGGGCCAGAAGAAACTACCCAAGATAACGACATGCACCACAGCATCATCAAGTGGCTGTATGAGCTCAATCCAAAGCAGCGCGAGGTGCTAGCGCGTCGTTTTGGCCTGTTGGGTTATGAGGCGGCAACGCTGGAAGATGTGGGCAGTGAAATTGGCTTGACCCGTGAGCGGGTGCGCCAGATTCAGGTTGAAGGTCTGCGGCGGTTGCGTGAGATCCTGACTCAGCAAGGGTTGAGTATCCATGCGCTATTTCGTGAGTAGTCTCGCGAATGACGTGAATAGTGTCGCGAGTCGTTTGTGAAGCACACGCCAGAATATAAAAATCCCCGCTCTTGAGCGGGGATTTTTTTTGTGCCGGAGATTCAGCTCTGGTAGATAGGCATCGTTAGGTTATTACGCTAAACAATGCCTATCTCAGCCCCTTATCGCCAGTTCCCAATTATCGATGCCATCATCTTCTATGGGTGTATTCGCACTGAAAGATCATGGCCGCATTACGCGCGGTATTACAGCATCGCTTTGAGGCGATACAGCAGATCCAAGGCTTGGCGCGCACTCAGATTATCTGGATTTAACGCTTCTAACTCATCAATCACTGGATGCGGCAGCAAAGAGAGCTGAGGCGCTGCGGCGGCAGAACTTCCAGCCGATGCATTGGCGGCGCTTTCTGGCTGTGGTTGGCTTTCCAGTTCATGCAGCTTTTGCCGTGCGCGGCGGATCACATCGCGTGGCACCCCAGCCAACGCCGCGACCGCCAGACCATAACTTTTGCTCGCCGCCCCTTCTTGTACCGCATGCATAAAAGCGATGGTTTCGCCGTGTTCAACCGCATCCAAATGCACGTTGGACACGCCTTCCAGCCGCTCTGGCAGTGCAGTTAACTCAAAGTAGTGGGTGGCGAACAGGGTCATGGCTTGAATGCGCTGGGCCAGTGCTTCGGCGCAGGCCCAAGCCAGCGACAGGCCATCATAAGTAGAGGTGCCACGGCCAATTTCATCCATCAATACCAAGCTGTGCTGGGTCGCGTTGTGCAAAATATTCGCAGTTTCGGTCATCTCCACCATGAAGGTCGAACGGCCGGAGGCCAAATCATCGGCGGCACCGACCCGGGTAAAGATCCGATCGACCGGCCCAATCACGGCGCTTTCGGCGGGCACGAAACTACCGATATGCGCCAGTAACACGATCAGCGCGGTTTGACGCATATAGGTGCTCTTACCGCCCATGTTCGGACCGGTAATGATCAACATGCGACGCTGATGATTGAGCTGCAGCGGGTTGGCGATAAACGGCTCACGCAGCATTTGCTCGACCACCGGATGGCGACCATTTTCGATGGCGATCCCCGGTTGCTCACTTAATTGTGGACAGTGATAATCCAGCGAATCGGCGCGCTCGGCGAGGTTTGCTAGCACATCCAGCTCGGCCAGCGCGGTGGCACTTTGCTGCAATGCCGGCAAATGTGGCAGCAGCAGATCAAACAGCTCTTCGTACAGGCTCTTTTCCAAGGCTAGTGCTTTGCCTTTGGCGGTCAAAACCTTGTCTTCGTACTCTTTGAGTTCTGGAATGATGTAACGCTCGGCATTTTTCAGCGTTTGACGGCGGATATAGTGCGCAGGCACATGCTCGCTTTGGCCACGGCTGACTTGAATGTAGTAACCGTGTACCGCGTTGAAACCCACTTTCAGGGTATCCAGACCAAGGCGCTCGCGCTCGCGGATTTCCAATTGCTCCAGATAGGTGGTTGCGCCATCGGCCAGCGCACGCCATTCATCCAGCTCAGCGTTATAGCCCGGCGCCAGCACACCACCATCACGGATCAGCACTGGCGGGTTTTCAATCACGGCGCGCTCAAGCAGCGCACATAGCTCGGCAAAATCACCGATTTGCTGATTTAAATTTTGCAGTGGCGCACAGGCCAGCGCTTGCAGCAGTTGATTGATGTGCGGCAGCTGCTGGAAGGCATTACGCATCCGCGCTAAATCGCGTGGGCGAGCGCTACGTAGCGCCAGACGAGCCAAAATGCGCTCCAGATCGCCGATTTGGCGCAGCAGCGGTTGCAGCTCGCTCACCAACATCTCGTGTTGTAGCGTGCGAATGGCTTCTTGACGGTGGCTTAAGATCTGCCGATTACGAATCGGTTGATGCAGCCAACGTTTGAGCATCCGGCTACCCATCGCGGTTACGGTTTGATCCAGTACCGAAGCCAGCGTGCAATCGGTGCCGCCGCTCAGATTTAAGGTGATCTCCAAGTTACGGCGGGTCGCCGCATCCATGATGATCCCATCTTGTTGGCGCTCCATGATCACGCCACGAATATGTGGCAGGGCGGTGCGCTGGGTGTCTTTAACATACTGCAGCAGACAACCGGCGGCGCGCAGGCCGGCATCGGCCTGTTCTACACCAAAGCCGGTCAGATCGCGCGTGCCAAATTGCAAGTTGAGCTGTTGGCGCGCGGTATCAATTTCAAATTCCCACAGCGGACGACGACGTAGGCCTTTACGGTTTTCAATCAATGCGGCGTGAGGGAAATCTTCGGCGTACAGCAGTTCAGCCGGATTGGTGCGTTGCAGCTCGGCCAGCATCGCATCGGTGCTATCGGGCTCTGACAGCAAGAAACGGCCGGAGCTGATATCCAGCGTGGCATAACCGAACTTATCACCGTGGGCGCAGATTGCCGCCAGCAGGTTATCTTGCCGCTCTTGAAGCAGCGCTTCGTCACTGACGGTGCCGGGAGTGACAATCCGTACCACTTTACGCTCGACCGGACCTTTGCTGGTGGCCGGATCGCCAATCTGCTCACAGATAGCAGCCGATTCGCCGAGCTGGATCAGCTTGGCCAGATAGCCCTCAATCGAATGATGTGGCACGCCAGCCATCGGGATCGGTTCACCCGCCGATTGACCACGCTTGGTCAGCGAGATATCCAACAATTGCGACGCCAAGCGGGCATCGTCATAAAACAGTTCGTAAAAGTCACCCATGCGATAAAACAGCAAAATATCGGGGTGCTGCGCTTTGAGGCGCAGATACTGCTGCATCATGGGGGTGTGGGCATCAAGGTTCAGGCTGTCGCTCATAAGAGTTATCTTTTTAACGTCATCAGGTGAACAAAACCGCGCGCCGCAGGCAACATGGCTTCAGTGCGCGATTTAAAATACGAATAGGTCGGCAAGGTGCCTTGTACTGCAGGCAAGCTTATATGAGGGGCAAAGGCGCTGGCAAACCTTATTATGTCCTTATTATATAGACTGGGCATATAACCTGAGCGCGCTTAAGCGGCATGGCCATGTATACATTATGGATAACTGCGCCGCATCGCCCCTGAGCCTAAGCGCTTGGGTTACACTGGCAATACAGGGTGAAAAGATCTGGGGAAAAGTATGTATCAGAGTTTGTTATCACTGAGCGAAGCGGTGGGTGCCCGTTTAACCCAATTGGGCTGGAAAATTGCTGCCGCTGAATCCTGCACCGGAGGCGGGATCATGGCCGCGCTGACGGATATTGCGGGAAGCTCGCAGTATGTAGAGCGCGGCTTTGTCACTTATACCAATCAGGCTAAGCATCAGATGCTAGGGGTCTCTTGGCAGACGCTGGATACCTATGGCGCGGTCAGTGAACCGACGGTGTGCGAGATGGTACATGGCGCGCTGCTGGCGTCAGAGGCTGACGTGGCAATTGCGGTGAGCGGGATTGCAGGCCCGGGTGGCGGCAGCGAGAGTAAGCCGGTCGGGACCGTGTGGTTTGCCTTTGCCAGCCGTAGCGGGCGCACCTTAGCTTGCCATCAACTTTTCTCTGGCGATCGGCACGCCGTTCGTGAGCAGGCGGTGCATTTTGCATTGCAAACCCTGTTAAATGAGTTTCTCTTTTAAACAGGGCTTGATACTGTATGACTATACAGTATACTGTTCGGCATACAACGCGTGACTGATTTCGTGGGGATAAGAGTAATGGACGAGAACAAACAGAAAGCCTTGGCCGCAGCGTTAGGACAGATTGAAAAGCAATTCGGTAAAGGCTCTATCATGCGTCTTGGTGATACCAAGACGTTAGATATCGAAGCAATTTCTACCGGCTCTTTGGGTCTGGATATTGCGCTGGGTATTGGCGGTCTGCCGACCGGCCGTATTGTTGAAATCTTTGGTCCGGAATCGTCCGGTAAAACCACCCTTACTCTGTCTGTTATCGCTCAAGCGCAAAAGTGCGGTAAAACCTGTGCTTTTATCGATGCTGAGCATGCGCTGGATCCGGTTTACGCCGCCAAACTGGGGGTGCAGGTTGATGATCTGCTGATCTCTCAGCCAGATACCGGTGAACAAGCACTGGAAATCTGTGATGCACTGGTTCGCTCTGGCGCGGTCGATGTGATCATCGTTGACTCCGTGGCCGCACTGACACCAAAAGCCGAAATCGAAGGCGAGATGGGCGACTCTCACGTTGGTCTGCAAGCTCGTTTGATGTCACAGGCGCTGCGTAAGTTGACCGGTAACATCAAGAGCGCCAACTGCTTAGTGGTCTTCATCAACCAGATCCGTATGAAGATTGGTGTGATGTTCGGTAACCCAGAGACCACCACCGGCGGTAACGCACTGAAGTTCTACGCCTCTGTTCGTCTGGATATTCGCCGTGTTGGCGCTATCAAAGAAGGCGATGAAGTGGTCGGTAACGAAACACGCGTGAAAGTGGTGAAAAACAAAGTATCGCCACCGTTCCGTCAGGCCGATTTCCAGATTATTTATGGCGGCGGGATCTCGAAAGAGGGCGAGCTGATCGATCTGGGCGTGAAGCACAAGCTGGTGGAAAAATCCGGTGCGTGGTACAGCTATCAGGGCGAGAAAGTGGGTCAGGGCAAGGCCAACTCGATGAAGTACTTGCAAGAGCATCCAGAAATTGCGGCTGAGCTGGATAAAAAACTGCGTGAAATGCTGTTAAGTGCGGCAGCGACTTCTGCGGAAGCGCAAGCGAACAATGATGGCGATGACGAGTTTGGTCCAGATGAGGACGAAGCATTCTGATGAATGCCATGCTACTGAATCACGCGCTGCGTCTGTTGGCGCAGCGTGAACACAGTGAGCAGGAATTGCGCCGCAAATTAGCGGCGCAATTTGTTTCTGCCGCAACCCCCGCCGATGACGAGGGCGCGTTTACCCACGCGCGGCGTGGCACCAAGCGCTCGGCGGCTAAACCGGCGCTGCAATTTAGTCGCAGTGAATGGCCGGCTACTCCTGAGGCCTTTGCCACGGAGCTAGAGTTGGTGATCGCGCACTGTGTGCAGCAAAAATGGTTGGATGACCAGCGTTATGCGGGTATGTTTTTGCGCAGCCGTAGCCAAAAAGGCTATGGGCCACGGCGCATCGAACAAGAGCTACGCCAACGCGGCGTGCCCAGTGAGGCCATCACCCAAGCTCTGTTTGATTCGGATATCGATTGGAGCGCGCTGGCGGCACGGGTAGCCGAGCGACGTTTTGGTTCGCCGCTGCCGACCGAGCGATTACCACGCAGCAAAGTGATCCGCTTTATGCTGTACCGTGGTTTTTACCAAGAAGATATTCAATCTCTGTGGTAAGCGTCAGCGACAACATCCCTCTCGCTTACCAACGCTTGTCCTCATTTTCTCCTCATCTTTGCATTTCACTGCACTAAAGCGGGTGGAATCAGCATTTTCTGCCGCCGAAAGTGCTATCTGAATTTACATCACTTGTGAGAAAATTTATCTTATCCACACTTTGATCGCCCCCGCTGTACAACAGGGACGATTCCTCAGCAATTTGATCTGACTCAGGACTTAGCTGCATGAGCAAGAGCACTGCCGAGATCCGCCAGGCGTATCTCGACTTTTTCCAGAGCAAAGGGCATCAAGTGGTGTCCAGCAGCTCACTCGTACCGGGCAATGACCCGACGTTACTGTTTACCAATGCCGGTATGAACCAGTTCAAGGACGTATTCCTTGGTCTGGACAAGCGCCCTTATACCCGCGCGACCACCTCTCAGCGTTGTGTGCGTGCCGGCGGTAAGCACAATGACCTGGAAAACGTAGGTTATACCGCGCGTCACCACACCTTCTTCGAAATGCTGGGTAACTTCAGCTTCGGCGATTACTTCAAGCACGATGCGATTCGCTATGCGTGGGAGTTCCTGACGTCGCCACAGTGGCTGGCACTGCCGAAAGAGAAGCTGTGGGTAACGGTGTACGCCTCTGATGATGAAGCGTATGACATCTGGGCCAAAGAAATTGGCATTCCAGAAGAGCGCATCGTTCGTATCGGTGACAACAAAGGTGCACCGTACGCGTCCGATAACTTCTGGCAGATGGGTGATACCGGCCCATGCGGTCCATGCACCGAGATTTTCTATGACCACGGCGATCACATCTGGGGCGGTCCTCCAGGAAGCCCAGAAGAAGATGGCGACCGTTATATCGAGATTTGGAACAACGTGTTCATGCAGTTCAACCGTCAAGCTGACGGCACACTGCTGCCACTGCCAAAGCCATCGGTAGATACCGGTATGGGTCTGGAGCGTATCACTGCGGTTATGCAGCATGTGAACTCCAACTACGAAATCGACGTCTTCAAAGCATTGATCGCGAAAGCGGCCGAAGTGACCGGCGCGATCGATCTGGAAAGCAAATCACTGCGCGTAATTGCTGACCATATCCGTTCTTGTGCGTTCTTGGTATCTGACGGCGTTATGCCATCGAATGAAGGCCGTGGCTATGTGCTGCGTCGTATCATTCGTCGTGCAGTACGTCATGGTCACATGCTGGGTGCCAAAGACACGTTCTTCTACAAGCTGGTGGGTACGCTGATTGCCGTGATGGGCAGCGCTGCCGATGAACTGCAACAGCAGCAAGCACTGGTAGAAAAAGTGCTGCGTCTGGAAGAAGAGCAGTTTGCGCGTACGCTGGAGCGTGGTCTGGCATTGCTGGATGGTGCGCTGGCTGACCTGCAAGGCGACGTACTGGATGGCGAAACCGCGTTCAAACTGTACGACACCTACGGCTTCCCTCTGGATTTGACCGCTGACGTATGCCGTGAGCGCAACATCACCGTTGATGAAGCCGGTTTTGAAAAAGAAATGAAAGCCCAGCGTGAGCGTGCGCAGGCGGCTAACAACTTTGGTGCCGATTACAACAGCATGATCCGTGTTGACGGTCAGACCGAATTCCACGGCTATACCACTACCGCCCATCAAGGTCAGGTTGTGGCACTGTTCCGTGAAGGTCAGAGCGTTGAGCAACTGCATGCCGGTGAAGAGGCGATCATCGTCCTGAACGAAACTCCATTCTACGCTGAGTCCGGTGGTCAGGTGGGTGACAGCGGTCTGCTGTTGGCCGATGGCGTTGAGTTCATGGTGACGGATACCCAGAAATACGGTCAGGCTTTTGGTCACGTCGGTAAGCTGATGTCAGGGAGTGTAACGGTCGGTGATACGCTGCAAGCAGAAGTGGATGCTGCGCGTCGTCAGAGCATTCGTCTGAACCACTCAGCGACTCACCTGTTGCACGCAGCCCTGCGTAAAGTGCTGGGCGAGCACGTGGCACAAAAAGGTTCACAAGTGAGCGCGGATGCCCTGCGTTTTGACTTCTCGCATCTGGAAGCCATGAAGGCGGAAGAGCTGCGTGAAGTTGAGCGTTTGGTGAATGCGGAAATTCGTCGCAACCACAGCGTACAGACCGATGTTCTGGATCTGGACGAAGCCAAAGCCAAAGGCGCGATGGCGCTGTTTGGTGAGAAGTATGACGAGAAAGTGCGCGTACTGACCATGGGCGATTTCTCGGTTGAGCTGTGTGGTGGTACCCACGCTGCGCGTACCGGTGATATCGGCTTGTTCCGCATTACCTCTGAAGGTGGTGTAGCTGCAGGTGTGCGCCGTATTGAAGCGGTGACCGGTGAGCGGGCGATTGCCTTTACCGAGCGTCAGCAAGACCAGCTAGATGAAGCGGCCGGTCTGGTGAAATCCGACGCATTCAGCGTAGCGGAGAAAGTCCGTGGCTTGCTGGATCGCAGCAAGCAGCTGGAAAAAGAATTGCAACAATTGAAAGACAAGCTGGCCGCTCAGGAAAGCGCGGATCTGGTGCATAATGCTATCGAGGTTAAGGGTAAGAAGCTGTTGGTCAGCCTGCTCAAGAACGGCGATGCAAAAGCATTACGTACGATGGTCGATGACCTGAAAAACCAGTTGGGTTCCGGTATCGTGGTACTGGGTCTGGCACAGGATGACAAAGTCAGCCTGATTGCTGGTGTAACCAAAGACTTGGTGGGTCAGGTGAAGGCTGGTGAGCTGGTCAGCATGCTGGCGGCACAAGTTGGCGGTAAGGGCGGCGGTCGTCCAGATATGGCACAGGCCGGTGGCTCTGATGCTGCAGCATTGCCTGCGGCATTAGACAGTGTTCAGGCATGGGTTGCTGAACGTCTGTAACCGTTAAGCTGAAAAAAAACGTACTGACCTCACTTTGAGGTTAGTACGTTTTGTTTTTTGTGCAGTGTGTCGCTTGCTTCTGTCTGTACTGATGCCACAATAAAAATTGCAACTAATTGCACTTTATGAGGCAGGGTTGGGCAGTAGGGAACACTGTTTTATTAATTGAGTAGGCAAGAACTTTAGCTAATCGGCTTACGTTTTTGTGACTTATGTTGGATAATGTCAGTACAATTCTGACAATAAGCTATTAGTTCAAGGAGCAACGAATGCTAATTCTGACTCGCCGAGTTGGTGAAACCCTGATGATTGGTGACGAGGTTACCGTTACTGTACTGGGTGTAAAAGGAAACCAAGTCCGTATCGGTGTGAACGCGCCGAAAGAAGTCTCTGTTCACCGTGAAGAAATTTACCAACGCATCCAGGCTGAAAAATCTCAACAGCCTAACTACTAACCTTTTCCTTCCGGTTAGTACTGAACCTTCCCAGCGCGTCTCGCACTTTTTCTGTGGGACGCCGATTTTCCGATAAAGCTCACAAAACCCAACCCTGACTTGCTGGCATTATTAATGCCGTTGTGATGACGCACGCACAATAAAGCGAGTCAACGGTCTGCTGTGTTGATAAAAACGGCAGATGACCTGAAAAATCAGCAGATTGCCTGTTAAGTGTGCAAACGATATGATTTTACAGGATACTTCGGAAAAAACGTTTGACTTATAAGGCTGGGAAAGTAATATGTGCGCCACGCAACGCCGGTGAGATGGCCGAGAGGCTGAAGGCGCACCCCTGCTAAGGGTGTATAGGGGAAACTCTATCGAGGGTTCGAATCCCTCTCTCACCGCCATTTTGATTTGCAATGCATCCGTAGCTCAGCTGGATAGAGTACCCGGCTACGAACCGGGCGGTCAGAGGTTCGAATCCTCTCGGATGCACCATTTCAAAATGTATGCGGTCACAGGGAAATAAGTTGTGCATCCGTAGCTCAGCTGGATAGAGTACTCGGCTACGAACCGAGCGGTCAGAGGTTCGAATCCTCTCGGATGCACCATTTAATATCAATGATTCGCCAAGGTTGGCGGGTTATAAGTTTCGGTGAGATGGCCGAGAGGCTGAAGGCGCACCCCTGCTAAGGGTGTATAGGGGAAACTCTATCGAGGGTTCGAATCCCTCTCTCACCGCCATCATTTACGAAAGCACGATGCATCCGTAGCTCAGCTGGATAGAGTACTCGGCTACGAACCGAGCGGTCAGAGGTTCGAATCCTCTCGGATGCACCATCTTTTGTTTTGTGATGGCAGTGTGGAGCAATCCACGCACCTTGCTTCATGTTGTTGATGAAATACTCTATGCATCCGTAGCTCAGCTGGATAGAGTACCCGGCTACGAACCGGGCGGTCAGAGGTTCGAATCCTCTCGGATGCACCATATTTCATCAAGGTATGACGCAAGCAGTTGTGAATAAGCAACTGAACAGTACGAAAGTAAAACGTAAAGCACATGCAGGGCATCCGTAGCTCAGCTGGATAGAGTACTCGGCTACGAACCGAGCGGTCAGAGGTTCGAATCCTCTCGGATGCACCATTCCAACCTGCAGCAGCTATACTAAAAGCGCTAGTTTTTGCTAGTGCCAGTTTGGATAAATAAGATACACAAGTGTTACTCTTGCATCCGTAGCTCAGCTGGATAGAGTACCCGGCTACGAACCGGGCGGTCAGAGGTTCGAATCCTCTCGGATGCACCATACAAAAAGTGATAGTGATGAACGGCATTAAGCCGACATAAATCGGTATCACGGCTGTTACAGCCAACCAGATTTGCATCCGTAGCTCAGCTGGATAGAGTACTCGGCTACGAACCGAGCGGTCAGAGGTTCGAATCCTCTCGGATGCACCATCTAAAGTAGAAAGCCCCGTCATTGACGGGGCTTTTTGCGTTTATACCCTTCTGACTTGAAGTTGCTGCGTTGTTGGCTTCGTTCGCTTACTCTTTCCCTCTGAATTCATCTTATTTCCCTACCTACGCTTATTTTTTTTGTCTTGTTACGTTCGCGATTAACCGATTTTAGGCTAAACCGCAGTGGCAGTTTTGTTGCATGAAAGCTGCATCTAACCAGGGATTAGGCTAGAGTAACTGCGTTTTTACCCTACTGCCTGCGTTGTATGGCGTGAAAGCCTATTGGCTCTGGTGGTAAGGCGCGGCTCAGGCAGACCAACTCCCATGCAATGGCCGCAATTGGGCAACGGATCAGCAGATATTCAGCGAAGGAGTGACAGATGGCATCATCACAACAGGCTGCAGAATTTACGTGTGGCGAGAATATTGGGCTGGCGATCACCGCCTTTGGCGCGCCAGAGGTCTTGCAGGTGCAAACCTTGCCGATGCCGCAGGCCGGTGCGCAGCAGGTGGTGGTGCAAGTGGCTGCGGCGGGAATTAACCCGATTGATGCCAAAACTCGCGCAGGTTTAGGCTGGGCGGCACAGGCGCACAAAGATGATTTGCCTTGGGTACCCGGTTTTGATGTGGCGGGAACCGTTGTGCACGCGAGCAGCGATAGTGCATGGCAGTGCGGCGATCGGGTGGCCGGTTATGTGCAAGGTGGCGGCGGGTATAGCCGTTATTTGGCGGTACCGGATACATTGCTGGCACGGGTTCCAGATAACGTCAGTTTGGCGCAAGCCGGAGCCTTACCGGTGGCCGGGATCACTGCTTGGCAGATGGTACGCAAAATGGCGGTACAACCCGGAGAGCGGGTGCTGGTATCGGCGCCTGTCGGTGGGGTAGGTCATGTGTTGGTGCAGCTGTTACGCCGCGCCGGAGCGCAAGTCGTTGCGCTGTGTTCGGCACAAAAAAGTGCGTTAGCCCAGCAGTTAGGGGCGCACGAGATCATTGATTATCAGCAACCGTTGCCTACTGCTGCCGATATTTTGCCACGGCAGGTGGATGTCCTGTTCGATTTGGTGGGCGGCGATGCCGGCATCCGCGCTTTGACATGGGTGAAACCCTCCGGTCGCGTTCTGACACTACCGACCATCAGCGCTGAGCGAGTCTGCCAAGCGGCCGCAGAGCGAGGCATTTCAACGGCGGTTGGCTTATTGGCGCAGCCTAATGTGCACGATTTACAGGCATTGCTGGCGCTCATTGCGCAAGGCGAACTGCACATCATGCTTAGCAAGGAATATCCGCTGCAGGACGGTGCCGAGGCACACCGCGAGCTTGAACGAGGTCGCACCTGTGGCAAATTGATTTTTTCATTGGAGGAACCATGTACGACCGCTACCAAGGCCTGATTTTTGATATGGACGGTACCATCATTGAATCTTTGCCGGCACACCGCCAGGCATGGGAGGAGGTGTTGGGCCGTTACGGTTTGCCGTATGAGCCGGACTTTATGGCCTCGCAAAGCGGCGCGCCAACGTGGCAGATCGCCAGCTCGATCTTAACCCGTCACGGCGCTGATCTGGATCCGCGGCTGATCGCTAAGCAAAAAGCCGATGCGGTGGAGTTGCTGCTGTTTGATTTGTGTCGTCCGTTACCCCTGATTGAGGATGTGGTGAAAGCGTATCATGGGCGTCGTCCGATGGCGGTGGGAACCGGCAGTGAAACGGCGGTCGCCGAAGCGTTGTTGCGTCATATGGGGCTGCGCGATTATTTTGCGGCTCTGGTGGGAGCTAATGATGTGCAGGCGCATAAACCGGCGCCAGATACCTTTTTACTGTGCGCCGAGAAATTAGGCATCGCGCCACAGCATTGCGTGGTTTTTGAAGATGCAGAGTTCGGTCTGCAAGCGGCGCGCCGCGCCGGTATGGATGTGGTTGACGTGCGAACCCTGTACTGATGCTTAGTGCGGCATGGGAAAGCTATGGCCTGTGGGGGCTGCTGGCCAGCAGTTTCCTCAGCGCCACTATCTTACCGGGTAATTCGGAAGTGGTGTTGGTCTGGTTGCTGCACCAAGCACAGTGGCCACAGTGGCAATTGTTAGCCGCCGCCGTCGTGGGTAATACGCTGGGTAGCCTGTGCAGCGTGTGGATGGGGCGAGGTCTGGCGATCTTAAAACCGCAACGTGGATTAGATACCGCCACGCGCTGGATTGAGCGTTATGGCGTGTGGTCATTGTGGTTTAGTTGGTTGCCGTTGATCGGCGATATTTTATGTTTGCTTGCCGGTTGGTTTCGTTTGCCGTGGGCGTCATCCACACTGTTTATTTTGTTAGGAAAAACACTGCGTTATCTGGTAATCATACTTATTTTCAACGGGGCGAGCGGTATTTTATTCGGATAGGATAAAGAGTAACCGATTGTTATAACGTAGAAATTTACCTATTTAACCAGTATCCTTAACAGATTACGAGTTCAGGTAAAGGAAGGTCTATTTTGATTCCTGACGTATCAGCTGCATTATCATGGCTGGCGGCTAATCCGCACAGTGTTAAAGGTTTGGGACGCGGTATTGAGCGCGAAACCCTGCGTATTACGCCAGATGGCCATTTGGCGGCCACGCCACACGCCTCGGCGTTAGGCTCTGCGCTGACCCATAGCTGGATCACCACGGATTTTGCCGAAAGTCTGCTGGAATTCATCACCCCAGTGGAGCGTGATGTAGACCGTCTGCTGACATTTTTACGTGATATTCACCGTTATACTGCCCGTCAGGTGGAGAACGAGCTGTTTTGGCCGTTGAGCATGCCGTGCTTTATTGGCAATGAAGACGATATCGTTTTGGCGCAGTACGGCAGCTCTAACATCGGTAAGTTTAAAACGCTGTATCGCGAAGGGCTGAAAAACCGTTATGGCGCCTTGATGCAGGTGATCTCCGGGGTGCACTATAACTTTTCGTTGCCGGATACGTTCTGGCAATTGCGGTTTGCTGGTCAAGATCCGGCCACCTATCAGGAAAGTGTCTCGGATGGTTATTTCCGCCTGATCCGTAATTACTATCGTTTTGGCTGGGTGATCCCGTATCTGTTTGGTGCGTCACCTGCGCTGTGCCGTTCGTTTATCGCTGGCCGTGAAGATGTGCTGCCGTTTGAATCTAACGGCAAAGGGTTGATGTACCTGCCGTATGCAACTTCGCTGCGCATGAGTGATTTGGGTTACACCAATAAAGAGCAGAGTAAATTAGGCATTACCTTCAATCATCTGCACACTTATGTGGATGCGCTGAAAAAGGCCATTCATCAGCCTTCCAAGCAGTATGCTGAGCTGGGCGTGAAGGTAGATGGTCAGTATCGTCAGCTCAACAGCAATGTGCTGCAGATTGAAAATGAGTTCTATGCGCCGATTCGGCCTAAGCGTGTCACCTTACCGGGTGAGTCGCCGTCGGATGCGCTGCTGCGTGGTGGCATTCAATACATTGAAGTGCGCGCGCTGGATAACAACCCTTACTCACCAATTGGGATTGATGCCGAGCAGGTGCGCTTCTTGGATCTGTTCTTGATCTGGTGTGCGCTGGCCGATGCGCCAGAGATGAGCGAAGGTGAGTTGCTGTGTTGTCGTAAAAACTGGAACCGCGTGATCCTCGAAGGGCGTAAGCCGGGGCAGACCATCGGGATCGGGTGTGAGACTAGCCGTGAGCCGCTGTCGGAAGTGGGCCAGAAACTGTTTGCCGACTTGCGTAAAGTGGCCAGCGTACTGGATGCGGAGCAGGGCAATACTTATCAGGCGCTGTGCGATAAGCTCGAGCCGGCGTTTGCCGATCCATCATTGACCTTGTCGGCGCGGGTGTTGGATGACATGTTGCAGCAAGGCATGAGCGGCTTAGGTCTGGGGCTGGCGAGTCGTTATCATCGTCAATTAGCGTCCGAGCCAACCGAAATGGTGAGCGAAGCGGAGTTTGTGCAAGAGCGTGAACATTCGCAGCGTAAACAAGCTGAGATTGAAGCCGCTGATACGCTGAGTTTTGATGCGTATTTGCAGCAGCAACACTTTTGAGCGCTCCGATCGCGGGTTCAGTCGCAGGATTTTAACCGCGGCGCCCATAAAAAAGGCCACTCCAAGGTGGGGTGGCCGAAATACATCTCTGCGTGTGTAATTTCAGGGATGTGATGACAACAAAATAGCGCGTCTTACAGTAATTAAGACCGGATGCCGGATAAAAGGTTTCCCCTGTTTGACAAAATTTTTTTGTTTTTTTCACAGAAGATAAAATCAGTAAGGAAAACAGCCGCATGCCATTACTTGATAGTTTTACCGTCGATCATACCCGTATGGCTGCACCGGCCGTGCGCGTTGCCAAGACCATGCAAACACCGCATGGCGATACCATTACCGTGTTTGATCTGCGCTTTTGCGTTCCGAATCAGGAGATCTTGAGCGAAAAAGGGATCCACACGCTGGAGCACCTGTTCGCTGGATTTATGCGCGATCACTTAAACGGCAACGGAGTTGAAATTATCGATATTTCGCCGATGGGCTGCCGTACCGGCTTTTATATGAGCCTGATTGGTGCGCCGGATGCACAGCGGGTGGCAGATGCTTGGCTTGCCGCGATGCAAGATGTGGAGCAAGTGGCCTCGCAGGATGATATCCCAGAGCTGAACCGCTTTCAGTGTGGTACCTGTGCCATGCACTCGCTGAGCGAAGCGCAGCAGATTGCGCGTAATGTACTTAGCCGCGGTGTGGGCGTGAATCGCAATGACGAGCTGGCACTGGATCCATCGCTGTTGGGCTAACGCAATCATTGGGTAAGAGATTGGGGGCAACGGTTGGCATAATCGGAGCTCAGCATAAAAAAACCGCCACTAGCGAATCGCTGCGGCGGTTTTTTTTGCGTGCGCGGTTAGCCAGACTCAGCCATCATTTTCTGGCGTGGCATCGTCACCGTTATTTTTCGGATGTACCCGTACCAGTTTGACCATGTTGTCGCTGACTTCCAGAATATCGATCTGATGACCATACATGTGCACGCTGGTGCCGACATCAGGAATATCTTCCAAGTATTCGAGCAGCAAACCGTTGACGGTTCGTGGGCCATTGGTCGGCAGTTGCCAGTTAAAGGCCTTGTTCAGATCGCGAATATTGGCGGTACCTTCCACATAAATGGTGCCGTCACTTTGCGGAGTTACTTCTTCGGCCAGAGTTGGCGACATTGAGGTGGTAAATTCACCCACAATCTCTTCAAGAATATCTTCCAGCGTGATCAAGCCTTGAATATCGCCGTATTCATCGACCACCAGACCAAAACGCTGTTTATTGCGCTGGAACTTGAGAAGCTGCACGTTCAGCGGCGTGCCTTCCGGAACGAAATAAATCTCATCGGTGGCGCGCAGCAGCGTCTCTTTGTTGAACTCGTTCTTTTCCATCATCAAGCGGTAGGCTTCACGCACGCGCAGCATACCGATGGCATCATCCAAATTGTCGCGGTACAGCACCAAACGGGCATGTTGCGAGTGGTTGAGCTGACGGACAATACTCTTCCAATCTTCGTTGATATCGATACCGACCACTTCACTGCGCGGCACCATGATATCTTCCACTGTGATTTGCTCCAGATCGAAGATAGACAGCAGCATATCTTGGTTGCGGCGGGTAATGCGCGAGCCTTCATGCACAATCGTGCGCAGCTCTTCTTTGCTGACCGCTTGCGAGTTTTTCACATCGGAGCGCAAGCCAAACAGGCGCATCAAACCGGAGGTGATCAGGTTGGTAAACAGCACCACCGGCAGCATCAGCTTCATCAGCACATTCAGCAGCAGGGTGCTTGGGAAAGCAATTTTTTCCGGATACAGCGCAGCGATGGTTTTAGGCATCACTTCGGATACGATCAACACCACCAGAGTCAGCACACCGGTGGCAATCGCCACCCCGGCATCGCCATACAGGCGCATACCAATAATCGTGGCAATGGCCGAAGCGAGGATGTTAACCAAGTTGTTGCCAATCAGGATAAGGCTGAGCAGGCGATCAGGGCGCTGCAGCAAGTGTTCGGCACGCTTCGCGCCGCGGTGTCCTTCTTTGGACATATGCCGCAACCGGTAGCGGTTCAGCGACATCATGCTGGTTTCGGAGCCGGAAAAATAGGCAGAAATTAACAACATTAAAATCAGCACAATAAACAGTGTGCCGGTATGTATGTCGTCCAAGTAATGGTTCCTTTCGTCAGTAACAGTATTTCAGTAAAGACAATATCCAACAAAGACAGCGTCTTAGAAATGCTAAAGGGGCATTCAGGCTAGACAGTGTAGCAATAGCGACGCGGTCTGCGTAAACACGGTTTCAATAAATATGAGCTACATAGCGTAGAATCAAGCGGGTTGTGTCCGATAATCAGCGCAGGATCACTTCCTGCATAAAGCGGCTGCCAAAATAGGCCAGAGTCAGTAAGAACGCGCCGATCAGACTGAAGTAGACCATACGGCGTCCGCGCCAGCCTTGGCGAAAGTGTCCCCACAGCAGCACGCCATAGACCACCCATGCCAACATCGACAAAATGGCTTTGTGCGATTTGCCTTGCGCGAACATGTCTTGCAGGAAAAACCAGCCACTGATCAGTGTTAAGGTCAGCAGGATCTCACCAATTAAGGTGATCTGAAACAGCTGGCGCTCGATGGTCATCAATGGCGGGAAAATCGGGCTAAGCGGTAACCGTTTTTGCTTGAGGCGGTAATCCAACCACGCCAGTTGCAGGGCATACAAGGTGGCAATCATCAAGGTGGCATAGGCAAACAGAGCCAAGGTGATGTGCAGCAAAATACCGGCGTTATGCTCAAGATGCGTAATAAAGGCGCCGGGCAGGAAACTGGCTGCGGCCAGATTGATGGCGGCAAAACTATACACCACCGGCATCAAAAACCAGACCCGATAACGCAGGAGCGACAAGGTCATCAATAAGGTGATGATCAAGCCAACCAGCGACGCCACATTCATCAGGCTGAGGTTTTGTCCGCTGACCGCACCAAAAATGAGCTCTTGCAGGGTGATCCCATGAAACAGCAGTGCGAAACCGGCACAGGCAAACACGGCCCGTGGATTCGGTCCGTTTTTACGCAGCAAACTCGGAATAATCAGCCCCAGACAGGCGGCATAACCCAGTAAGGCGAGTGTCGCGAAAATTGGCATAAGTCGGTGTCAGTGGTTGCATAACCTGATAGAAGAAAAGCTAGTATACCGTCCCTTCGGCAATGCTCCAACCTTGTGACTGCCACATAAGCAGAATAATCAGGTATAATCCCTTCAATTATTAAGCCACACAGACCCTGTGCAAGCGGACACTGACTACGATGTTTGAGAATCTTTCTGATCGACTGTCGCGCACTCTGCGCAATATCAGCGGCCGTGGCCGACTGACTGATGAAAATATTAAAGACACCCTGCGTGAAGTACGCATGGCGTTACTGGAAGCGGATGTCGCTTTGCCCGTGGTACGTGATTTTATCAATCGCGTTAAAGAGCGTGCCGTTGGCCAAGAGGTCAACAAGAGCCTGACGCCGGGTCAGGAGTTCGTGAAAATTGTACGTAACGAACTCGAATTGGCGATGGGCGAAGCCAACAGTGACCTGAATCTGGCGGCGCAACCGCCAGCTGTGGTGCTGATGGCGGGTCTGCAGGGGGCCGGTAAAACCACCAGTGTGGCCAAGCTGGGTAAATTCCTGCGTGAGCGTAAGAAGAAAAAAGTGCTGGTGGTGTCCGCGGACGTGTATCGCCCGGCGGCGATCAAACAGCTGGAAACCTTGGCGGAAAGCGTTGAGATCGATTTCTTCCCATCGGAGCCGCAAGAGAAGCCGTTAGCGATCGTTAACAAAGCGCTGCAGCACGCCAAACTGAAATTCTACGATGTGCTGCTGGTGGATACTGCCGGTCGTTTGCACGTTGATGGCGAGATGATGGACGAGATCCAGCAGCTGCACGCGGCCATCAACCCAATCGAAACCCTGTTCGTGGTCGATGCCATGACCGGTCAGGATGCGGCCAATACCGCGAAGGCATTTAACGAAGCGTTGCCATTGACCGGTGTGATTTTGACCAAGGTCGATGGTGATGCCCGTGGTGGTGCGGCGCTGTCTATCCGTCATATTACCGGCAAGCCGATTAAATTCCTCGGTGTGGGCGAGAAAACCGATGCGCTGGAGCCGTTCTTCCCGGATCGCGTTGCGTCACGAATTCTGGGCATGGGCGATGTACTGTCGCTGATTGAAGATCTGGAGCGTAACGTTGACCGTGAACAGGCCGAGAAAATGGCCGAGAAGTTCAAGAAGGGCGACAACTTCGACCTGGAAGACTTCCGCGATCAGCTGCAACAGATGCGCAATATGGGCGGCATGATGAGCATGCTGGAAAAACTGCCGGGTGCCGGTCAGTTGCCGGATAACATCAAAGCGCAGATGGATGACAAGGTCACCGTGAAAATGGAAGCGATGATCAACTCCATGACCCGTGCCGAGCGCCGTAACCCTGAGCTGATTAAAGGTGGCCGTAAGCGCCGTATCGCCATGGGGGCCGGTGTTCAGGTGCAGGATGTGAACCGTCTGCTCAAGCAATTTACTGAAATGCAGCGCATGATGAAAAAAATGCGCAAAGGCGGCATGGCGAAAATGATGCGTGGCATGAAAGGTATGATGCCACCGGGCATGTTTGGCCGTTAATCCTTACCGTAGCGGTGCCTTGACAGGTGCCGCGTGTGTAAATCCGTTAAGGCAGGTTGCTTTTTACCCTGAAACGAGTAAAATTCGACAGCTTTTTCGCAGACCCCGGAGTCCGACCCTCAATACGGTCTCTGGGTGTTTTTGTTAATATAAGAGGACGTTATGGTAACTATTCGTTTGGCACGTGGCGGCGCTAAAAAGCGTCCGTTTTATCAAGTAGTCGTAACCGACAGCCGTAGTGCGCGTGATGGCCGTTTCATCGAGAGCGTGGGTTTCTTCAACCCAATCGCTGCTGGTGCGGCTGAGAAGGTTCGTCTGGACCTGGATCGCATCAACCATTGGCTTGGCCTGGGCGCTACTGTAAGCGACCGTGTTGCTAAGCTGCTGAAAGACGCGCAGAAAGCTGCGTAATCCGTCTGGGTGGTTTCAATGAGTAAGCTGCTTGAGCCTGTGGTGCTTGGGAAACTGGGTTCTACATACGGTATCCGTGGTTGGCTCAGGGTGTACTCCTCCACCGAGGATTCGGAAAGTATTTTCGAGTACCAACCTTGGTTCTTGAAAACAGGGGGTCAATGGCGTGAGGTGGAGCTGGAAAGCTGGCGTCACCACAACAATGACCTGATCATCAAGCTGAAAGGCGTTGATGATCGTGAAACAGCCCACGCAATGACTAATGCAGAAATTGCCGTGGATGCTTCACAGCTACCTAAGCTGGAAGAAGGTGATTATTACTGGCGTGACCTGATGGGTTGCAAGGTGGTAAACACCAGTGGTTATGAGTTTGGTAAAGTCACTGACATGATGGAAACCGGCTCTAACGATGTTCTGGTGGTGAAGGCAAACCTGAAAGATGCTTTTGGAATCAAGGAGCGGTTAATTCCGTTCCTCGATGGGCAGGTTATCAAAAAAGTCGATCTCGCTACTCGAACTATCGAAGTAGATTGGGATCCTGGTTTCTGACCCGGGGCAGAGCAATCTGTCTGACGAGAATTGGCACTAAATCTATGTGGATAGGCCGAAACCTATGTGGATAGGAATAGTAAGCTTGTTCCCTGAGATGTTCCGTACAGTGACCGATTTCGGGGTAACCGGCCGAGCGGTAAAAAATGGCCTGCTCAGCATTGAGTGCTGGAATCCTCGCGATTTTACGCACGACCGGCATCGCACTGTCGATGACAGACCTTTCGGGGGCGGGCCGGGCATGTTGATGATGGTGCAACCCTTACGGGATGCGATTCATGCAGCGAAAGCGGCTGCAGGTGATGGGGCGAAGGTAATCTATCTGTCGCCTCAGGGACGCACACTGGATCAGTCTGGTGTGAGTGAGCTGGCAACGAACGAGAAGTTGATTCTGGTTTGTGGTCGCTACGAAGGCATAGATGAGCGCGTGATCCAAACCGAAGTTGACGAAGAATGGTCAATCGGCGATTACGTTCTCAGTGGCGGTGAGTTACCTGCCATGACGCTGTTGGATGCAGTCGCGCGGTTTGTTCCGGGTGTTCTGGGCCATCAAGCGTCCGCAGAGGAAGATTCCTTTGCGAACGGGTTACTGGACTGTCCGCACTATACCCGGCCCGAGGTATTAGATGGGATGCAAGTGCCGCCGGTTTTATTATCGGGGAATCATGCAGAAATTCGTCGCTGGCGATTAAAACAGTCGCTGGGCCGTACTTGGCTGAGAAGACCTGAGCTTCTAGAAAGCCTAGCTCTGACTGACGAGCAAGCGGTGCTCCTGACTGAGTTCCAAGAGGAACATCAGGGCAGTGAGCAGAACTAAAGATTCAGTTAATTCTAGGGTTAAGAGAGAATTATGAGCAATATCATTAAGCAACTGGAACAAGAACAACTGAAACAAAACGTACCGGCGTTCCGTCCTGGTGACACCGTTGTGGTACAGGTTTGGGTTGTTGAAGGTGACAAAAAGCGTCTGCAGGCATTCGAGGGCGTGGTAATCGCTAAGCGTAACCGCGGTCTGCACTCTGCATTCACCGTACGTAAAATCTCCAACGGCGAAGGTGTTGAGCGTGTGTTCCAGACTCACTCTCCACTGATCGACAGCGTTGCTGTTAAGCGTCGTGGTGCTGTGCGTAAAGCGAAACTGTACTACCTGCGTGAGCGTTCTGGTAAGTCTGCTCGTATTAAAGAGCGTCTGAACTAATCGCTGCGCGATACGTTCTCAAAATAGTGCATACTATTTATAGCGGTTGGCGAAAGCTGACCGCTTTTTTTATCCCTGTGATTTGGGGTTAAGCGGTTTTTTTCGCTATTACCCGCTATTACACTTAGTTGTGATACTGCACCGATAGGGGGGGAAGTGGCTTGCGCTGGGAGTGAGCGGGGCTTACTGTTTCTGTCTTCTGTCTTCTGTCTTCTGTCTTCTGTCTTCTGTCTTCTGTCTTCTGTCTTCTGTCTTCTGTCTTCTGTCTTCTGTCTTCTGTCTTCTGTCTTCTGGCACTTTATTGGCTTGGCCCGTAAATTTTTTGCGCTGAACCTTTTCAATTTCTGTTGTCTCAATCAATATAGACAAGCCCGCAGGGTGAGTATTGAGGTGTGCAGGAGATGATTAAACGAATTCTGGCTGCGGTGACGTTGGCGTTGTCCGCATCATGCAGCTACGCGGCAGAAGAGCCGATCACCGTACAGGGAATGTATGTGTGGGGGGAAGGGGTGGAAACTTTCCAGCCATGCAATGACCCGAGCGTGTTTTGGTTAAACGGGGATGAGGCCAGTTTGCAGCCATTGCGTCAGTTGGCGGCGGAGGTGATGAAGAAAAAGCATCAGCCTTACCAGCCCATTTATGTGGTGTTGCAAGTGACGGAGGATGTGCCGCAGGGCGAGTTTGCTGAGGATTATGACGGTGTATACCGCCTGTCTAAGGTGGAATCTTTCAGCGCCCAAATTCCGAAAGGCTGTGAGCGGCAGCAAGTGTATTAAACATCACGTTAGGTGATAAAAAAGGCTTTGTGACCAAGGCGAGGTATGTGCGCTCTGTGGTCCAAAGCCTTTTTTGTTGCATGCGGTGTTTTGCCTAGCGTCTTAGCCTGTGTGCTGAAGCGCTAGGCAAGGTGTGGATGCTGATAATCAGTGTTGCAGCCACAGGTTATAGCTGTAGAACTCGTTATCGCGGATATAGCCTTCTTTTTCATACAGGCTTTGGGCGCGGGTGTTGTCATGTGCGGTTTGCAGCATGATATAACCGGCGTCAGTTTCTTCACCCAGCGCTTTGCAGCGTGCCAGTAAGGCTTCGCCAACACCTTGACGACGTGCGGATGGGGTCACGAACAGGTCGTACAGCCACCATACCGGCTTCATCTGCAGTGAGCAAAATGCAGGATACAGTTGGGCAAAGCCGACCGCTTCGCCAGCATCATTGACGGCGTAAAAGATCACGGATTGATTAAATTGCAGACGGGCTTGCATGAATGCCAGAGCTTGTTCAGGCATTGGGTCGACTTGATAGAATTCACGATATTGTACATATAATGGCGCTACTTTCGCGGCATCTTGTACGGCTGCCTGATAAATTTTCATATTGCTGTGCTCCGTGGTAAAGCGTGTGGTAAAGCCCGTTGTGAAGCTTATAGTGAAGTGGGCTAGCCCCAAAACGGTTGCCAATCAATCTGTGAAACCCACCAGTCCCAGCCGCGCTGCCATGCTTGCTGATACTCTTGTGCGCCAGGCAAGGAGTTACATCCTTGCGGATAGGCAAGACCACGCGCGCCCCAGCGGAACAGTTCATCATTGCGGCAGATGCCGGTGAGTGCTTGATTAAACCCTTTTTGGTACTCAGTGAAACTGATTGGAGCGGTGTGTCTTTGGCACAGCGTTTCAAGATCTTGCGCGGTACGTGCGGCCCGACCGGATAGGGCATCGCGTTGTCCGATGAGCTCGGCATTGCCCGCTCGGCATTGTTCGGCCATATAGCGGTTGGTACAACCCGTCAGCGTAAGAATCAGTAAGCCAAGCCATACCAGATGTCGCATACTTTGCTCCTCAATATGCTGTGGCAACATAGCAAAAAAAACCGGTCAGGAGACCGGCTTTTAACATTATGTAACGCTAAACCACACTCGGTTATAAAAAGGTCTCTACTAGTAAGAAGCCTACTGTACAGGCGGTAATTACGCCAATCAGTCCCGGAATAATAAAGCTGTGATTGATAATGAATTTCCCGATGCGGGTTGTACCGGAGCGGTCAAAGCCGATGCAAGCCAGATCACTTGGGTAGGTTGGCAGCACGAAGTAACCGTAACAGGCCGGGAAGAAGGCCACGATCATTTTCGGATCCACACCCAGCGCCAGACCCATAGGGGCGATGGCGGTCAGCGCAGCGGCTTGGCTGTTTACCAGTTTGGAGACGAGGAACAGCACCAGTGCGTAGGTCCACGGGTGGGCAACCACGACATCAGCCAACACGTCTTTCAATTGCACCATGTGCGCTTGGAAGAAGGTGTCACTCATCCAAGCAACCCCGAACACCGAGAAAATCGCGACCATACCGGCTTTGAAGACTGCGCCGTTGGCAATCTCACCCGGTTTGACTTTACACACCATCAGCATGATGGCACCGGCAATCAGCATCATCATCTGGATCGCCAGGTTCATTGACAGCATCTTGGTTTTGCCGTTTTCCAGCACAAACTCAGGACGCAGGCCATCAAACGCACCCAGTAACACCACCACGGCAATGGCGGCGAAGAAAATACCGGTCGCCCAGTAAGCTTCTTTCGGGAATGTTTGGTTCAGCAGGGTTTCAGTGCTGCCATAGATAAATTCACGCTGCTTGGGATCTTGCAGTTTAGCTTGGAATTCTGGGTCTTTATCCAGATCCTTACCGCGGCGCAGGCTCCACAGTGCGGCGACCATCACACCACACAAAGAGGCTGGTACGGAGATAGCCAGCAGGGTCAGCATGCCGATAGGCTCACCAATGCCTTGCTTGGCGGCCAGAATCGAGAGCAGAGAAACCACGGCTACCGATACAGGAGAGGCACAAATCGCCATCTGTGAGGCGACAGATGCTACCGCCATTGGACGCTCTGGACGGATATTCTTTTTCAGCGCGATGTCAGAGATGATGGGGAACATGGTGTACACCACGTGGCCGGTACCGCACAGGAAAGTCAGAGTCCAAGTGGTGAGCGGAGCCAAAATGGTGATGTATTGTGGATGACGGCGCAGCAGACGCTCGGCGTATTGCATCAATACGTTCAGGCCGCCGGCGGTTTGCAGTACGGAAGCACAGCCAATAACCGCCAAAATGGTCAGCATAACGCTCACTGGCGGCTCGCCCGGCATCAGGCCGAAGACGAAGGATAAAATAAACAGGCCAATACCACTGATTAAGCCCAGTCCCATACCGCCAAAGCGGGTACCAACTAATAAGCACAGCAGTACGACTATAAACTGCAAAGCAATCATAAAACCAATCCCTGTTGAGTAATTAACTAGAGTGAATTAATAGGTACACAAAAAGAAAATATCTGCACGGGGATATCATCGTCTATTTCATCGGACAAATCTGAGGAAATGATCACCGAACCAGAATGTGCATTAAATAATCTGCCGTTTTATTGATCTGAGTAAATAAAATTCCCATTCGTGACACCTATTGCGCCTTTTGTCAGGGAAATAGACATGCTTTACCGATGGTGAGTGAAATGACGATAAATAAGGTGTGCTGAGAATCATTAACGATAGGGCGGAATAAATCGGGCTATTAGCTAATAGTAAGAAACTCATAGCAAGAGCCGGTAATAAAAGAGAGTCTAAACGTTATCGTGAATACTTGTCGTAATATGGCTGTTATTGTCTTGCTAATAAAGCGTAGATAATAAGAGTGAAATAATTGTTGTCATGCGCAAATAATAGTCAGTGTGTTATGTTTTCTCGCTATTTCTATCGAATCCCTTCGTTAAAATGACAACAGCCGCAAGGGCGGCTGTTGTGGGGGCGATTTTTTTATCTGTAATGTTACTGATAGAGCGGATTAGCTGTTTTGCTCGGCCACAATCGCTTTGTCGCAGCGACGGATCTTCAAGAAGAACAGCACCGTTACTGCCACGGTCGCGCCCAGACCAATCACGGTCGAGATATCCATCGGCAGGTTAAATCCGATCTTGGCATTGGCCAGATAGGTAAAGCATACGGCGGTCATGAACATGGCCGGAACCGTGGCGACCCAGTGGAATTTACCGTGACGCAGCAAGTAAGCGGCGGCGGTCCACAGCATCATCATTGCAGTAGTCTGGTTTGCCCAACCGAAGTAACGCCAAATCACATCGAAATCGGTTTTGGTGATCATGTAACCCAGCACGAACATTGGCAGAGCAATCAGCATCCGCTTACTGATGGCTTTTTGTGGCATTTTCAAGAAGTCAGCAATGATCAGACGTGCAGAGCGGAATGCGGTATCACCAGAGGTAATCGGCAGGATCACCACACCCAGCACGGCCAGTGCTCCACCGACCATTCCCAGCAGCGAGGTAGACACTTCGTGTACCACTTTGGCCGGGCCTCCGCTGGCCAGCGTGGCATTTAAGGCGTCGCTGCTTTCGTAGAAGCTCAGACCCAGCGTACACCAGATCAGGGCAATCACACCTTCACCGATCATCGCACCGTAGAAAATAAAGCGGCCATGCTTTTCATTTTGCATGCAGCGCGCCATCAGTGGTGATTGGGTAGCGTGGAAGCCGGATACAGCGCCACAGGCGATAGTGATGAACAGCAGTGGCCACAATGGCAGCTCGGTTGGATGCATGTTGGTGAACACGTCCATTCCTGCGCTGTAGAACGGCTTGTCGCTGACCATCAAACCAATCAGCAGACCGGCCGACATAAACAGCAGCAGGGCGCCGAAAATAGGGTACAGGCGGCCAATGATCTTATCTACCGGCACGACCGTGGCCAGAATGTAGTAGCCAAAAATGATGGCAATCCACATTGGCACGCTCCAGCTGGTCAAATCCCCAAGCAGGCTGGCAGGGCTCAGTACAAACACCACGCCGACCAGTAGCAGCAGGATGATGGAAAACGCATTCATGAAGTGCTTGGCAACAGTACCCAGATGATTACCCACCACCGTTGGTACTGATGCACCGTTGGCGCGCACGCTCAGCATCCCAGAGAAGTAATCATGCACCGCACCGGCGAAGATGCAGCCAAACACAATCCACAACATGGCGACTGGACCATACAGCGCGCCCAGAATTGGGCCAAAGATAGGGCCGACGCCGGCAATATTTAGCAGCTGAACCAACCACACTTTGGCATTGGACATAGGGACATAATCGACACCATCTTGCATCGCCAGTGCAGGCGTTTGACGCTCTGGACGGGGATTAAAGATCTTCTCGATTATGGCACCGTAAATAAAATAACCGGCAATCAAAATGCCGACGCACAACAGAAACCAGATCATACCTGACTCACTCTTTTTGTTATGGTGAATGTACTGAAGGGGAATGTACAAAGAGGTAGCTATACTCTACGCAATATCAAGTTGAATAGGTCAGCTTTTACGCTGAGAGGTTATATTGGCGCTTAAGCGGTAATTATATTCGTTAAGTGGTTTTTTTGGGGGGGGAAGCGGTGGACGATTGTGAAATAGTGTTTTAAACATCAAGGTGAGCGAATAAATATAATTATGAGATGGTTCACATTTTTATATTGACTGTATTTGATGTTGAGACTGAACGTAATATCAGAAAAAACGTGGCGGCATTAAAATAACATGCCGCGAATGTGAGTTTTATCACAGAGAAACAGTTACGGAATATTCAGATAATCTTTTACTGCGCGTAAATAACGGCGACTGACCGGCACTTTATGTCCGCTACGGGTCACAATATCGACCTGCGCCGCATCCGTAAATTGCAGCTCGCAGATTTGCTCAGGATTGACCAGATATTGGCGATGACAGCGCAGCAGTGGGGTTTTTTCTTCCAATACCTTGAGTGAGAGTGGGGTATAGCCGCTTTGTTGGTGGGCCACCACTTGCACTCCGCTCAGATCGGTATGCGCGAACTCCACCTCTTCCAAATGTAAAAAGAAGATGCGCTGGTGACCCTGACAGGGAATTTGGCGCAGAGGCGGTGTCGGTTCAGGTAAGACGAGCGGCTGCGGCGCGCTGGCCTGATACAGGCGCTGCAAGGTTTTTTGTAGCCGCGCCGGATCAATGGGCTTGAGCAAGTAATCGAAGGCTTGCTCTTCAAAGGCCTGCAAGGCGTAGTCATCGAAGGCGGTGACAAACACGATGTGCGGCATGCGGTTTTTATCCAGCATGCTGACCATTTCCAGCCCGCTGATCCGCGGCATCTGGATATCTAGAAACACAATATCGGGCTGATGTTGGTTGATGGCGCTCATCGCTTCGACCGCATTGGCACATTCGGCCACGATGTGCAGTTGAGCTTGTTCTGCCAGCAGCTCGCGCAATTCGGCGCGCGCGAGTGGCTCGTCGTCGACAATCATTACGCTGAGCATACGCATTCCTCAGTTTCTTCGGCGCGGGGTAAATGTAAAGTGACGCAGGTGCGACGCTCCGGCTCGCAGTCGGTACTGACGCCGTAAGCCTCGCCATAGCGCGCTTTAATGCGCTTATCCACCAAGCTCATGCCGAGGCCATCACTGCGCTTATCGGCGCAAAACAGCCCTGCATTATCCTCTACCGCCAAAAACAGACCGCGCTCCGTTTGGCGTGCGCTGATCCGTATGTGGCCAGTTTCCAATGAGTGTGCGGTACCGTGCTTGATGGCATTTTCCACAATCGGCTGCAGGATAAAGGCTGGAACGCGGCAGTGATGCAATGCGCTCGGAATATCCATTTCTACCTGCAGGCGATCGGCAAAACGCGCTAACTCAATTTGCAGGTAGGCCGTAACATGCTCAATTTCGTCATGCAGGCTGACATCGCCACTGACACGTTTGAGATTTTTACGGAAAAACGTCGACAGGTATTGTACCAAGTCCCGCGCTTGCTGCGGGTTGCGCCGGATCACGGCAGCAATGGTGTTCAACGCATTAAACAGAAAATGCGGGTTCACCTGCGCATGCAGCAATTTGATTTCGGTTTGTGCCAGCATCTGTTTTTGCTGCTGCAACCGGCCTGCCAGTAACTGATTCGACAATAGACGCGCGATCCCTTCTCCCAATGTGCGGTTGATGGAGGAGAACAGCTTTCGTTTCGGCTCATACAGTTTGATGGTGCCGATCACCTGTTCATCTTCACCGCGCAGCGGGATCACCAGCGATGAGCCTAAGCGGCAGTCGGCGGCAATCGAGCAGCGATACGGATGCTCGTTACCGTCAGCGTACACCACCACATTGTCGGCAATCGCCTGCATGGTGTGCGGTGAGGTGATCGGGGTGCCGGGGCGATGATGATCATCGCCAATGCCGATAAAGCCGAGCAGGACTTCACGGTCGGTAATTGCCACGGCGCCCACATCAATTTCTTCGTAAATAGTCTGGGCAATTTGTTGGCTGGTGTGTTGGTTAAGCCCCTGTAGCAGCACGCCCACGGTGCGCTCGGCAATGCGTAGCGCCTTGGCAGAAAAGGCGATGGAGTATTTTTCAAACATGGCTTTGCGATCGAGGATGATGCGCATAAACATGGCCGCTCCGGTGGAGTTGGCAATCACCATCGGCAGAGCGATGTGTTGCACTAAGCGTTCGGCATCGGCGTAAGGTTTGGCCACTAGCAAAATCACCGCCATCTGCACAATTTCGGCCAGCAAGGTGATGGCGAAGACCACTAGGGTGTTAAACAGCAAATCGCCGTGGCCACGGCGCACCAGATAGCGATGTGCCAGCCCGCCCAGTAATCCTTCCAAGGTGGTGGAGATAGCACAGGCCAGATCGGTAAACCCCCCCAAGCTGTAGCGATGTAAACCGCCCGTCAGACCAACGGCCAATCCCACCACCGGCCCGCCGAGCAAGCCGCCGAGCACCGCGCCGATGGCGCGGGTATTGGCAATCGCATCTTGAATTTGCAAACCAAAATAGGTGCCCAGAATACAAAAGCCGGAAAACATCACATAACAGATGATCTTGTGTGGCAGGCGGACAGAAACCTGCATCAGTGGCGTGAACAGCGGGGTGCGACTTAATAGGTAAGCGATCACCAGATAAACGCACATCTGCTGCAACAGCAATGAGACCAACTCGATATGATTAATTTCCATGCCCAATCCCGCCGATTATCCGGCCGTCTATTCTACCGGATTATTTACTTTACAGTGGGTAATGTTTTCTTTACGAAAATGGCTTGAAAAGTTTACGCCAGTTGATATTGTGAGCTGACGCAGGATTGAACAACCTCCTGCTGCTCTGTTGCAAACACCCACAGGTTGTCACTGAGAACCACTGACCGGCAGGGTCAGGGCGCAGTGGCCGTAAACCCAAAAACGTTAAATCAAAGGATGAAGCCGTCATGCACAAAGATGCGTTAAATAATGTCCACATCAGCGCCGAACAGGTGATGGTGACCCCCGATGAACTGAAGGCCAAATTGCCAATCAGTGAACGTGCGTTGAATCAGATTGCGGCCTCGCGCCGTACCATTGCCGATATTATTCACCGCCGCGATCCGCGTTTGCTGGTGGTGTGCGGCCCATGCTCGATTCACGACCCTGAAGCGGCTATTGATTATGCTCGTCGTCTGAAAGCGCTTTCCAACCAGCTGAGTGACCAGTTGTATATCGTCATGCGTGTCTATTTTGAAAAGCCGCGCACCACAGTTGGTTGGAAAGGGCTTATTAACGACCCGTATATGGACGGCTCTTTTGATGTGGAAGCAGGTCTGCATATCGCCCGCTCGCTGCTGATCAATTTGGCGGAGATGGAGATCCCGTTGGCGACCGAAGCGCTCGATCCGATCAGTCCGCAATACATCGGCGATCTGTTTAGCTGGTCGGCGATCGGTGCGCGCACCACCGAATCGCAAACGCACCGCGAGATGGCCTCGGGCTTATCCATGCCGGTGGGGTTTAAAAACGGCACTGATGGCAGCCTGAGCACCGCGATTAACGCCATGAAAGCGGCCGCCATGTCGCACCGTTTCATGGGCATTAATCAGGCCGGACAGGTGGCGCTGTTGCAAACCCAAGGCAACCCTGATGGTCACGTGATCTTGCGCGGCGGCCATCGCCCGAACTATTCGGCGGCTGATGTGGCGGAATGTCAGGCTCAAATGGCAAAGGCAGGACTGACCGGTGCGCTGATGGTAGACTGTAGCCACGGCAATTCCGAAAAAGATTTCCGTCGTCAAGGTCAGGTATTGGATGCGGTGGTCAGCCAAATTCAGGCTGGTAACCGCTCCATTATCGGGGTGATGCTGGAAAGTAACCTGCATGAGGGAAACCAGTCGGCAGAGCAGCCGCGTGAGCAGATGCGCTATGGCGTGTCGGTTACCGATGCCTGCATCAACTGGGAGGAAACGGAACAAGTATTGTGCCGGATTCACAAAGAGTTAGCGCCGCACCTGAATGCGCGTCAGGCGGCGGCATAAAGCCCAACAAGAGGAAACACCATGGTGGCAGAACTGGCACAACTGCGCGATCAAATCGATGCTGTAGATCAGGAGATGCTGGGCTTGTTAGCCCGGCGTTTGGAGCTGGTAAAACAGGTGGGCGAAGTGAAAAGTCGCTGTGGCCTGCCAATTTATGTTCCGGAGCGCGAAGCCAGCATGCTGACCGCGCGGCGTGCGGAAGCGCAGCGCTTGGGCGTGCCGCCGGATCTGATTGAAGATATTCTGCGCCGCGTGATGCGCGAGTCTTACTCCAGCGAAAATGACAGCGGTTTTAAGACCGTGCATCCTGCGCTGCGACCGATTGTGGTGATAGGTGGCCGTGGGCAACTAGGTCAGCTGTTCTGCCAGTTATTTACGTTGTCTGGCTATCAGGTTCGAGTGCTGGAAAAAGAGGATTGGGCTGACGCCGACCATTTGTTGGCGGATGCGGGCATGGTGGTGGTGAGCGTGCCGATCTGTTTGACCGAAGAGGTGATTGGTCGGCTGCGTCAGTTGCCGGAAGATTGCATCTTGGCGGATTTGACCTCGGTGAAACAGCAACCGCTGCAAGCGATGCTGGAAATTCACCGTGGGCCGGTGGTGGGTTTGCACCCGATGTTTGGCCCGGATGTGTCGAGTCTGGCCAAGCAAGTGGTGGTGGCCTGTGATGGCCGCGAGCCAGAAGCTTATGCGTGGCTATTGGAGCAGATCAAAATCTGGGGCGCGCGGGTACACCGTTTGCCAGCGGCGCAGCATGACCAAGCCATGACGCTGATTCAGGCATTACGCCACTTTGCGACTTTTGCCTATGGCTCGCATCTGGCGCAGGAAAATGCTGACCTAGAGCAGTTGTTGGCGCTGTCATCGCCGATTTACCGTTTGGAATTGGCGATGGTTGGGCGATTGTTTGCCCAAGATCCGCAGCTGTACGCTGACATTATTCTGGCTCAGCCGCAGAATCTGGCGATGATCCGGCGTTTCCATCAACGCTTTGGTGAGGCGATTAGCTTGCTGGAGCACCACGACAAATCGGCCTTCATGCAGCGTTTTGCCGAGGTAGCACAATGGTTTGGTGAGTATGCCGAGCAGTTTCAGGCCGAAAGCCGCGTTTTGCTGCGCCAAGCCAATGACTCGTTGGTGCATCGTGCTTAATAGTCCAAAAATCGGCTAGCCAGAATAGTCGGTTGAACTCAGCATATTTGCTAATCATGCGATAACCACGAGAGCACAAGATAAAAAAGCGGCGCAGTGCGCCGCTTTTTTATTGCCGTTGATGGCATGTTAGCGCAGCGTTTGCATCAGTTCCCCGAAGGCCAGAGCATCCAGAGCGGCAGTTGAGTCGGTTTCAGCGGTGATTGACGCATCTCCCGGCAACGCCAGCGGCAGCAGTACGCCGTGCGCGCCAGCACTGCGCGCGGCTTGTACCAAGGCGGGTAATAAGCGGGCATCGCTGGCAAATACGCTCGGTGCTACTATGACCGGCATGTCTGCCTGTTGGCATAGCTGCGCGGTGGTGACCAGATCCCAACACGGTGCACTTTCTGTGGTGCGCTGGCTCCCCGTTTCACAAAAAATCACTTGCTGATTGCCTTGGCTGCGCACGGTATTGGCCGCCGCGAGCAAGGCGGCGTTATCCATGTCTGGCGCGCGACTGAGCATCACCGGACATGGCGTTTTTCCGGCAGCGTGTAGCAGCGCGGTGTTGTGCATTGCCTGAGGCGGGATGTACAGTAAATCGGCTTTAGCCGCCAGCGTGGTCAGGTGCGTGGTGGTGGTCACTGGCAGCAGCAACGGTAACTGATAGCGACGGCTAATATCGCGCAGCAAATCGGTCAGAGCTTGTTGCGCGCCACTGTTTGCCTGTGCCTCTTCGGCCAAGGTCAACGGTAAGCTGAACAGGGCGCCGCCAAATTGTTTAACGGTGGCAGCGCTTTGCAGCAGCGCCTCACGGCTTGCGCCATGCATCGGGCCGGCAAATACCCGAAACGGCTGTTGACCACCGAGAGTGACAGCGCCAATGCGGACATTACGGCACGGCGCAGCGTCGAGATCGTGCGTATCCTCGGTGGCAGTGGCGCGCACGCCGCGCTCAATACCATGTCCTAAGATAGGCTGCGCGCTCAGATGCATCGCTTCGCGTGAGTGTGGAATATGCGCTTCTGGCGGTACCTCGGTTGGGATCACGGTTTCTGATGGGTAGCAGCCCAGCACTTTGACATAGCGGGTCTGGCGGCTTAACAGGCGCAGCGCCGATTGCATACGCGCTTCGCTAAGATTGCCTTCCACATCCAGATAAAACATCTCTTCCCACGGGCGACCGTTGATCGGGCGTGACTCAAGCTTACTCATGTTGATGCCGTGATCGCGCAAAATCAGCAGCGCCTCCACCAGTGAGCCCGCATGCTGGGCGGTGGACATGATTAAGGTGGTCTTGGCGCTCACTTGTGCCGCCACCTCCACCGGCTCGCGGGCGACCACAATAAAGCGGCTGATGTTTTCCTGCTGATTGGCGATATTGCCTTGCAGAGCGTGCAGGCCGTATAACTCACCGCCTTCGGCATTGCTGATTGCCGCCACGTGCGGCGATTGCAATTGCGCCACTTTTTGCATCGCGTGCGAAGAGCTTTCACAGAACTCCAGTTGCACCTGACCCAGCGTTGCCAAGAACTGACTGCATTGTTGCAGCGGTTGCGGGTGGCTATAGACGGTGTGAATTTGATCGGCACTGGTCTCTTGCGCGACCAATAAACAATGCTCAATCGGGTGGGTCAGCTCACCAACAATCGACAGCTGGGTGTGCTGCAGCAGATCGTACACGTCATTAATCGAGCCGGAGCTGGTGTTCTCAATCGGCAGCACCCCGTAATCGGCTTGGCCTTGTTCAACTTGTTTGAGAATTTCATCAAAGGTGCGGCAACTGATCTCCACCAAACGGCCTGTGTGGCGCGCGGCGTATTTACGCGCCGCCAGATGGGAGTAAGAGCCGCGCATGCCGAGAAAGGCGATTTTATGCTGTTGGGTTTGCGCAGGGTTGAGCTGTTGTTGCAGGTAGGCTTGCTGGGTTAACACCGAATCTTCAATGATGGTGTGGTAAATCTGGGTGACATAATGCGGGTCTAACTGTAGCTCATGGGCTTGCTGGATCAGTGCGCTGAGTAAAATTTGCTCGCGTTCGGTATCGCGCAGCGCAGTCAGGCTCTTTTCCTTGCTGCGGGCCACATCCAGGGCCAGTTGGCGGCGCTCGGCCAGCAGTTTGAGCAGCGAGCGGTCCAACTGGCTGATGTGCTGGCGGATTTGGGTTAAGTCCTGACTCATGGTGTACATCCTTGCTGTGCGTGAAACGGGTAAAAAAAAGCCCCCCGAGGTGGGAGGCTGCTTTGTTCGTCTTGGTTTTCTTTTGCGCGTAACGAAGCGGCCTCCTAGTGTGGGCGGCTAAAAAAGCTGAAAAAGAAAACCATGAAAAACAAAGGCATAAAAAATCTCACTGGCGATAAGAAACAGGCAATGGAACGTGTGAAGTGGTTTTAAAGTAGCCAGAAGGGCGTGTGCTTGTCAACGGATTTATCGGTGCCGCGAGCGCGGGCGGGAAAGTGGGCGCGGTAGGCTGCGAGCCAGATAACGAAAAACGCACCCTTACGGGTGCGCTCTCCTGAAATTTGACCAGATAACCACTATGACTGAATCATTTATCGACAATGTCGTTTGTCATGTTATTGGTTATAGCGTGGTTTCAGCATCGTCCTCTTCAGCAATTTTTTCAGCCAGTTCTTCTTCCTGCAGACGGTTTGCTTCTTTCACGCTCTGCATTGAACGGCGCGATTCGCCTTTGTGTTGCAGCTTGTTCAGCTGACGTTCCAGTTTCAGCAGCATCTCATTAATGGCTGCATACATATCATGGTGTTCGGCGCTGGCAACCAGCTGACCATTGGCAATGCCGATATTGGCTTCGGCGACAAATTCACCTTTTGGCGTTTTCCCCAAGATCACGTGTGGTTTAATCAGCGGAGTTTGCCATTTTTCCAGTTTGGTCAGACGGTCTTCGACATGTTCGCGGATAGCCGGAGTGATGTCCATTTGTTTGCTAGTAATGTTAACTTTCATAGGCTTACCTCTTGTCTATCCCGCCATTGGGCTTAACTTCAGAATACTTAAGATGGATAAATAAAGTGTGATTCAGATCACATTATTTTGCTAATGAACATTCTGTTAAACAAAGTGTGAGTTGGTTAAGTAAAATTGATACGGTGGGCTTGCTGTTCCGAGAGTACTGGGGCAGGATGAGAGAGTTAAAGCGCAAGAAACGGGATGGCTTTTGTCTTTTTTCGTTTTAAAAACAGCGTCTTGAGTAAATGTTAAACAAGTGACCATTCCCTACCAAGATTCCCTTCAGTTGTTTTGCTGGTTCTGTTCCCTTTTACATCACTCTTAGCTGGCCGTTGAGCGGCAAAAGTTGTCTCGAACTGTTGCTGGTAGAGACTAACTGCCTATATTTGCTGGTGTTGGCGCGAGAAAAACACTGCGGTGACGATAAAAAAACCGATCAGAAAACGTATTTGGTGGGATAAATAAAGACAATAAAAAACGCGCCCCAAGGGACGCGTTGGTATTCTTTATTTCAATGCGCCGTTGTCAGTGCGGGGCTAATTCGGTACTGAGACCTACACTACACTGACGTTCGTGCGTGAATTAGGCGCTTACGGGGTTGGCAGCAATCAGCTTCGCCACTTTGGCCGCTTCAGCGGTCAGGCCCAGTTGCTGATAGGCATTTTCCATCAGCGGCAGGGCTTCACGGGCGGCTTGGGTGTCTGGATAATCACGCAGCATCTGCTCAACCCGATTAATCACCGCGACATACGCGCCACGTTTGGTATAGTACTCGGCCACGGACAGCTCATGCTTGGCCAGACGGTTTTTCAAGAATACCAGACGGGCATGGGCATCAGCGGCATACTGGCTATCAGGATAACGCTGGATCAGCATGGTGAAGTCACGGTACGCCTGACGGGCGTGATCGGGGCTACGATCAGAGCGATCGATACCGAAAATGCCGTGCAACAGGTTGTTATCATAGGCCATATCAGTCAGACCGCGCATATACAGCACGTAGTCCGCCTGAGGCGAAGTTGGGTTCAGACGCAGGAAACGGTCGATGGAAGCCATCGCCAAGGCCAGATCGGCTGACTTATAATAAGCGTAGATGAGATCAAGCTGTACCTGCTGGGAATACGGACCGAACGGATAGCGGTTGTCCAGCGCTTCCAGTTGGGTGATGGCCTCGCGGAAGTTACCGTCTTGCAGTTTTGCCTGTGCGTTGGCATAGAGTTCGGACGGCGGCACATCCGGTACGGTTTCCTTGGTGTTGGAGCATCCTGCTAACGTGACGGCAAGAGCAGCTGATACCATCAGGGCTGTAATACGCTTCATGACGTTCTCGATCATCCTCAAGTGGCTTGCGGGAGTCTTTTGGTTAAGATCCCAGCAAAGAAAATGTACAATTGCCGGCTATTCTAAACGGCATGCCGTTAAAACCCAACGTTAATACACTCAACGTTAATAAAGAAGTTGCGACATGGCACAACAAATTGAACTTACTGCGACAGTGGCTTACGAGCAACTCGGGCAACGCTTAGACCAAGCTCTGGCTGAGTTGTTCCCAGATTACTCCCGCTCGCGCATCAAAACCTGGATTCAGGATGGCTGCGTACGGGTCGATGGCACTGTCGTCGATCGCCCGCGGGAAAAGGTCCTCGGCGGTGAGCAGATCGCGGTCATGACCGTTATCGAAGAGCAGGAACGCTGGGTAGCTCAGGATATCGCACTGGATATCGTTTATGAAGATGAACATATTCTGGTGATTAATAAGCCGCGCGATCTGGTGGTCCATCCGGGCGCCGGTAATGCGGACGGCACTATTTTGAACGCCTTGCTGCACTACTGCCCATCGATTAGCGATGTGCCGCGAGCCGGGATCGTGCACCGTCTGGATAAAGACACTACCGGTTTGATGGTGGTGGCGAAAACCGTTCCGGCGCAAACCCACTTGGTGGAAGCGCTGCAGCGCCGTGAAATCACTCGTGAATACGAGGCGATTGCCATTGGCATCATGACCAAAGGCGGTACCGTGGATGAGCCGATTGCGCGCCATCCAAGTAAGCGTACTCACATGGCGGTGCACCCAATGGGTAAACCGGCGGTTACGCACTATCGGATCATGGAGCGTTTCCGCGCCCATACCCGTTTGCGTCTGCGTCTGGAGTCGGGGCGTACGCACCAGATCCGTGTCCACATGGCGTATATCAGCCATCCACTGATTGGCGACCCGTTGTACGGTGGCCGTCCACGTCCGCCAAAGGGCGCGTCGGAAGAGTTTATGCAGGTACTGCGTCGCTTTGACCGTCAGGCTCTGCACGCCACTATGCTGCGTCTGGTGCACCCGATCACCGGTGAGCAAATGGAGTGGCATGCGCCGATTCCACAGGATATGGTAGAGCTGGTGGAAGCGCTGCGTGCCGATACGCTGGCGCACAAAGACGAGATGGATGACTGATGAACTGGATTGAGCCGGACTGGCCAGCGCCCGCCAAGGTGCGTGCGCTGAGTACCACCCGTGACGGGGGGATGAGTGAAGGTCCGTATGCCAGCCTGAATTTAGGTTCGCATGTGGGCGATTCACTGAGCGCTGTCGATCAGAACCGTGCGTTGCTGCGTAACGCTGCGCGCTTGCCGCATGAGCCGGTCTGGATGGATCAGGTTCACGGTACACGTGTGCTGACCCTGCCGCTGGCTGACGGTGAAAGTAAACAAGCCGATGCGGCGTTTACCGCCACTGCCGGTCAAGTCTGTACCGTGATGACCGCCGATTGCTTGCCGGTGCTGTTTTGCAGCACCGATGGCAGCCAAGTCGCGGCAGCCCATGCCGGTTGGCGCGGCCTGTGTGACGGGGTACTGGAAAAAACCGTGGCCCGTTTTGGCGTCGCGCCAGCGCGCTTGATGGCGTGGATGGGCCCCGCGATTGGCCCACAGGTTTTTGAAGTGGGCGAAGAGGTGCGTGAGCGCTTTATCCAGTTCAATCCCGCAGCCGCTATGGCGTTTCAGCCGCATGGCGATCGCTACTTAGCCAACCTGTACCTGCTGGCGCGTCAGCGCTTGCTGGCGGCGGGAGTTGGCGCGATTTATGGTGGTGATTATTGTACCTATAGCGATCCTGAGCGTTTCTTCTCGTTCCGTCGGGAGTCAGAAACCGGTCGTCAGGCCAGCTTGATCTGGATTGAAGAGTAATCGCTTGTTTCTCGTTTCCCTCGATTTTCTTGGGTGAAGGCTTCCTGTGAGGAACGCACTGAGGGAAACGCCCTTGGTGAAAAATCCCTAGGGAAGATAAGGGAAGATAAGGGAAGCTCAAACAAGAAAAAGGCACGCTGCGGCGTGCCTTTTTTATTGGCCGAAACGGAGAGATCGGCACTTATGTAACAGAAGCTATCTTTAGCCAACGCTGTGTTTAACCAAAGAGGTGTTTAATCAAAGTTTCTTTAGCAAGAACATGGTTAACAAAAACCATGTCACCGCAATGGATTAATACCCGCATTTCGGCACAGAAAAAATCCGTACTGCGGCTATTCTTTATCGTGCGCGTGTTTGTGGTGCTCACGAGATGGCATTTTATGGTCGTGATGTTTCACATGGTGGTGACGCTCATCGCTGTGGGATGCGCCTTCACGGTGTTTAACGGGGTGTTTGTGTCCTTCCGGATCGCCACCATGCTGAGTATGTGGATGGCTCTCTTCATGTTCGCGCTCTGGGTGGTGATCTTTGTCGTGCACATGTTCACCGGCAGGCTCACCGTAGCGCGCCCGCATACTTTCATGCACGTGCTCGGCGGTATGCTGAGTTGTCAGTTCGCGAGTATGTGGCTCTTTACCGTGGCCTTGATGCGCCGCTGGTTCGCTGTGGCAGCAGCCTGATTTATGTTCTGACATATGAATCTCCTTAGTAACCCCGCGATCTGGGCGATCTAGCCGTACGGTGACGGGGAGGCAACAAAATAGATTAAGTACATCACCTCTTTTACGCCTTCAGCCACGAAAGCTCTATGCTTAAACGTTGAATAAAAACAACAAGATGTAACAGAAACTCCCAGAAGGAGAATCACTGTTTTTTTTACAAATTGCGGCAGGGTGTAATAGAAAAAACCATGACAGGCAGTACAGTGCGGAGTGAAATTTAATGAGACTGATTGTATAAGGCGAGTAAAACATTTTAGGTGTGATACTTGAAAAGAGCCGAACAGTCCTTATCTCTTGTTATGAGAGTAAGTATTTGCATACAACAACCTGACTGGAGGTGTTATGCGTCTGGATCGTCTTACAAGTAAATTTCAGGTTGCGCTGTCGGAAGCGCAATCGCTGGCGCTCGGACGCGATCATCAGTACATCGAACCGGTTCATTTAATGCTGGCATTATTGAATCAGGAAGGGGGTACTGTTCGACCGCTGCTGACGAGTGCCGGTATTGATGTGGCTGCTGTGCGCGCCGAGCTAAATCAGGAGCTGGATCGAATTCCGAAAGTCGAAGGGATCGGGGGCGATGTCCAACTGTCTCAAGATACCGTGCGTCTGCTGAACCTGTGTGACAAAATTGCGCAAAAGCGCAATGACAAATTTATCTCTTCTGAGCTGTTCGTTCTGGCAGCAGCAGAAGAGCGCGGCAAACTCGGTGAGTTGCTGCGCAAACAAGGTGCGACCTTAAATAAACTGAATGCGGCGGTCGATCAGATGCGCGGTGGTGAAAATGTGAATGATGCTAACGCCGAAGAATCGCGTCAGGCATTGAAGAAATTCACCATCGATCTGACCGAGCGTGCTGAGCAAGGCAAATTGGATCCGGTGATTGGCCGTGACGAAGAGATCCGCCGTACCATCCAAGTCTTGCAGCGTCGGACCAAAAATAACCCGGTATTGATTGGTGAGCCTGGGGTGGGTAAAACCGCCATTGTCGAAGGCTTGGCGCAGCGGATTATTAACGGTGAAGTGCCCGAAGGCTTGCGGCACAAGCGGGTGTTGTCACTGGATATGGGCGCGCTGATTGCCGGTGCTAAATATCGCGGTGAGTTTGAAGAGCGTCTGAAAGGCGTGCTGAATGAGCTGGCTAAAGAAGAAGGCAGCGTCATTCTGTTTATCGATGAGCTGCATACCATGGTCGGCGCCGGTAAAGGCGATGGCGCGATGGATGCGGGCAACATGCTCAAACCGGCACTGGCGCGCGGTGATTTGCACTGTGTGGGTGCCACCACGCTGGATGAATATCGCCAATACATTGAGAAAGACCCAGCATTAGAGCGTCGTTTCCAGAAAGTGTATGTGGCGCCGCCAAGTGTTGAAGATACCATCGCCATTTTGCGTGGTCTGAAAGAGCGGTATGAGCTGCACCACCACGTGCAGATCACCGACCCAGCGATTGTGGCGGCGGCAACCTTGTCGCACCGTTACATTGCCGACCGTCAGTTGCCAGATAAAGCGATTGACCTGATTGACGAAGCGGCGTCTAGCATCCGGATGCAGATTGACTCGAAACCTGAGCCACTGGATCGCTTAGACCGCCGGATTATTCAGCTGAAACTTGAGCAGCAAGCGCTGCAAAAAGAGTCGGACGAAGCAAGCCGTAAGCGTCTGACCATGCTGAACGAAGAGCTGGAAGCCAAAGAGCGCGAATACGCCGAGCTGGACGAAGTCTGGAAGGCAGAAAAAGCGGCGCTGTCCGGTACTCAGCACATTAAAGCCGAGTTAGAGCAAGCGCGTACTCATCTGGAGCAAGCACGTCGTGCTGGTGATTTGGCCCGGATGTCTGAGCTGCAGTACGGTAAAATTCCAGCCTTGGAAAAAGAGCTGGAAAACGCCAGTCAGACCGATACGCACGATCTGCAATTGCTGCGTAACAAGGTGACCGATACTGAGATTGCCGAAGTGCTGTCGAAAGCCACCGGTATTCCGGTTGCGCGGATGCTGGAAGGTGAGCGCGATAAGTTATTGCGTATGGAGCAAGAGCTGCATAAACGCGTGATTGGTCAAAACGAAGCGGTGGAAGCGGTATCGAATGCAATCCGTCGTAGCCGTGCCGGTTTGGCTGACCCAAATCGTCCGATTGGTTCGTTCTTGTTCTTAGGCCCAACCGGGGTGGGTAAAACCGAGCTGTGTAAGGCACTGGCTAACTTCATGTTCGACAGCGATGATGCCATGGTGCGTCTGGATATGTCTGAATTCATGGAAAAACATGCGGTGTCTCGTCTGGTCGGGGCGCCTCCAGGTTATGTGGGCTATGAAGAGGGCGGTTACCTGACTGAAGCGGTACGTCGTCGTCCATACTCTGTCATCCTGCTGGATGAAGTGGAGAAAGCGCATCCGGATGTGTTCAACATCTTGCTGCAAGTGCTGGATGATGGTCGTCTGACTGATGGTCAAGGGCGTACGGTTGATTTCCGTAATACCGTGGTGATCATGACCTCTAACTTGGGCTCTGATTTGATTCAGGAGCAGTTTGGTACGCTGGATTACGGTGAAATGAAAGAGTTGGTGATGAGCGTAGTGAGCCGTCACTTCCGTCCGGAATTTATCAACCGGATCGACGAAACCGTGGTGTTCCATCCACTGGGTAGCGATCAGATCAAGTCGATTGCGGCCATCCAGTTGCAACGCCTGTACAAACGCTTGGAAGAGCGTGGTTATCAGGTGCACATGAGCGAAGCGGCGCTGGAGCACATCTCTAAAGCCGGCTACGACCCGATTTTCGGTGCGCGTCCGCTCAAACGTGCTCTGCAACAGGAAGTGGAAAACCCACTGGCACAGCAAATTCTGTCTGGCGCTCTGTTACCGGGCAAACCGGTCGAGCTGGAGATGGAAGACGGCAAGATTGTTGCTCGTCAGTAACAGCAATCCGTTGCGAAACGTACAGAAAACAGGTGACTTCGGTCACCTGTTTTTTTATGTCGGTTAGCATGCCGTTGGCGGATTACGCAGCATAAATCGCTATGTTTGACCTTTCTGGCGTCGAGAATAACGGATTTTTTGCGCCGTATAGCGCCCTCAGAGTACACTACGGTGTACGAATCTGATTATTGCCGTACGGGAGGCTGTATGCACTGTCCTTTTTGTTCCGCCGTGGACACCAAGGTGATCGACTCACGTCTGGTGGCGGATGGAACACAGGTTCGCCGTCGCCGTCAGTGTCTGGAATGCAATGAGCGTTTTACGACCTTCGAAGTTGCCGAATTGGTGATGCCGCGGGTGATCAAGAGCAATGATATCCGCGAGCCGTTTAACGAAGACAAGCTGCGTAATGGCATGTTGCGGGCGTTGGAAAAGCGTCCGGTGAGTGCCGATGATGTGGAAAAGGCGATCAGCCATATTAAAAGCCGTTTGCGGGCAACCGGTGAGCGGGAAGTACCGGCCAAGCTGGTGGGCAATCTAGTGATGGATGCGCTCAAACAGTTGGATAAAGTGGCTTATATCCGCTTTGCCTCGGTGTATCGCAGTTTTGAAGATATCCGTGAATTTGGCGAGGAAATCGCACGCTTGCAGGATTGAGTGTTACGTGGCGCAAGGGGGAGATTATCTCCCTTGCGCCCATTTGCTGGATTGCCGAGGAGCGGCATACTCTCTTGTCTCTTGTCTCTTGTCTCTTGTCTCTTGTCTCTTGTCTCTTGTCTCTTGTCTCTTGTCTCTTGTCTTTTTGTCCCCTCGAACGCCTTTATTTTTATGCATTAATTATGCAATTTTGATTAGATGAACCTAGTCTAGATAACCGTTCTTTACAGTGGCTATTTCGCATAAAACCAATTTAAAAACAATGCGTTGTCTTTTTATGTGAACAGGTTGTTTACGCATGACACAGGGCGTAATGTCTGACGAAATCATGCGTTAATTTGAAAAATCAATCATCATACAGTATTCTATACAGCACTTGGACCTGAGATTCGGCGGTATCCACCCCCTCTGAATAAGAGCGGATACGGCCTTTCGTGACCGCAATGGCTCGAAACAGGTTCATCGCTCGTAACGCCATAACTCCGAATGGGGTGTGTGCTCTGCAATGCCATTCCGGTTTCTTTTGGCGTGTTCGCCAGATCCGGTATTTCTGGTAATGCCGGTACCCGCAGTACTGCTGCATTCGCAAAAAGCCTGTGATGTTTTGTTCCTCCGCGTGGGAGGTGTCTGACCGTTTGGCCGGTTAAGGGCTGCCGTTTATCTATGGCAACTCGATGGCTGCTAGCTGCATGCGTATCCGTTACGAATAAATTTGCTGTACGTTTTACGGTACAAAAAAGAGGTAGGATCTTAATGCGATTAAGAGGGAAGAAGGTAAAACCACTACAAATTCAAGATATTACTATTATTGATGACGCTAAACTGAAAAAAGCCATTACTGCAGCCGCTCTGGGTAATGCCATGGAGTGGTTCGATTTCGGGGTGTATGGGTTTGTGGCGTATGCCCTTGGGCAGATCTTTTTTCCCGGCGCGACACCTGGGGTGCAGGTGATTGCCGCGCTGGCGACATTTTCAGTACCGTTTCTGGTACGCCCGCTGGGCGGGATCTTCTTTGGTGCGCTGGGCGATAAATATGGTCGACAGAAAATTTTGGCCATCACCATCATTATCATGGCGATCAGCACCTTTTGTATTGGGCTGATTCCGTCGTATGACAGTATCGGTATTTGGGCGCCGATTTTATTGCTGCTGGCTAAGCTGGCGCAGGGTTTTTCGGTCGGCGGAGAGTACTCCGGTGCGGCCATTTTTGTGGCGGAATATTCGCCAGATAAAAAACGCGGCTTTATGGGCAGTTGGCTGGATTTTGGCTCGATTGCTGGCTTTGTGCTGGGCGCTGGTGTTGTGGTGGTGCTCTCTTCGGTATTGGGCGAGCAGCGCTTTATGGCGTGGGGCTGGCGACTGCCGTTTTTCCTAGCATTACCGCTCGGGGTTATTGGCCTGTATTTGCGCCATGCATTAGAAGAAACGCCTGCGTTTCAAAAGCACAGTGAAAATTTGCAACAACACAGTGCTGCCGACGCGCCGCAGCCGGTGTCATTTGCGGAGATTGCTCGTGGCCATTGGCGCAGTTTGCTCAGCTGTGTGGGGCTGGTGATTGCCACCAATGTCACTTACTACATGCTGCTGACCTACATGCCAAGTTATCTGTCGCATAACCTGCATTACCCTGAAGATCACGGGATCTTGATTATCATTGTGGTGATGCTGGGGATGCTGTTTGTACAGCCGGTGATTGGACTACTGAGTGACCGCTTTGGTCGACGCCCGTTTGTGATTGGCGGCAGCATTGGTTTGCTGCTGTTGGCGGTGCCTTGTTTTATGTTGATCACCAGCGGCTCACTGGTGCTGATTTTTGCCGGTTTATTGGTGTTAGCGGTGCTATTGAACGCCTTTACCGGGGTGATGGCGTCGTCCTTACCGGCGATGTTTCCGACTAAAATTCGCTATAGTGCACTGGCGATTGCGTTCAATATTTCGGTGCTGATTGCCGGTCTGACACCCACCTTGAGTGCCTGGCTGGTGGAAGTGACACAGAATTTGTATATGCCGGCGTATTACTTGATGGCCATTGCGGTGGTGGGTTTGATCACCGGTATTTTGATGAAAGAAACGGCCAATTTGCCCTTAAAAGGCGCGACACCGGCGGCGTCGGATAAAGCCGAGGCGCGCGAGTTGCTGCAAGAGCAATACGACACTATCGAGCAGAAAATTGAGGCGCTCAATGTGCAGATTGCGACCCTCGGTGCGCAGCGCCAACGCTTGATTGCGCAGCATCCTGATATCAATTGAGCCTGTTATCAATTGATCGAGTTCTTGCGATGAAAGATAACACGCATGCAAAAACCGGCCTTGCGCCGGTTTTTTTTCTGTCGCTCACTGCGGCGGACGAAATTGGAAGTGCTGAACGCGGTGACGCGTGATGCCAAGGATTGGATTTCTGCGCTGATGGTGCCAAACTGCAAGCAGTTAGTGGCAGTTTGATACGCTGTCGCACCAGAAAGAGTTTGGGTTGATAAGCTCAGACCGCAAGGGAAGTTGAAGCAATGAATGATGTGCAGTATATGGCGCGGGCGCTGGAGCTGGCGCGCCATGGCCGTTTTACGACGGCACCGAATCCGAATGTGGGCTGTGTGATTGTGCGTGACGGTGAGATTGTCGGTGAAGGCTATCACCAGCGTGCGGGCGAGCCGCATGCCGAGGTGCATGCGCTGCGTATGGCCGGTGACAAGGCACGTGGTGCTACCGCCTATGTGACGCTGGAGCCGTGCAGTCATCATGGCCGCACACCACCTTGTGCCGATGCACTGATTGCCGCTGGCGTGAGCCGCGTGGTGGCCGCGATGCAAGATCCCAATCCCGCCGTGGCGGGGCGCGGGTTGTATCGGTTGCAGCAAGCTGGCATTGCCGTGGAGCACGGGGTACTGCAAACCGAGGCCGAAGCGCTGAACAAGGGTTTTTTCAAGCGCATGCGTACCGGCTTTCCGTATATTCAGCTTAAGCTGGCGGCATCCGCCGATGGCCGTACCGCGATGGCCTCGGGCGAGAGTCAGTGGATCACCGGCCCTGCGGCGCGTCGTGATGTGCAGGTGTTTCGCGCTCAAGCCGGCGCTATCCTGACCGGCAGTGGCACCGTGCTGGCTGACGATCCGTCACTCAATGTGCGGCATGCCGATTTGCCGGCGGATATTCAGGCCGCTTATCCGAGCGCGGCCCTGCGCCAGCCATTACGGGTGGTGGTGGATAGCCGCAATCAGGTGCGTCCTGAGCATCGCTTGGTGCAGGTCGATGGTGAGGTGTGCTTGGCGCGGTTGAGCGCCGATACTCAAGATTGGCCGGAAACGGTGCGCCAGTTGACTGTGCCGGCGAACCGTGAAGGGAAAGTCGACCTGGTGACCTTGATGATGCAACTGGGCCGGATGCAGATCAATCAGGTGTGGGTTGAAGGCGGCGCGCAACTGGCGGGTGCACTGTTTGCGGCGGGCTTAGTGGATGAGCTGGTGTTGTATTTGGCGCCGAAATTGCTCGGTGACAGTGCGCGCGGTCTGATCGCATTGCCGGGATTAGAATCACTGGCGCAGGCACCGCAATTTCGCTTTGCCGATGTGCAGCAAGTCGGTGAGGATTTACGGCTGATAATGCTACCGTAATACTGAGTTGCGCGATAATATGCCAGCACTGGATTTTACCTGTCGCGGTGTGCGGGCAAGCGTGCGCCACGGCGGATCATACGGATAACCTCCTATGTTTACAGGAATTGTTGAAGCGGTGGGAACCCTTGCCGCGCTGACCCCGCAAGGGGCCGATGTGCGGGTAACGGTCAACAGTGGCAAACTGGATCTGAGTGATGTGCGCTTAGGCGACAGTATCGCCACCAATGGTGTGTGCCTGACTGTGGTCGCGCTCACGGCGCAAGGCTATCAGGCGGACTTATCGCTGGAGACCTTGCAGCGCAGTGCGTTTGCCGATTACCGTGCTGGCCAAGCGCTGAATCTGGAAAAAGCCCTGACTCTCAATACCCGTTTGGGTGGACATCTGGTCAGCGGCCATGTCGATGGCGTGGCGCAGGTGCTGCGTCGGCAAGATTTAGGGCGCGCCATTGAGTTTTGGCTGCGCGCACCGGCAGAGCTGGCGCGTTATCTGTCGGAAAAAGGCTCGGTAACGCTAGATGGCATCAGCTTGACCATCAATGCGGTAGACGGCGCCGATTTCAAGATAACCTTGGTGCCACACACCCAACAGGAAACTACCACGCTGAACTGGCAAACCGGCAGTAAGATTAATCTTGAAGTGGACTTACTTGCCCGTTATTTAGAGCGTCTGCTGCTCGGTGAGCGTGCGGCGGAGTCGTCAGCGGCTAACAGCGGTGGGGTGAGTATGGATTTACTGGCCCGCAGTGGTTTTCTGCGCTGAAGCGCAGCATTGCCCCGTTTTTACAGATAAAATAAAACGAATCTGTCGAGAGTGACCGAGCAAGCTCTGCACACTTGATAATACTGTGATAGAATCCGGCGCCTTATCGTCAGCCGGAATGAGCAACAGGAAGGATCATGAAGGTAATTGAAGGCTCTGTAGCCGCCCCGCAAGCACGTGTTGCCGTAGTTGTTGCACGTTTTAACAGCTTCATTAACGAAAGCCTGCTGGATGGTGCTCTGGATGCACTGAAGCGCATCGGTCAGGTTGCTGATGACAATATCACGTTGGTACGTGCACCGGGTGCATACGAGTTACCGCTGATTGCCCGTCGTCTGGCTAAAACCGGTAACTATGATGCGATTATCGCTCTGGGCACCGTGATCCGTGGCGGCACGGCACACTTTGAATATGTGGCCGGTGAGTGCAGCAAAGGTCTGGCTCAGGTCATGATGGAATCGGATATTCCGGTTGCCTTCGGCGTGCTGACGACTGAAACCATTGAACAAGCCATTGATCGTGCCGGTACTAAAGCCGGTAACAAGGGTGCAGAAGCTGCTCTGACTGCGCTGGAAATGGTTAACGTATTGAATGCAATTTGAGAGTCCTGAAGGGGGAAAGTGTGAAACCCGCCATGAAACCAGCTGAACGTCGTCGTGCACGCCAGTGTGCCGTGCAAGCCATCTATTCCTGGCAGATCTCCAAGAACGACGTCGCCGATGTAGAGTTACAGTTCCTGACGGATCAGGATATGAAAGGCACGGATATTGCCTATTTCCGCGATCTTCTGGTCGGCGTGGCCCTGCATCACGAAGAGTTGGATCGTGTAATGGCTCCACACCTTTCCCGTGCGATTGATGAGCTGGATCCTATTGAGCGCGCTATCCTGCGCCTGTCCGTGTATGAAATGACCAAGCGTCAAGACGTACCGTACAAAGTGGTGATCAACGAGTCGATTGAACTGGCCAAGATGTTCGGTGCAGAAGACAGTCACAAGTTTGTGAACGGTGTGCTGGACAAACTAGCCCCGCAGGTTCGTAAGTAATTCAAAAAAAGCCGGCATTGCCGGCTTTTTTTATCCCGCTGATTGATGATTGATTTATGTCTTGTGGTGAATTTGACCTGATTGCGCGTTATTTCACGCGTGACAGAGCTTCGCGTAAAGACGTGCAGCTCAGCATCGGCGATGATTGTGCGCTGATGACACTGGCAGAAAACCAGCAATTGGCTGTCAGTACCGATACGTTGGTGTGTGGCATCCATTTCCTAGCGGATATTGATCCGGCGGATCTGGGCTATAAAGCACTGGCGGTGAATCTGAGTGATTTGGCGGCGATGGGGGCGACCCCAGCGTGGCTGTCATTGGCGATCACCTTACCCGAGGTGCAAGAGCCGTGGCTGGCTGAGTTCAGCCGTAGTATGTTTGAGCTGGCCGATTACTACAGTGTGCAGCTGGTGGGTGGTGATACCACCAAAGGCCCACTCAGCCTGACGCTGACCGTATTCGGTCAGGTGCCGTATGGCAAGGCGTTGACCCGCAGTGGCGCGCATCCGGGCGATTGGATTTATGTCACCGGCACGCCGGGCGACAGCGCCGCAGGATTGGCGATTTTGCAACAGCGCTTGCAGGTGAGCGATCCTGAGGCTCGCACCTATCTGTTGCAGCGGCATTTACGCCCCAGCCCACGCATTTTAGTCGGCCAAGCATTGGCGGGTATTGCCTCTTCCTGTCTGGATTTATCCGATGGTTTGGCGTCGGATTTGCGCCATATCTTAAAACGCAGCCACTGCGGCGCGCGGGTCGAGCTGGATAAACTGCCGTACTCACCGGCGTTACGTAGCGTCACTGACCTTGAGCAAGCACAAGCGTGGGCGCTGGCGGGCGGTGAAGATTATGAGCTGTGCTTTACGGTGCCGGAAGTCAATCGCCTGCGTTTGGATACAGCGCTGGCGAATCTCGGCGTAAGCTATAGCTGTATCGGTCAGATCACGGCGCAAGATGGTCGTCTGGAGTTTATCCGTGATGGCGAAGTGCAAGCGCTCGATCTGCACGGTTTTGACCATTTCGGAGGCTGATGATGCGCGAAGGGTTGGATAAAGTGTCGCTACGCAATCCAGTGCATTTTTTGGCGCTGGGGTTTGGCAGTGGCTTATCGCCGGTAGTACCCGGCACCATGGGAACACTGGCTGCGGTACCGGTGTGGTGGTTGTTAGCGCACCTGAGCTTGCCGTGGTATTTGCTGGCCATCGTGCTGAGCTTTATCGTTGGGGTGTACCTGTGCGATAAAACTTCCCGTGACATGCAGGTGCATGACAGCGGCGCGATTGTCTGGGATGAGTTTGTCGGTCTGTTTATCACCATGCTGGCCTTGCCGGCAATGACGTGGCAGTGGGTGCTGACCGGCTTTGTGCTGTTCCGCTTTTTTGACATGGTAAAACCATGGCCTATCCGCTGGTTTGATCGCAAAGTGGATGGCGGCTTTGGCATCATGATTGATGATGTGATTGCTGGGATCATCGCCGCGGCCTTTTTATGGCTGGGTGCACAGTGGTGGGCGTAACTTAGGTTGGTGTAACTTAGGCAGGCCTAATAGCCGACTAGGGTATGCACGGCGGCGACACCACGGCTAATGTTGATGACAATAAAAAACGGCGCGATAAGCGCCGTTTTTTTAATGAGCGAAAGGCCGAAATTTATTTTTGCAGAGTAGCGCGCTGCGCTAAATACTCACGAACCTGACGCACAAAACCTTGCGCATCCAGACCTAAGTCATGGCGAATTTCATCTTGAGAGCCTTGCGGAATGAAAAAGTCCGGCAGACCGAGGTTCAACACCGGCTTACACACGCCCGCCGCCATCAAGGCTTCATTCACCGCGCTACCCGCACCGCCCATGATGGCGTTCTCTTCAACCGTCACCAGCACATCGTGCTCGGCGGCCAATTGCAAGACCAGCGCGGTATCCAGCGGTTTAACAAAACGCATGTCGGCAACGCTGGCATTGAGCTCTTGCGCCGCTTCCATCACTTGCGGTAACAGTGTACCGAAGTTCAAGAATGCGATATGCGGCTGATTGATATCGGCAGAGGCGCTCATTTCCCGCAGCAATACCCCTTTACCCAACTCTAAGGCCGCCAGAGGCTCTAAGATCGCGCCAGTGCCGGTGCCACGTGGATAACGCACCGCCGATGGACCAGAGTGCTGATAACCGGTGTACAGCATCTGCCGACACTCGTTCTCATCACTTGGCGTCATCACCACCAGATTTGGGATGCAGCGCAGGAATGACAGATCAAACGCGCCTTGGTGCGTCTGACCATCCGCGCCGACAATGCCGCCGCGGTCGATAGCAAACATCACCGGCAGATTTTGGATCGCCACATCGTGGATCACCTGATCGTAGGCGCGTTGCAAGAAGCTGGAATAAATCGCAACCACCGGCTTATAGCCACCGATGGCTAAGCCGGCGGCAAAGGTGGCGGAGTGCTGTTCAGCAATCGCCACATCGAAATACTGTTTTGGGTACTCTTTAGAAAAGCGCACCATGCCGGAGCCTTCGCGCATCGCGGGGGTAATTCCGATCAGTTTCTGATCTTTGGCCGCGATTTCGCACAGCCAATCGCCAAAGATGGCGGAGTAGCTTGGCAGACCGCCGCTGCTTTTCGGCAGGCTGTCTTGGGCCGGATCGAATTTAGGCACGCCATGATAGCCAATCGGATCTTTTTCCGCTGGCGCATAGCCTTTGCCTTTTTTGGTCATCACGTGCAGCAGCTGCGGGCCTTTCAGACCGCGCATATTTTTCAGCGTATGCACCAATTCATCGATGTTATGACCATCAATAGGGCCGATGTAGTTAAAGCCCAACTCTTCAAACAGCGTGCCCGGTACCACCATCCCTTTGATGTGCTCTTCGGTACGCTTGAGCAGCTCTTTGATTGGCGGCAGGCCAGACAGCACTTTTTTGCCACCTTCACGGATGCTGGAATACAGCGAGCCAGACAACACGCGCGCCAGATGGTTATTCAGGGCGCCGACGTTTTCCGAAATTGACATCTCATTGTCATTTAAAATGACCAGCATGTCAGGATGGAGATCCCCTGCATGGTTCATGGCTTCGAACGCCATACCTGCGGTCATGGCACCATCACCAATTACGGATACCACTTTACGCCCTTTGCCTTCGTATTCGGCGGCAATAGCCAAACCAAGACCTGCACTGATCGAGGTGGAGGAGTGGCCGACGGACAGCACATCAAACTCACTCTCTTCACGCCACGGGAACGGGTGCAGACCGCCTTTTTGGCGAATGGTCGGCATGCGATCACGGCGACCGGTCAGAATTTTGTGCGGATAGGCTTGATGGCCGACATCCCAGATCAAGTGATCAAACGGGGTGTTGTAGACATAATGCAGCGCCACGGTCAGTTCGACCGTGCCGAGGCCAGACGCCAGATGACCACTGGTGCGGCTGACAGAGTTAAGCAGATATTCACGCAGCTCCGCGCACAGCTGTGGCAGGCTGTCTTTCGGCAACAGACGTAATTCTTCTGGCGTATTGGTCAGTGCCAGCATAGGGTATTTAGCGATATCAAGATTCATCACAAACTCGCGTTGCGCGTTAGGGTTTTATTTGTCGCGCTCAATGATGTAACTGGCCAGAGCTTCCAGTGCTTTAGTATTGTACGGCAGAGTCTGCAATGCGCCTAAAGCTTCTTGGTATAATTCCCGCGCTTTGGCTTTGGCTCCTTCAATACCCAGCAGGGCAGGATAGGTACTTTTGCCCAGTGTAAGGTCTGATCCTTGCTGTTTTCCGATCACGGCGGTATCGCCGATCACATCCAGAATGTCATCTTGCACCTGAAATGCCAGACCGATAGCGTTGGCATAGCGATCCAGTGCCGGTAACGCAGCAATACCGGCAGGGCCTGCCGCCAACGCGCCTAAACGCACGGCACAGCGGATCAATGCACCGGTCTTGTGGGCATGGATTTGCTCCAATTGCGCCAGCGAACAGGATTTGCCTTCGGCGGCCAAATCCAGCGCTTGGCCACCGCACATCCCAGCCACGCCGCTGGCCTGCGCCAGTTCGCGCACCTGTGCCAGTTGGATTGCCGCGCTCACCGGTTCGCGCTCACTGGTCAGTATAGTAAACGCCAGTGTTTGCAGCGCATCACCGGCCAAAATCGCCTGCGCTTCGCCAAAGCGAATGTGGCAGGTCGGCTGGCCACGGCGCAGATTGTCATCGTCCATCGCCGGCAGATCGTCATGGATCAGCGAATAGGCGTGGATACACTCGACCGCCGCCGCGGGTGCATCGAGCGCGTCTAGCGGCACCGCAAACAGCTGACCGGTGGCGTACACCAAAAATGGACGCAGGCGTTTCCCGCCCAGCAAAGCACCGTAATGCATGGCCTGCACCATCTCTTGCTCTTGCAAAGGCAAGGCGGACAGCGAGTGGCTCAGAACCTGATCGATGCGCTCCCGATAAAGGGAAGAGAGTTGTGCAAACAGTGTGCTCATGACTGGCTATCGGTTGGATAAGGGGTTAATTCGGCGTTCGGGTTGTCGCTGAGCAGGATTTGCACCCGTTGCTCTGCCTGAGCCAGCCGCTGCTGACCTTCCCGTGCCAATACAATACCACGTTCAAAGGCGGTCAGCGCCTCTTCCAGCGGTAAATCTCCCGTTTCCAGACGGGTCACGATTTGCTCCAATTCAGTGAGCGTGGAGGCAAAATCGGTGGTTTTTTTCGCAGCTCTGGCCATAGCAGGTAAAAACTTGGGAAATCAATGCCGCAAAAGTTACCCCAGCCGTGCCGTCCGGTCAAATCGGCGCAAAATGAAGTGTGCGATATAGAGCGCTTTTTTTTGATTTTGCTGTCAATGTTTTGCACTTGCTGCCGACACAGTGCTATGGGGACGCAAATACGCATTTTTATTGTCCCTTTTCGCATAAAACCCAGAACAAAAGGGGTTTGCGGCGCGTTTTTTGCTGTCTGCCGGCGTTTTATTTGTAAGAGGAATCAGTTGTGGATTTGGCAACACTTATCGGTCTGATTGTTTCATTCGCATTTATCATCTATGCCATGATCATGGGTGGCAACGGACTGGTGTATGTGGACATTCCTTCCGTCCTGATTGTGGTGGGGGGCAGTATTTTTGTCGTGATGATGAAATTTACCCTCAGCCAGTTCTGGGGCGCGGCCAAAATTGCCACCAAAGCTTTTTTCTATCGCTCAACCCGCGCTGATGATTTGATCATGCAGCTGGTGGCGCTGGCCGATGCGGCACGTAAGGGCGGCTTCTTGGCGCTGGAAGAGGTGGAAATTGACCACCCCTTTATGCGCAAAGCGGTCGACATGCTGGTGGATGGGCACGAGCAAGCCACCGTGCGCATGACGTTGTCTAAAGATCTGAATCTGACGCTGGAGCGCCATGAGCGCGGCGAGCAGATTTTCCGCGCCTTTGCCGATGTGGCGCCGGCGATGGGGATGATCGGTACCCTGATTGGTCTAGTGGCGATGCTGGCGAACATGTCCGATCCGAAATCTATTGGACCGGCGATGGCGGTGGCCTTGATCACCACCTTGTACGGGGCGTTGATTGCCAACATGATTGCCAACCCGATTGCCGATAAGCTGGCGCTGCGCCGCGATGAAGAGGCGCTCAATCGCCGTCTGATTATCGATGGCGTGCTGGCTATCCAAGATGGCCTCAATCCACGGGTGATTGAGTCGTTACTGAAGAACTACCTGCATGAGTCCAAGCGTGAATTGATGAACGAGGCTGCCTGATGGACGAGCCGCGTAAAATTCCCCGTCGCACTGGAGGTGCGCCGGCTTACATGACCACCTTCGCCGATCTGATGACGCTGCTGTTATGCTTTTTTGTCCTTCTGCTGTCGTTTTCTGAGATGGATGTGGAGAAATACAAGCAGATCGCCGGTTCAGTGCGTAGCGCGTTCGGGGTACAAAACCGTCTGGAGCTGAAAGATATACCGAAAGGCACCAGCGTGGTGGCGCAGGAATACCGCCCTGGGCGTCCTGATCCGACGCCGGTGGAAGTGATCCAGCAGCAAACGGCGGATGTGACTTTGCCAACGCTGTATTTCCAGCCGGGCGATTCTGATCGCTCAGGGGCCAAAGTGCAGGTGGAAAAACAGCAGCAGGCGCATGAAGAGAATAAAGCCGCCTCCAAAGCGATGGATGAGGTCTATCAGCGTTTGAAGCTGATGATGGAGCGTGAAAACCTCACCGGCGGGGTCGAGCTGGAGATGTTAGGCCAGCAGCTGTTGATCCGTATGAATGAAGGCGTGGCGTTTGCCGCCGGTTCAGCCTTTTTGCAGCCGAAATTTCGTCCGGTCGTGGCGGATATTACGGCGCTGCTTAATAGCGTGCCGGGGCAAATTCGCATTATCGGGCATACCGATGATCGCAACGTGGATACCACCTTGTTCCGCTCGGCGTGGGATTTGTCTGCTCAGCGTGCGGCCTCGATTGCTATCGAGATGGAGAAAAACGAGCATTTCAATCCAGTGCGTTTGGAAGTGATCGGGGTGGCCGATAGCGAGCCGCGTTTCCCTAATGATAGCGAAGAGCATCGTCGGAAAAACCGCCGCGTGGAGATTTTGGTGTTGCAGGGGAAACCGACCGAATCTGGCGGATTAGATATTCCGTCTAGCACGTCGCTGTCACCGGCAGCGCCGGTACCGGCGAGTCAGCCCGCTGCGCAGGCCACAACGTCAACAGGAACAACGCCAACAGGTACAGCGGTAACAGATAGTGCGCCAGCTGCGGATGCTACGCCGGCCAGTGAGCTGTCATTCTGAGTGAGTCGCTTTTCCGTCAGACAGCCGTATTCGCTTTGCCGATACGGCTGTTTTTCTTTATCGCTTGCGCGCAGAATGGCTCAACAGTGAGACAGCATCTACGCTATTGTGTATAATCCGCGCCTTCGCGCACTCCTCTTAACCTCCACGTGTTACTGAAAGAATATGAAATTTATCGTCAAGCTTTTCCCGGAAATCATGATCAAAAGCGATTCAGTACGACTGCGCTTTGCCAAGATCTTGACCGGCAACATCCGTAACGTACTGAAAAAGTACGATGAAACGCTGGCTGTGGTACGTCATTGGGATCACATTGAAGTCCGCTCCAAAAACGACAGCGCGGAGAACCGTGCCCGTCTGTTGGACGGTCTGACGCAGACCCCAGGGATCCACCATATTCTGGAAGTCGAAGAGTGCGTGTATACCGATCTGCACGATATTTTCGAAAAGACACTGGCGGCCAATCGTGAACTGCTGGAAGGCAAAACGTTCTGTGTGCGTGCTAAGCGCCGTGGTAAGCAGAGCTTCAACTCACAAGACGTTGAACGTTATGTGGGCGGCGGTCTGAACCAGCATATCGAAACCGCGTCAGTAAACCTGAGTAATCCACAAGTGACCGTGCGTCTGGAAGTGGAAGATGATCGTCTGCGTTTGGTGAAAGCGCGCCATGAAGGTTTGGGCGGCTATCCAATCGGTACCCAGGAAGATGTGCTGTCACTGGTTTCCGGTGGTTTTGACTCCGGTGTATCGAGCTATATGCTGATCCGCCGTGGTTGTCGCGTGCACTACTGCTTCTTCAATCTGGGCGGCTCGGCGCACGAGATTGGTGTGAAGCAAGTATCTCATTATATCTGGAACCGTTTTGGCTCTTCGCACAAAGTCCGTTTCTGTGCCATCAACTTTGAGCCGGTAGTCGGTGAGATCTTGGAAAAAGTTGAAGACGGCCAGATGGGCGTGATCTTAAAGCGCATGATGATGCGCGCGGCATCAGCGGTGGCGGAGAAATTCGGCATTCAGGCGTTGGTGACCGGTGAAGCGCTGGGGCAGGTTTCGAGCCAGACTCTGACCAACTTGCGTCTGATTGATAACGTGACTGACACCCTGATCTTGCGTCCTTTGATCTCCCATGACAAAGAGCACATCATCCGTCTGGCGCGTCAAATCGGTACTGAAGATTTTGCTAAGACCATGCCTGAGTTCTGCGGTGTGATCTCCAAGAGCCCAACCGTGAAAGCGGTGAAATCTAAGATTGAAGAAGAAGAGAGCAAATTCAACTTCGCCATTTTGGATGACGTGATCGAAAACGCGCAGTACATGGATATCCGCGATATCGCTGAGCAAGCCAAAGAGCAAATTCCAGAAGTGGAAACCGTGGCGGAGTTCGGTGCTAACGAAGTGATCTTGGATATCCGCTCGCCTGAAGAGGAAGAGGAAAAGCCGCTGGTACTGGAAGGCGTGACCGTCACCTGCATGCCGTTCTACAAGCTGTCGACCCAATTTGATACGCTGGATCAGTCTAAGACTTATCTGCTGTTCTGCGAACGTGGCGTGATGAGCAAGCTGCAGGCACTGTATCTGCGCGAGAAAGGCTTCACGAACGTGAAAGTGTATCGCCCGTAATTAGCTTGTAAGCGAGTGAAAAAAACCACCTACGATAAGCATCGCTAGGTGGTTTTTTTATGGCGAGGATTTAGCTTTTTAGCTTTTTAGCTTTTTAGCTTTGTGGCCTTATGCCGAGGTTGACGGTTTAGTCAGCGTAATTGTAAATGCCCGGCGGCAGTACCAGCTCGTCCGCCACTTGCGCCGCGGTTTCTTTACCGCACAGGGTATCGATGATTTTCAAGGCAAAATCAATCGAGGTCGCGGGGCCTTGGCTGGTGATCAGATTAAACCTCGGATCGACTGTCACGCGCTTATTGATGCGGTGCTCTTCGGGGATGTCGGTCAACAGGCTGGGATAGCAGGTCATGTTGCTGTCAGCAAACAGGCCGCGCGCCTGTAAAAACAGCACGGGTGTGGCGCAGATAGCGGCCACCCAACGGCCTTCCAAATGCATCTGACGCACTTTTTCGGTCAGCAATTCGCTGCGGGCAAAGTACTCCGCACCGCCAAGACCGCCCGGTAAGACAATCATATCGAACGGCTGATCGGCCACATCGATTAACGCAGCATCGGCCAGCAACGTTGTTCCTCGTGAGCAGGTGACGGGCAGTGCGCCATCACCATCGACGCTAGCTAAGGTAGTACGGATGCCGGCTCGCGCCAGCAGGTTGAGGACGGTCACCGCTTCCAGCTCTTCCGAGCCAGGGGCGATACAGACCAGTGCCGTGGCGCGGTGTTCAGCGTTTGGCATGGGCAGACTCCAATTGTTTGATGGCCGCATACAGGGCCTGATGATGCGGGACAGCAAGACCATGTGCTTGCGCCCGACGAATTAAGTATCCAGTAATATAGTCAATTTCGCTCGCTCTTTGCAGAGTAATATCCTGATGCATCGAGGAAAAGTTCTCTGCTGTCGCCTGAATCACCTGATTGACTCCAGCCAGCAGTTGTTCAGCACTGACCGCGATACCCTCGGCATTCATCACCGCCGCCGTTTCGCCGCATAAGGCCTGCAGCTCGGCTTGCTGTGACAGCAGTGCGCCATTTCGACATTGCTGCAGCGCAGTCAGTGGATTGATTGCACAGTTCACCGCCAGTTTGTGCCACAGCCGTGGCCGGATATCGGTATGTGCGGTGACGGGCGGGAGCGCCGCATTGAGCGCATCGGTAATAGCGTCAAGCCGAGTTTGTCCGGCGGCATTGAGCGCACCGAGATGGGTTTCGCCGTAGCCGGTATGGCGTACGCTGTGGGTCGCATAGCGCAGCGCACCATGGCTGGTGATCCCTTGTAGCAGCGGTTGCTGAATTTGCGCCAGTTGTGGTTCGCTTAAGCTGCCCATGCCGTTATGCAGCAAGACGATCGCGCAGCTTGCTGAGAGCTTGTCGAGCAACGGTAACAGTGCTGGCGCAACGGCGCCAGCTTTGAGCGTCACCAGTAAGCAATCACTGCTGGCCAGATGGTGCGGGTCATTGCATGGCACCTGATACTGGCGTTCTTGGCTTGAGGCGCTGTCTGGCTTGCTTGGCGGCTGCAGAGTAAAGCGCACCGGCGCTGCCTCGGCGATGCGTTGCCAGCCTTGCACGGTATGCCCCTTAGCCTGCAAGTAGCCTAGCCATAGCTGGCCGACGGCACCACATCCCAGTACGGTAATTTTCATCATCTTTTCCCGTCGTTCCTGACTTTCTGCTATTATGCCCGCCATTGTTGAGTTGACAGAAGAGAGAGTCGTCATGCCTTCTTTTGATATTGTCTCTGAAATTGATATGCAGGAAGTTCGTAACGCGGTAAACAATGCCAACAAGGCACTGGAAAGCCGTTATGATTTTCGTAACGTAACTGCCAGCATCGAGATGAACGAAAAAAATCAGACCATCAAAGTTGCGACCGAGTCAGATTTCCAGATTGAGCAGCTGATGGACATCCTGCGCAGTGCGCTGGTTAAGCGTGAGATCCAAAATGGCGCGCTGGAAGAGCCAGATAGCTGTGAGCATAGCGGTAAAACCTTCAGTAAAGAAGTGAAGCTCAAGCAGGGTATCGAAACTGACATGGCCAAGAAGCTGGTGAAGCTGATTAAAGACTCCAAGCTGAAGGTTCAAGCGCAGATTCAAGGCGAGCAAGTTCGTGTGACCGGTAAGTCACGTGACGATCTGCAAGCGGTGATGGCACTGGTACGTGGCGCTGATCTGGGTCAGCCATTCCAGTTCAATAACTTCCGCGACTAATCTCGCTTTTTTGCCCGCATAATCATCTCTCGGCGCGCTGCGGTGTTCAGTATCCACGGAGCGCCGATAACGCGGGCACATAAAACGCGCATAAAAAAACGGACACCTTGGTGTCCGTTTTTTGTTGTAACCCGTCAGCGTTATCAGAAGTTGTACTTGATGGAGTACACCATCGCGTTCTGATAGGCTTCGCTACCCAGTTTTTTGTCCGCATAGCGGTACTGGATACCGGTAGTGATGCTTGGGGTTGGATGCCACCAAACAGCGGCTGCGCCGTTCAGACCATCTTTACCGCCATTGCCGTATGCTTCGTCACGGGCAAATTCATATTCGTTCCAGTTGGTGAAGCTGAACTTCTGGCCAGCTACTTGGAAGTCATAACCCAGAACCCAACCGAACATGTAGCCGTTGCTACCTTCGAAGAATTTGTTGTTGGTGTAGTTAGCTGCCAGGAATGGTTTTGCCCATACAGGACCTACGTTGAAGTTATAACCGATACCGTAGATCAGGTTATTTTCGTAGAAGCCTTTCATGGTGGTGTTGTAGTAGTGGCCGTACAGGTTAAAGCCTGAGTCGCCCAGGTAGTAACGCACGGTGCCTTTAGCTGCGATACGCATGCTACGGCCATCATCACGATCCCACTCACGAGTTGGGTTTTCCAGATCGAAGAAGCCGTACACTTCACCCCAGTTGTAACCGGCACCGCCTTCCAGCTCCAGATATGGGAAGTCTTTTTTACCAGTTTCGCTGGTGGTGCGGCTGCTCCAGTCGAGGTAGTTCGCACTTACGTTAGCAAAACTGTAGATAGGCTCGGCCTGAACAGAGGTAGCGGTCAGGGCAGCAAGTGCAGATAAACAGGCAAGACGTTTGTACATGAATACCTCAGAAAACGACAACGGGTAATGAAATAAAGTGTTACATCTCGGTGCAACAGGGCGCACATAATAAAAGCACTTCCCGTTCAGGGGAAGTGCCATAGTGAGAGCTCTCGCAGATTTTACAGCATATTGCGCAATCGATTTAGTTATTTGTGACTTGAATCACTCGTTGGCGCGCCATGGTCGGTGGTGAGGGCGGAAAATCGTTTGCCTACATACAACAGCAGGACTAATCCCGGCACCACCATCAGTGAGGTGCAGATGAAAAATAGCGTCCAGTTGCCGTGTAACATGTCCACCATTTGTCCGCTAAACGACGAGAGCGTGGTGCGCCCCAGATTCCCCAGTGATGACAGCAAGGCATATTGGGTGGCCGAGAAGGCGCGTCCACTGAGCCAGCTTAAGAACGAGACAAACGCTACCGAGGAAAAGGCGGTGGTAAAGTTATCCACGATAATGGTGGCGGCAAACAGATGCTCATTCGGTCCGACACTGGCAATCCATGCAAACATCAGGTTACTGCCGGCCATGGCAATTCCGCCAATCAGCAGTCCGCGCACAATCCCGAACCGCACGTTCAGCATGCTACCCATCAGGGTAAACACCACGGTGGCAAACCAGCCAATCAGCTTGGAATACTCGGCAATTTGCTGGTTGCTAAAGCCGATCTCTTTATAAAAAGTGATCGACATGCGGCCTAAAAAGGCTTCACCAATCTTGAACAAGAACACAAAGCTTAAGATAGACAGCGCCAATGATGCGCCGTTACGGCGGAAAAACTCGGCAAACGGCTCTACCACGGTGACTGCCAGCCAAGTGACTAGCTTACTGTTATGCAAATAGCGCGAGTAGTGGGCTTCGGCTTCGGCTTGTAATTCATCACGCCCGGTTTGGGGTTCACGGATCACTAAAACCCCCAGCAGCCAGCAGGCGCTGATGGCGCCCATGCCTAAAAATACGTGTTGCCAGCCGTATTGATCGGCAAAGTGAAATGCCAGATAGCCAGGTAGTGAATAGCCAGTCCACCAACCGATCACCGCCATTGCCGAGCCTTGCGGTAGCATTTCTTTGTCTTGCGACAGAATATCAATCCGGTAGCCATCAATGGCGATATCTTGCGTGGAAGAGGCCACCGCGATGGTAAAGGCCAGCAATGTTGTCCACAGCAGTGAATCGGCCGGATTGGTAAAGCCAACCGCCACCGTCGCCAGCAGGATGAAAATCTGCATTAACACAATCCAGCTGCGGCGTTGACCTAAACGGGCATGCAGCCACGGCAGGCGCACTCGGTCAATCAACGGTGCCCAGATAAAGTGGATGGCGTAGACGATAAAAATCGAACCAAAGAAACCGATGGTGGCGCGGGAGATACCGGCATCTTTCAGCCAGCCGCTCATACTGGAGCCGATCAGCACCCAGGGAAAACCACTGGCGCATCCCAGCAGAAAAATCCACCACAGCCGGATGTCAGCGTAACTGCGAAGGGTGCTTCGCAGACTTGAAGGAGAGGCTCGCATGCGCCTGTTACTCCGTGTGAAATTCAAAACAGCCACGATGCTATCAGGTAGGGGCGGCGGATGCATCCGTCAGATAGGGCAAACCATACGGAGAGTAGCGATAAACCACGCCCTCTAGCGGTTAAATGGGGCTTGATTGCGCGGCATGGTGTTGAGTCAGCCGAGCTTTGATTTACGGACGCGTACCACGAATAAAAACACCGGTACTGGTCGGATGCTGATTGAGTAAGGCTTGGCAGGTATGCAGGCGCTGACGTAAAAAACGATTGCCGCGTAGTTCATGCAGTGGGGTCGATTCGAGTAACGCTAAGGTATACCAGAAGGCATGTTCGGTGGGGGATAACGGGGTGTCGTCGGTAAGCTCGCGTCCCCACCAGTGGTGCAGGATCTCGTCGCGCAGCAATTGCAATGTCTCTGGCTGCGGCGTGCCATGTAAAATCAGGCGCAGGTGTTCGGCCAGAGCGTCTTGATACAGGGCGACAAATTCGGCGGCAGAGGCTGGCATGGTTCGCTCCTTTATCTTTGTTATATTTATCTTTGTTATATCTGTTGTGTTGTCGCGCGACAGAAAAACAATACAGCAGAAGGACAGCCTCAATACTGACCTTCTGCTGACAGGTTTAGCGCGTCACGCTGACTTTTTCAATCACAATTGGCGTGACCGGCACATCGGCCATCCCGCCGGCATTGCGCGTTGGAACGGCAGCCATTTTCTCGACCACATCCATCCCGCGGATCACTTTGCCAAACACCGCATAACCCGGACGGCCTGGGGTGTTATCCAGCATGGTGTTGTTGCTGATGTTGATATAGAACTGGCGGGTGGCTGAATCTGGATCGGAGGTGCGCGCCATGGCGATACTGCCATAACGGTTGGATAAGCCATTGGCTGATTCATTTTTCACCGGCGCATACTCAGGGCGTGGGCGCAGATCGGCATCCAGTCCGCCTCCTTGCACCACAAAGCCTGGGATTACGCGATGAAACTGCGTGCCGACATAGCTGCCGTCATCCACATAGCGCAGGAAATTGGCGACAGTTTGCGGTGCGGCTTGCGGATCGAGCTCAATCGCAATCTCACCTTGTGAAGTTTGCAGAGTTACCACTGGCGCTGCAGGCGCGGCGAACAGCGCGCTGCTCCAGCACACGAGCAAGGTGGCAGCAATAGACATTAAACGACGCATCATGGCTCCTATCAGCTGTTCTGACGGATATAGGTATTGATACTGTCATCCTGCGCCATATCGCTGATCACAGATTTCAGTACTTCGTTCAGCGCTTTGCTGATGTCTTCGTTCTTCGCCCCTAACGGCCCTTGAACGTTATAGGTTGCGCGGTACTCTTTCACCATCTCACCTTTTGGCGTACGCGTGATCACGCGAATTTTGGCTTTAGTGGTGATGTTGTGGCGCAGATTGCCTTCGGTCACATCGGCATAGATTTCAATGGGGATAATTTCCAGCGTGGCTTGACCGGTGGTACCCAGCATGTAGCCGCGTTTTTGCATCTGCTTTTCCAGCACTTCTTGCATCAAAAAACGCAGGTCGCGGGATGCGTACAGCGGCTCAGGTTTACCTTCGCCACGGCGTACCATCGCCACGTAAGGCTGTGGACGTTGATCCGAGCTGCTGATGGCAATCGTAGCACCCATCAGGGTTGGGTCTTGGTGTGGCAACGCAATCGGTGGATTGACGGCAACGGTATTGCTAGGTTGGCTGACACAGCCGGCCAGAGACAGGACGGCCAGTAATGGCAGGAGAAATTTTTTCATTGTGCGCACAATCCTTTAGCCTAAAAACTTTATATAAACGTGTCGAGACGTTGATGCTTTAAGAGGCAGCATAATAAACAACCCGCGATCGGGGTAAAAGAGCAAAACGGCAATATTTTCCGCTCCAGTCGCAAGTCGCATGACGGTCTGCGGCCAGTTTCACTCTTACCATGAAACGCGTGTCATCTGATGGGCGAGGTGCGCCGTAATTTGCGCAATGTAAAGGGCGTAAAAAATCGGAAGATATAGCACGCGCACCAGACACGTTAGAACTTGTCGGCGCGTAACACGCGTACCTCAGATAGCCACTGTACCAAGGCGTAATCTTGCCCGAACTCTTGCATGATCTCCGTGGCCAGCGCTTCTGCGGTAGCGGTAGTGGTGAGCAATTCAAGCTGAATGTTCTCGTTGGCATCAAAGCTGCCGCGTTTTTCGCCGTGATCGCCTTTGCCACGCGCCGCCACAATGGTCCACCCGCGGATCTGGCGGCGGTTAAACAGATCGACCAGATCGTTTTCCAAGATGGCTTCGGTCACGATGGTCAGCAAGGTGCGGGTATGAAACTGCATGTGTACTCCTTTTATATGGGCGTATATGGGCGTATATGGGTGCAGCTTATATGGGGATAGCGTATGGAGGTAGCGCTGATTGCATCATTCCATCCGATGCCTTTCATCAGGCTTATGCCATCAGGTACAGATTGCTCATCCGAAATACTACCGTGCGGGCCTACGCCGTCCACTGGGCAAATTGGTAATACAGCGGAACGCCCAGCAGTACGTTAAACGGGAACGTGATCCCCAAAGCCGCGCCCAGTGAAATGGCCGGATTAGCCTGCGGGATAGCCATCCGCATGGCGGCAGGGGCGGCGATATAGCTGGCCGAGGCGGCGAGCAGTGCCATTAAGGTCATGCCGCCGACAGATAATCCCATCAGCAGGGCAAAGCCAATCCCCACCCAGCTCAGCAGTACCGGTAGCCCCAATCCCATTAAGAGTAGTGTGAGACCATGTTGGCGCAGTGAACTGAATTTGCCCGCCACCACCAGACCCATCTCTAATAAGAACAACGTCAGCACCGGTTTGAACAAATCGATATAGAGTTTGTCCAGTGGCTTGATCCCCTCGGGGCCCGCGAGCACACCGATGAGCATCCCGCCGAGCAACAGTACGATACTTTTGCCTAATAGCACCTCATGCAGCAATTTCCCCCAGCCATGACCTCGCGGTTTTTCGTCATCGCGGCTGCCGCGGCGTGCCAAGATCACCCCAATCACCAGCGCAGGCATTTCCAGCAACACCAAGAACAGCGTGGTTTGTGATTCATAGGCAATCTGATGGCGGCTTAAAAACGCCACCCCAACGGCGAAAGTCACCACTGATACCGAACCATAGTGCGCCGCCAAGCTGGCTGCATCGGGGCGGGGGAGGGCCGCGAAACGCAGTAAAGGATAAACCAGCAGCGGGATCACCACGCCCATCAGCAGTACCCACAAGGTTTGCGGTAACACCTGCAACAGGGGTTGCTTGGCTAGCTCTAGCCCACCTTTAATGCCGATCGCCAGCAGCAAAAATACGGACAGCGTATCGTATAAAGACGGGGGCAATTTTAAGTCTGAGCGGGCTAAACCGGCCAGCAGCCCGAGCAGGAAGAATAAAACAACCGGATCCATCGGTGTGCTGGCTCCTTTGATACTAGAAGGGAGATAATTTGGCGCAATAGAACGAATCTACTACAATGGGTCAACAAAAAAAACGCTTAAAAACAATAAAGTATTAGCATGCCGCTTTAGCGTATTGCCGTGGTTGGCCAGGGAGCAGATATAGCCTTGGTCAATAAGCATCTCGCAGCATATCGGATAATAAAGAAGCGGCACGTGCACGGTCATCAATAGAGGGAAGTCTATGATACAAGAACAGATCATCGCTAAGTTGCAGGCCGCCTTTGCGCCGTTGCATCTGGACGTCATTAATGAAAGCCATCGCCACAATGTACCGGCTGGTTCGGAAAGTCATTTCAAAGTCGTACTGGTGAGTGATGCGTTTTGTGGGCAGCGTCTGTTAGCGCGCCATCGCGCGGTAAACGCCGCGTTAGCTGAGGAACTTGCGCATCATATTCATGCATTGGCGCTGCATACTTACACGCCGGAAGAGTGGGCCGCGATTCAGGGCGATTTCCCTGATTCACCGCAGTGTCTGGGTGGCAATAAGCGCTAAGTAGCACAGTAACCCTGATGTAAACAGATAATTAACCACAAAACCGGGGTGACCCGGTTTTTTTATTTGTGTTAATGACATGTGGTGCAGTTGGTGTTGCCAAATGTTTCGGTTTTTATTTTTTGTGTGATAATAAATCAACCGTCACGTTTTTCTGAGTGTGAGGCACCGATCACATTATTGAATATTGGCTCGTTTAAGCCTGCGTTTTTACCTCAATTTTGTGTGCTTTGTGTCAGAGAGAACCGCTTTCAGAATGGCATCAAAGAAGACAAAAATGCTAAAATATGCATCTTGTAATGGGTTTACATCTGTTACGGCTGTAGCGAAAGTTTTAAGAGTTTAACAGCGGGAATGGCGGTGAGCCGGCGGCGAAATGACAGGACGATTTTTGCCTACAGGTTCGATAAATCACATTCTCCACAGGCTCGGGTAAAGGCGTCAGGATGTCGTTTCTTGCTCGGACAAATCTTTCTTTCCTTCCCGATAAAGTAGTGCAAGTGAATATGATTACAATTACAAAGGGTCTGGATCTCCCTATTGCGGGTGTGCCGACGCAAGTAATCCATGATGGTCCGACCATCAACCAAGTCGCTACGCTAGGCGAAGAGTACATTGGTATGCGCCCTACCATGCATGTGCATGAAGGGGATGTGGTGAAAAAAGGCCAGGTTCTGTTTGAAGACAAAAAGAACCCAGGCGTGAAATTCACTGCACCTGCCAGTGGAAAGGTTGTAGCAATCAACCGAGGTGCCAAGCGTGTGTTGCAATCTGTTGTGATTGCCGTTGAAGGTGACGAACAAATTACCTTCAAGCAATACAGTGCAGACGAATTAACGACGCTGGATCGTCAGCAAGTTAAAGACAATCTTATCGAGTCCGGCCTGTGGACTGCGTTCCGTACCCGTCCGTTCAGTAAAGCGCCAGCCGTAGACAGTGAGCCAGTGGCCATTTTCGTTACGGCGATGGATACCAATCCATTGGCAGCGAATCCGGAAGTGGTGATCAACGAGCAGGCTGATGCTTTCGTACAGGGTCTGAATGTACTGACTCGTCTGACTGACGGCAAAGTGCACCTGTGTAAAGCGCCGGGCGCGAAGATCCCATTCACCACCGATGCACAAGTGGTGATCACCGAGTTTGCCGGTCCGCATCCTGCAGGTCTGGCGGGCACGCACATCCATTTCTTGGAGCCAGTTAGCCTGAACAAGATCGTTTGGCATATTGGTTATCAGGACGTGATTGCGGTCGGTAAACTGTTTACTACCGGTGAGCTGTACACCGATCGCGTGATCGCGCTGGGTGGCCCACAGGTGAACAATCCGCGTCTGATCCGTACCCGTCTGGGTGCCAGCACCGAGCAGCTGGTAGCCGGTGAGCTGAAAGACGGTGAAAACCGTGTGATTTCCGGTTCTGTACTGAACGGGACTATCGCTGCTGACAGCCATGCATTCCTGGGTCGTTTCCACAACCAGATTTCTGTGCTGCTGGAAGGTCGTGAGAAAGAGTTTATGGGCTGGTTGGTGCCGGGCGTAAACAAATACTCCCTGACTCGCACCACACTGGCGCACCTGTTTAAGAAGCATCTGTTCAAATTTACTACCGCAACTCAGGGCAGTGAGCGTGCCATGGTGCCTATCGGCAGCTATGAGCGTGTTATGCCGCTGGATATTCTGCCAACGCTGCTGCTGCGTGATCTGATTGTGGGTGATACTGACGGTGCTCAGACATTAGGTTGTCTGGAACTGGATGAAGAAGACTTGGCGCTGTGTACCTTTGTGTGCCCAGGCAAGTATGAGTATGCCCCAATCTTGCGTGATGTCCTGACCAAGATTGAGAAAGAAGGTTAATCGAGATGGGTTTGAAACACGCTCTTGAAAAGCTCGAACATCATTTCGAGCCAGGCGGCAAGTACGAGAAGTTCTATGCCGTATACGAAGCCGTGGCTACCATTTTCTATACGCCGGGTACTGTTACCCGTACGTCTGCCCACGTTCGTGACGGGATAGACCTTAAGCGTATGATGATCATGGTGTGGATCGCCGTATTCCCAGCCCTGTTTTGGGGTCTGTACAATACCGGTGCACAGGCCATTATTGCCCTGAACCATATGTACGGTGCTGAGCAACTGGCTCAGATCGTTGCCGGTGACTGGCACTACTCTCTGGTTGAAGCGCTGGGTGGTTCGATGACCGCGGCTGACGCTGGCTGGGGCAGTAAAATGCTGCTGGGTGCAACCTACTTCCTGCCAATCTTTGCCGTGGTATTTGCGGTAGGTGCGACATGGGAAGTGCTGTTTGCTATCGTGCGCGGCCATGAAGTTAACGAAGGTTTCTTCGTAACCTCTATCCTGTTTGCCCTGATTGTTCCGCCGACTCTGCCATTGTGGCAAGCCGCGCTGGGTATCAGTTTCGGTGTTGTGGTCGCTAAAGAGATCTTTGGTGGTACTGGCCGTAACTTCCTGAACCCTGCTCTGGCTGGTCGTGCATTCCTGTTCTTTGCTTACCCAGCACAAATCTCCGGCGATCTGGTATGGACCGCTGCTGACGGTTTCTCTGGTGCGACCGCGCTGTCCCAGTGGGCAACTCAAGGTCAAGCAGGTCTGGTGCACAATGCAACCGGTCAAGCAATCACGTGGTTCGACGCGTTCCTGGGTAACATTCCAGGCTCCATCGGTGAAGTGTCTACCCTGATGATCCTGCTGGGTGCGGCATTCCTGGTGTACATCCGTGTTGCCTCTTGGCGCATCATTGCCGGTGTCATGATCGGTATGGTGGTGACCTCCACGCTGTTTAACCTGATCGGCTCTGCAACTAACCCGATGTTTGCCATGCCTTGGTACTGGCATCTGGTGCTGGGTGGTTTTGCGTTCGGTATGGCGTTCATGGCGACTGACCCAGTATCGGCCTCTTTTACCAATAAAGGTAAGTGGTGGTACGGTGCGCTGATCGGCGTGATGGCAGTACTGGTTCGTGTGGTTAACCCGGCGTATCCGGAAGGTATGATGCTGGCAATTCTGTTTGCTAACCTGTTTGCCCCGATTTTCGACTATCTGGTGGTACAGGCAAACATCAAGCGGAGGAATGCGCGTAATGGCTAAGAGTAACGATAGCATCGCCAAAACGCTGCTGGTGGTAATTTCCCTCAGTCTGGTGTGCTCTATCATCGTAGCCGGTGCTGCGGTGGGTCTGAAGTCTACCCAGATTGAACAAAAGCAGCTGGATAAGCAGCGTAACATTCTGTCTGTTGCGGGCTTATTGCAGCCGAATGTCAATGTTAAAGAGACATTCAGCAAGTTCATCGAACCACGTCTGGTGGATCTGGCGACCGGTAACTTCGTTGAAGGTGATGCCACTCACTACGACCAGCGTGCTGCGGACAAAGACCCGGCACTGAGCATCAGCATCCCAGCTGATCAGGACGTAGCGAAGATCAAGCGTCGCGCGAAAGTGTCGGCGGTGTATCTGGTACGTGATACCGAAGGCAAGGTAACGCAAGTGATCCTGCCAGTACACGGTACCGGTCTGTGGTCCATGATGTACGCCTTCCTGGCGGTAGACATTGATGGCAACACCGTAAAAGGCATCACTTACTACGATCAGGGTGAAACCCCGGGTCTGGGCGGCGAAATTGAAAACCCGAACTGGCGTAAGCTGTGGGTTGGCAAGAAGCTGTTTGATGTCGACGGTAAGCCGGCAATTCATATCGTGAAAGGAACCGCACTGCCAAACGATCCGTATGCGATCGATGGTCTGTCAGGTGCAACTCTGACCGGTAACGGCGTACAGAACACCTTTGACTACTGGCTGAGCGAGAATGGCTTTGGTCCATTCCTGGCCAAGGTGCGTGCTGGAGAGTTGAACAATGGTTGATCGTAAAGAAATGAAAAAACTGTTGGTCGGCCCGGTACTGGATAACAACCCGATTGCACTGCAGATTCTGGGTATCTGTTCGGCACTGGCCGTGACCACCAAGATGGAAACCGCGTTTGTAATGACGCTGGCGGTAACTGTGGTAACCGCGTTCTCCAACTTGTTTATCTCACTGATTCGTAACCATATTCCGAACAGTGTACGTATTATCGTGCAGATGGCGATCATCGCCTCGCTGGTAATCGTGGTAGACCAGGTGCTGAAGGCGTATGCCTATGAGATCTCCAAGCAGCTGTCGGTATTCGTGGGTTTGATCATCACCAACTGTATCGTAATGGGCCGTGCGGAGGCCTATGCCATGAAGTCGCCTCCAAAAGAGAGCTTCTTGGACGGTATCGGTAACGGTCTGGGCTACGGTGCGATCCTGCTGGCCGTTGCGTTCCTGCGTGAACTGATCGGCTCCGGCAAACTGTTCGGCGTGTCCATTCTGCCTCTGGTACAGGATGGTGGCTGGTATCAGAGCAACGGTCTGTTCCTGCTGGCACCAAGCGCATTCTTTATCATTGGTGGTCTGATTTGGGCTATCCGTACTTACAAGCCTGAACAAAACGAGAAGGATTAACGGCAGATGGAACATTATATCAGTCTGTTTGTCCGCTCTATTTTCATTGAAAATATGGCGCTGGGCTTCTTCCTGGGGATGTGTACTTTCCTGGCAGTGTCCAAGAAAGTGGCGACCTCGTTTGGTCTGGGTATCGCAGTAACCGTCGTTCTGGGTATTGCTGTTCCAGTTAACAACCTGGTGTTCAACCTGATCCTGAAAGACGGCGCACTGGTTGCTGGCGTTGATCTGAGCTTCCTGAGCTTCATCACCTTTATCGGTGTAATCGCAGCTCTGGTACAGATCTTGGAAATGGTGCTGGATAAGTTCTTCCCACCACTGTACAACGCGCTGGGCATCTTCCTGCCGCTGATCACCGTAAACTGTGCGATCTTCGGTGGCGTATCTTTCATGGTGCAGCGTGACTACAACTTCAGCGAATCCATCGTATACGGTATCGGCTCCGGTATCGGTTGGATGCTGGCTATTGTGGCTCTGGCCGGTCTGCGTGAGAAGATGAAGTATTCCGACGTGCCGAAAGGTCTGCGTGGTCTGGGTATTACCTTTATCACTGTAGGTCTGATGGCGCTGGGCTTCATGTCCTTCTCCGGTATCCAGTTGTAATCAGGGCGTATAGGAACATTCAATGGAAATTATTCTTGGCGTAGTAATGTTCACCCTGATCCTGCTGGCATTGGTTTTGGTAATTCTGTTTGCCAAATCCAAGCTGGTAAGTTCCGGTGACATTACGATTGAAATCAACGGCGATCCTAACCTGACCATCACGACTCAGGCTGGCGGTAAGCTGCTGGGTGCTTTGGCAGCCAACGGGATTTTCGTTTCTTCAGCCTGTGGTGGCGGTGGCTCTTGTGGTCAGTGCCATGCCAAAGTGCTGGAAGGCGGCGGTGATGTACTGCCGACCGAACTGTCTCACATCACCAAGCGCGAAGCGGCAGAAGGTTGCCGTCTGGCTTGCCAGGTGAACGTGAAAGAAAACATGAAGATCGAGCTGCCAGAAGAGATCTTCGGCGTGAAGAAGTGGGAATGTGAAGTTATCTCTAACGATAACGTTGCCACCTTCATCAAAGAGCTGGTACTGGCTATTCCGGAAGGCGAAGAAGTGCCATTCCGTGCCGGTGGTTATATCCAGATCGAAGCGCCAGCGCACCACATTAAATACTCTGACTTCGATGTTCCTGAGGAATATCGTGAAGATTGGGACAAGTACAACCTGTTCCGTTATGAGTCAGTGGTTAATGAGCCAATCATCCGTGCATACTCCATGGCGAGCTATCCGGAAGAGAAGAGCATCATTATGCTGAACGTGCGTATCGCTACGCCGCCACCAAGCAACCCAGATGCCCCTCCAGGTCAGATGTCTTCTTTCATCTGGTCTCTGAAGAAGGGTGACAAGGTGACCATTTCTGGTCCATTTGGTGAGTTCTTCGCCAAAGACACCGACAACGAAATGGTGTTCATCGGTGGTGGTGCGGGTATGGCGCCAATGCGTTCCCACATTTTCGACCAGTTGAAGCGTCTGCACTCCAAGCGTAAGATGAGCTTCTGGTATGGTGCTCGTTCTAAGCGCGAAATGTTCTATGTAGAAGATTTCGATATGCTGGCAGCTGAGAACCCGAACTTTACGTGGAATGTGGCGTTGTCTGATCCGTTACCGGAAGACAACTGGACCGGTTACACCGGCTTCATCCACAACGTGATTTACGAGAACTATCTGCGTGATCACGAGGCGCCGGAAGACTGCGAATTCTACATGTGTGGTCCTCCAATGATGAACGCCGCGGTCATTAAGATGCTCAAAGATCTGGGCGTTGAAGATGAAAACATTCTGCTGGATGACTTTGGTGGTTGATATCCCGCATGTTTGTAAAAACTAAGCAATGGCTAGCCCTGGTCGGGCTGGCCTTTTTTCTAAGTGGGTGTAATGACAGTTCGTCAAACGAACAGATTGCCCTGCAAGGCCAAACGATGGGGACCTATTACTCCATCAAGTACATTAACCAAGATAATTTGCCAGCGCCGGAGCAGGTGAAAACCGAAATCGATAAGCGTCTTGAATTGGTCAATGACCAGATGTCGACCTATCGACCGAAATCCGAGCTGAGCCGTTTTAACAGCAGTACCGCCGTTAACACGCCATTTGCCGTGTCGGCCGATACTGCCAAAGTGGTGCGTGAAGCACTGCGCATCAATCAAGTGACACACGGTGCACTGGATGTGACAGTAGGGCCGCTGGTGAACCTGTGGGGCTTTGGTCCAGAAGGTCGCCCAGACAAAGTGCCAACACCTGAAGCGCTGGCGGAGCGCAAAGCGCGCGTCGGTATCCGTCATTTGTCGGTACAGGGCGATGCGTTGGTGAAAGCGATCCCTGAGCTGTATGTCGATTTGTCATCGATTGCCAAAGGGTTTGGTGTCGATCAGGTGGCCGAGTATTTAGCGTCGCTTGGGATCCAAAACTACATGGTGGAGATTGGCGGCGAAGTGCGTCTGCACGGTCATAACGCGCAGGGCAACCCGTGGCGTATCGCCATTGAAAAGCCGGTTGCGGGTGTAGACCAAACCGCGCAGGAAATTATCGCGCCGGGAAATATGGCGATTGCCACCTCTGGCGATTACCGCAATTATTTCGAGCAAGATGGGAAGCGTTATTCGCACACCATTGACCCGCGCACTGGCGAGCCGATTCAGCACAAGATGGTGTCTATCACCGTGCTGGCACCAACGTGTATGGAAGCTGATGGTCTGTCGACCGGTCTGAATGTCTTGGGCGAGGAAGAAGCGCTCAAAGTGGCTAACGCTCACAACATTGCGGCTTTTATGATCATCAAAACTGCCGATGGCTTCAAAGAAGTGGCCACCGAGGCGTTTAAACCCTATCTGCAAAAGCAACCGTAAGGAGCTTCGATGACCGTATTTATTGCTACGTTTGCGGTATTTGTGTTGGTCATTGCCGGTATGGCAATTGGCTATATTGTGCAGAAGAAAAGCATTCATGGCAGCTGTGGCGGAATTGCCAGCTTAGGTCTGGAAAAGGTCTGTAACTGCCCTGAGCCGTGCGATAAGCGTAAAGCTAAAATGGCGGAAGAGGCCCGTTTGGCCAAGCTGCAGGAAAATCGCATCATCTGATGCTTGCTCGCACTATTTGCCTGCTCTCACCCGCGTTGTGTGAACTGCGCGTAAACGCGGGAGTGATGCTCGATGGTACTGATATTGGCCCCTGTCACGACAGGGGCTTTTTTCTGCCTGCTGGATTGTCATTCAGCTATCACTGCATGTATATTTATACAGTGATGCGAGGCGGGTATGCGGAAGATTATTCATATTGATATGGACTGCTTTTATGCAGCAGTCGAAATGCGCGACAACCCCAAATTGCGCCATGTACCGTTGGCTATCGGCGGGCGAAGTGAGCGGCGCGGGGTGATCAGCACCTGTAATTATGTGGCGCGCCGTTTTGGTGTGCACAGTGCCATGCCTACCGCGCAAGCCTTTAAGCTGTGTCCGCATCTGACGCTATTACCTGGGCGGATGGATGTGTACAAACGGGTTTCACAACAGCTACATGCCATTTTCCGCCGCTATACCCCGCGTATTGAACCTCTGTCATTGGATGAAGCCTATTTAGATGTCACCGAGTGCAGCTTATTCCACGGCTCGGCGACCTGGATTGCCGAGGATATCCGGCGTGCTATCCGCGAAGAGTTACAACTCACAGCTTCCGCGGGTGTTGCGCCGGTAAAGTTTTTGGCCAAAATCGCCTCCGACATGAATAAGCCCGATGGGCTGTATGTGATTCGCCCAGAGCAAATGCCGGATTTTGTCGCCGCATTGCCGCTCAATAAAATCCCCGGTATTGGCAAAGTCTCGGCGCAAAAACTGGCTGATATGGGTCTGTATACTTGCGCCGATGTTCATCGTGTGGAGCTGAAAACGTTAGCCGACAAGTTTGGCAAGCAAGGCCATATGCTGTGGCAACGCAGTCAGGGGATTGATGAGCGGGAAGTTAACCCTGATCGGCAGCGCAAATCGGTTGGGGTAGAGCGCACCTTAGCCGAAGATATTAACTCGCTCGATGAGTGCCGCCGGTTGGTGACGGAGTTGTATCCCGAATTAGAGCGTCGCTTGCAGCGGGTGAGTCCGTCTTTGGCGATTGCGCGGCAAGGGGTGAAGCTTAAGTTTTCCGATTTTCAGCTCACCACCCAAGAGCATGTCTATCCGGTATTGTGCCTCGATGATTTGTTGCAACTGGCCGAGTCGGTTTGGCAGCGCTGCGAAGGGCGTGGGGTGCGTTTAGTCGGCTTACATGTAACCTTGCTTGACCCACAATTGATTCGGCAATTGGCTTTGCCGTGGAGCTAGTGGCAGACTGCGCATCACGTACTTCGCGAAATAAATTAGCGGCATAAAAAAGGGTTGTCCCTATGGACAACCCTTTTGTCATGGATAATCGGCCAGATAGGCTTACCGGCGATTAACCACGCGCAGGAATGTTTTTCAGCAGCATGGTCAGCAATTGCCAGTATTTATCGACGCTAGCAATGTGTACGCGCTCATCTGGTGAGTGTGGGCCACGAATGGTTGGGCCGACAGACACCATGTCCATCTGTGGGTATGGCTCTTTAAACAGGCCACACTCCAGACCGGCGTGGATCACCATGATGTTCGGGGTTTTGCCGAACATGTCTTGGTAGGTTTCACGCACCACTTGCATGATTGGTGAGCTGTTGTCTGGTTTCCAGCCTGGGTAGCCGCCGGTGAACTCAGCGTTTGCGCCCGCCAATTGAGCCAGCGCTTTGAGCATGTTTTGCACGCCACAACGGCCGCTGTCGATCAGAGAACGGATCAGGCAGACAATTTTCACTTCGCTGTCAGAGGTAGTAACAACACCGACGTTCAACGAGGTTTCCACCACGCCCGGCACGGCATCGCTCATGCGCATTACGCCGTTAGGGCAGCTGTGCAGCAGCGCCAGCAGACGTTGCTGTGCATCGTGGGCGAAAACTTGAGCCGGTTGCGCGGCGTTATCCAGCAGGATAGTCAGGTTTGGCTCGATCGCGCCCAGCTCGTTTTTCTGAATTTCAGTGAACTTGCTTACCAGTGCTTGCAGACGCTCTACGTTGTCTTGTGGCAGCACAAAGGTCGCAGCACCTTCACGAGGAATTGCGTTACGCAGGGTACCACCGTGAATGTCAGACAGACGCAGACCCAGCTCTTCAGCGTGACCGAACAGGAAACGGCCCAGCATCTTGTTAGCGTTGCCCAGATACAGGTGGATATCACCGCCGGAGTGGCCGCCTTTCAGACCTTTTACGGTCAGGGTGAAGGCGTGCATGTCAGCAGGTGTTGCTTCGCGGCTCACTGGCAGGGTCAAAGTGGCATCGATACCACCGGCGCAACCCATGTAAATCTCACCTTCTTCTTCCGAGTCGGTGTTGATCAGGATTTCGCCTTGCAGCCAGTTTGGTTGCAGACCAAATGCACCGGTCATTCCGCTTTCTTCATCGATCGTCAGCAGTACTTCCAGTGGGCCGTGCTCCAGATCAGACGATGCGACCACCGCCAGCGCAGAAGCCATACCGATACCGTTGTCCGCGCCCAGTGTAGTGCCTTGGGCTTTAACCCACTCACCATCAATATAAGGACGGATCGGATCACGGGTGAAGTCATGCTCAGTGTCGTTGTTCTTTTGCGGCACCATGTCCAAATGTGCTTGCAGCACCACCGGTTTACGGTTTTCCATGCCTGGCGTTGCTGGCTTACGGATCAGAATGTTGCCGACCTGATCACGCTCAACGTGCAGATTTTGGCTACGCGCCCACTCCACAATGTAGTGTGCCAGCGCTTCTTCGTGATGCGATGGGTGTGGAATAGAGCAGATCTTTTCGAAAAATTGCCACAAAGGTTGTGGTGACAGATGGCCCAATTGAGACACGGCGTGAACTCCTTTCGGGTGCCTGACAAAACAGCAATGAAGGGATACTGCTGTGTGGCCCCGTATTGTCAGTAATAGTGGAATCAACCCTGCGCTATTTATAACTACGTTGTCAAATAAAACAGCGTGTTATTTGGCAAATGCAGGTTTATGAGTCACAGCATACCACTGCCGTTGCAGAAGCAAAAAATGATCTGCCGTTTTCTGCGATAGATTTTACCCACATGACAGGCCGTAAAAGAGGTGACCCACGCGGCACATGCCATTTCACTGATAAGACAATGAGTTGCAAACGCTGAATTGTTGCGCTCTATCTGTAATTTTTAGATCAAGAATGAAGGGGTATTTTAGTGCTGAAAGGTTTTTGCGTGATTCATATCACTTTTTCTTGTAATTAAATTCCGAAGTGGTATTATTTTGAGCGTTGAGAAAAGCAACACAACAACATGCAACGCAACTTTAGAAAGCTTAAGGATTAAGCCCGTGTCTCACGCCTCCAAGGAACTGAGAACAAGTTAAAGGCGCCGCATTGGTCTTTAGTAACACTTGTTAATGAGGTGATTTATGCAAGGTATTTATTGCGATTTGTTCTGGAACCGTCGTGGTGTCTATACCGGACAACAGTTTGTTTATCCACGCGAGTTCGGCTACCGAATTTTCTGATTACCGGTTTCACTGCCCGGTAATGATGGCAACATTGAACGATTTTGTTCATCCCTATTGGTCTATCAGTGAATTATGATGGCCCACACCTGATTCCTAGGTATTTTTACCACCTTCCAGCGAAGGTGGTTTTTTTTGCCTGCAATTTACCAGTGCTGTAAAAAGCAGCAGTTGGCCGCACAATCCTTCAAAAGATTGCATATATCGCAGATTCTCTGCCTGAATCACTGGTTTTTGTCTGGTGTTGTCTCTATAATCGCGCCCCAACAGTTTTTGGCTCTTTTTTAGGTAAATTGGCAAACGTTTGCCACTGCATGCATACCAAGACCGATTTCACTAGGCTGTCGGGTTATCTGGCATTCTACTGAAATCGTTTTTATTCTTGATAACGTGTTACGTCCAACAAAATTGAAACGCAATGCCGCTGAGTACGGGTTGCGATCGGGGTTATCGCCATGACAGAAAAATATATCGTCAGCTGGGACATGCTGCAGATCCACGCCCGTAAATTGGCTCACCGTTTGCTGCCAGCCGAGCAGTGGAAAGGCATTATCGCGGTTAGCCGCGGTGGTCTGGTACCGGCAGCCTTGCTGGCTCGTGAACTGGGCATTCGTCATGTAGATACCGTGTGTATCTCTAGCTATGACCACGATCATCAGCGCGCCCTGACGGTGCTTAAGCGTGCTGAAGGGGATGGCGAAGGCTTCCTGCTGGTTGACGATCTGGTGGATACCGGTGGTACCGCTAAGGTGCTGCGCGAGATGTATCCGAAAGCGCACTTTGTGACAATGTTCGCTAAGCCGGCCGGTCGCCCACTGGTTGATGACTATGTGATTGATATTCCACAAGACACTTGGATTGAACAGCCGTGGGATATGGGTATCACTTTTGTCCCGCCAGTTGCCGGACGTGACTAAATATTGACTAAACGCCTCGCATCTTGTGGGGCGTTTTCTTATGCTGTGGCGTAAACTCGACAACATCATCGGATGACAGGAGTGTTGTACGTCAATGAGTGAACCTATCAACCGCTCGCAAAGTCTGTTTAAGCCGCAGGTTAATCAGCAGGAAACCTCGACGATAGCCCGTCGCCAACCGCGTATTGCCAATCCACAAATTAACTCCTCTTTAGATGGTCGAACTGAGCCTAGCTGGTATCGGGTCTTGAACCGTCCGCAATGGATTTGGCGCGGTATCAATCCTATTGATTTAGAAGCCACACTGGCGCGCATTGCGGTTAGCGATGCAGAGCGCACTCAGCCTCATTTGCTCGATACCGTGATTGGCTATCGCAGTGGTAACTGGATTTACGAATGGGCCAATCAGGCCATGCAGTGGCAGCAAAAAGCGCTGGATGCAGGCGATCAGGCGCAGGCCGGTGAACATTGGCTACAGGCTGCATTGCATTACAGCGTGGCCAGTTATCCGCATCTGCGCGGTGACCATTTGGCCGAGCAAGTCGAAGTGCTGGCTAACCGCGCTTACAAAGAAGCGGCGCATTGCTTGGGTTACAAGGTACGCGAACTGTCATTGCGCCATGAAGGACACCCGTTGCAGGCATATTTACACCTGCCGGGCGATGAAGGCCCTTATCCGGTCGTGATGCTGTGTGGTGGTCTTGATAGCCTGCATAGCGACTCGTATCGCTTGTTCCGCGAATATCTGGCCCCACGTGGTATTGCCATGGTGACCATGGATATGCCATCGGTCGGTGCGTCTTCACGCTGGACGCTAACCCAAGACACCAGCTGTTTGCATCAGGTATTGCTGCACCATCTGGAGCAAGAGCCGTGGGTCGATCATCATAAAGTGGTGATTTTAGGGATCCGGTTTGGTGCCAATGCCGCGCTCCGACTGGCGTTTTTAGAGCCGCAGCGTTTGCGTGGCGTCGCTTGTCTGGGCGCCGTGGTGCACCATCTGCTGTGTAGCCCACGTCAGTTTGACCAAGTGCCGCAGATGTATGTGGATATGCTGGCGAGCCGCTTGGGCATCGATGCCTCGGCGGAAGGGTTATTGCGCGCCGAACTGCAAAGTTACTCGCTGAAAAACCAAGGGCTATTGGGGCGTCGTTGTCAGGTGCCGGTATTGGCGGCGGGAATTGAGGGCGATCCGTTCTGCCCAGAAGAAGAAAACCGCTTTATCGCGATGTCTTCGGTAGAAGGACGACGCTTAAAAATTCCGTCCAGCCCTCTGCCAACCGGCTTCCAACGGGCTATGGAACAGATTGCTGATTGGATAGAACAAAAACTAATATAAAACAGCTTGCCAGCTCTCCGGTATTTGCTGCAAGAATAGGCAAATCACCAAGGAGGTGCATATGCTGGTTCTCGGGCAACCCCGCTCTAAGCTGATCAGAAAACTGACTGCTCTTGGCCCTTACCTGCGTGAAAGCCAGTGTCTGGAGCAGCAGTTTTTCTTCGATTGTCTGGCCGTTTGCGCCAATCCACGTCTACCCACCGAAAAACGAGAGTTTTGGGGCTGGTGGCTGGAGTTACAGGCTGATGCGGATCGTCAGGCGCTAACCTATCAGTATCGCTTTGGTTTTTACGATAAGAACGGTGATTGGTTGGAAAAACCGTTACCGGATAAAACCATTGCTGATGAAGTTCACAATACCCTACGGGTGTTCTATCCGCGATTACGCCAATTACTACACAGTTTGGAGATTGAACTGCAGCCTGCGCCCGGCGTATGTGGCATAGATCTCAATACGGCGGCCTGAACCTGCAACGGCGTGCTGAATCGTGAAAATTTTTGTGCAGTCAGTTGGCAGCGCCGCTGCAAGCTGCTACAACAAAGATTCACTTTTTTTCAGCCAAAGCAGGATTCAGGCATTATCCCATGAGCAGTTGTCAAACCATCGTTGTGAAATTGGGTACCAGTGTGCTGACAGGCGGTTCACGGAAGTTGAACCGCGCACACATGGTGGAGCTCGTCCGACAGTGTGCACAGATGCAGCAAGCCGGCCACCGTATGGTGATCGTAACGTCCGGTGCTATTGCTGCCGGTCGTGAACACTTGGGCTACCCCGATCTCCCTCCCACGATGGCGTCGAAACAACTGCTGGCCGCGGTGGGGCAAACATGCCTGATCCAGCTTTGGGAGCAGCTGTTCTCAATTTACGGCCTCAACATCGGGCAGATGTTACTGACCCGTGCTGACTTGGAGGATCGCGAGCGTTTTCTGAACGCCCGTGATATGCTGCGTGCCTTACTCGATCAGAATATTGTGCCGGTCATCAACGAAAACGATGCCGTAGCCACCACTGAAATCAAAGTGGGCGATAACGATAATTTGTCTGCGTTGGCGGCGATTTTGGCCGAAGCCGACAAACTGATTTTGCTCACTGACCAAGCAGGCTTATTTACCGCAGACCCTCGCAAACACCCTGAGGCCGAGCTCATTCGCGAAGTCCACGCCGTGGATGATACTTTGCGTGCACTGGCCGGTGACAGCGTATCCGGTTTAGGTACTGGCGGCATGAGCACCAAGCTACAAGCGGCCGATGTGGCCAATCGCGCCGGTATCGAAGTGGTGATTGCAGCGGGGAGCCGAGCGCATGTGATTGCCGATGTGGTTGCCAATCATTCCGTGGGCACCCGTTTTCATCCACAAACCACGCCATTAGAAAACCGTAAACGCTGGATTTTCGGGCCACCACCGGCGGGTGAACTGCAGGTAGATGATGGCGCGGCGCAAGCCATTTTACAGCGTGGCAGCTCTTTATTGCCAAGTGGCGTGGTCAGCGTAAGCGGTACCTTCTCGCGCGGTGAAGTGCTGCGCGTGCGGGCACCGAATGGTAAAGAGATTGCCCGTGGCATGAGCCGTTACAACAGTGATGCGCTCAGTTTGATTGCCGGACACCAGTCGCAAGAAATTGCCGACATTTTGGGCTACGAATACGGACGGGTGGTGATCCACCGCGATGATCTGATTCTGATTTAAGGGTAAGACAATGAATCGTTTAACGGATATGGGGTATGCCGCCAAACAGGCGTCATACCGTTTAGCTATCTTAAGTTCAGCCCAAAAGAATCAGGCCTTACATCTGATTGCCGATGAGCTGATGGCGCGGGAAGCTGAAATTCTGGCGGCGAATGCCCGTGATTTGTTTGCCGCCGAAGCGGCCGGTTTGAGCAGTGCGATGCTCGACCGCCTGTGTCTGACGCCTGAACGTCTACAAGGAATTGCCAGCGATGTGCGTCAGGTTAGTCGCTTGCATGATCCGGTCGGCGAAGTGATAGACGGTAGTCGTTTGGATAATGGGCTGGATCTGGTGCGCCGCCGCGTTCCGCTTGGGGTGATAGGCACCATTTATGAGGCGCGCCCGAATGTGACCATTGATGTGGCGAGTTTATGCCTGAAAACCGGGAATGCGGTGATTTTACGCGGTGGTAAGGAAACTGTGCATACCAATCAGGCGATGGTAGCTGTTATTCAGCATGCGTTGGCAGAATGCAATTTACCGGCAGCTGCTGTGCAGTCGATTGACGATCCGGATCGGGCGTTGGTGACCGAATTGCTGACACTGGATAAGTATGTCGACATGATTATCCCACGCGGTGGTTCAGGGTTGCAGGCCTTGTGCCGTGAACAAGCCACCATCCCCGTGATTACCGGCGGTATTGGCGTGTGTCATATGTTTGTGGATGCCAGTGCCGATTTGATTGGCGCCGTGAGTGTGATTGAAAACGCCAAAGTGCAACGTCCGAGCGTGTGTAACGCCTTGGAAACCCTGTTGGTGCATCGCCATATTGCGGCAGATTTTTTGCCGGAATTGGCCAATTATTTGCACAGTTTGGGTGTGACTTTACATGCTTGCCCAGAAAGTTTGGCGTTGCTGCAGGCGGCCGGTACACGTGCGCAGGTGATCCCGGTGCAGGCTGAGGATTATGTGGATGAGTGGTTGTCGCTGGACTTGAACGTCAAAATTGTGGGGGATCTGGATGAAGCGATTAGTCATATCAACCACCACGGTAGCGGCCATAGTGAAAGCATTCTGACTCAGACGCTGGCGCACGCAGATCGCTTTACCTTAGAAGTAGATGCCGCGGCGGTATATGTTAACGCTAGCACCCGTTTTACTGACGGTGGCCAATTTGGTTTAGGCGCCGAAGTGGCGGTCAGTACACAAAAACTGCATGCGCGTGGGCCGATGGGTTTAGAAGCCCTGACCACCTATAAGTGGATTGGCTACGGGGATAATCTAACCAGAAAATAACCCCTTGTTTTAATTAGCAAGCTTATTATTGACGCCGTCCGGTTATGCCGGGCGGCGTTTTTATTTTCGCCAAACTGACATTTTTGACCGCAAAAAAACGGCGCTCTTCTATGCTGATTAAAGGCATCTGTATGTCATAACCAGAAATGCAGCAAGGAACACGATTATGTGCCTTTTCTTATTCAGGAATGCTCAGCTTCCGCATGTTTCTTCTTTGCCCCACGCTGGTGCGTCTCGCCGCTTTGCTGCGTTGCTGACGCTGTGCTTCTCCTTGCTGTGGCTCACAGGCTGCGATGGTGATAAGACCGCAGCCGAAAGTGGCGCCTCGCCTGCGGCCATACCGGTCAAAACCTTACGCTTACAAGGCCAAGAAGTGCCAGAGGATTTCTCCTTTGTCGGCCTGACCAAGAGCTCGCAACAGGTCAACATTGTGTCGCGTGTAAATGGTTTTCTGGATAAGCAGGTGTATCAAGATGGCGCCATGGTAAAGCAGGGGCAGACCTTGTTTTTAGTAGATGCCAAACCATTCCAAGCGCAGTTACAAGCCGCGCAGGCCGCCTTGTCGCAGCAAAAAGCCAATTTGCTTGTCGCTCAGCAAAACTTACGGCGTATTAAGCCACTTGCCGCGCAAAATGCGGCAAGCCAAAAGGATCTGGATCAGGCGATAGGGCAGGAAAAATCCGCGCAAGCGCAAGTCGAAATGGCCAAAGCGCAAGTGGTGCAGGCGCAGTTAAATTTGGGCTATGCCACTATCAAATCGCCATTAGCAGGGATCAGCGGTGAAGCACTGATTGATGAAGGCACCTATGTCACCGCCAGCGACAAATTGACCTATGTGGCGGCGTTGTCTCCTATGTGGGTCAATTTCAGTATCTCGGAAGCCCAATCGTTAAAGCGCGATGAAATGATGCGCCAAGGGCTGCTGCGCTATCCGGGTGACAGCAAGTTTGATGTGCAACTGACGCTCTCAGATAACTCGGTGTATCCAGAAAACGGCCGCATCACTTTTGCTAATGCCGAATATGATTCGAAAACCGGCACTTTTTTGGTGCGGGCGAGCTTCGAGAATGCCGATGGCAAATTACGCCCAGGGCAGTTTGTTCGCGTGACCGTGAAAGGCGCGGTACGGCCAAATGCGATTTTAGTGCCGCAATCGGCGGTGATGCAGGGCGCCAATGGACACTTTGTCTGGGTGGTGAACAAAGACAACAAAGCCGAATATCGGGCAGTTACGGTCGGTAGCTACGTGGGTCATGACTGGTTAATCGAACAAGGTTTACAACCGGGCGAGCAGGTGGTGGTAGAAGGCGGCATGATGCTGCGTCCTGATACGCCAGTGGTTGCTACCGAGGTGAGTGCGACGGCCTTGAAAGCGGCTGACGCCGCATCAGCGGGAACGTCGAAACCAGAGTCGGTGCCTGCACCGAAACCCGATCAGAAGCCAGCACAGGCGCAATAATCAGGGGGCAGGATCATGTTTTCCCGCGTATTTATTGAACGACCGATTTTTGCCACGGTGTTGTCGCTGGTGATTGTGTTGGCGGGTGTCATTTCGGCCATGAATCTGCCGGTGGAGCAATACCCGTCGATGACGCCAGTGCAGGTGCAGGTCACGGCGGTGTATCCGGGCGCGGATGCGCAGACGTTATCCCAGTCGGTGGCTGGCCCCATTGAGGCGCAAATCAACGGCGTGGATAACATGCTGTACATGACGTCCAGCTCCTCGTCGAACGGGCAGATGAACATCAGCGTCTATTTCTCGTTAGATACCGATCCGGATATTGCACAGGTACAGGTGCAAAACCGCGTCAGTCTGGCATTACCTCAACTGCCGCAAGCGGTACAGCAAAATGGCGTACAGGTGCAAAAACGCTCGTCCAGTATCTTGATGCTGGTGGGGGTTTATTCGCCGGATAACCGTTATAACGCCGACTACATTGCGAATTACGCGAACGTTTATGTGCTCGATGCGATTAAACGTATTCCTGGGGCAGGGCAAGCGTCAGTCATGGGGTCGGCAGATCAGGCCATGCGCATCTGGTTAAACCCTGAAAAGATGGCCAATTTAGGGGTGACAACCGATGATGTGCAGCAAGCGGTCGCTAATCAAAACAAATTGTTCAGTGCCGGTCAGATAGGGCAAGCGCCCAACCCGCCGGGCACTCAGTTGACCTATCCGGTGGTGACACAAAACCCGTATGTTGAGCCGTCTGAGTATGAAAGCATTATCTTACGGGCGCAAAATAACGGCGCGGCGCTGGTGCGATTACAAGATGTCGCTAAGGCGCAGTTGGGGTTGAAGCAATATTTGGTGGATACTGCGCTGAATCAAGTCCCGGCGACGTTCTTGGCGGTCTATCTGGCTCCCGGCGCCAATGCGCTCGAAGTGTCCAAAAACGTGGCGGATACCTTAGAGCGCTTAAAGCCGACTTTCCCTGAAGGAATGGATTACAAGATCACGTTGGATACCACCGATTTCGTGCGGATTTCCATCGAAGATGTGCTGCACACACTGGTAGAAGCGATTGTGCTGGTTATTGCGGTGGTCTATCTGTTCTTGCAAAGCGTACGGGCGACTTTGATTGCGATTGCTGCGGTATTCGTCGCGTTAATCGGCACGTTCGTGGGCATGTTGGCACTTGGATTTACCATCAACCTGTTGACCTTGTTCGGTATGATCTTGGCTATCGGGCTGGTGGTAGATGACGCCATCGTGGTGGTGGAAAACGTTGAGCGTTTGATGCACGAGCAGCACTTATCGGCGAAAGACGCTTCACTGGCGGCAATGAATGAAATCTCCACCGCATTGATTTCGGTGGTATTGGTGCTGTCATCGGTATTTATTCCGGCAGCTTTCTTAACCGGTACCACTGGCCAGCTGTATAAGCAGTTTGCGGTGACCATTGTGATCTCGGTTGTGCTGTCGGGGTTCGTGGCGCTGACGTTAACGCCAGCGCTGTGCGGCTTGTTCCTCAAGCCTGGGCAGATGGCGCAGAGTGGCTTTTTCGGTTGGTTTAACCGGCTGTTTGCCTCACTCACCACTCGCTATGGCCGTGGGGTGCGCTTGACCATCGAGCGTACCACCTTGGCGCTGGTGCTGATGGGGGTGATGATGGGCGCCATCGTCATGATGTTTCGCGCCTTGCCATCCAGCTTCGTGCCACAAGAAGATCAGGGCTATGTGCTGGCAGGGGCGATTTTACCGGATGCCGCCAGTATCCGGCGCACCAAAGAGATCAGTGAACAGTTAGATGCGATTTTCGCCTCTAACCCTGAAGTGGATACGCGCTCGGCGATTACCGGCTATAACCTGCTCGACAGTTCATTTAAAACCAATACCGCGACGTTCTTCGTTACCTTGAAACCGTTTGAAGAGCGTACCGAGCCTTCGCAATCGGCGGATGCGGTGCTGCAAGATATCGCTAAGAAAGCGCGTGGTATCGAAGGTGCCTTTATTCTGCCGATCTCCCCACCTGCTATTCCCGGCTTGGGTGCTACTGGTGGCTTCCAGTTCTGGATCCAAGATATTGGCAATGGCTCTTTGGCGCAGTTGCAGCAAGTGACCAATCAGTTTTTGGCCAAGGCGCGTCAGCGCCCTGAGTTGACAGGGTTGTCGTCGACCTTTAACGCCGCCAGTACCCAATTGCAGGCGGATATTGATCGCGATAAAGCCATGCTGCTTGGGGTGCCGGTGCAAGAGGCTTACGGCACGTTGCAGACCTTCCTCGCGTCGTCCACGGTTAGTCAGTACTTTGACCAAAGCCGTGTGTGGAATGTTGTGCTGCAGGCCGAGGATCGTTTTCGCGATAATCCATCGTGGTTGATGCAGTTCTATACCCGTAACAATGTCGGCAATATGGTGCCGCTGTCGGCAGTGATGGAAACCAAATATGCTGCCGGTCCCGATTTAGTACCGCACTTTAACAGCTTCCCGGCAGCGCAAATCAACGGCTCAGCCGCACCCGGTTATAGCTCTGGTGATGCGATAGCTTTGATGGAGCAAATCGCTAAGGAGACTTTACCGCAAGGCTATAGCTTTGCTTGGTCAGGGCAAGCCTTCGAAGAGAAACAGGCGGGTAGTACCTCCACCGTTGCCTTTGCGCTGGGCTTGGTGATTGTGTTCCTGATTTTGGCGGCGCAGTTTGAGTCGTGGAGCTTGCCGTGCGCGGTATTAACTGCGGTACCGTTTGGCTTGATTGGTTCGCTGATTTTCACCATGGCACGTGGCCTTGAAAATGATGTGTACTTCCAAATCGGGCTACTGGTGTTGATTGGTTTGGCGGCGAAAAACGCCGTACTGATCATCGAGTTTGCGGTGGAGCTGCGACATAAAGGCAAAGGCTTGATTGAGTCGGCAATTGAGGCTGGTGAGCTGCGTTTGCGCCCGATTGTGATGACATCATTGGCCTTTATTCTGGGTACCTTGCCGCTGATGCTGGCCAGTGGCGCAGGGGCTAACTCACGTCACTCCATAGGGACAGGTATTGTCGGTGGGATGATCGGCGCGACCACCTTGGCGCTGTTTTATGTCCCGATGTTCTACGTCATTTTTGAGCGCTTGGCCGAGCGCGGGAAAAAATCGCCGCCTCCGAGCGGCGAGGGCGAGGTTACGCCGACAGCCGAGCCATCACCCCATGCGCAACAGCATGCCGATAAAGAGACAAAAGGCGGCCAGAGCAATCAGGAGGGGCAATCATGAGACGCAGCATTCGCCATGCAGTCACACTCACTGTTGCCGGAATACCGTGGTTGCTCAGTGGCTGTATCACTCCGTTTACGTACGAAAAGCCGAAGGTCAGCACTCCCGCTGAGTGGCGTGTGCCGTATTCACAGGCCAGTAAACAAGTGCAAATGCGCTGGTGGGAGCAATTTAATGATCCGGTGCTGACCCGCTTGATTCAAACCGCACTGCAGCAGAATTTGGATCTGGTGATTGCCACCCAGCGGATTGAAGAGGCTGCCGGCAAGCTTAGAGAGACGCGCTCTGATCTCTATCCGCAACTCGGTTATGGTGCAGGCGCCAGTCGGCAGCGGCGGTTAGGTGATTACACCTCGACCTATCAAGTCGGCCTGACCGCCAGTTGGCAGCTGGATTTATTCGGCCAGCTGCGGGCGGCGACAGAAGCGAGCAAGGCTCAAATGTTGACCGCTGAAGAGCAGCGCCAAGCGGTATTGCTGACGTTGGTGACGCAGGTCGCGAACAACTACATTCAACTGTTGAGTTTAGATCAGCAATTACATATTGCTCGTAGCACGGCTGCTGCGCAGCAGGAGTCGCTGCAGATCTTTCGTTTGCAGTTCAAGGCGGGCGTAATTTCACAGTTGCAGCTGAACCAAGCGGAGTCGCAGTACTACCAAGCGCAAAGTGAAGTGCCACGGTTGCAAGACAGCATAGCCCAGCAGGAAAATGCGCTGTCGGTATTGCTGGGGGTTAATCCGCAGGCGATCCCACGTGGGCAGACCTTGGATGGCTTGAGTTTGCCAGCCATTCCAGCGGACTTGCCATCTACGTTGTTGCAGCAGCGCCCAGATATTCGTGTGGCCGAGCAAAATTTGGTAGCCGCGCAGGCGAATTTGGCCGCGGCGCGTCTGGCTTACTTCCCGACCATTTCGTTGACCGGAGCGTTGGGCAGTTTGAGCTTGGCATTGACGGATTTGCTGACCGGCCCCGCGGCGCTGTGGAGCTTGGGCGCAGAGTTGGCTGGCCCCATTTTTACCGCAGGCAGTATTGAGGGCCAGATACAGCAAGCCAGTGCGCAGCAACAACAGTTGTTAGCGGAGTATCAAAAGGCGATTCAAAATGCTTTTGCCGACGCCAACAATGCGCTATCGGCGGTGGTGAAAATCAAAGAGCAGCAAGACACGTTACAGCAACAGGTGGATTCACTGCGTAGCTACGCACGCCTCGCGCGTTTGAGCTATGACAGTGGGAATACGCCATATTTGGAAGTACTGGATGCTGAGCAAACACTGTTTACCACGGAATTGAACCAAGTTCAGGTGCAAGGGCAGGCGATTCAGTCGATCGTGAATGTGTATGCGGCGATGGGCGGTGGCTGGGTAACACAGGCAGACAGCATGACGGTGAAGGGGAAAACCCGTTAAACCCGCAGCAGGCTAATAACGATGCAAGAGTGAACAAAGGCCACGTGGCAAAACTGCTCCGTGGCCTTCGGTTTGTTCAGTGTGTCATGTTCAGTGTGTAATAGCGCAGTTTGTAGCAGCACCGCTATAACAGCCGCTCGGTAACAGCGCCGTTACAGCGATGACGTTCTATCAGCGCCAATATACCAGCGTCGCTTTTATTTAACTTCTTCGCCTTTAGCCTGCAGATCCGCATGATAAGAAGAGCGGACAAACGGACCACACGCGGCATGGGTAAAGCCCATTTCCAGCGCTTTTTGTTTGAAGTCATCAAATTCTGCTGGGCTGACATAACGCTGTACCGGCAGGTGATGACGGCTTGGCTGCAGATATTGTCCCAGCGTCAGCATCGTTACACCGTGATCGCGCAGATCTTGCATCACTTGCAAAATCTCTTCGTTAGTTTCACCGAGCCCCATCATCAGGCCTGACTTAGTCGGCACATCCGGATGCAGTTCTTTGAATTTTTGCAGCAAGGTCAGCGACCACTGATAGTCTGCGCCCGGGCGAATTTGACGGTACAAGCGCGGCACATTTTCCAGATTGTGGTTGAACACATCCGGTGGGGTTTGCGCGAAAATATCCAGTGCCTTGTCCATTCGACCACGGAAGTCAGGGACCAGCGTTTCGATGCGGATATTTGGGCTTTCGGTGCGGATACTGCTGATGCAATCGGCAAAGTGCTGCGCACCGCCGTCGCGTAGGTCATCGCGATCGACCGAGGTGATCACCACATACTTCAGCTTCATATCACGGATAGTGCGGCCAAGTTTGGCGGCTTCTTCCGGATCAACCGGCAGTGGACGGCCATGTGCCACATCGCAGAACGGGCAGCGACGGGTACAGATAGCGCCGAGGATCATGAAGGTCGCGGTGCCGTGGTTAAAGCATTCAGCCAGATTCGGGCAAGAAGCTTCTTCACACACCGAGTGCAGACCGTTGTGGCGCATGGCAGATTTGATTTCTTGGATCCGGGTGGAATCAGCGGGCAGCTTGATTTTCATCCACTCGGGCTTACGCAGGCGCTCACTCTGTTCAGCGGCAACGTTTTTCACCGGAATCAATGCCATTTTATCGGCATCGCGGTATTTCACGCCCCGTTCAATCTGAATAGGTTTACTCATTGGTCAGTGGTTTCCAACTAGAATACTCAGCACCGGAGTAACCGAGTAATTTGATAAATTCCTGCACCAGAACCGGCTCGACCTCTGCCACCGTTTCAGGACCGCCCAGATCTTTTGTCTGAGTCATCTCCATGCCGGCGTATCCGCAAGGGTTGATTCGGGTGAAGGGAGACAAATCCATATTAATATTGAGGGCCAGTCCGTGGAACGAGCAGCCCCGCCGGATCCGCAGACCCAGAGAGCAGATTTTTTTATTATCAATATAGACGCCGGGAGCATCGGCACGCGCTGCGGCGGTCAGGGAGAAGTGGGCCAGTGTATTGATGACGGTGTTTTCGATATGGCTGACCAACTCGCGAACACCGAGACGGCGACGGCGCAGATCCACCAACACATACATAACGATTTGACCCGGACCATGGTAGGTGACCTGACCCCCGCGATCAGACTGGATCACCGGAATATCACCACAAGCCAGTAAGTGCTCAGCCTTGCCAGCTTGACCTTGGGTGAATACCGGTGGATGTTCGACCAGCCACACTTCATCAGCGCAATTTTCGCTGCGCTGATCAGTGAAGTCATGCATCGCTTGCCAGACCGATGCGTAATCCTGCATGCCCAAACGGCGTACAATCAAAGTTTGATGTTGCAAAAGCATCACCATAAAGTTGTGATTATCAGGTGCATTATACGGTGTTGCCGGACAAGCGAAAGCCTGATTACAGCACCATACGTACGATATCGATGGCACCCAGCTCTTCGTACAGGGTTTCGACCTGATCGATATGGGTTGCGGTGATAGTCACAGATACGGAGTGGTAGTTACCTTTGCTGCTTGGCTTAACGCTTGGGGTGTAATCGCCCGGCGCATGCTTTTGCACAACGTTCAGTACTTTGTCTACCAATTCTGGCTGTGCCAAACCCATGACTTTGTAAGTGAAAGAGCATGGGAATTCCAGCAGTTCATTCAGTTTGGTCTTTTGCATAATCATGTCTCCTATCAGGGGAGTGAGTGCCTCCGTTGCCAGATAAAATTAAAGGGTATCCCTACTCTCTAACAGGAATACGAGCACCGGATGGGATGCGTGTTATTCGCATCGCGCTAAGGCGGTGTGTATTATCCGCACGAATCTGCAGCCTTGTCAGCATATCTTTGTATGCCGACTTTCTTGCGTTGTACGCTATTGGCCGCAACAAAAAACGATCCCGGCAAGAGGCCGGGATCATCCTTGAGATAACGTTGTTACGCGTTACTGTTGACTATATGGGGGCGAAATTAGCCAAACCAACGGTGGAACAGTAAAGTGAAGTAATCCATCAGACGGCTAAAGATCCCGCCTTCTTCGACGTTATTTAATACCACCAGCGGCTGAGTATCAATATCTTTGCCATCCAGCTGGAAGTAGATTTTACCGACCGCTTCGCCACGCTTAAGTGGTGCTTTCAATTCTTTATCCAGCACAAAGTGCGCTTTCAGATCGTTAACGCGACCACGTGGTACGGTCAGGTAAACATTTTTCAGCACGCCGAGGCTAACTTCTGACTTGTCACCAAACCAAACGCGCTCTTTGGTAAATTCACGATCGGCTTTCAGCGGCTCGATGGTTTCAAAGAAACGGAAGCCCCACGTCAGCAGTTTTTTACTTTCTGCCGCGCGCTGTTGTGAACTGGAAGCACCAATGACTGCGGCAACCAGACGCATCTGGCCTTCTGTCGCGGAGGTCACCAAGTTATAACCGGCAGCGGCGGTGTGACCGGTTTTGATCCCGTCCACATTCATGCTCTTGTCCCACAGCAGGGAGTTACGGTTTGGCTGGGTGATCCCGTTATAGGTAAAGGATTTTTCCTTATACACGGCGTACTCATCCGGCACATCACGGATCAGCGCGGCGCCCAGTGTCGCCAAATCACGCGCGGTACTGTACTGTTCTGGGTTATCCAGACCGTGTGGGTTCATGAAGTGGGAGTTGGTCATGCCCAGTTGCTTGGCATAGTTGTTCATCATGTCGGCGAAGGAATCTTCGCTACCGGCAACGTGTTCAGCCATCGCCACACACGCATCGTTACCGGATTGAATGATGATACCGCGGTTCAGGTCAGCCACTTTGACCTGCTTACCCACCTCGATAAACATCTTGGAGGAGTCCGGGTAGTTTTTGCTCCATGCGTTTTTGCTCACGGTGACCATGTCGTCCGGCGAGATTTTACCGGCTTTGATTTCGCGGCCGATAACGTAGCTGGTCATCATCTTGGTCAGACTGGCCGGCAAAACCTTCATATCGGCATCGCGCTCAGCCAGAACTTTTCCTGAGTTGTAATCAATCAGGATATAAGACTTCGCCGCGATTTCAGGCGCTGCAGGAATGGTGGTATCTGCCTGCGCATAGCATGCGGAAACCGATAGAGTACCGAGCAGCAGAGCCCGAATAGATTGGGTAAATGTAGTTAATTTCATGGTCTGTGTGTGACTTCTTCCATGGTGAAACAAAAAGTTAAATGAACAAGGTATCCGCTACCCTCACTGACAGGGCGGGTTTTATCAGCGTCCGGCGCCCGCTAAAACAAACGCTTGCTGATAGTTTTCGACCTTCAGACTGTCTCGGAGTTCCTCAGCTTGTGCACGTGAGCTCAGCGGTCCTAGCTGAACTCGGTAAAACGCACCGGCCGGTTCGATTTTACCGCTGACTTGGTGACTTTGTTTAAGCTGAGTAAGCAATTGTTTGGCCCGCTCCGCATTACTGATCGCGACCACTTGCACCATGTAGCCATCAGCGCTGCTGGCGGCAGGAGTGTAAGTGTGTGTTGTCGCGGTGCGGGAGGCGACCGGCGCTGCCGCGGTAGGCTCGGGGATCACTTCGGGCTCACCGGCAGGGGCGGCAAAGTGAATGCGCGTATTGTTGCCTTCGGTACTGACCATGGTGGTGACACCGTTTTGATCGGTGTTGCTGTACATCGGTAAGGCTTGCTGCTTAGCCGGTGCATCTTCAATCGGGCCCGGTTGGCTCAGGGTTGGCTGCGCAGCACTGCTGGCATAACTGTTATCTGAATCGCTGCTTGCGGCGTAAGCGCTGTCTGCGCTGCGCGCCGCAGGTTGGGCATACTCAGGCTCACTGGCTTCGTGATTAACCGGTACGGCGCTACCCAGCGTCTCCATTTGTGGCGACATATCCAGAGCAAAAGATTGAGTCTCTTCACCCTGATCTTGTGGCTGATTGGCCGCATCCTGATGTGGCGCTGGCTGCTGGGCGGCACATCCTGCCAGCAGCAAACTGAAGACAATTGCGGAAACGCGTAAATTGCGCATGAAGTCCCTCATACGTTTTTAGATAACATTTTACGGTGGGTATGGATAGACATCACGATACCAAAACCGGCCATCAGAGCAATGATGGAAGTACCACCATGACTGATCAGTGGCAGCGGTACGCCCACCACCGGAAGGATACCACTGACCATACCAATATTCACAAATACATATACAAAGAAGATCAGGGTGATACCCCCGGCCAGCAGACGGCCAAAGGCGGTCTGCGCACGTGACGCGATCACTAGGCCACGGGCGATGACAAACAGGTACAAGGCCAGCAACACTAAGAAGCCGATCATCCCCAGTTCTTCGGCGATCACCGCGAAAATAAAGTCCGTGTGGCGCTCTGGCAAAAACTCCAGCTGGGACTGCGTACCGTGCAGCCAACCTTTACCGAACACGCCACCTGAGCCGATGGCAATCTTGGATTGGATAATGTGATAACCGGCGCCCAGCGGATCACTTTCTGGATTGAGCAGAGTCAGTACCCGCGTGCGCTGATAATCGTGCATCAGGAAGAACCACAGCACCGGCACGAAGGCGGCGATCAACAATACCGCGCCCAAAATGAAGTACCAGCTGATGCCGGATAAGAACACGATGAACAGACCCGAGCTGGCAACCAGCACCGAGGTCCCCAAGTCCGGTTGCGCTGCAACCAGCAAGGTTGGAACAAAGATCAGGATCAGTGCGATGACCGTGTTACGTGACGAGGGCGGTAATGGCTCGCGGCTGATAAAACGCGCCACCATCAGCGGTACCGACAGTTTGATCAGCTCCGAAGGCTGAAAGCGGATGAAGCCTAAGTCCAGCCAGCGCTGCGCCCCTTTGGAGATCGCGCCGAACAGGTCAACCAGCACCAGCAAAATCACCCCGACGATATACAGGTACGGTGCCCAGCTTTCATACACGCGCGGTGGAATTTGCGCCATGCCGAACATCGCCAGCAGACCTAAGCTAACTTGCGCGATTTTACGCTCCATCATGTCGATGTCCTGACCGCTGGCGCTGTACATCACAAACGCGCCCATCATCAGCAGCAGTAACAACCCCGTCAGCAGCGGGAGATCGATATGAATGCGATCCCAGAATGAACGAGGGCGATTGGGATTGGTATCAGTCATTCGGAGTATGATCCTGTGTCGCAGCCGGCAGATCGGTATCGTTCTTACCCAGCAAAATATGGTCGAAAATCTTACGTGCGATTGGTGCACCGTTGGTGGAGCCGCCACCGGCGTTCTCCAGCAAAATGGAGACGACGACTTGTGGGTTGTCATACGGCGCAAAACCGGTGAACCAAGCATGGTCGTGCAGGTAATTGGCCAGCTTCTTCGCATCGTAAGTCTGGTTTGGTGCCAGACTAAATACCTGCGCAGTACCTGACTTACCGGCGGACTTGTACGGCGTGCCAGCAAATGCTCTGCGCGCGGTGCCGTTTGGTCGGTGGTTTACCCCATACATACCGTCTTTGGCGATTTCCCAGTAGCCGGAGTCTTTCACGCCAATCGAGGGCAGATTTTCTTCCGGATAGTTCATGGTGATGCCGTTACCCTGAATGCTCTTTAACAGGTGTGGCGGTTTCACTTCGCCATCGTTGATTAAAATGGTCATGGCTTTAGCTAGCTGCAATGGAGTGGCGGTCCAGTAACCTTGGCCAATCCCCACCGGAATGGTATCGCCCTGATACCACGGCTTACGATAACGGGCCATTTTCCATTCCCGTGATGGCATGACGCCCGAGCGCTCTTCCGAGATATCCACGCCGGTATACTGACCGAAACCGAATTTCTTCATCCACTCCGACAGGCGATCGATGCCCATGTCGTAGGCAACCTGATAGAAGAAGGTATCTGCAGACTCTTCAATCGCTTTGGTGATATTCAGTTGACCGTGGCCCCACTTTTTCCAGTCGCGGTAGCGTTTTTCTGAGCCCGGCAGTTTCCACCAACCGGGGTCAAACAGCGTGGTTTTGGTGGTGATCGCGCCAGACTCCAGCGCCGCCACGGTAATCAATGGTTTGACGGTGGAGGCCGGTGGATAGGTACCTTGGGTGGTCCGGTTAATCAGCGGGCGATCTGGATCGTTGAGCAGGGCGCTATAGGTCTTGCTCGGAATACCGTTGACGAACAGGTTCGGGTCATAACTTGGGCTGGAGACCATCGCCAGAATGCTGCCATCGCGAGGATCCATCACCACGACCGCGCCGCGGCGTTTACCCAGAATGCGTTCGATATATTGCTGCAGCTCCAGATCTAAGCTCAGCGTAATGTTTTGACCGGCGGTGGCAGGCTGTTCACGCAGTTTGCGGATCACCTTGCCGCGGTTGTTGACCTCAACTTCTTCTGAACCCACTTGGCCGTGCAGGATGTTTTCGTAGTATTTCTCGATGCCGAGCTTACCGATATCGTGGGTACCGGCGTAGTTGGCCAGTCGACCTTCTTTATCCAGTCGCTCGACATCTTTATCGTTAATTTTGGCTACATAGCCGATGACGTGCGTCAGCGCCTCCCCATACGGGTAGTAACGCTTCAGGTAGCCTTTCACTTCCACGCCGGGGAAGAGGTATTGGTTGATGGCAAAACGGGCCACCTGCTCTTCATTGAGCGGCGTTTTAATTGGGATAGAGCTAAAACGGCGTGAGCGCTTGCGCTCTTTACGGAAGTTGGCGATATCTTCGTCGGTCAGGCCCACAATGGGACGCAAAGCAGCCAGCGTCTTATCGACGCTGTCGACTTTCTCCGGCACCATCTCTAATTGGAAAACGGTGCGGTTTTCCGCCAGCAAAATGCCGTTGCGGTCATAAATCAGACCCCGACTCGGCGGGATCGGCAGCAGTTTGATCCGGTTATCATTGGAGCGGGTCTGGTAGTCTTCGTAGTTCTGCACCTGAAGGTGGTACAGATTGGCAACCAGAACACCGCTTAACAGCAGAATGCCGATAAAGGCGACAATGGCCCGGCGAAAAAATAACGCGCTTTCCGACGAGTGATCCCGAAAATGCGTACGATCCTGCTTCATCCGCTATAACAATCCCAATGATAATGCTGTAAACAGCGTAATTATTCCCGGTGATAAGGGTGGTTAGCTGTGATGCTCCACGCCCGGTATAAACTTTCTGCCACCACGACCCGTACCAGCGGATGTGGTAAGGTCAGGGGAGATAAAGACCAACTTTGGTCCGCTGCCGCTTTACACGACGGCGCCAGACCTTCCGGCCCGCCAATCAAAAAGCTGACGTCGCGGCCATCTTGCTTCCAGCGCTCCAGCTGTTCGGCCAATTGCTCGGTCGTCCACGGTTTGCCCGGAATATCCAGCGTTACAATCCGGTTGCCTTTTGGGATGGCCGCCAGTGTTTGTTCGCCTTCTTTTTCCAGAATGCGCTTGATATCGGCATTTTTGCCGCGCTTTCCGGCTGGAATTTCCAGCAGTTCAAACGGCATGTCTTTGGGGAAACGGCGCACATATTCTTGAAAGCCCGTTTCAACCCAGGCCGGCATTTTGGTGCCGACCGCGACCAGTTGCAGTTTCACCGCTTAGCTCCAGAGTTTTTCCAGTTGGTACAGGGCGCGGCTCTCTTCTTGCATGATGTGCACAATCACATCACCCAGATCCACGATCACCCATTCACCGGTTTGTGTACCTTCGATCCCCATCATATCCGCACCTGCCAGACGGGCTTCTTTAGCCACATAGTCAGCGATGGAAGAGACATGACGGCTTGATGTACCGGTAGCGATCACCATGTAATCGGTGATGCTGGACTTGCCGCGTACATCTAAAGGCAGGATATCTTGGCCTTTCAGATCGTCAATTTTATCAATAACAAAGTCTTGGAGTGTCTTGCCTTGCAAAGGTTCCCCCTGACCGGAAATCAGTTCCGGTAATATGCAGTTAGCCGAAAATAGGCGGCGGAGTATAGCATGCGACTAGCGTGATGAGTACAGGCCATGCTGTGTGATGTAGGTGGCCACTTCGCAGGTAAGCCAGTCATCGCACGGTTGTCCGTTTTGCAAACGCTGGCGGATGGCGGTGGCTGAAATAGGATATTCCGGTGTTTCGGCCAAAAATACCGTACCGGCCGGTTGGTGGTGCAGCACGTTGCAATCCGTGGTCAGACGCGGGTGTAGCCAGCGCTGAAATGCCACATCATCCGGCATCCGCGCATAACCGGGGCGCGCGCATACCAGTAAGTGTGCGTAGTCAGTCAGCTCCTGCCAGCGAAACCAGCTGGGCAACGTGAGCAGGGAATCTTGACCGATGATAAAGGCCAACGGTTGGCGCGGGCCTATCTCATGTCGCACTTCTTCCAGCGTTTCGATGGTGTAGGACGGCGTGCTGCGTTGCAGTTCGCGCAAATCCGGTACAAACAGCGGGTTAGCTGCGCAGGCGAGACGCACCATCTCGGCGCGCTGGGCGGCAGATGCGACCGGTTGTGGCCGGTGTGGCGGCACATTGTTGGGCATCAGCCGCACTTGGCTCAGTTGTAACGTGCGGGCTAAGGCTTGCACTGGCTCTAAATGACCGCGATGCAGCGGATCAAAGGTGCCGCCATACAGACCGATGAGTGGCAGCGTGGCTGCTGGGGATAACGCATGCTCAGTCATGTCGATGGTGACCCCAGATCCAACACATGGCCACACACACCACAGCTGAGGGTTTGCAGTGCTGGCCACGGATTACTGCTGTAATCTTGTTTGACGCTGCGTTCGAGCGCGGCAAGTTGCGTGAACAGGACCGCCAGCTGTGGCAAGGTCAGCCGCTGGACTGCATGAGTCAGTAACGGACGACGGTTTTGCCACACTTTATGCTGATCGAACAGGGTGCGCAGCGGTATACCCCGTTGCATCTGCTGGTGAAATTGCAGCACCAGCTGTAATTCCCGTTGCAGGGTACGCAACAAGATCACCGGTTCGACATCTTCGTTTTTCAGCTGCTCCAAAATGCGCAGGGCGCGTTTGGTCTTGCCTTCGAGGAGCGCATCCAGCCAGTGATAAGGGGTAAAGTGCGCGGACTGGTTAACGGCAGATTCGACGCGTGGCAGTGATAATTTGCCATCGGGAAACAGCAGGCGCAGGCGCTCAAGAGCCTGACCCAGCGCCAGCAGATTGCCTTCGTAGCAATGACACAGCAAATTGAGCGCCGGTTCATCGAGTTGCAGTTTCAGCGAACGAGCACGCTGGCTAACCCAACGCGGAAGCTGGGCTAACTCCGGCGTCTGGCAGCTGACTAAGGTAGCGTTTTGCTGTGACAGCGCTTTAAACCATTTACTGTTTTCTTGTGCGCGGGTTGGCTTGCCGCCTTGGATCAGCAGCAAAATATCGGGATGTAACATGCCGGCCAGCGTAACTAGGGGTTCGCTGTTATGCGCGCCGGGGCCGCTTTCCGGTAAGGTGAGTTCGATAATTTGCCGAGCGGAAAACAGACTCATGGCTTGGGCGCAGTCAAAAATAGCATCCCAATCGGTTCTATTATCAAGGGTAAAGCTGTGGCGCTCTTCGAAGCCGTGTTGGCGGGCGTGCTGGCGTAGGGTATCGAGACTTTCTTGCAACAGCAGCGGTTCGTTACCAAGGAGCAGGTAACAGGCGCGCAGCCCGTGTTGCAGTTGCGCGCCAAGTTGTTCCGGATAAATTTTATTCATCAGGTTCAGATTATTGTGCCGGCGCAGAGTTGGCCGGCAGGGTGTCCGTAGCCGCTGGGGTACGGGCCTGAATAGTCAGCAATTTCAGCATCAGGCGGCGGGCCGCTTCCTCATACATCTCGTCGCGCAGCAAATCTTCTTCAGCTGCTTTGGCGAGTGCAGTATTCGGGTTATCGAAGAAAGAACGGGTTACCTGAACTGACAGCGGATAGAGATCCTGACCGGGGATCAATACGCTGGCATTCACGTTCAGAGTAATGTTTTTCTCGGCGGCAATACCGTTACGGAAAACTGACACGACCGCATCGCCTTGGCCGGAGCCGTTGATACGCAGCGTCGGTAACTGGTGTACCCCCGGCGTGGTATCACTGACGATAGTGATGTCATTGAGCTGCATTTGCTCGCGTACCGCGCGGGTTAGCGGGCCGTACGGGTCATAGCTTTGCAGGCTCATTTTCTGTAGCGGTTGTGGGATTTGAGTTGTCCCACGCAGATGGAAACCGCAGCCTGCCGTGGCGGCTAATGCCACCACGGTCAGGATTGTCATTAACGGCTTGAGTAGCGATGCTTTCAGCACGTAAATGCTCCTGTGTTAGCCGACAACCACGTTCAGCAGTTTGCCAGGTACGTAGATCACCTTACGGATGCTCACGCCTTCCATGTGTTTGGCGATGTTGGCATCAGCAAAGGCTACTTCCTTCACTTGCTCTTCGGTGGCATCGGCTGCAACAGTCACTTTACCGCGCAGCTTACCGTTCACCTGTACCACGACCAGCTTGCTGTCTTCGACCATTGCCGCTTCGTCAGCCACTGGCCATGGAGCAACGTCGATATCACCTTCGCCGCCCAGCTCTTGCCACAGAGCAAAGCAGATGTGTGGTGTGATTGGGTACAGCATACGTACCACTGCCATCAGCGCTTCTTGCAGCAGAGCGCGATCTTGCTCGGTCTCTTGTGGCATACGGGTCAGCTTGTTCATCAGCTCCATCACAGCCGCAATCGCGGTGTTGAAGGTCTGACGACGGCCGATGTCGTCGCTCACTTTAGCGATGGTTTTGTGCAGATCGCGACGCAGCGCTTTTTGATCTGCGTTCAGCGCAGCCACATCCAGCGCACTAACAGGGCCTTGTGCCAGATGTTCAAAGGCCAGACGCCACAGACGCTTCAGGAAGCGGTTCGCACCTTCAACGCCAGACTCTTGCCATTCCAGTGTCATTTCGGCTGGAGAGGCGAACATCATGAACAGACGCACGGTGTCAGCACCGTATTTTTCCACCATTTCTTGTGGATCGATACCGTTGTTCTTGGACTTCGACATCTTGCTCATGCCGGCATACACCAGCTCATGGCCGTCTTGGTCTTGTGCTTTCAGGATGCGGCCCTTGTCATCACGCTCGGTGATGATAGCGTCGGTTGGGGATACCCAAATACGCTCACCGTTGCTACCGGTGTAGTAGAACGCATCAGCCAGTACCATGCCTTGGCACAGCAGGCGCTTCGCTGGCTCGTCGGAGTTAACCAGACCGGCATCGCGCAGCAGCTTGTGGAAGAAGCGGAAGTACAGCAGGTGCATGGTCGCGTGCTCGATACCACCGATGTACTGATCCACTGGCAGCCAGTAGTTAGCTGCTGCTGGGTTCAGCATACCGTCGTTGTAATCCGGGCAGGTATAACGTGAGTAATACCAAGAGGATTCCATGAAGGTATCGAAGGTGTCGGTTTCGCGCAGGGCTGGCTGACCGTTAACGGTCACTTTCGCCCACTCTGGATCGGCTTTGATTGGGCTTTGTACGCCGTCCATGGTCACGTCTTCTGGCAGCACGACCGGCAGCATGTCTTCTGGTGTTGGGATTACGGTGCCGTCTTCCAAAGTGATCATTGGAATTGGCGCGCCCCAGTAACGCTGACGAGACACACCCCAGTCACGCAGACGGAAGTTCACGCGGCGCTCGCCTTTACCGATGCTGTTCAGCTTGTCAGCAACGGCATTGAACGCGCCATCGAAGTCCAGACCGTCGAACTCACCAGAGTTAAACAGAATGCCTTTTTCAGTGTATGCCTGAGCGGAGATATCCAGCTCGCTACCGTCAGCCGGTTTGATTACCGCGTCAATTGGCAGGCTGTACTTGGTGGCAAATTCATAATCGCGCTGATCGTGCGCTGGTACCGCCATGACTGCGCCGGTGCCGTAGCCCATCAGTACAAAGTTCGCTACCCATACAGGCACCTTGCGGCCGTTCAGTGGGTGGATAGCGTACAGGCCGGTGGCCACGCCTTTTTTCTCCATGGTCGCCAGCTCAGCTTCGGCCACCTTGGTGTTGCGGCATTCGTTGATGAAAGCCGCCAGCTCAGGGTTGTTCTCAGCGGCTTTTTGCGCCAGTGGGTGACCGGCGGCAATACCGACATAGGTCACGCCCATGAAGGTATCTGGACGGGTGGTGTACACGGTCAGCGTGTCATCCATGCCGTCGATATCAAAGGTGATGTCGACCCCTTCGGAGCGGCCAATCCAGTTGCGCTGCATGGTTTTCACCATGTCTGGCCATTCGTTCAGACCGTCCAGATCGCTCAGCAGCTGATCGGCGTAGTCAGTGATCTTGATGAACCACTGTGGGATCTCTTTTTGTTCAACTTTGGTGTCACAACGCCAGCAGCAACCTTCGATTACTTGCTCGTTAGCCAGAACGGTTTGGTCATTCGGGCACCAGTTCACGGAAGAGGTTTTCTTGTAGACCAGACCTTTTTCGTACAGTTTGGTGAAGAACCACTGCTCCCAACGATAGTATTCTGGCTTGCAGGTAGCGATTTCACGCTTCCAGTCATAGCCAAAGCCCAGCATTTTCAGCTGGTTTTTCATGTATTCGATGTTGTCGTAAGTCCACGGCGCTGGCGCGGTCTTATTTTTGATCGCCGCGTTTTCTGCTGGCAGGCCGAACGCATCCCAACCGATAGGTTGCAGAACGTTTTTGCCCTGCATGCGCTGGTAGCGGGAGATCACATCACCGATGGTGTAGTTACGCACGTGACCCATGTGCAGGCGGCCGGATGGATACGGGAACATGGAGAGGCAATAAAACTTCTCTTTGCTGGCATCTTCGGTAACCTGAAACGTTTTTTTGGTATCCCAATGTTGCTGAACCTTGCCTTCAAGGTCTTCCGGGCGGTATTGCTCTTGCATGCTGACAATCCAGAATTCTGTGGGGTTAGTTAAGTATCACACTTAGAAATTCTCATAGAATAACGTATTGAAGCAAGGTGCAACAATAGCAACCGGCTTTTCCCGTCGGAGTTTAGTGTTTTGCTGTCGATGGAGTACTCTTTTCTTGCAGATTACACTGAATAGAGCAGCGCCCGTGGTGGTGTTGCTGGCCGCGAACAAGCCGCTATCTACCGGTACAGCCTTGCAGGCTGAGGAGGCATGATGAGTAAGTGGACAAAGTACTATCAGGCGTTTATCGAGCGTTTCACCCGTGATTTGCAAACCGGTGAACACCAGATTAATAAGGCGGTGGAGACCACCGAAGCTTATCTGAATGCAACCAGCGATCTGACCCGTGATGAGTTGGCTCTGATCAATGCTTATATCGAACGTGACTTGGCGGAGTTTGCGCAGTCATATGAAGAGAGCAAGGCGGCGTTCAAAGACGGGGTGTTCTACCTGAGCCTGAAAGAAAGTATCTGGCAGGGGTTGGCGGAGATCACTGATAAAACCCAGCTGGAATGGCGTGAGGTGATTGATGATGTAACTCACCACGGGGTATACCAAAGCGGCGAGATTGTCGGTTTGGGGAATCTGGTGTGCGAACATTGCCATCATCGTTTGGTGTTCAACCATCCGGATGTGTTGCCGGTGTGTCCAAAATGCGGTGGTACCGAGTTTAGCCGTCAGCCATTTCAGCCGTAACGCGGATTGACGATATTCCAGATAGCAACATTTAAGACAACAGTATTCAAGATAAGAAAAACGCCGTCCTAAGACGGCGTTTTTGTTTGCGGTGCAGATACGTTGCTTACGGTGTGGCTACTCAGCGGTCGCCACTCACCATTAACGGCGCTGACGTAAAACCGCCGCCGCTGCGATGGCTAAGAGAGATGCAATCCACAATGGCCAGTCACCAAACCGAGCATAGGGTGTTTCACCGCGCATCGGCACCACGGTCGCGCTCAGCACCGCAGTTTTGAATTGCGGGATCTGCTGCTGAATTTCGCCATTGCTATCAATCACGGCAGTGACGCCGTTATTGGTGGCGCGTAGCAGTGGGCGACCCAGTTCCAGAGCGCGCATGCGTGCCATCTGGAAATGCTGCCACGGGCCGATAGAGTGACCAAACCACGCATCATTAGAGACAGTCAGCAGGAAATCGGTATCCGGATTTTGCAGGAAATTAGCGCGCATCCGGCTGCCCAGAATAATTTCGTAGCAGATAGCGGTTTCCAGATGGAATTGACCGGCCCGCAGATCCGGCTGCAGGTAATCGCCGCGGCTAAATGAAGACATCGGCAGATTGAACAGCGGGGCAATTTCACGCAGCAAACCTTCAAACGGTACGTATTCGCCAAACAGCACCAGATGGTTCTTGTTATAGCGATTACGGGTTGGGTATTGATAGGTCTCTTGCGGATCACCGAGCACAATCACCGTGTTAAAGAACTGCTTGGTCTGCGGATTACGATCCACCACACCGGTGATCAGCATCGATTTATTGCTGCGGGTGATGCTATCGAGCATGCTCAGCAGCTCATTTTCCTCGGTTTCCAGTGACGGAATCGCCGCTTCCGGCCAAATCACCAGATCGCCGCGTTGCAGATACGGACGCGACATATCGAGGTAAGTTTGCAGTGTCGGGATCCGATACGCTGGCTCCCACTTGAGCTCCTGATCGATATTGCCCTGAACCAGCGCCACGTTGATTTTGCGCTCGCCATCGGCTTTCACCCAATGCAGATTAGCCAGTGGCAATGCCGCGAGTGGTAGTGCGACCGCGACTACGGCAGGGATCACCTTACGACGCACCAGCGCCAGCGTCAGCAGGCCGCTGATGAGCATCAGGGCAAAGGTAATGCCTTGCACGCCAGTGATGGGCCCCAGCCCGTGCAGTGGGCCATCAATCTGGGTATAGCCAAATTGCAGCCACGGGAAGCCGGTAAGCATCCAGCCGCGCAGAAACTCGGTGAAGGTCCACAGTACCGGCGCGGCAAACACCAAACGCGCAGCATTGGCATACGGCAAGAGGCGCGCCAGTAAGGCGGCAAACAGCGCCGGATAGAGCGACAGGTAGGCAGCCAGTAACGCCACCAATACCCAGCCGACCGCCACCGGTAACCCGCCAAATTGCTGGATACTGACGTTGATCCAGCTAATGCCGGTGATAAACAGGGCAAACCCCCAGACAAACCCAACCAACGCAGCCTGTTTGGCCGAACGGTTTAAGGTCAGCAGGAGTAATCCCATCAAAGACAGCAGAGCACACGGCCAAAAATCAAACGGGGAGTAGGCCAGTGTACCCAAGGCGCCAAACAGCGCCGCCAGCGGTAGCGCAAACCGCCGGCGAGTTAACAGTTGCATCATACAGCTCAGTCAGCCAAATCAGGTTGAGGGGCATCGTCGGGAATGGTTACCCGCACTTGAATTATCCGGCGGCTGTCCGCCATGGTGACCTTAAACTGATAGCCATCGATGGTGACCTGCTCTCCCCGCGCGGGAAGATGGCCGAAGCTTTGCATGATCAGACCACCGATAGTGTCGACCTCTTCATCACTGAAGTGGGTGCCAAAGGCGTCATTAAATTCGTCAATCGGGGCGAGGGCATTGACCGCAAAGGTATGCCGGCTCAGCTGACGAATATCACGATCGTCCTCTTCGTCGTACTCATCTTCAATCTCGCCGACGATCTCCTCGAGAATATCTTCGATGGTTACTAGACCGGACACCCCACCGAATTCATCGATCACGATAGCCATGTGGTAGCGCTGTGAGCGGAAGTCCTTCAGCATGCGGTCAACCCGCTTACTTTCTGGCACTACCACGGCAGGGCGCAGCACTTTGCTGATGGCAAACGGCTCGGCATCGCTACGCATAAACGGCAGCAGATCCTTGGCCATCAGCAGGCCTTCGATGTGATCTTTGTCTTCGCTGATCACCGGAAAACGTGAATGGGCGGATTGAATAATCACGTCAATACACTCATCCAGTGACTGGTTGACCTTCAGGGTAACGATCTGAGAACGGGGGATCATGATATCGCGAACACGCAGTTCGGAGATTTCCATGACACCCTCGATCATCTCGCGGGTTTCCTGATCGATCAGCTCGTTCTGCTCGGAGTCCCGCAGGACCTCAAACAGTTCATCACGGTTTTTCGGTTCACCGTGAAAAAGCTGGGTTAACAGCTGACTGAAGAATCCCTTTTTCTGACTGGGGCCATCAGTGTTTTGCGAATGGTCGTCGCTCATGTGCTCTATTTAGTTAGTTAATCCAGGTCTTTTTCGGCAGCATACGGATCGGGATAACCCATCTCCTGCATGATTTCTGTTTCCAAAGACTCCATTTCTTCGGCTTCTTCGTCCTCAATATGATCATAGCCCAGCAGATGCAAACTGCCGTGTACCACCATATGAGCCCAGTGGGCCGAAAGCTCCTTTTGTTGCTCTACCGCTTCGGCTTCAACAACCTGACGGCAGATAATCAGATCGCCCAGCAACGGCAGTTCAATGCCTGGCGGGGCTTCAAACGGGAAAGATAACACATTGGTAGGCTTATCTTTGCCGCGATAGGTTAAATTTAGATGATGGCTTTCTTCTTCATCCACAATGCGGATGGTGACTTCGGCTTCCGGTTGAAAGCCGAGCACTGCGCCATCGAGCCAACGCTGAAAGTCAGCGGCGGCCGGTAAACCGGTATCATTCTGACAGGCAATCTGCAGATCGAGTTCCACGCTCATTATTATTCGTTCTCACTGGTAGGAGCAAGTGCTGTAATTTCAGTCACTTCCGAAGTCGCTGCTGGCGCTGACAGCGCTAAAGCTTCTAGGCGACGCTGTTCAGCCTTTTCTTCTCGGTGACGCTGGTCCTGTGCATCCCACGCTTCATAGGCCTGCACTACACGGGCGACAACCGGATGACGCACGATATCTTCGGTCATTAGGAAGTTGAAGCTGATGTCTTCCACATCCTTCAGCACTTCAATGGCGTGACGCAAGCCAGAGCGCTGGCCACGTGGTAAGTCAACCTGCGTGACGTCACCGGTGATCACCGCTTTGGAATTAAAGCCAATTCGCGTCAGGAACATTTTCATCTGTTCGCTGGTGGTGTTCTGGCTTTCATCCAAAATGATGAAGGCATCGTTCAAGGTTCGGCCACGCATGTAAGCCAGCGGGGCGATTTCAATCACGTTGCGCTCAATCAGCTTTTCTACGCGCTCAAAACCCAGCATCTCGAACAACGCATCGTACAGCGGACGCAGATACGGGTCGACTTTCTGGCTCAGATCGCCCGGCAAAAAGCCTAGCTTTTCACCGGCCTCTACCGCAGGACGCGTCAACAGGATACGACGGATCTCTTGACGCTCCAGTGCATCGACTGCGGCCGCAACCGCCAGATAGGTTTTACCGGTACCGGCTGGGCCGACGCCAAAGGTGATGTCATGGCCAAGGATATTGGCAATGTAATGGGCTTGATTTGGCGTACGTGGCTTAATCAGACCGCGTTTGGTTTTGATCACCACTTCTTTGCCGTATTGCGGCAACTCAGCATTGACCTGCTCCAGCACACGACTTTCGGTGATAGCCAGATGGATTTGGTCCGGCTCCAAATCAGGGATCACGCCACGCACCGGCGCGGTATCCACATACAAACGCGTGAGAATTTGGCTGACCGCCTCTACACACAGTTGTTTGCCAGAGATCTGGAAAAAGTTATCACGACGGATAATTTCCACGCCCAGACGGCGCTCCAGCTGTTTTAAGTTGTCGTCAAACGGGCCGCACAGACTCAGCAGACGCTTGTTATCCGCGGGGGTCAGGGAAATTTCGTGGGTATAGACCTTGTTCAAATTCAACCTCTTAAATTACTGCCCGCAGCGCGGGCAGTGTCAGTTAAGCGCTTAAGAGGATTTAAGGTGCGTAAGTACCAACCCCTAAATCATCTTCCTTACGGGTACGGGCGATCACGCTCTCTGGTGACTCGACGACCCGCAGATTCATTTCATCTTCGGTGCGCAGCAGTTTACCGCGCAGGGAGTTCGGATTGACATCGGTGATTTCGACATCAACAAATTTACCAATCAGATCCGGTGTACCTTCGAAGTTCACCACGCGGTTGTTCTCGGTACGGCCAGACAGCTCCATCACGCTCTTACGTGACAAGCCTTCCACCAAAATACGCTGTGTGGTGCCGAGCATACGGCGGCTAAACTGCATCGCTTGCTGGTTAATGCGCTCTTGCAGAATGTACAGACGCTGCTTTTTCTCTTCTTCCGGCACATCATCCGGCATATCGGCTGCCGGTGTACCTGGGCGTGCAGAGAAGACAAAGCTGTAGCTCATGTCGAATTCTACATCGGCAATCAGTTTCATGGTCTGCTCGAAGTCTTCTTGGGTTTCACCTGGGAAGCCGACGATAAAGTCAGAGCTGATCTGAATGCCTGGGCGCGCTTTGCGGATCTTGCGGATCAGCGATTTGTATTCCAGCGCCGTGTGCGCACGCTTCATCATGGTCAAAATGCGATCGGAGCCGCTTTGTACCGGCAGGTGCAGGAAGCTCACAAGCTCAGGGGTGTCTTCGTACACCGCGATGATGTCGTCAGTAAACTCGATCGGGTGGCTGGTGGTAAAGCGCAAACGGTCGATACCATCGATAGAGGCAACCAAACGCAGCAGTTCGGCGAAGGTGCACTCGCTGCCATCATGGTTAGTGGCGCGATACGCGTTCACGTTTTGACCCAGCAGGTTAATCTCACGCACGCCTTGTGCGGCCAATTGCGCGATTTCCAGCAGGATATCATCTGCCGGACGGCTTACTTCCTCACCACGGGTATACGGTACCACGCAGTAAGTACAATATTTGTTGCAGCCTTCCATGATAGAAACGAAAGCCGTCGGGCCTTCTGCTCGTGGCTCAGGCAGGCGGTCAAACTTCTCGATTTCAGGGAAGCTGACATCCACAATCGGGCTGCGATTGCCGCGCAGACGATTGATCATCTCAGGCAAACGGTGCAGGGTTTGTGGGCCGAATACGATATCCACATACGGTGCGCGCTGACGGATATGGTCGCCTTCTTGTGACGCCACACAGCCACCCACCCCGATGATCAGATCTGGGTTTTTCTCTTTCAGGTTTTTCCAGCGTCCCAGTTGATGGAACACTTTTTCCTGCGCTTTTTCCCGAATGGAGCAGGTATTCAGCAGCAGAACGTCTGCCTCTTCTGCTTCTTCAGTGAGCTGGTAACCGTGAGTGGAGTCCAGCAGATCGGCCATTTTAGATGAATCGTATTCATTCATCTGGCAGCCCCAGGTTTTGATGTGAAGTTTCTTCGTCATCGAATCTCAGTGCCCAAAACAAAGTGAAACGCCGGCCCGTCGCGGCGGGCAGACAGTATGCAAGCGAACTATTCTACTCATTCACCTGACCGGTGACCAGTTGGTTTGCGTATCGGTTTTTAACCGCTGTGCACCTAATGCCGCTTTTGGGGCTGTGAAGGCATAGTGTAGGAAAACGAGGTCTGAGCAAGGCGTGAACTTTTTCTTGAATCAGTGGCCTTCGGCGCTGAGTGCGGCGGGCAAATCCGGTACACTTCACCGTAAGCATAATCACAGATGATATTTACAGATGTCAGGTATGGATATGGACAGGCAACAACATACGCTTACGCCGGATCTGCTGGTGGTCGGTGGTGGCATGGTCGGCGCGGCTTTGGCGCTTGGCGCAGCGCAGCAGGGGCTCAGCGTCACCGTGCTCGAACAACACGAGCCCGAACCTTGGTCAGCTGAGCTGCCACCGCAAGTGCGCGTTTCAGCCATCAGTGTGGCGTCGGTCGCTCTGTTGCAGCGCTTAGGCGTCTGGCCACAGATTCAGGCTATGCGCACCTGTCCGTACCGCCACTTAGAAACCTGGGAGTGGGAAGGGGCGCAGACCCGCTTTTCAGCGCAAGAGCTCAATTTGCCCGAGCTCGGTCATATCGTGGAAAACTGCGTGGTACAGCTGGCGTTGTGGCAAGCGTTGCAGGCGCATCCAAAGGTGACGCTGCTGTGTGAGTCCGAAGGCTTTACCCTTACGCGCGAGGATAACCGTTGGCGACTGACCTTGGCCGATGGTCGTCAATGGCTACCGCGCTTGCTCGCGGGCGCAGATGGCGCGCAATCACGCGTGCGTGTCCAAGCCGGTATTGGCTTAAGTGGCTGGCAGTATCGTCAGTCTTGCTTATTAGTCACGGTGAAAACCGCCGCTTCGCAGCAAGACACTACGTGGCAGCGTTTTTATCCGTCTGGCCCGCGGGCATTTTTGCCGCTGTATGGTCAGCATGGGTCGCTGGTGTGGTATGACAAACCGGCGCGCATCAAACAGCTGTCGGCATTGCCGAATGCGCAGTTACACAAAGCTATCAGCCAAGCCTTTCCGGCGCGTTTGGGCGAGTTTGAGGTGCTAGATAAAGGCGCGTTCGCGCTGGTGCGTCGTCATGCGCAGCAGTATGTGTTACCGGGACTAGCATTGCTGGGGGATGCGGCGCACACCATTAATCCGCTGGCAGGGCAGGGCGTCAATCTGGGCTTTAAAGATGTGCAAGCCTTGCTGGAGGTATTGGACAGTGCGGTCAGCCATCAAGAAGAGATTGGCTCTCTGGCGGTGCTGCGCCGTTATGAGTGTCGCCGTCGACCGGATAACTTACTGATGCAATCGGGTATGGATCTGTTCTATGGCCTGTTCAGTAACGATTTACCGCCGCTGCGTATGCTGCGCAATGTCGGGCTGATGGTTGCGGATAAGTCTGGCGTGCTCAAACGTCAGGCACTGCGTTACGCGCTTGGCCTGTAGCGCCCTGAGCACAAGATCAGTGTAAGAAGAGAACATGGTAAGGCAGCGCGCTGCGGCAACGTAGCCAACATTGCTGCCGCTTCAAATAGAACGGATATACAACCTATCTAACCGGCGACCTCACACGAGCGCCGGTTTTTTTGTGTCGCGCAGCGCTCAAATACAGCCCGAAGCGCCTAGCCAAGTCATGGCTAGCCCAAATAATGAGAAAGGGAGAAAGAAATAGCTGAACGCCAGATAGCAAAAAGGCCCGCTAAAAGCAGGCCTTTTTACTTCGTGAAGAGTGGCTGGGGTGCCAGGATTCGAACCTGGGCATGGCGGGATCAAAACCCGCTGCCTTACCGCTTGGCGACACCCCAACAGGTGTTTCACTTTAAAATGTGGCTGGGGTGCCAGGATTCGAACCTGGGCATGGCGGGATCAAAACCCGCTGCCTTACCGCTTGGCGACACCCCAACAAGGTGTTTCAAATTAATGGTGGCTATGACGGGATTCGAACCTGTGACCCCAGCATTATGAGTGCTGTGCTCTAACCAGCTGAGCTACATAGCCATTAATCTGTTGTGCTCCCGAAGATCGGTTTTTCACGATTTCAGAAACTGTGTATTGAATGGCTGGGGTGCCAGGATTCGAACCTGGGCATGGCGGGATCAAAACCCGCTGCCTTACCGCTTGGCGACACCCCATCCGGGTATTCAATACAACTTAAATTGGCTGGGGTGCCAGGATTCGAACCTGGGCATGGCGGGATCAAAACCCGCTGCCTTACCGCTTGGCGACACCCCAAAAGAATATTTACGCAGTGAAATGGTGGCTATGACGGGATTCGAACCTGTGACCCCAGCATTATGAGTGCTGTGCTCTAACCAGCTGAGCTACATAGCCATCGTATTGTTTCACCCATCTTCTGCCGTTTTTCAACGAACAAGGAGATGGCTGGGGTGCCAGGATTCGAACCTGGGCATGGCGGGATCAAAACCCGCTGCCTTACCGCTTGGCGACACCCCAATCTCGTAAATCTGCAATACCTAAATCAGTGACATGGTGCGGAAGGAGGGACTTGAACCCACACACCTTGCGGCGCCAGAACCTAAATCTGGTGCGTCTACCAATTTCGCCACTTCCGCGCTAAAAAAAGATGGTGGCTATGACGGGATTCGAACCTGTGACCCCAGCATTATGAGTGCTGTGCTCTAACCAGCTGAGCTACATAGCCATCTTTTTTATCGCGTCACCTCATCGGCGTTGCGGGGCGCATTATGCGTATCCCAGCGAAAACCGTCAACCCTTTTTTATGCCAAGATTTCTAATTTTACCCTGTTTGCCTGTCTTGCAACCAGTTTGGTGAAAAAAAAACAAGAAAAGTTTAAAAATTAATCAGTTGTTTGTCAAAACTCGTGTGATAGAGCACAGAAAAAGTGTGCGCTCGGCATGACAAATTTACCGCTACTTTCCACTCTTCTCACTTTACCCGCTAGCGCGATAATGTAAATGGTCAAGAGATAATCAACTTTCGCCGCGAAGAATCATGTAGAAAGGCGTTAATCAGCATTTTGAACGGTGAAAATCCGTTTTTGCGCTGATTTAAGTAAGTTGTGGCGGGTGAATTGGTCTATCGATGAGCTGTCTTGCGTGTTGATGCAGTCCGGCCGATGTTAAGGATGTGATTACACCATGACCGGACTGCTGAGCGTTACTTAGTGCGACTGAGTTCTATTGCGTGAAGTCAGTGCGCTATTTGGCTTATGCGCCTTTGTAGGCATCCACGTGTACACCGGCGACGGCGCGACCGGATGGGTCAGCCATATTTTTGAAAGCTTCATCCCACTCAATGGCTTTAGCCGACGAGCAGGCCACCGATGGACCGCCTGGCACGCACTCCGCTGCGCTAGGTTGTGGGAACAGCTCTTCAAAGATTTCCCGGTATACGTAGGCTTCCTTGGTGGTTGGCGTGTTGTAAGGGAAACGAAAACGTGCCGTCGCCATCTGTTGCTCGGTCACTTGCTGCTCGGCTTGCGCTTTTAGCGAGTCAATCCAGCTGTAACCGACGCCATCAGAAAACTGCTCTTTCTGACGCCATGCAATACTGGCGGGCAGATAGTGGGCAAAACATTCACGCAGGATATGCTTTTCGATTTTACCATTGCCGCACATTTTGTCCTGCGGATTAATGCGCATGGCCACATCTAAGAAGCGTTTATCCAAGAATGGCACGCGCGCTTCCACACCCCATGCGGCCATCGCTTTGTTGGCGCGGGCGCAGTCATACATGTGCAGGGCCAGCAATTTGCGTACGGTCTCTTCGTGCAGCTCTTTGGCGTTAGGCGCTTTGTGGAAGTAGAGATAGCCACCAAACACTTCATCGGAGCCTTCACCGGAGAGCACCATCTTAATGCCCATGGCTTTGATTTTACGCGCCATCAGGTACATCGGAGTTGAAGCGCGGATGGTGGTCACATCATAGGTCTCAATGTGATAAATCACATCGCGGATCGCATCCAGCCCTTCTTGCACCGTAAAATGGATCTCATGGTGTACGGTACCAAGGTGGTTCGCGACCTCTTGGGCGGCGGCCAGATCTGGTGAGCCTTTGAGTCCGACCGCGAATGAGTGCAGCTGTGGCCACCAAGCTTCGCTTTGCTCATTATCTTCAATACGGCGGGCGGCAAACTTTTTGGTGATGGCGGAGACCACCGACGAGTCCAGCCCCCCAGAGAGCAATACGCCATACGGCACATCAGACATCAAATGGCTTTTCACCGCATCTTCGAAGGCTTCACGCAGCTGGTTAGGATCGGTGACGGCATCTTTAACCGCATCGTACTCCATCCAGTCACGTTGATAGTAACGGCGGATCTCACCGTCTTTGCTCCACAGATATGAGCCTGCTGGGAATTCTTTGATGGTGCGGCACACCGGCACCAGCGCTTTCATCTCAGAGGCCACATACAGGTTACCGTGCTCGTCATACCCCATGTACAGCGGGATGATACCGATATGATCGCGCCCAATCAGGTAGGCATCTTGCTCGGCGTCATACAGTACAAACGCAAACATGCCGTACAGCTGGTCAAGGAAGTCAGGACCATTCTGCTGATACAGTGACAAAATCACTTCGCAATCCGAATCAGTTTGGAACGCGTAGTCTGGCTGCGCGGCACGCAGCGCTTTGTGGTTGTAGATCTCACCGTTTACCGCAAGGATGTGGGTCTTTTCGGCATTAAACAGTGGCTGAGCTCCGTTATTCACATCGACAATCGCCAAGCGCTCGTGCGCTAAGATGGCTTTGTCTGTGGCATAGATCCCGGACCAGTCTGGCCCACGGTGACGCAGTAATTTGGACATCTCCAGGGCTTTTTTGCGCAGCTCACTGGGATCAGACTTCAGCTCTAAAATACCAAAAATCGAACACATACTTTCTTTCCTTGCAGTTGCGATCTTTTAAACCGGCTCACCTATCGGAGCTGAGCCGTACAGGTTTTGTTCATTCAATGTGCCAAGGCGCAGAATTTTTGCAAGCATTTTTTCTGACCTTGATTGATGAATCTTCATCCATAAATGAGTTTAGTTAGATATTGGTTATCCTTACCGCTGGCGTTTTTATCGTATCCTCATCAAAACGGCCAAAAAGTTGATCGGTGGATAAATGGCTGATCACGTGGCGAGCAAAACCACTACCGGCTTCGTTATAGATATTGAATGCGGCGTGGACACCGTCACCGGTTAGCTTTTCCACTTCATCTTGGTATTCGGCAATGGCGGCAATACGGCCGGTAAATTGACGATGGTGCAGGTGATCCAGCGCAAAATGGTTCACTTGCCAGTGTGGCATCGCCAGCAAGATTAACTTCACATTGCCGCGCGGTCGTACGCGCTCCCAAAAATCAGGGTCAGTGGCATCGCCTTGAATTACGTTACGTCCGCTTTGCCGATGTGCGAGCACGCTTTCGGGGTTGGACTCGATACCGAGCAAAATATCGCCATAACGCTCGCGCAGCTCATCATAAGCCCCAGAGCCAATGCGCCCCATGCCGAGAACCAGGATTTGCGCATCGCCGGGGTCAATCAGGCGGTCATCAGGGTGCAGATTGCGGTTTTCATCTGGTTTCGCCTGCTTGCGTAAAATGGCATACAAGCGATCGGTCATCTTGTTCAGTGGTACAGAAATCAGGAATGACAGCGCGGTCGTCAGTGCCAGCACCACCAACCAGCTGCTGCTGAGTAACCCTTGGCGTACGGCAATACCGCCGACAATCAGGCCAAATTCACTGTAGTTACACAAGGTCATCGCCAGCTGTAAGCTGGTACGGATCCGAAACCGAAACAGACGTGCGGCCAGATAGTAGAGCGCCGCTTTGACTGGCAATAAAAACAGCAGTAACACCGCCATACCTAAGCCTTGCCAGCTTGGGATCTCCTCAAGACCGATTTGCAGGAAAAAGCAGATTAAGAACAGTTCGCGCAGATTGAACAGCGATTTAGACAGTTCCGATGCGCGAGAATGACCGGCAAACAGCATCCCGATAATCAGCGCGCCCAGATCCGGTTTCAAGCCACACCAGCTAAACAGAGCCGCCCCTGGGATCAGAGCAAGGAAAATGCCACCCAGCACCAAAATCTCATCGTGGCCGAGTTTATCCAGCAGCCGATATAGCACAGGACGACACAGTGGCAACAGCAGCAGTAACGCCGCCCACGGATGCGGTAATTTACCGGTAGAGGCACTTAAGAAGATGACGGCGAACAGATCTTGAATAACTAAGATCCCAAGGGCTAATCGGCCATAGGTACTGAGCAGCTCTCCACGCTCTTGCATGGCTTTGACGGCCAGTACCGTAGAGGAAAAACTTAACGCAAAGCCGAGCAGCAGAGCGTTAGAAAAATCCAACTGCATTACCAGCAGCAAGGTGGTGACCTTCAACAAGGTCAAAACCAACGCCACACTTAAGGATGACAGCAGGGTGTAGCCACTGGCGCCGACCAGCACTTCGCGGCGCATCAACAGCCGGATATCCAGCTTGAGGCCGATGGTAAACAGCAGCAACGTTACCCCGAGATCAGCCAGAGCGCTCAGAGGGCTACCGGCACTGAAACCCGCGACATTCAGGCCAAAACCGGCCACTAAAAAACCGATGAGCGGAGGTAAGCCGACACGTTGCACTGCAAAGCCGGCAAAAAAAGCAATACTGATGAGTAGCAGGAGTTGAGAATCTATCATGCGTTCCTTTGCAGGGTCAGAGACACTGACCTGTCCATTAGAGATTAATCAAGCCGTTGCATTGAATGTTAGTGCATGGCGATAAGGCCCTTAACAAAACACCGCGTTAGCGCGGTGTTTGTGATTATAAAATATCGATGTCAGCCACTGAATCAAAAACATGATTCGGCCTAAACGGCATGGTCTCGATATCGGCATGCTTAGATACCCCAGAGAGCACCAAAACGGTCTCCAGACCGGCCTGAAAGCCTGCCAGAATATCGGTACGCAAGTTATCGCCGATGATCAGGGTGTTTTCGGAGTGCGCCTGCATCTTGTTCAGCGCGGCACGGATAATCCACGGGCTTGGTTTGCCGACGAAAAACGGCTTACGGCCGGTAATTTTTTCAATTGGGGCGCACAGTGCACCGCAGGCAGGGGCATAACTTGGGCCGTGGGTATCGGGGTTGGTGGCAATAAAACGCGCACCATTAGCCACAAAGCGCGCGGCTTTATGGATCATATCCCAGTTGTAGGAGCGGGTTTCGCCCACAATCACGAAATCGGGGTTGATATCGGTGATGGTAAAACCGGCCTTATACAGTTCGTGAATTAAGGCGCCTTCACCGATGACAAACGCTTTTTTCCCTTCCTGACGGCGCAGAAAATCAGCGGTCGCCATACCGGCGGTATAGAACACACTTTCTGGGACATCAAGGCCTGCGGAATGAAAGCGGTTAGCCAGATCCTGCGCGGTCTGTACGGGATAGTTGGTTAGGATCACCAGCGGGGTTTCTTGCTCGAGCAGGCGATGTAGGAATTCTTTTGCTCCGGGTACGGCGGTATTGTCGTGCAGTAACACACCGTCAATATCACAGATCACGCTTTTTTTCATGCCATCTCCGAATTAGCACAGGTAGGTGTAGGGCTGCATTATGCGCAGCCCACGAGTATACCACGGAGAAAATGACAACCGGATAAAAGCGGTGAATTATTGCGCCGTTAGCTTATTGTTCCAGCAAACGTTGTAGCAAAATACCATTAAGCATTGAGCGCTTGATAAGGGCAAACGCACCGATGGTCGGCTTGTCATACAGCTCGGAGGCGACCACCGACAGTTTTTGCCGGAATTCTTTGAGTGATTGAGTCTGAATACAGGCTTCAATGGCGGGGAACAGCACTTTTTGCGCTTCGGTAATTTCCCCAGCGATGATCACTTTTTGCGGGTTGAACAGGTTCACTGTAATGGCAATCGCCTGACCCAGTTTACGGCCCACTTGTTCAATCAGCTCCACCGCCAGCAAATCGCCCTTATTGGCCGCGTGACAAATGCTGTAGATATTCAGATCGTCAGCATTGAGCAATTTACTTGGGTAACCGGCTTGCAGCAATTCACGCGCGCGCTGTTCGATGGCGCTGTTGGCAGCGATGGTTTCTAAGCAACCAAAGTTACCGCAGTGACAGCGAGGGCCGAGCGGATCAATTTGGATGTGGCCAATTTCGCCAACGTTACGGTTATAGCCGAGGAAAATCTGTCCATGCACAATAATACCGGCACCGGTACCCCGATGCAGACGAATCAAAATGGAATCTTCGCAATCGCGACTGGCGCCAAAGTAGTGCTCAGCTAGAGCCAAACTGCGCACATCGTTACCGACAAAACAGCTGACGTCAAAGTGGCGACTTAAGATATCGGCCAGCGGCCAGTGTTGCACGCTAACATGCGGCATGTATTCCACTACACCGGTGTCGGGGTCGACTAAGCCGGGCAGGGTGATGGACATGGCAATCAGTTGGCGAATTTTACGCTGGTGGGTGGCGATAAACTGTTCAATCAGTTCAATCAGCTCTTTTTCCAGCTGCGCCTGATCGTGTTGGAGCAAGATAAAGTGCTCTTCGGCCAGCGATTTACTGCTGAGGTCGTAGAGTGAAATCGTGGCATCGCGGCGACCCAAACGCACGGCAATAGAGTGGAATGGCCGGGTTTCGGTGACGATGGAAATAGCGCGGCGACCGCCGGTTGACGCTTGTTGCTCAACCTCTTTGATCAGTCCGCGCTCAAGCAGCTGGCGGGTAATCTTGGTGACACTGGCCGGAGCAAGTTGGCTGTGATCAGCGACTTGGATCCGCGAAATAGGCCCTTGCTGGTCTATCAGGCGGTATACCGCTGCGCTATTGAGTTGTTTAACCAGATCTACGTTACCAATTTGTCCGCCAGTGCTCATAGTTTAGTGCCGCTCAAGCTGTCCGTTAACGATGGTCGCCTTGACTGTAAAGTCACGATCAAACACCGTTATGTTGGCAACTTTGCCGGCTTTAATCTGACCTAAGCGGTCTGCCACGTTAATGGCGCGTGCCGGATACAAAGTGGCCATACGCAGTGCTTCATCCAGTGCGATGCCGATGTGCTCGACGCAGTTTTGTACTGCTTCGATCATGGTCAGTGCGGAGCCGCCCAGAGTGCCGTTTTCATCTACACACTTCCCATCACGGTAATATACTTTTTTACCGACGAAAATGAAGTGGTCAATGTTAGCGCCTGCTGGAGCTGTGGCGTCCGTCACGAGAACCAGTTTCTCGCCTTTCATTTTGTGCGCCAGACGGATGTTGGACCAAGAAACGTGGAAACCGTCAGCAATAATGCCGGTGTACACATCTGGAGTGTCCAAAATCGCGCCAACCATACCCGGCTCACGGCCAGTGATTGGCGGCATGGCGTTGAACAGGTGGGTGGTGAAACTCACGCCGGCAGTAAAGCCTGCGCGGGCTTCGGCGTAGCTGGCGTTGGTGTGGCCACCGGAAACCACAATACCGGAGTCGACCAGCTTACCAATCAGGCTAGCGGGTGCCAGTTCTGGTGCCAAGGTGACTTTGGTCACGGCATCGGCGTGCTCGCAGATATAGTCCACCATTGCTTCATCCGCTGGGCGAATGAAGTCTGGGCTGTGAATCCCTTTTTTCAGGATATTCAGGTATGGCCCTTCCAGGTGCAGACCCAGCGCTTGGTTTTTGTGCGCTTGCAGATAGCTTTCCATCACGGCGATGGCGGTTTTCATTTCGCTATCGCTGGTGGTGATCAAGGTTGGCAGATAGCTGGTGCAACCGGATTTCAGGTTGGCGCGCTGCATGATATGCAAGGTTTCTTCGGTCACGGCATCGTTCAGCATCACGCCGCCACAGCCGTTCAGCTGGACATCAATGAAACCCGGGCTGACGTTGGCGCCATCCAGATCGACGATTGCGATCCCCGCCGGCAGTTCGCTCAACGGGCAGACTGACTCGATGACGTCACCGTTAATGATAACCGCATGGTTATCCAGAATGTCATAGCCGGAGTAAACACGGCAATTTGTCAGGGCATATTTCATAGATGACCTTCTTAAATATTGTTGATGTTGGCCGCTTCAAGCTCACGGAAGTATTTAACCGTTTTGACTTTCAGCTCCATGGTTGAAGGCTCGTCACAGACGATCATGGACTTCGGATGCAGTTGCAGAGCGGAAATCGTCCACAGGTGGTTGACGCAGCCTTCAACGGCAGCCTGCAGCGCCAGCGCTTTGGCATGGCCGGTAACTAGGATCATGATCTCTTCGGAGTCCAGCAAAGTGCCGACACCGACAGTCAGGGAGTACTTAGGTACCTGGGTCATGTCGCCGTTAAAGAAACGGGAGTTGGCGATACGGGTATCTTCGGTCAGGGTCTTGATCCGTGTACGTGAAGCCAGAGAAGACGCCGGTTCGTTAAAGGCAATGTGGCCATCGTTGCCAACACCGCCCATAAACAGATTGATTTTACCGTAGGACTTAATTTTCTCTTCGTAACGGCGGCATTCAGCATGAACATCTGCAGCATTACCGTCGAGCAGGTTAATATTTTCTGGTTTAATATCAACGTGGTCGAAGAAATTGCGATGCATGAAAGAATGGTAGCTTTCCGGATGATCTTCCGGTAAACCAACGTATTCATCCATGTTGAAGGTTACGACATTAGCAAAGCTCACTTCACCGGCTTTATGCAGCTCGATCAAGCGCTTATAGGTTGCCAGCGGTGTACCACCGGTCGGTAAACCTAATACGAACGGACGCTCAGCTGTGGGTTTAAAGGCATTAATGCGGTCGGCAATGTAACGGGCTGACCATAATCCAACGTCCTTGGCTGTTGATAGCGGAATTAAGCGCATTGTACACCTCTTAAACTAACCTGAATTGAGTAAAACCGTGTTGTGAGTGAGCTTATCGCAAACCTGAGCATGTTTTGGATGATAAAATAAGTTTTATGATCTGGCTAGCAAATTGCCTGTTTATTACCCCATTGCGGTGATTGTGATCACAAACAAGGTGGTTTTAATTTGCGAGGCAAAATAAAACTCTTACACTCGGTCATACCAAATAAAAGGTGTGTGGAAACATTCAGTTTTGCTTGTGTGACTCGTTTCATAACCAAAACTGAGTAGCGACGGGTAGAGAGCTGGAAGGCAGAAATAATTAGGTTTGGAAACCGAAATAGGGGATACCAACGTGAATATTCTAGGATACTTACAGAGAGTCGGCCGTGCATTGATGGTACCAGTTGCCACTTTGCCTGCTGCTGCAATTTTGATGGGGGTCGGTTACTGGATTGACCCGGTAGCTTGGGGTGGTAACAGCGCACTAGCGGCGTTCTTTATCAAGTCTGGCGCGGCAATTATCGACAACATGTCCGTACTGTTTGCGGTCGGTGTTGCTTACGGTATGTCAAAAGATAAAGACGGTGCTGCGGCACTGACCGGTTTCGTGGGCTACTTAGTCCTGACCACGCTGCTGTCTCCGGGGGCAGTTTCCCAGATCCAGGGTATCCCAATGGATCAGGTACCGGCTGCGTTCGGTAAGATTAACAACCAGTTTATCGGCATTCTGGTCGGTATCATCTCTGCTGAGCTGTATAACCGCTATAGCACTGTAGAACTGCACAAAGCGCTGGCATTCTTCAGCGGCCGTCGTCTGGTTCCAATCCTGACTTCTTTCCTGATGATTGCTGTTGCCTTCGTACTGATGTACGTATGGCCGGTGATTTATAACGGTCTGGTAAGCTTCGGTGAAGGCATCCAGGGTATGGGCGCTGTAGGCGCGGGTATCTATGCATTCTTCAACCGTCTGCTGATCCCGGTTGGTCTGCACCACGCACTGAACTCCGTGTTCTGGTTCGACGTTGCCGGTATTAACGACATCCCTAACTTCTTGGGCGGTCAGGCATCTATCGACGCTGGTAAAGCGGTGCTGGGTGTGACTGGTATGTACCAGGCTGGTTTCTTCCCAATCATGATGTTCGGTCTGCCGGGCGCTGCATTGGCGATTTACCACACTGCTAAGCGTGAAAACCGCGAGAAAGTTGCGTCTATCATGCTGGCTGCTGCGTTCGCTGCGTTTTTCACCGGTGTAACTGAGCCGCTGGAATTCTCCTTCATGTTCGTAGCGCCGGTTCTGTATGTGATCCACGCGCTGTTGACCGGTATCTCTGTATTCATCGCCGCTTCCATGCATTGGATTGCAGGCTTTGGCTTCAGTGCGGGTCTGGTGGATATGGTGCTGTCTTCACGTAACCCGCTGGCTACTCAGTGGTACATGCTGGTTCTGCAAGGCTTTGCCTTCTCCGCGGTGTACTACTTCGTGTTCCGCTTCGCTATCGTTAAGTTCAACCTGAAAACTCCAGGCCGTGAAGATGACGAAGACGAAGAGCTGGTTGAAACTGTGCACAGCACTGACAACCAAGAGCTGGCGAAAAAGTATCTGAAAGCGCTGGGCGGCCATGCCAACCTGACCACTATCGATGCTTGTATCACTCGTCTGCGTCTGACCATGAAAGACCGCAGCATCGCTGATGAGCGTGTACTGAAAGCGCTGGGCGCGAAAGGTGTGGTGAAGCTGGGTGAGAACAATCTGCAGATTATTCTGGGCCCACAAGCTGAAATCATCGCAACAGAAATGAAGCGCATCCCTGCGACTGAAGATCTGAGCAACATCAGCATTCCTACCGTAAAAGCGTAATCCGTTTTATCTCTATCTTTGTTTAGTTGTGATTTCCCGGTCCCTTTGGGGCCGGGTTTGACGGCCTGATCACATCTTTTTTCAGGCTCTTGGAGTGTTTTAGGGGGTTTTATGTTGAGATTATCTGCCATTGCTATCGCGACCACGATGGCGTTGACCGGTTGTGCCGGTAGCGGCGACAGCAACCAGACTCTGGTTAACCGTATGGGTAGCCAGTTGAATGTGCAGTACGCAGTACTGGATAACCACGGTGGCGAAAACGGTGTCAACTGTGGCGCGCTGGGTGCCGAGTGGGCGGCGTGTAACAAGGCCACGATTACACTGACCAACAATGGCGGTGAAATCAGCGGTAAAGCATGGACCATCTATTTCCACAGCATCCGCCAAATCCTGGCGGTGGAAAATGAACAATTCAAGATCTCTCACGTAACCGGTGACCTGCATAAACTGGAGCCAACTGACAAGTTTGATGGTTTCCAATCCGGTGAAGTGGTTGAAATTCCTATCATTGGCGAGTACTGGCAGCTGTTTGAAACTGACTTCATGCCACGTTGGTATGTCACCGCCGGTGATGCTAAGCCAAAAGTCATCAGCAATACTGACACTGAAAACGTGAGCGAGTTTTCGGCTCCAATCACCGGTGATAACTGGAAGCGTACCAGTGGTGACAAAAACGTGCTGATGAATGCGCAAACCCGTTACGCTAAGAACCAAGATGTGCCGGTTCTGCCAGCGCAGCAGCTGCGTGGTCAGATCCTGCCAACCCCAGTGGAAGTCACTGTGGGTAAAGCCGATGCCAGCTTGGCAAACGGTATCAATATCCAAACATTGGCACTGCCGAAAACCACACTGGACGCAGTTAGCGAGCGTTTGACGCAGTTAGGGGTGACAACCTCTAGCGCAGCGGATGCTTATCCGGTAGACGTGAAAATCAACAAGGCGGCGTTTAAAGGTAAGTGGCAGACCGAAGGGGCCTATACCCTGAAAGTGACACCACAAGGCGCGCAGATTGTGGGTAATGACGCCGCGGGTGCGTTCTATGGCTTGCAGTCTCTGATTTCACTGATCCCGATGGATGGCAGCAAAACCATCGCCACCGTGACTGTGAAGGATATGCCTCGCTTTGAACACCGTGGTATGCATGCCGATGTTGGCCGTAACTTCCACAACAAAGAAAGCATTCTGCGTCTGCTGGATCAAATGGCAGCGTACAAGCTGAACAAATTCCACTTCCACCTGAGTGATGATGAAGGCTGGCGTTTGGAGATCCCTGGTCTGCCTGAGCTGACCGACGTGGGCAGCCAGCGTTGCCATGATTTGAGCGAAACTCAGTGTCTGCTGCCTCAGTTGGGCTCAGGTCCTGACAGCAACAACCAAGGTAGTGGCTTCTACAGCAAGCAAGATTATGTGGATATCCTGAAGTACGCCAAGGCGCGTAACATCGAGGTGATCCCAGAGCTGGATATGCCAGCGCACGCGCGTGCGGCGGTCGTATCGATGGAAGCGCGCTACAAGAAACTGATGGCGGAAGGCAAAGAGGCCGAAGCGAACCAGTATCGTCTGCTGGATCCGCAAGATACCTCTAACACGCTGTCTGTACAGTTCTATAACCGCACTAGCTACCTAAACCCGTGCTTGGAATCGTCTCAAGCGTTCGTCGATAAGGTGATCGGTGAAGTGGCGGCGATGCACAAAGAAGCCGGTATGCCGCTGCAAACTTGGCACTTTGGTGGTGACGAAGCGAAGAACATTCGCTTGGGCGGAGGCTTCCAAGATGTGAACGCGGCCGAGAAAGTAGATTGGCGTGGCACGATCGACCAGAGCAAAGAAGATAAGCCGTGGGCCAAGTCTCCGGTATGTCAGAAGATGGTCGAAAGCGGCAAGGTTTCTGATTTTGAACACCTGCCAAGTCAGTTTGCGAAAGAAGTCAGCCAGTTGGTGAACAAGCATGGCATCACTACCATGATGGCGTGGCAAGATGGCCTGAAAGATGCCAGCGGCGCATCTGACTTTGCAACTAAGAAAACCGGTGTGAACTTCTGGGATACCCTGTACTGGGGCGGCTTTGATTCAGCCAATGATTGGGTGAACAAAGGCTATGAGCTGGTGGTCTCTAACCCAGATTACGTGTACTTCGATATGCCATACGAAGTGAACCCGAAAGAGAGCGGTTATTACTGGGCAACCCGTTTCAGCGATGAGCGTAAAGTGTTCGGTTTCGCGCCAGACAACTTGCCACAAAACGCGGAAACCTCAGTAGACCGTGACGGCAACCACTTTAACGCGAAGAGCGATAAGAAGTGGGGCGGCGCGACAGGCGTACAAGGTCAGTTCTGGAGTGAAAGTATCCGTACCGACCCTGGCATGGAATACATGATCTTCCCACGTATGCTGCCACTGGCTGAGCGTGCTTGGCACCAAGCGGATTGGGAGCTGGATTACGTGGCGGGTCGTGAGTTCAAAGGCGGTGAAACCCATTACGTGAACAGCAAAGCGCTGAACCGTGATTGGGCGCGTTTTGCCAACCTGTTGGGTCAGCGTGAGCTGGCGAAGCTGGATGCTGCCGGTGTGCAGTACCGTCTGCCGGTACCGGGTGCGGTAGTGACAGCAGGCGTGTTGGAAGTAAACACCGCGTTGCCGGGTCTGGCGGTTGAATACTCTGCCGACAACGGTAAAACGTGGCAGCGTTACGACGCCGCAGCGAAGCCGACTGTCACTGGTGAAGTACAAGTTCGTACTGTCAGCCCAGATGGCAAGCGTGCTAGCCGTGTAGAGAGCGTTAAATAAGCGTTGAGGTTTATCCCTCGGTAAATTTCCTTACCGGTTGGCCGCCGGTAAGGGAAGCGGTATTGGCCAACTTCCTAAACGGGACATGATTGCCTCCCCGACGCTTGCCACGGGAGGATTTTGGCGGCGAACGCCGTCTTCACACACTTTGTGCATGTTGTGCTCGGTTCAACCCGCCTAATGGCGGGTTTTTTTTCGGTTTTTGTGCAGTATTGTGTCTGCAACAGTTGTTTGCAGCACAGGTATTGTGGATGATACTAGGTTATGTTGTTGCATCACCGCGAGTGAGGGTAAAAAAATGAGTGAGGCTGAAGCCCGCCCGACTAACTTTATCCGTCAGATCATCGATGAAGATCTGGCGTCCGGTAAACATACCAGCGTGCATACCCGTTTTCCGCCGGAGCCAAATGGCTATCTGCATATCGGTCATGCCAAATCTATCTGCCTGAACTTCGGCATTGCCAAGGATTATCAGGGTCAGTGCAACCTGCGCTTTGATGATACTAACCCGGCAAAAGAAGACATGGAGTTCGTGGAATCTATCCAGAACGACGTGAAATGGCTGGGTTTTGAGTGGAGTGGGGATATCTGCTATTCATCCGACTATTTTGATCAGCTGCATCAGTATGCGATTGAGCTGATCCAAAAAGGTCTGGCGTATGTGGATGAGCTGACTGCTGAGCAAATGCGCGAATACCGCGGCACCCTGACTGAGCCGGGTAAAAACAGCCCGTATCGTGATCGCAGCGTAGAAGAGAACTTGGCGCTGTTCGAGAAGATGAAAAACGGTGAGTTTGCCGAAGGTAGCGCGTGTCTGCGTGCCAAAATCGACATGGCCTCTCCGTTCATCGTGATGCGCGATCCGGTTATCTACCGTATCAAGTTTGCTGAGCACCATCAGACCGGCAACAAGTGGTGCATCTACCCGATGTACGACTTCACCCACTGCATTTCCGATGCGCTGGAAGGGATCACCCATTCCATCTGTACGCTGGAGTTCCAAGATAACCGTCGTCTGTACGACTGGGTACTGGATAACATCACTATTCCTTGCCATCCACGTCAGTACGAGTTCTCTCGTCTGAATCTCGAATACGCCATCATGTCTAAGCGTAAGCTGAACCAGTTGGTGACCGAGCAAGTGGTGAGCGGTTGGGACGATCCACGTATGCCGACTATCTCCGGCCTGCGTCGTCGTGGTTATACTCCAGAGTCTATCCGTGAGTTCTGCCGTCGTATCGGTGTGACCAAGCAGGATAACTTGGTGGAGATGTCGGCGCTGGAAGCTTGTATCCGTGAAGATCTGAACGAGAACGCGCCGCGTGCGATGGCGGTTCTGGATCCGGTTCGCGTGGTGATTGAGAACTTGCCAGAAGGTCATCTGGAAGTGCTGCAAGCGCCAGTGCATCCGAACAAAGCGGAAATGGGCACGCGTGAGCTGCCATTTACCCGTGAGATCTTTATCGATCGCGCAGACTTCCGTGAAGAAGCCAATAAGCAGTACAAGCGTCTGGTGCTGGGCAAAGAAGTGCGTCTGCGTAATGCGTACGTGATCAAAGCAGAACGCGTTGAGAAAGATGCCGAAGGCAACATCCAGACCGTCTTCTGTACTTACGATGCCGATACACTGGGTAAAGATCCAGCCGATGGCCGTAAAGTGAAGGGCGTGATCCACTGGGTGTCTGCGGATAAAGGTGTGCCAGCTGAAATTCGTGTCTACGACCGTCTGTTCAGCGTGGCTAACCCGGCAGCGGCAGATGATTTCCTGTCGACCATCAACCCAGAGAGCTTAGTGATCCGCCGTGGTGTGGTTGAGCCAAGCTTGGCGCAAGCCCCAGCAGAAAAAGCCTATCAGTTCGAGCGTGAAGGTTACTTCTGCGTAGATAGCAAAGACTCATCGGCGGAGCATCTGGTCTTTAACCGTACTGTGGGTCTGCGTGATACTTATCAAGCAGGCTAAATCACGCAAGCTAAGCCGGTAAGGCGAGTATGGGTTAACCGGTCTTGATCTCTTGGCCGGTTAATATGCTCAATGATGGCGAATAAAAAAGCGCAGTCTAGACTGCGCTTTTTTTATGTGACTTGTCTTTTAACATCATGAGTGACGCGGTGATGTCATGCCTATGTCAGTACTATTAACCAGATAACCAGATAACCAGATAACCAGAGCGATCCAGTTAGCGACTGACCGAGGATAAGCTCGCCGAATCAGTTTTTCGGATCGTGCAGGCTTTCGTTCTGACGGCAGTCGCCATCGGCGCAGTGACCGTACAGGTACAGACTGTGGTTGGTCAGACGGATCCCATAACGCTGGGCAATCTCTTTTTGCCGCTGCTCGATAAAGTCATCACTAAATTCAATCACTTTGCCGCAATCAAGGCAGATCAGGTGATCATGGTGATGTTGCTGGGTCAGTTCGAAGACTGATTTGCCGCCTTCAAAGTTGTGGCGGCTGACGATGCCGGCATCATCAAACTGGTTCAGTACACGGTATACCGTAGCCAGACCGATCTCTTCACCCATATCGATCAGCTTTTTATACAGATCTTCCGCACTGATATGCTGACAATCCCCAGTCTGGAGCAGTTCAAGGATTTTCAGCCGCGGTAACGTGACCTTCAGACCGGCTTTTTTTAGCGCAGTATTATTATCTGTCATATATCCAGCGTTCCTGATTTTTTTGGTCTGGGCAGAGGGTATGTCTATCTATCGATATCTCTATGCCGGACGGTTATCTACATCGGACATGGCGACCGGAGTAGAAATGAGAGTGACTAGCATTATAAGAGGTGCGTAACCAAGTTAAAACCGTAAATCCCAGATAAAAACAAAATGGTTGCGCAAATGTTATTGTTTGGTAGAGTTTTTGCTCTGTCGACAAGGATAACAGGATAAACCGCATGCCAGCCTTTTTGTTTCGTGCGTGGATCTTCCGTTGGGCGTTGAATCTCTGGCCACCCTTTTTCGGGGCCGGTATTCGTATTCGTCGTCTAGACCGTGATTTTCGCTGTTGCGAAGTGACCTTGGCGTTTCGCTGGTGGAATAAAAACATCAATCGCAGTCAGTTTGGCGGCAGCCTGTTTGCCATGACCGATCCGATTTATGCCTTGATGCTCATTGGGCGCTTAGGGCCAGATTACATGGTCTGGGATAAAGCGGCAGACATTGATTTCATCCGCCCTGGCTGGGGTAAGCTCACCGCCAGTTTCGAAATCAGTGAAGGCCGTTATGAAGAGATTTTGGCGGCTACCGCCAATGGTGAGAAATGTTTGCCGCAGTTTACGGTGGCGATTAAAGATGCGCAGGGCGAGATAGTTGCACGGGTGAACCGCACCCTGTACGTGCGGCGTAAGTGCAAAACCGAAGAGGTGGTCGCGCCGTTAGATGCGCATCGGCCGCATTTCGCAACGGGTGATAAGCCGCATGAAAAGAATAAAGCCGGCTAAATGCCGGCTTTATTGCGGATGCCTGTTGCCCCATGATGAGGCCGGGCAGCAAGATTGACGTTAGCGAGACATTCGCTATCTAGATTTAGTTATCCAGCTCGGCCAGACACATCTCTTCGTATACTTGCTTCACCCACTTCTCGACACGCTCGGCAGTCAGCTCTGGCTGGCGGTCTTCATCGATGCACAGACCGACGAAGTTCTGGTCATCGACCAGTGCCTTAGACGCTTCAAAGTGGTAACCGGCAGTTGGCCAGTGACCGACGATCACGCCACCACGCGCTTCTACGATGTCACGCAGAGAGCCCATTGCGTCACAGAAGTACTCAGCATAGTCTTCTTGATCGCCGCAGCCGAAAATGGCAACCAGCTTGTTGTTGAAATCAATTTCTTCCAGAGTAGGGAAGAAATCATCCCAATCACACTGCGCTTCACCGTAGTACCAAGTTGGGATACCCAGCAGCAGCAGATCGAAGTTGTCGATGTCTTCTTTGCTGCTTTTGGCGATGTCACGTACGTCCACCAGGTGTTTGCCCAGCTGTTTTTGGATCATCTTGGCAATGTTTTCGGTATTGCCGGTATCGCTGCCAAAGAAAATTCCTACACTTGCCATTCTCTTATACCTTAGCGTTCATTTCGGGCTGTCAGTCAGGTTTAGCGCGAATTCTTCCGCATCCAAGCCCAACTTTTCCAGCAAAATTTGTTCGATCAGTTCACTGCGGCTCATTTGTTGCTCGTGAGCCAGCACGTTTAATGCTTCCACCACCCGGCTATCGACTTTCAGTTCAATTCGGCGTAATCCTTTGGATTTATCGCGCTTGAGCTGATTACGCTTATTAATCCGTAACTGTTCATGCCGGGGAAGCGGGTTTGTTTTTGGACGACCGGGACGACGTTCGTCAGCAAACAAATCAAGAGTGGTACGGTCTGTATTTTCTTTTGCCATTTGAACTACAAGTGCTGCTCTTGCTAAGAATCAACCGATACCAGCGCCTTCCCAGTAGAGCTGGATCAGACCTTTGGCAACGAAGCCTGCACATCCAAGAAACAAAACCAGCCAGACAATGCGGCGGCCAAACGGGGGAACATTGCCACGTTTTAGCACGTCCTGAATTGCCATCCCTATAAAAAAGAAGAGGACAATAAAGAATAAATCAAGGCCAATCGCCTCAATAGTTTCCATGTGCTTATAAAGCATGTGGCAATTCCATTTAGCCCGTCAGTTTAAGCCGGAACTATACCATAGCCCTTGTTCCCTGTTAACGGGAATCCGCATTGAGAAAGCGCCGGATTGCGCGTAATACCGCGTCTGGTTTTTCCGCGTGCAGCCAATGTCCGGTTCCCTGAATCACATGGGCTTTCGCTTGTGGAAACTGGCGCAAAATATCGGGGCGGAATTTGTCTTGAATGTAGGGGGAGTGTTCGCCTTTGATGAACAGCACCGGTTTATTAAACGGCGTACCTTCATTCCAGCCGACAATCTGCGGATAGTTGTTTTCTAGCTCACGCACGGCAAAGCGCCAGCTGCTCTCATCGCTGGGCGCAAAAGATTTAAGCAAAAACTGGATCACGCCTTCTTCTTTGAGATGGTGGCGCATCAGTTCGGCAGCTTGTGCACGGCGCGTTGGACGCGCTTGGTCGACGGCATGCAGGGCGCTGAACACCTGATCGTGGCGGCGAGTTTGGTAATCTACCGGTGACATATCCAGCACCACCAATTGTTCAACGCGCGTTGGTGCGAGCTGGGCAATCTTCATGGCGACTTTGCCCCCCATCGAGTGACCGATGAAGCTCGCTTGCGGGATCTGCAACTGATCCAGCAGTTGCAGCACATCCGCGGCCATGGCCTCATAATTCATCTCTGTGTTATGAAAACTCTGGCCGTGATTACGCAGATCGACCTGAATGATCCGGTAGTCATTAACCAGATCGCGAGCCAGTAAGCCGAGGTTATCCAGCGTGCCGAACAGACCGTGGATCAGCACCAGTACCGGACCTTCTCCCTGTTGTTTGTAGTTGATCATGAGCTAAACCAAGTTGGTGTATAGAGAATCATGGCCTGAGAAGGTATAATCGCCGAGTTATTCATGCAAGAGAACGACATTGGATCGACATGAAAATCATTGAAGTAGACGAAGAGCTGTACCGTATTATTGCGGGTCATACACAGCATATCGGAGAAAGTGCCTCCGACATTTTGCGTCGCATGCTGAATTTATCCCCGAGCAGCGAGCCACGTCCTGCCGGGATCGTGGTCAGCCGTGATGCTGGAAAAGAGTGTTCAGTCGATCGTGTACGGGCCGTGCGCGAGCTGCTGTTGTCAGATGAATATGCCGCCCAGACTAAAGCGATCGGTCGTTTCATGCAGATCCTCTCTTCTTTGTATTCGCTGGATCCAAGCGGATTTACTGCCGCTACAGAAGAGCTGCGCGGTCGTACCCGGGTTTATTTTGCCGAAGATGAGGCAACCTTGTTGCTGCACGGCACCCACACCAAGCCAAAAGCTATTCCGGGTACCCCTTATTGGGTCATTACCAACACCAACTCGGGTCGTAAACGCGCCATGGTCGAGCAGATCATGACGGCGATGCAGTTCCCCGCGGAACTGACGGATAAAGTTTGCGGCACCATCTGAGCGTTAGGGAGTAACGCCGTATGGCAATTCATCCGCGGGCCGGTCAACCGGCCCAGCAAGACGATCTGATCAATATTGGTCAGCTGGTTTCTGAATACTATGTTCTGCAACCGGATCCGAAAAATGCCGCTCATGCGGTACAGTTCGGGACCTCTGGTCATCGGGGCAGCTCGGCCCGCCATAGCTTCAACGAAGCCCATATTCTGGCTATTGCGCAAGCTATTGCTGAAGTGCGCATGAAGCAGGGGATCTTAGGCCCGTGCATCGTGGGTAAAGATACCCACGCCTTGTCTGAGCCGGCCTTTATTTCGGTTTTGGAAGTGCTGATTGCTAATGGCATTCAGGTGATTGTCCAAGAAAATAATGGCTTTACCCCGACCCCAGCGGTTTCCTACACCATTTTGTGCCACAACCGTAGCAACGGTGTGCTGGCAGATGGTATCGTGATCACGCCGTCTCACAATCCACCGGAAGATGGCGGGATCAAATACAACCCGCCTAATGGTGGCCCAGCCGATACCAACCTGACCAAAGCCATTGAGCAGCGCGCCAATGAACTGATTGCGGGCAATCTGGCGGAGGTGCGTCGCATTCCGTTTGCGCAGGCTAAGCAAAATGAGCTGCTGCTGGAGCAAGACTTGGTGCAGCCGTACGTGGAAGATCTGGTCAATGTCGTGGACATGGACGCGATCCGTAACGCCGGTCTGAAACTGGGTGTCGATCCGTTGGGTGGGTCGGGTATTGAATACTGGAAGCGTATTGCCGAACACTACAATCTAGATCTGACGCTGGTGAATGATGCGATCGATCCATCATTCCGTTTTATGTCATTGGATAAAGATGGCGTGATCCGGATGGATTGTTCTTCGCCGTATGCGATGGCCGGTCTGTTGGCGCTGAAAGACAAGTTTGATCTGGCTTTTGGTAACGATCCTGACTATGACCGCCACGGTATCGTGACACCAACCGGCCTGATGAACCCGAACCATTATCTGGCAGTGGCCATCAATTACCTGTTCAGTCATCGTCCACAATGGGGCGAAGAGGTGGGCGTTGGTAAAACGCTGGTTTCCAGTGCGATGATCGATCGCGTGGTTGCGGCACTGGGTCGCCGTCTGGTGGAAGTGCCGGTGGGCTTCAAGTGGTTTGTTGATGGTCTGCATGAAGGCTGGTTAGGCTTTGGTGGCGAAGAAAGTGCCGGAGCCTCCTTCTTGCGCTTTGACGGCACTGCGTGGTCAACCGATAAAGATGGCATCATCTTGTGCTTGTTGGCGGCGGAAATCACGGCTGTGACCGGCATGAACCCGCAGCAGCATTACGAGAAACTGGCCGAGCAATTTGGCTCGCCATGCTATTCGCGGATTCAGGCGGTCGCCAATAGTCAGCAAAAAGCGATCCTCAGCCGTTTGTCACCAGAGATGGTGAGTGCGGAAACGCTGGCAGGCGATCCTATCATTGCGCGTCTGACCCGAGCTCCGGGCAACAATGCACCGATTGGTGGATTGAAGATCGTGACGCAAAATGGGTGGTTTGCCGCGCGGCCATCCGGTACTGAGGATATCTACAAGATTTATTGTGAAAGCTTTGTCGGCCCAGAGCATCTGGCGCTGATTGAGCAACAAGCCGTGCAAATCATCGATAAGGTGTTGGCGGACGCACAGTAAACGGGCTAGATAATCCCTGTTGTTGCTCAAGGCGCAGACTTCCCTCTGCGCCTTTTGTTTTTCATATGTAGCCACAATGCTAAAATATGTAAAATAATTACAGAATGATGCAGATGCTCGTGCTTTTAAACACCAATTGATTAAAAAATGTGTAGTAAACTTACTTTTTCCTGATTACACTGCAAAGACGCAGTCGAAACGGTTCAACTATCGGGAGGAGTATGATGTACCAGAAGTATTCGTTAGCTCAGATTCTTCTGCGCCGCACTGGGGTGCTTATTGCAGGTTCTCTGGCGTTGCCGGTCATGGTCTTCCACCCGAACCGGGCACGCTTTTACAGCTACCTGCACCGGGTGTGGAGCAAAACCAGCAGCAAGCCAGTTTGGTTAGCGAGCTCAGAACGTAGCGTGCGCGATTTTTACTAACTTCGTGATTTACAACGCGCGTTAACACACCGCATTGTCGCGTAGCGACCACCGAATTTGATACAAGAAAGCCTCTCAGCGATGAGAGGCTTTTTTTATGGTCATTTCTGCTGCTCGGCGATAAATGTTAAGCTGATGTCAACATTCTGCGGTTGAACCGCATTTTGCGCGATACACTGTGACTATCTGAACCACATGGAGAGGGAACTGATGAGTACGCTGATACCTGTAGGCATAAGTGCCTGTGTGCTAGGGGAGTCGGTTCGCTTTGATGGCGGCCACAAACGCTTGCCATTTGCCACCGATCATCTAAAACCGTATGTCCGTTTTTATCCGGTATGCCCTGAGATGGCGATCGGGATGCCGAGTCCGCGTCCGGCGATCCGTTTGATCCGCGGCGAAGAGGGAGTGCAACTCGTCGGCAGCAGCCAAGATCTGAATGTGACCGAGGCAATGCAGGCGTTTTCCCGTGAGAAAGTGGCATCGCTCAGTCATTTATGCGGCTATATCGTGTGCGCTAAATCACCGACCTGCGGTATGGAGCGGGTCAAAGTGTACGATGCGGCTGGTAAGGGGGCGGAAAAAGTCGGCGTGGGTTTGTTTACGCAAGAGTTGATGCGCCAGATGCCGTGGTTGCCGGTAGAAGAAGATGGCCGACTCAACGATCCGGTGCTGCGTGAAAATTTCGTGACGCGCATTTTTGCGCTGCATGACTTTTATCGTCAGTGTGAGGCGGGGATGACGCGCGGTAAGCTGGTGGCATTTCATAGCCGTTATAAGTTGTTGATTATGGCCCATTCGCAAGCCGATTATCGCGCTTTAGGCCGCCGTGTGGCCGATCTGGACGCGATGCCGTTTGACGAGTTGTTGATTGCCTATCGGGATCATCTGATGCAGGCCCTCAGCAAGCGACCAACGCGGAAAAACCATTCCAATGTGCTGCAACATATTCAAGGCTATTTCAGTCGTCAGCTTTCATCACGACAGCGTAAAGAGCTATCGCATCTGATCGATCGCTATCGCCGTGGTACTCAGCCGTTATTGGCGCCTTTAACCTTATTACGCCACTATCTGGAAGAGCATCCCGATCCTTATCTGACGCAGCAAGTCTATTTCGAACCCTATCCGGAGGCGTTGTTGCTACGCTATGGCAGTTAATCAGACGCTCAGTCACTCAACGCCACACCATCTGGTGTGGCTACGCACCGATCTGCGCTTGACCGACAACCGTGCGTTACACGCGGCGTGCGCCGATCCGCATGCCCGTGTCTCGCTGCTGTTTATCGCAACGCCCACGCAGTGGCAGCAGCATGATATGGCGCCGCGCCAAGCCGAATTTATCCGGCAAAACCTGTGCCTGTTGGCGCAGGAAGCAGCGCAGCGCAACCTCGGTTTTCTCTACCGTGAAGTACCAGATTTCGCGGCTATACCCGCAACCATACAACAGCTGGTCGACGAGCAGGGGGTTACGCACCTGTATGCTAACCGCCAGTATGAACTCAATGAGCAGCGTAGAGATAGTCAGGTCAGTGCGTTACTTGGTGTTAGGTTGCCGATGACGTGGTGCGATGATGCATTGTTGGCCGCACCTGGCACTGTGCGTACTGGACAGGGTGAGATGTATAAGGTGTATACGCCATTTCGGCGTGCGCTGCTGGGGTTATTGGCGCAGCTGGATACCGCAAGCTTGCCAGCCCCTGCATGTCGGGCTCTGTGGATGACCACCCGTCCAGCTGACTCCGTTACGCCGTTTAGCTATCCGTGTCAGGACAACCCATTGTTTGTGGCTGGCGAAGCGGCAGCGTTGCAGCGCCTGCGCACCTTTTGCCAGCAGCAAGTGACACACTACCACGAACAGCGCGATTGTCCGGCACTGCCAGCGACCAGCTTGCTTTCGGCGTATTTGACGTGTGGCGTGCTTTCGGTGCGCCAATGCCTGAACCGATTGCGATTAGAGCATTCACACACCTACCTACAGCCAGAGAGCGGTGCTTTTAGTTGGCTCAATGAGCTTATCTGGCGTGAGTTTTATCATCATTTATTGGCGGCATTTCCTGATTTGTGCCGTGGGCGCCCATTTATCCCGTGGACCGATCATGTCGAGTGGTCTGCTGATCTAGAGCATCTGCAAGCATGGCAACGCGGTCAAACCGGCTATCCGATTGTGGATGCGGCGATGCGTCAGCTTAACCAGACCGGTTGGATGCACAATCGGCTACGCATGATCAGCGCAGGCTTTTTGGTCAAGGATCTGCTGCTGAATTGGCGTTGGGGCGAACGTTATTTTATGTCTCAGCTGGTGGATGGCTCGTTGGCGGCCAATAACGGCGGCTGGCAGTGGTCAGCGTCTACCGGTACCGATGCCGCCCCCTATTTCCGCATCTTTAATCCCACCACCCAAGGGGAGCGCTTTGACCCCGAGGGGCAATTTATTCGTCAGTGGGTGCCTGAGTTGGCCGCAGTGCCAGATCGTTGGGTACATAACCCGCATGCGTGGGCTGCCAAGCAAGGGGTGAGCTTAGATTATCCGCCGCCGCTGGTGGAGCATGCCAATGCCAGAAAGCAAACGCTGGCCGCCTATGAAATGGCACGTAACCTCTTTTCGGCCTCAGCGCAGTGACTCTTCATGCTATGATGCCATTACGTGAGAGAACAGACAGAAAACTATGCAAAATACAGAACTGGAACAGATACTTAACAGCGAATTGAATGTCAGCGCCATCCGCGACTATTGCCCAAATGGGTTACAAGTTGCTGGGCGCTCGGAAATTCACTCGATTGTCACCGGTGTCACCGCCAGTCAGGCGTTACTGGATGCAGCATTGGATCTGAACGCAGATGCCGTGTTGGTTCACCATGGTTATTTCTGGAAAAACGAGTCGCCAGTCATCAAAGGCATGAAGCGTGAACGTTTGAAGACCTTGCTGGCCAATGATATCAATCTGCTGGCATACCACTTGCCGCTCGATGTGCACCCTGTATTGGGGAACAACGCCCAATTAGCCCAGCATCTTGGCATCGAAGTGGCGGGGGGATTAGAGCCGGATAACCGCTACTCGGTTGCCTTGCATGGCAGTTTTGCCGCACCGGTGACCGCGCAGCAGCTAAGCGAGCGTTTAACCGATGTGCTCAATCGCACCCCACTGCACTGTGCCAGTGAACAAGCTCCAGATCTGATCCGCACCGTGGCTTGGTGTACCGGTGGCGGCCAAAGTTATATCGAGCTGGCCGCTGAAGCAGGTGTCGATGCCTTTATCAGCGGCGAAGCCTCAGAGCAAACCGTGCATATTGCGCGTGAGATGGGCATGCATTTCTTTGCGGCCGGCCATCATGCGACAGAACGTTTCGGGGTAAAAGCACTGGGTGAATGGCTGCACAGTGCCTATGGCTTGCATGTCACTTTCATCGATATCCCTAATCCAGTTTAATAATAACCAAATCAATAGATTAGCTAACAGAGTATCGATTTAATCTAGATAACCCTGTTGGCTAGTCTCTTTTTATATAAAGCATTGTGCATACGGTCACTATGGTGAAATATTCAGAAGGTAGTCTGTGATTCCTTGCAGGCTGCCTGCAATTTCATTGGCAATCATTGATTGCATATAAGAAATTTACTCTTTTTATTTCATATAGATACACGGAAGAGGGCTTGCTGATGGATAAAGTGCAAGTATGTTTAGTGACCGGTGGTGCAGGTGGGATTGGACGTGAAATCTGCCGCCGGATGGCAGCGGATGGCTATACTGTCGTTGCCGGTTGTACCAGTCTGGATGGCGCCAATGCCAAGGCATTTGCCGCAGAAATAGAACAAGATCGCTTGAATATCCGTTTGCAGGCATTTGATGTCAGTGATTTTGATGCTTGCCAGCGTACGATTATGGATATTGAAGAGTCGGTCGGGCCTATCGCCGTGCTGGTGAATAACGCCGGGATCACGCGTGATGGTACCTTACGCAAAATGAACCGTGCACAGTGGGACGAGGTGTTATCCGTTAATTTGGATAGCGTATTTAACTTATCCCGCGCCGTGATCAATCCAATGCTGGAGCGCCAGTACGGCCGGATCATTAACATTTCGTCTATTAATGGGCAAAAAGGGCAGTTTGGTCAGTGTAACTATGCGGCGGCCAAAGCGGCGATGTACGGTTTTAGCAAATCATTGGCGCAAGAAACGGCAGCCAAAGGGATCACCGTGAACTGTATCTCTCCAGGGTACATTGAAACTGACATGATCCTCGCGATTGATGAAACCATCCGTGACAGCATCCGCAAGCAAATTCCAGTGCAGCGCTTTGGCCAGCCATCGGAAGTTGCGCGCTCTGTTGCCTTCTTGGCTGCCCCAGAGGCGGGGTTTATCACCGGCTCTAATCTGGCCATGAACGGCGGCCAGTACATGGATTAATGCGCGTTATTAACTCATGCGTTACGAACATCCGAACCCCGCTGATGCGGGGTTTTCTTTTTCTATCTTTGTGTCGGACGTTTTAAAAAAGAACAAGGCAGCGAAACGCTGCCTTGGAAAGAATGGGTTTACATTTGCTGGCTATTTACTGGCTCAGTACGGCCAATAACCAGTCTAGCCATTATGTATCCGCGAAAGGGTTATTCGCGTTCATGCATGGCGTGAAATTCACGCTGGGTTTCACCGGTGTACAGCTGACGCGGACGCGCGATACGCAGTGCACTGCCTTCACTGTGCATTTCATTCCAGTGCGCAATCCAGCCAACGGTACGGGCAATCGCGAAGATAACCGTAAACATTGAGGTTGGGATACCCATCGCTTTCAGGATGATACCGGAATAGAAATCGACGTTCGGGTAGAGTTTCTTCTCGATAAAGTACGGATCAGACAGCGCAATGCGCTCCAACTCCATTGCCACATCTAACAATGGATCTTGGATATTCAGCGTCTTCAATACTTCATGGCAGGTATCGCGCATTACGGTGGCGCGTGGGTCATAGTTTTTGTAAACGCGGTGACCAAAGCCCATCAGACGGAATGGATCATTCTTGTCTTTGGCGCGGGCGATAAACTCAGGAATACGTTCTACCGAGCCGATTTGCATCAGCATATTCAGACAGGCTTCGTTAGCGCCACCGTGAGCCGGTCCCCACAACGAGGCAATCCCCGCCGCAATACAGGCAAATGGATTGGCACCGGAAGAACCCGCGGTACGCACCGTTGAGGTTGACGCATTTTGTTCGTGGTCAGCGTGCAGGATCAGGATCTTATCCATTGCGCGCGCCAATACTGGATTGACTTCATATTCTTCACATGGTGTAGCGAACATCATGTACAAGAAGTTGGCGGCGTAGGAGAGATCGTTGCGTGGGTAAATGAAAGGCTGACCGATAGAATACTTGTAACACATGGCCGCGAGAGTAGGCATCTTAGATAGCAGACGGAATGCCGCAATGGCGCGGTGATCGTCGTTATTGATATCCAAAGAGTCATGGTAGAACGCGGCTAACGCACCGCTCACCCCGCACATAACAGCCATTGGGTGGGCGTCGCGACGGAAACCGTGGAAGAAGCTGGAGATCTGTTCGTGCACCATGGTGTGGCGTTTGACGGTATGGATGAAGCGTTCATACTGCGCTTTGGTCGGCACTTCGCCGTACAGCAGGATGTAACACACTTCCAGATAGTCAGATTTGTTCGCCAGTTGGTCAATCGGGAAACCACGGTGCAGCAGCACACCGATATCGCCATCGATATAGGTGATTTTTGATTCGCAGGCAGCGGTGGACATAAAGCCGGGATCGAACGTGAACAGGCCGTGAGCGCCCAGCGGACGTACATCGACCACATCGTTTCCTAATGAGCCTTTATACACAGGTAACTCGATGGACTCACTGTCGCTCAATCGCAGAGTGACTTTTTGTTCTGCCATAACATTCTCCTTTGCTCTTATTTTTTGTCCTGATGCAGATCTAGCTTTGTGGTTGAGTTACCAGTGGTGTGTTGAGCCAATGCACGTTACGTCACCAAGCTAGTCCGAATTTTCCTCTTTCCAATGTTGCACAACTTAACAGGGAGGAAAAGAGGTATCTGGATAAACTTTGCACACCAGTCGAATTCGGGTGAGTATTTTGTAACCGACGCTTAGCATACATGTCAATTTGCTTTGCTGTATTTATAAAAAGAGCAAAACACGGTCTATGTCTCATAGTTTGTTTAAAAATTATTAACAACTCTTTCCTGAATTGTAATGAATGATGGTGAAAAGTATACTTGGCTCGGGTCTTCAGGTTAATGAAAGTATTGCCTAAATGTAAATGGATTTGGCGTTGCAGGCGTATCACCACCCAACACACCTCGCCCGGCGGTATGCTGAAACGCAAAAATGACTCCTGTTTACCCGGTAACTTTCAATAACCTGAAGGTTAGATAAGGAAAACAAACAGAGCTCAATGGAGCGGCGTGGGCAGAACCGTGAATAAGCAAAGACCTGTTAATCTTGATCTGAAAACGATCAGCTTCCCGATAACCGCAATCGCCTCGATTCTCCATCGGGTGAGCGGTGTCATTACCTTCATCGCATTGGGGATCTTGTTATGGCTGTTATCCCTGTCGCTCTCCTCTGAGCAAGGGTTTGCACAGGCGCAAGCCATTACCGATACCTTCCTTGTTAAATTCATTTTGTGGGGCATTTTGACGGCGCTGGCCTACCATGTGGTTGGCGGGGTACGTCACTTATTAATGGATTTAGGTTTTGGTGAAGAAAACTTGGCGGTTGCTAGCCGTAGTGCGCGGATTGCTTTTGCCATTACCATCGTTTTATCACTGCTTGCGGGGGGGCTGGTATGGTAACGAATGCCACTGCGTTTGGCCGAAGCGGCGTGCAAGATTGGATCTTGCTGCGAGCCACCGCCATCATCATGACGTTGTACATCCTCTATTTATTAGGTTTCATCGTTTCCGCCCCGGAAATGACATACGGGATCTGGAAGAACTTCTTTACCTTTGGCATCACGCAAGTGTTCACCATTTTGGCTGCCGTGTGTGTGCTGGTTCATGCCTGGATTGGACTTTGGCAGGTGTTAACCGATTACATCAAACCGGTCGCTTTACGTCTGGTTTTGCAGTTTGTGGTGGTGTTGGTACTGATGGTGTACCTGATTTCCACAGTCGTCATTGTGTGGGGGGCTTAAGGTGAATATAACAACAAAAGAATTTGATGCGGTCGTGATTGGTGCAGGTGGTGCTGGCATGCGCGCAGCGCTGCAGATTTCCCAGTCAGGTTTGAGCTGTGCGCTAATCTCAAAAGTTTTCCCAACCCGCTCCCATACCGTATCGGCACAAGGTGGGATCACCGTGGCGCTGGGCAATGCCCATGAAGATAACTGGGAATGGCACATGTACGATACGGTAAAAGGTTCTGATTACATCGGGGACCAAAATGCCATTGAATATATGTGTAAAACCGGCCCAGAGGCGATTTTAGAGCTGGAGAACATGGGCTTGCCCTTCTCCCGTTTTGATAATGGCCGCGTCTATCAGCGTCCTTTTGGTGGCCAATCAAAAAATTTCGGTGGTGAGCAGGCGGCGCGTACGGCGGCGGCCGCTGATCGTACTGGACATGCGTTATTGCATACCCTGTATCAGCAGAATATCAAAAATAAAACCACCATCTTCTCTGAATGGTATGCATTGGATCTGGTGAAAAACCAAGATGGCGTGATCCAAGGCTGTACGGCAATTTGTTTGGAAACCGGTGAAACCGTCTATTTCAAAGCCAAAGCGACAGTGCTGGCCACCGGTGGGGCTGGGCGGATTTTCGCTTCGACCACCAACGCCCACATTAATACCGGTGATGGCGTCGGGATGGCGGTACGCGCTGGGGTGCCGTTACAAGATATGGAAATGTGGCAATTCCACCCAACCGGGATTGCCGGTGCGGGCGTGCTGGTTACTGAAGGCTGTCGCGGTGAAGGCGGCTACCTGCTGAATAAGCACGGTGAACGCTTTATGGAACGTTATGCGCCGAATGCCAAAGACTTGGCCGGTCGTGATGTGGTCGCGCGCTCTATGATGATTGAAATTCGTGAAGGGCGTGGTTGTGATGGTCCGTGGGGGCCGCATATCAAGCTCAAACTCGATCATTTGGGTAAAGAGGTTCTGGAATCTCGCCTGCCAGGTATCTGTGAATTGTCACGCACCTTTGCTCATGTTGATCCGGTCAATGAGCCGATTCCGGTGATCCCAACTTGCCATTATATGATGGGCGGGATCCCGACTCAGGTCAGTGGACAAGCGGTGGGACAAACTGCGGATGGGCGTGATGTCGATATCCAAGGATTGTTTGCGGTCGGTGAGATTGCCTGTGTATCAGTACACGGGGCGAATCGTCTGGGAGGGAACTCGCTGCTGGATCTGGTGGTCTTTGGCCGAGCAACCGGTTTGCACCTTGGTGAAACGCTGGCGGCGCAAAGTGAAGCCCGTGCGGCCAGTGAGTCAGATATCGAGGCATCGTTGGCACGCGTGAATCGCTGGAACAGTACCCGTAACGGCGAAGACCCAGTGCAAATCCGTAAAGATCTGCAAAGCTGCATGCAGCGAAATTTCTCGGTATTCCGAGAAGGTGCGGCGATGGCTGAAGGGCTCGAAGAGCTCAAAACCATTCGTGAGCGTCTGAAGACCGCACGTTTGGATGATACATCCTCTGACTTTAATACCCAGCGGGTAGAGTGTCTGGAGTTGGATAACCTGATGGATACGGCTTATGCCACCGCGCTGGCGGCTAACTTCCGTACCGAAAGTCGTGGCGCGCATTGCCGCTTTGACTACCCAGATCGTGATGATCAGCAGTGGCTGTGCCACTCTCTGTACAATCCGGTCACCGACAGTATGAGTCGTCGTCAGGTTAACATGGAGCCGACATTGCGTCCGGCCTTCCCTCCGAAAGCACGTACCTATTAAGGGAATAAGGAGTCAGGGTATGCAAGTGCAGTTTTCGATTTACCGCTATAACCCGGAAACCGATAAGGCGCCTTATATGCAAACGTTGCGCCTGGAAACGGAAGATGGGCGAGACATGATGGTGCTGGACGCGCTTATCAAGTTAAAAGAACAGGACCCGACCTTAGCCTTTCGCCGTTCGTGCCGTGAAGGGGTGTGTGGATCCGACGGCATTAACATGAACGGTAAAAATGGGCTGGCCTGTATTACACCGTTATCGGCGTTAACGGGCAGTGGTCAACAGACCATTGTGATCCGGCCATTGCCGGGCTTACCGGTGATCCGCGATTTGATTGTCGACATGGGCCAGTTTTATACCCAGTACGAGAAAATCAAACCGTACCTGATTAACGATGGTAAGCAGCAGCCTGAACGTGAGTTTATTCAGATGCCAGCACAGCGTGAACATCTCGATGGTTTGTATGAGTGCATCTTGTGTGCCTGTTGCTCGACCTCGTGCCCGTCGTTCTGGTGGAATCCGGACAAATTTGTCGGTCCTGCCGGTTTACTGGCAGCATACCGTTTCCTGATTGACAGTCGTGACACCGCCACAGCAGAGCGTTTGGCTGATTTAGATGATGCTTTCAGTGTATTCCGCTGCCATGGAATTATGAATTGCGTTAATGTATGTCCTAAAGGATTAAATCCTACCAAAGCAATTGGACATATTAAGTCTATGCTGTTGCAAAAAGCGGTTTAAGTACGGTAAGCCATCAGTCGGATAGGGTAAATAGACGGAACGGTTCAGCCGATTAAGCGCACAAAAGATTGTGATATGTTGCGCGCTGATTGAAATTGTTGAACGAATACGTTAACTATCTGCGGTGAAAGCAAAAAGAAGAGAGCTCGGGTTTCCCGTCCGAGCACCATACCGGCTCTCGGTGAACGTCAGGGTATCCACATCCGGTCGGTTCACCGAGTTTCGGTATAAAACACCACGGCAAAACAACAAAATATATAAAAGGGATTAAGATGGAAAACGGAGTCATTCAGGACTGGTTGGACTCTTCCCCGCTGGCGGGCGCCAACCAAACCTATATCGAACAACTCTATGAAGATTACCTCACAGATCCTGCGTCGGTAGATGAGAACTGGCGGGCTATTTTTGATAGCTTGCCTGTCGTGAGTGTGGCCGCTGAGCAGCCCCATTCTCGGGTACGCGACTATTTCCGCAAACTGGCCCAAGAGCCAGCGCGTTACCGTCATACCCAAGCCGATCCTGAGGCTGACGTTAAACAGGTGCGGGTTCTGCAACTAATTAACGCATTCCGTTTTCGCGGTCATCAGCAGGCCACGTTGGATCCGCTGGGGCTGTGGAAGCAAGACCCTGTCGCTGATCTTGACCCTGCATTCCATAACCTGACCGCCGATGATTTTGGCTCCGTCTTCAATGTCGGCTCTTTTGCTTGTGGGCAAGAGAGTCTGCCGTTATCTGCACTCTACCAAGCGCTGAATGAAACCTATTGTGGCTCGGTGGGCGCAGAGTACATGCACATCACCAGTACTGAAGAAAAACGTTGGATTCAGCAGCGTCTGGAGTCGGTACAAGGTAAACCTGAATTTACGCCACTGGAACAGCGTACCTTCCTGTCAGAATTGACCGCCGCAGAAGGTCTTGAGCGTTATATTGGGGCGCGTTTCCCGGGCGCGAAGCGTTTCTCGCTGGAAGGTGGCGATGCCATGATCCCGCTGGTTAAAGAGCTGATCCGTGGCTCAGCCCAGCATGGTGCTCGTGAAGTGGTGCTGGGAATGGCGCATCGTGGCCGCTTGAACATGCTGGTCAACGTACTGGGTAAAAAACCGGCGGACTTGTTTGATGCTTTTGCCGGCAAGCATGATGAAGGCTGGGGCACTGGGGATGTGAAATATCACCAAGGCTTCTCGTCTGACTTTGCCACCGAGCACGGCACCGTGCACTTGGCGCTGGCATTTAACCCATCGCACCTTGAGATTGTAAATCCAGTGGTCGTGGGTTCCGTGCGTGCACGCCAAGATCGCCTAGGCGATCATGAAGGCAGCACGGTATTACCGATCACCATTCATGGCGATTCGGCGATTGCCGGTCAAGGGGTGGTGCAAGAAACCTTTAACATGTCGCAGGCGCGTGGTTACAAAGTGGGCGGCACCATTCGGATTGTGATTAACAACCAGATTGGTTTTACCACCTCGAACCCGAAAGACACGCGCTCGACACAATACTGCACTGACATTGCCAAAATGGTGCAGGCACCGATTTTCCACGTTAATGCCGATGATCCTGAAGCGGTCGCGTTTGTCGCTCGTTTGGCATTGGATTATCGTTTTACCTTCAAGCGTGATGTGATGATTGATCTGGTTTGTTATCGCCGTCATGGCCATAACGAAGCGGATGAGCCGAATGCTACGCAGCCGCTGATGTACCAGAAGATCAAAAAGCATCCGACGCCACGTAAGATTTATGCCGATCGACTCATCGAAAGTGGCCTGATTTTGCAAGAAGATGCCACCGAAATGGTCAACAACTATCGCGATGCGCTGGATAAAGGCGATTGCGTGGTGCCAGAGTGGCGTCCGATGCAGATGCACTCGGTTGACTGGGCGCCGTACTTGAATCATGAGTGGGATATGGCGTATCCGGCAGGGGTGGAATTATCCCGCTTGCAGGATTTGGGGCGCCGTGTTTGTCAGTACCCAGAAAGTCATGTACTGCATCCACGAGTAGAAAAAATTTATGCCGATCGCCGCGAAATGAGCGAAGGCTTGCGTCCACTGGATTGGGGCTTTGCCGAAACACTGGCGTATGCCACGTTGTTGGATGAGTCGGTGAATGTACGCTTGTCTGGGCAGGATGCTGGGCGCGGTACTTTCTTCCATCGTCACGCGGTGTTACACAACCAAAACGATGCCAGCATTTATCAGCCACTGACGCATATCCATAATGGCCAAGGCAAATTCGAAGTCTGGGATTCCGTGCTGTCAGAAGCGGCGGTACTGGCTTTTGAATACGGTTATGCTACGGCAGAGCCGCGCTCGCTGGTCATTTGGGAAGCGCAGTTTGGTGATTTTGCCAACGGCGCTCAAGTGGTGATTGACCAATTCATCAGCTCGGGTGAGCAAAAATGGGGTCGGATGTGTGGGGTGACACTGCTGTTACCACACGGCTACGAAGGCCAAGGCCCAGAGCACTCGTCGGCCCGTTTAGAGCGTTATTTACAGCTGTGCGCTGAGCAAAATATGCAGGTGTGCGTGCCGTCAACGCCAGCGCAGGTTTACCATATGCTGCGTCGCCAGATGGTTCGTCCAATGCGTCGTCCGCTGGTGGTTATGTCTCCGAAATCCTTGCTGCGCCATCCACTGGCAGTTTCTAGCCTCGAAGAGTTGGCCAACGGACAATTCCTGCCAGCGATTGGCGAGATTGATGCGTTGGATCCGGCTAAGGTGCGTCGCGTGGTGCTGTGCTCCGGTAAGGTGTACTACGACTTGCTGGAACAGCGTCGTAAGAATGAACAAACGGATGTGGCGATTATCCGGATTGAACAACTCTATCCGTTCCCATACGAGAGCGTGCGTGCACTGCTCAGTGCCTACGCCCACGTGACCGATTATGTCTGGTGCCAAGAAGAGCCGTTGAACCAAGGCGCCTGGTATTGCAGCCAGCATAATCTGCGTCAGGTGATCCCGGCGGGGGCGACACTGAATTATGCTGGTCGTCCGGCATCCGCGTCACCGGCGGTCGGTTACATGTCACTGCATACCCAACAACAAAAGAACCTGGTTGACGATGCCTTGCGCACGGAATAAGAACAAATAACGAAGGATTTTTTATGAGCAGCATAGATATTTTAGTTCCGGATCTGCCTGAATCCGTTGCCGATGCCACCATCGCAACCTGGCATAAAAAACCGGGTGATAGCGTCACGCGTGACGAAGTGATCGTCGAAATCGAAACCGACAAAGTGGTACTGGAAGTACCGGCAACCGATGATGGCGTGCTGGACGTGGTGCTGGAAGAGGAAGGGGCGACTGTTACCGGTCGTCAGCTGATTGGTCGTGTGCGTCCGGTTGCTGTAGCCGGTGAACCGACCGCCGCCAAACTGTCTGAACCAGTGGCAACTCCGGCGCAGCGCCATACTGCCGCGTTGACCGAAGAAAGCTCCGATGCGTTAAGTCCTGCGGTGCGCCGTATGATCGCGGAGCACAATCTGGATCCTGCCAAAATCAAAGGCTCTGGTGTCGGTGGCCGCATTACGCGTGAAGACGTAGAAAAATATGTCACTGAGATGCGCAAAGCCCAGCCAGCGGCTGTGCAAGCGCCTACCGCAGTTGCCGCTGCGCCAGCATTGCTGGCCGGTCGCAGTGAAAAACGTGTGCCAATGACCCGTTTACGTAAGCGTATCGCTGAACGCTTGCTGGAAGCCAAAAACACCACCGCAATGTTGACGACCTTCAATGAAGTCAATATGAAGCCAATCATGACGCTGCGTAAGCAGTATGGTGAGGTGTTTGAGAAGCGCCACGGTGTGCGTCTGGGCTTTATGTCGTTTTATGTGAAGGCGGTGGTTGAGGCGTTAAAACGCTTCCCTGAAATCAATGCCTCGATTGATGGCGACGATATCGTGTATCACAACTATTTTGATCTCAGCATGGCGGTCTCTACGCCACGTGGTCTGGTAACGCCGGTACTGCGTGACTGCGATACATTGAGTCTGGCGGATATCGAAAAGAGCATCAAAGTGTTGGCTGAGAAAGGCCGTGACGGCAAGCTGACCGTGGACGACCTGACCGGTGGTAATTTCACCATTACCAATGGCGGGGTGTTTGGCTCCCTGATGTCAACGCCAATCATTAATCCGCCACAAAGTGCGATTCTGGGTATGCATGCCATCAAAGATCGCCCTATGGCGGTAGACGGTAAGGTTGAGATCCTGCCGATGATGTATCTGGCACTGTCTTACGATCACCGTTTGATTGATGGTCGTGAGTCCGTCAGCTTCTTGGTGGCGGTGAAGGATCTGCTGGAAGACCCAACCCGTTTACTTCTGGACGTATAAGCGATAACGGGCCCGGAACCCGAGAAGAGCCCGGGCCCAGTTTCAGTGGTGACCCCCTAGGACAATATAACTAACATGGATAGAGCATCATGAATTTGCACGAATATCAGGGTAAGCAGCTGTTTGCTCAGTATGGTCTGCCCGTATCAGAAGGCTATGCCTGTAGCAGCCAGCATGAAGCGGTTGAGGCAGCTGATAAAATTGGCGGTGACCACTGGGTGGTAAAATGTCAGGTTCATGCGGGTGGACGTGGCAAAGCGGGCGGCGTGAAGCTGGCGCGCTCTAAGGACGAGATCCGTGAGTTTGCCCAGAAATGGTTGGGTAAAAATTTGGTCACGTACCAGACTGATGCCAAGGGGCAACCCGTTAACAAGATCTTGGTCGAAAGCTGCACTGATATCGCCAAAGAGCTGTATCTGGGCGCTGTCGTCGATCGCGCGAGTCGTCGTGTGGTGTTCATGGCGTCAACGGAAGGCGGCGTGGAAATTGAGAAAGTGGCCGCTGAAACGCCGGAGCTTATCCATAAAGCGGCGCTTGATCCTATCTGCGGTCCACAACCTTACCAAGGTCGTGAGCTGGCGTTTAAGCTGGGGTTAACCGGCGATCAAATCCGTCAGTTCACCAAGATTTTCATGGGCCTCGGTCAGCTGTTTTTGGATAAAGATCTGGCACTGATTGAAGTCAACCCATTGGTGATCACCGCGCAGGGCAACCTGCACTGTCTGGATGCCAAAGTGGTGGTGGACTCCAATGCGCTGTATCGCCAACCGCAACTGCGTGAGATGCAAGACCCGTCTCAAGAAGATGCACGGGAAGCGCATGCCGCACAGTGGGAAATCAACTATGTGGCGCTGGAAGGCAATATTGGTTGCATGGTCAATGGCGCCGGTCTGGCCATGGGCACCATGGATATCGTGAAATTGCACGGCGGCGCACCAGCAAACTTCCTTGATGTAGGCGGTGGCGCAACCAAAGAGCGTGTTACCGAAGCGTTTAAAATTATTCTGTCCGACGATAATGTCAAAGCGGTACTGGTGAATATCTTTGGCGGTATTGTCCGTTGCGATTTGATTGCTGACGGTATTATTGGCGCCGTAGAAGAAGTGGGCGTAAGCATTCCGGTGGTGGTACGTCTGGAAGGCAACAATGCCGAGCTGGGAGCCAAGAAACTGGCTGACAGTGGTTTGAATATCATCGCAGCAACCAGTTTGACCGATGCTGCACAGCGTGTCGTTCATGCAGCGGAGGGCAAATAATGTCTATTCTGATTGATAAAAATACCAAGGTTATTTGCCAAGGTTTTACCGGAGGGCAAGGCACGTTCCACTCTGAGCAAGCGCTGGCATACGGCACCCAGCTGGTTGGGGGCGTGTCACCGGGTAAAGGCGGGACTTATCATCTGGGGTTGCCGGTATTTAATACCGTGCGTGATGCGGTCGAAACGACTGGTGCGACCGCCTCGGTGATTTATGTTCCGGCACCGTTTTGTAAAGATGCCATCTTGGAAGCTATCGATGCTGGGATCCAGTTGATCGTCTGTATCACGGAAGGGATCCCGACGCTGGATATGCTGCAGGTGAAAGTGCGTCTGGAGCAAACTGGCGTGCGCATGATTGGGCCAAACTGCCCGGGCGTGATCACTCCGGGTCAGTGCAAGATTGGCATCATGCCGGGTCATATTCACCTGCCGGGCCGTGTTGGGATTGTTTCTCGCTCCGGTACGCTGACGTATGAAGCGGTTAAGCAGACCACCGATGAAGGTTTTGGTCAGTCTAGCTGTGTTGGTATCGGTGGCGACCCGATCCCAGGTTCGACCTTTATCGATATTTTGCGTTTGTTCCAAGACGATCCGCAAACCGAAGCGATTGTGATGATAGGTGAGATTGGCGGCAGCGCGGAAGAAGAGGCGGCGGCCTTTATCAAAGCGAATGTCACTAAACCGGTGGTGTCTTACATCGCGGGTGTTACTGCGCCAAAAGGCAAACGTATGGGCCATGCGGGGGCGATTATCTCTGGCGGCAAAGGCACGGCGGATGAAAAATTCGCTGCGCTGGAAGATGCGGGCGTGAAAACCGTGCGTTCATTGGCCGATATTGGTCAGGCGCTGCGTCAGGTCACTGGCTGGTAAGCGTGATGCCCGAGCCGAGCAGCAGTATTGCGATATAAAAAACCGGCGTGATGCCGGTTTTTTTATATGCTGTTTGCGCGTTGTTTTACGAATTGTTTGTCTGTCGCTTGATCGCACAACGGTTAAATCGCAAGGACCGATTTTTACGTCTCACGCACGCTGTTTTTTCAGCAGGCTGAGCATGAAAAGCGCAGCGGAGCAGATGACTACCGAAGGGCCGGCAGGCGTGTCATAAAACCACGATAACAGCAAGCCTCCGGTGACCGACAGCATCCCGAACAGTGATGCAGTGAAGGCCATTTGCTCAGGCGTGCTGGCAAAACGGCGTGCGGTGGCCGCCGGAATAATCAGTAAAGAAGTGATGATCAAGGCACCGACAAACTTCATCGCCAAACCAATAGTCACCGCGGTGGTCAGCATCAATAGCAGTCGCATCCGGTTGAGATTAATGCCATCCACAAAGGCTAATTCGGGGTTAATGGTGACAGACAGCAGTGCGTTCCATTGCCAGCACAACACGCCCAGCACTAACGCTGCGCCTAGACCAATCCACGCAATATCTTGCCATGTGATAGCCAGCAGATCGCCAAACAGGTAGGCCATCAAATCAACCCGCACATCAGACATCAAACTCACGGTCACCAGACCGAGCGACAAACTGCTGTGCGCCAATATTCCCAGCAGGGTATCGACCGCCAGTTGAGGTTTATGCTCCAGCCATACCAGTACGCCCGCTAAGGTTAAGGTTAACCCCAAGATAGTGATGTACGGATTGACATCCAGCAGTAAGCCAAGTGCCACCCCTAACAATGAGGCGTGCGCCAAGGTATCGCCAAAATAGGCCATGCGCCGCCATACCACGAACGAGCCCAGCGGACCGGTGGCGAGGGTGAGTAACATACCGGCCAGCCAGCCGGGTAATAAGATCTCAATCATGGCGGCATCCTTGATGATGAGTATGGATGACCTGACCATTTAACGCATGGCGATGATCATGATGGTGTTGATACAACGCCAGTTTGCCCGGCAACTGACGGCCAAACATCGAGATAAACTCAGGATGATGCGAGATATCCTCTGGCGCGCCCGAGCAGCAAATATGCTGGTTGAGACACAGCACCTCATCGGTTTTCGCCATCACCAGATGCAAATCATGCGACACCATCAGTACCCCACAGCCGAGCTCATCGCGCAGAACAGTGATCAAATCGTACAGTGCCGCTTGGCCGTTCACATCCACCCCTTGCATCGGTTCGTCCAGTACCAGCAGATCCGGTTTGTTCATCAGGGCTCGTGCGAGCAGCACGCGCTGGGTTTCCCCACCGGAGAGCTTTTGCATCGGTTGTTCGAGCAGGTGCAACACATTCACTTTACTGACTGCGCTTAGCATCTCTTCCGGATTAGCCGTCTTTTTCAGCGCTAAAAAGCGCCGCACGGTCAGGGGAAGGGTAGCATCGAGGTGCAGTTTTTGTGGTACGTAGCCGATTTTGAGATTACCAGCGCGCACGATTTGTCCGGCGCTCGGCGCCAATAAGCCAAGGACGACCCGAACCAAGGTCGATTTTCCCGCGCCATTCGGGCCGAGTAGGGTAATGATGTGGTTTTTCTTGATGTTGAGCGAAATGTTGTTCAGCACTTTTCGCTCACCCAAAACGACATCAATGTGATGAAGCTCAATGAGTGTTGACATGGTGTCTGTATGACCTGAGTGATCGCTATTCGGCACGGTGTGTGGCGATAAAATAAGTATGATTAAAAAATGTGATGTTATATTATAACAAAATCACATTGGGTACTCGAAAGGTTTTTGTATGATTAAGCGCATTTTTCTACTCAGTTTTTTGGCGTTACTGCCGATACAAAGTTTTGCCTCGGTGTTGGTATCAGTGCGGCCGTTAGGCTTTATCGCCGCGGCGATTGCTGATGGTGTCACGGATACCGAAGTTTTGCTGCCTAATGGTGCGTCTCCCCATGATTATGCGCTGCGTCCGTCCGATATTAAACGGATAAATAATGCGGATTTAGTGGTATGGGTGGGTGACGAGATGGAGCCTTTTTTAGTGAAGCCACTCACAGAAAAGGCGAATAATCAGCAAATAAAAGTAAAAAACTTATCTTCGGTCATGCCGTTATTGCGTCATGCTGACGATAATGATGAAGATGCGGAAGAGCATGGTGATGATCACGGTCATGCGCATGATCATGGTTCCACAGATTTACATGTCTGGATGTCACCTGAGATTGCTTTATATACAGCAGTCGCAATTTCTGAACGTTTGCAGGAACTTTTCCCAGAACAAAAAGACAAAGTGAAGGCAAATCTGCAATATTTTCAAACGCAGATTAACCATTTACCTGAAAAAATTGGTAGCATACTGAACCCAGTCAAGCAGCACGGTTATTTTGTGTTTCATGACGGGTACGGTTATTTTGAATCTTTTGCTGGCTTAAACAATGTTGGGCATTTCACCGTCAATCCGGTGATCACGCCGGGAGCTAGAACATTGAGCGAGATTAAGCAGAAGATAGAACAACATCAGGTTTCGTGCGTGTTTGCTGAACCCCAGTTCAGACCAGCAGTGATTGACGCTGTCGCGCGCGGCACCTCAGTCAATATAGGTACGCTTGATCCGCTCGGTGAGAAAGTTTCTCTCGGCAAGGACAGCTATGTGCAGTTTTTAGAGCAACTCTCCCAACAATACGCGAGTTGCCTGAGTAAATAAAAAAATTGGGGTAACAAAGTGCAAGAATTTGTCAGGTCAGTATCGCTAGCTCTTAACGGCCTGCCACGATTACATAAAGTGCTGCTGGGTATGCTCACCGCATTAACGTTGGCCGTTGCCGCGTGGAATCCGGTGTTGAACCATACTCCGCTTAAACGCGAAATTGCGCTGGATATTGAAACCCAGCGCGATTTGCAGCCGGAGGCAAGTGAGCCATTGGATCAGGTGATGCCAAATGATGCGCCCGAGCTGGAGCCAGAGAAAGATGATCTGGATAAAAAGCTCGAAGAGGCGGTACATGAGCACACCGTGGAAAGTGGTGAGACCCTCGGCAGCATTCTGACACAGTACGGCATTGATATGTCGGATGTGCATGCACTGACAAAAAGTAACCCCGAAGTTCAGCGTTTAGGGATTGGCCAAGAGCTGAGCTGGAAACTGGATGATGATGGTCTGCTCAAGCAATTGACTTGGGCGGTCAATAATCGTGAAACCCGCGTTTACGATCGTGCAGACAATGGTGCTTATAAGCGCTCTGTTGAAACCATGCAAGGGACGTGGCAAAACGATCGCGTTGCAGGCACTATCGATGGTAGCTTCGTATCCAGCGCGAAAGCAGCGGGTTTGTCGACCCGTGAAATTCAGCAGGTTACCAAAGCGTTGCAGTGGCAGGTGGATTTTCGCAAGCTGAAAAAAGGCGATAAATTCAGTGTTCTGATGTCACGTGAGTTTTTGGACGGTAAAGTGACCGGCTCCGGTGAAGTCAAAGCGGTACGCTTGAACTCCTCCGGCAAAGACTATTACGCGATTCAGGCTGAAGATGGCCGCTTCTATAACCGTGAAGGTGCGGGCTTAGCCAAAGGTTTCCTGCGTCTGCCAACTTTAAAGCAGTATCGCATTTCGTCGAATTTTAACCCACGTCGTCTGCATCCAGTAACGCGCCGTGTGGCGCCGCATAACGGTACTGACTTTGCGGCACCAATCGGTACGCCGGTGCTGTCTATCGGTGATGGTGAAGTGGTGAAAGCCGGTTACCACCCGTATGCCGGTAACTATGTGGTGATCCGTTTAGGTCGTCAGTATCAGACGCGTTTCCTGCACCTGAGCAAGATTTTGGTTAAGCAAGGGCAGAAAGTGAAGAAAGGCGACCGTGTCGCGCTGTCGGGTAACACTGGGCGTTCAACCGGGCCACACATTCACTATGAATTCTTGCTGAACTCCCGTCCGGTGGATCCGATGAAGGTGAAACTGCCGATGTCGGACGGTTTGGCTGGTCAAGAGCGTCGTGCCTTCTTGGCGCGTACCAAAGAGTACCTGCCACAGCTGACGCTGGATTAATCAATCCGTTACGCATATCTTTCTACATGAAAAAAGCCCGCAGAGTCTGCGGGCTTTTTTTATCTGCGCGTTCTATCCCATGTTTTATCTGTGCTTGCTAGGCGAGCGGGTTATGCGAGAGCCGTAAACCGGCATGGCGCGACCAATACACGATCAATGTTAGTAAGTTGCGGCGGATAACAGATGTTCAGTGGGGATAAGTGTCGGAATACCCCAGGGTGAGAGTCTGCCCAGCCTTAAATGCCTAGAATCAGAGTGTGAATTGCTGTGGCTAGGCCCAACCAAAAGAGAGGAAAGAGAAAACAGTCTTGTCACGGAGAGCGAGGCGGTAAAAGAGAGGAGGTAAAAAAATTGACGTGGCAGGCCAGATGACGTGCCACGGGTGCCAATGACACCTTCGCTTGCTGCCGGGAGCATGGCCTAGGGGCCACACTCTCTGATAAATCGGTAGATATCATGAACGGACATAAAAATATCTAATACAGAGAGATTTATGTAACTCAATGTTCTGACTTAACCGTTTATACCAGTTTTGTAACGAATTTATTAGCATGCGCACCATGAGTTTTATCGTTTCAGCTACCTTTAGCTAATTTATGCGAGACATGTTGCACAATCGTAGCGAGTGTGGTGGAGAGCTGAGTGACATGGATAGCGATTGAGCAGGGAAAGTTTGATCTTTGGCAAAAAGTGCTTGCTATGAAACCCGTACAATAATGATAATGATAATATATCTTATTTAATCTTTTTGGCGATTTGAACATGGTGACGTTGGCTGAGTTGAAGGTGGGAGACAAGGCGCGCGTAGTCAATATGCAGCGTCTGGATCGCCCATTGCGTAAAAAATTGATGGTACTGGGAGTGCTGCCTTCCAGTGAGATCCACGTAGTGCGTTTTGCCCCGTTGGGCGATCCGTTACAGATTGAGATTTGCGGAGTCAATATCGCTCTGCGCCGTACCATTGCCGCAGGCATCGATGTTGAGGTTTTGGCATGAATTTTTCGTTGTTAACCGTTGGTAATCCGAACAGCGGTAAGACCTCCCTTTTTAACGGGTTAACCGGTGCGCGCCAGCAAGTGGGCAACTGGAGCGGTGTGACGGTTGAGAAAAAAACCGGTCACTGCAAAGTCGGTGAGCACCAACTTCAGATCACTGACTTGCCGGGGGTGTACTCGCTGTCAGGTGATAACGTTGATAGCGGTAAAGACGAGCAGCTGGCCACCATTGTGGTCGAGTCGATGCCGGCGGATGTGATTTTGAACATCGTTGATGCCTCTGCGCTGGAGCGTAGCCTGTATTTGACGCTGCAGTTGTTGGAAACCGGTCGTCCGGTGATTGTGGTGATCAACAAAACGGATGCGCTGGAGCGTAATCGCCAGCAGATCAATGTGCCATTGCTGTCGCAGATGTTGGGCTGTCCGGTGTTTGCTATTTCAGCGCATAACCATCAGCAGGTGATGCAGTTTCGTCGCGAGCTGGTGGATATGCTGGCGAATGGTGTGACACCAACCAAACTGCAACTCGATTATGGTGAGGCGGTAGAAAACACTCTGCAACTGCTGGTGCCTTATTGCCCGCAGAATGAGCAAGCGAGTAGTCGCTCACTTGCGCTGCGTTTGTTAGAACATGACCGTTTGGTTGAAGGCCGTCTGAGCGCGGAAAACCAGACCTTGGTGGCGCAGCATTTACGGCATTTAGAGCAAGCAGTAGATACCGATTTGCAAATTGCTGATGTACGTTACAGCTTTATCCATCATCTGTGTCAGAAAACCCGCAAACACGTGGGAATGGTGAGTCACAAAACCAGTGAGCGTATCGATAAGGTAGTACTGAACCGCTATTTGGGGCTGCCGATTTTCTTATTGGTGATGTACTTGATGTTTGTGTTCTCCATCAAGATTGGTAGCTCGTTTATCGACTTTTTCGATATCTCGGTAGGTGCGCTGTTGGTCGACGGCACGCATCATCTGCTGGATGGTGTATTGCCAGTGTGGCTGGTGACGTTACTGGCGGATGGTTTTGGTGCCGGTATTCAGACCGTGGCGACCTTTATTCCGGTCATTGGTTGCTTGTATCTGTTCATGGCCATTCTCGAAGGTTCGGGGTACATGGCGCGCGCGGCGTTTGTGCTTGATAAGCTGATGCAGAAAATCGGTTTGCCGGGGCGCTCGTTTGTACCGTTGGTGATCGGCTTTGGCTGTAACGTGCCGGCTATCATGGCAACCCGTACCCTGACACAAGAACGTGAGCGCTTGCTTACCGTGATGATGACGCCATTTATGTCGTGTGGCGCACGTCTGCCGGTATATGCGTTGTTTGCAACGGCGTTCTTCCCATCATCGGCGCAAAATGTAGTGTTTGCGTTATACCTGATTGGTATTTTGGTGGCGGTCTTTACCGGTTTGCTGCTGCGTAAAACCTTGCTGCCGGGGATCAGTGAAAGCTTTGTGATGGATATGCCGGATTATGAGTGGCCGACACTGCGTAATATCGGGCTGAAAACCTGGCAAAAACTGAAAAACTTCGTGTTTGGTGCCGGTAAGACCATTGTGCTGGTCGTGGCCGCCTTGGGCTTCTTTAACTCCCTGGGTACCGATGGTTCGTTTGGTAATCAAAACACAGAAAATTCTGTGTTGGCTCAGGTAGCGAAAGATGTGACGCCTGTTTTGGCGCCAATCGGTATTGAGAAAGATAACTGGCCGGCCACGGTCGGTATTATTACCGGGATCTTCGCCAAAGAAGCGGTCGTGGGTACGCTCAACGCGTTGTATAGCGGTGAACCGGCGGATGCTGGCGATGAGTACAACTTCTTTGCCTCGTTCAAAGAAGCGCTGCTGACTATCCCAGAAAATCTGCTCAGTATTAATCTGGCCGATCCACTCGATATCAGTGTGGGTGATACCTCGGATCGCACCGCGGCAGCAGAAGCGCAGGAAGTGAATACTTCGACGTTTGATAAGCTGTCACAGAACTTTGCTGGCCCTGCGGCAGCCTTTAGTTACTTGCTGTTTGTGCTGCTGTATACCCCGTGTGTGGCGGCGATGGGCGCTTTTGTGCGAGAAGTTGGCCGTAACTGGGCGCTGTTTGTAGCGGGCTGGACCATGCTGCTGGCGTATGTGGTGGGTACGTGGTTCTACCAAATCATGCACTTTAGCCAGCATCCGGCACAAAGTGCGATGTGGTTGGCCATTACCGGTGGCATATTCCTTATCACCATTGCAGTCATGCGGGTTAAGGGAAGCCGTCAACAATCTCAACAGGTGAAATTGGCATGATCTTACAAGACCTGCGCGATCTTTTACAAAAACATGGCCGTATGACCCGTAAGGATCTGGCTCGTCAATTGAACAGCAGCGAAGATGGTGTTGATGCGATGCTGCAGGTATGGATGCGTAAAGGGCGGGTCAGTAAGGACGAGCAAAAAGTGTGCGGCGGCTCTTGCTGCGGCGCGGCGCAAGAGGTGTACTACCGTTGGCTCGATGCACAGGGCATTGCGCTAGTGGTGCGTCATTGAAGCTTGTGGTCACTTGAGTGGATTACGCGAATAAAAAACCGGCTGATTGGCCGGTTTTTTTTATGCACTGCTCTGCGTTATATCCAATAGCCTTAACGGAATAATCGTAACAGCGTAACCGGATTAACCCAGAATATTAGGCCGCGATAAAGTCTGCGGTATCCGCCAGTGCTTGTTGTAACTTACGCATTTCGGCTTGTTGCTGCTCTTCACTGCGCCAGCTGGCGGTCAGGCGACCCCAAATAGGCGCTGGCCAGACAGGATCGCTGCTAAAGCGTCCGACATGATGCAGGTGCAACTGTGGCACCATGTTCCCGATGGCGGCGATATTGAGCTTGTCTGGCTGATAAAGCGCGTTAATGACGCGCGAGACAGCGCTAGATTCGCGCAGTAACTGGATTTGGTCGGCGTCGCTGAGTTCATAAATTTCGCGAATGCCCATCTGGCGCGGAACCAAGATGATCCACGGCAGTTGTCCTTCGCGGCACAGCAGCACGTCACTGAGTGGATAATGCCCAAGGCAAGTGGTATCTGCCGCCAGTTGTGGATGCAGTTGGAAAGTGGCATCAGTACTCATCGTCATTCCTGTTCCCTGATAGACCGGCGGTTAGCTATTCGGCAGGATGTATAGCCGGTGTTGTCCTGTCGTATCATCGATAGCCCATTGTTCCAGAGGAACTGGGCGACTGAAATAGTAGCCCTGCGCTTTTTGTGCGCCCATTTTACGCAGTAACTCAGCTTCTTCGCGCTTTTCTACCCCTTCGGCCACCATCGGGACACTAAAACCGTGCGCCAGCTGCACCACCGAATTAAGCACTGCGGCGCAGTTTTGGCTATCGAGTAGGCCACTGACGAAAATGCGGTCGACTTTCAGGCAATCAAAGCTCAGTTTGTACAGGTGAGACAGACTCGAGTAGCCGGTACCGAAGTCATCGATGGCGATACGGATCCCGTGTTGGCGCAGTTCACGTAACCGCTCATCGATAAAGCTCAAGTTTTCAATCAACATGGACTCGGTGATTTCGAGCGTCAAGTTTGTCGCGGGTAGGCCGGCATCGTGCAGACATTGAGTCACCCGTTGGACGAAGTCCGCTTGCATCAGTTGCCGTACCGACAGATTAACGTGCAACTCGAAATTGGCTGGCCAGTGTTGCTCACGGATCTTATGCGCCACGGCGTGGCAAGCTTGCTGCAACACCCATGAGCCGAGCGGCAGGATCAAGCCGGATTTTTCTGCAATCGGGATAAACTGCGCCGGACTGACAAAGCCCAAGATCGGCGATTGCCAGCGGATCAGCACTTCAGCGCCAATAATGCGCTCACTATCAAGGGCAATAATCGGCTGATAATGCAGGTAGAGCTCATCTTGCTCGAGTGCATAATTGAGGTGGGTCAGAATTTGGGTTGAGAGCCCGACATTGGCATCCAGCGTTTTGTCGTAGGCAACGCCGGTGTTTTCCCCTTGCTTGCGCGCCGCTGACAGGGCAATGCTGGCCTGGGTGTAGGCCTCTTGCAATTTCGCTGCAGCAAAGGGGCGATTGAGATAACCCAGATTCACCGTGATTAAGACATCATCGTTGTGCAGTTTGAACGATTCGTAAAACACGTGGATCAGTTTGTGGTAGTCATATTCATGCGGCGTGAGATACGCCAGCATAAATTCATGATCAGCACTTTTAACGGCAATTACACTCAGATCCAGTTCTATGATGTATTGCTGTAAGCGCGCGCTGATCAGACGATACAGCTCATTGAGGCTGTCATCGCCAAGACTGTTTTTGATCACATCGGTGTTGTTGATGTTGACCAGCACCAGTCCGGATAGTGATGGCGCAGTGTGGCTATCGTCGGCGTACTGGTTATTCAGCCATTTTTTAAAGCCGGTGCGGTTCATCAACGCGGTATTGGCGTCATACTCGATGCTATATTCCAACTCATGGAATGCATCGGATAGCGAGCGCGACATGTCATTAAAGGCCGTGTTAAGCAGGCGAATTTCTTTCAGCTCAAACTGATCTTGTTTGACCGGTAACCACTGTTGGCGCGTTAACAGACGCGCAGCGTGGGCCACACTCAAGATTGGTGTGGTGACTTTTGATAATGCAAACCAAGTTAAAATCACGCCGCTAGCAAAGATGCACAGGATCCAAATAATCGTAGTACGGCGATCTTCATGCAGGCTACCAATCAAATCTTTTTCCGCGACGATAACGGCAACTTTCCAATTTTTCAGATTCAGTTCATTACCGACACTCATCATGCGGATGAAATACGTTTCACCGTTAAGCGTGAATGAGTGGGATTGATTGTCGGACACGGACATGAGCGGTGCTGCGACACGCACTAAGGGATTTTGACTTTGTTCTGGGCGTAATAGTTTTGGATCTTCCATCGAACTAAAATCAATAATGTTGCTTTTATGCTCGGTGAGCTCATCGGTGGAATGGGAAATAATCTGATTTTCTTCATTTAAAATCAGGATCACTGAATTACCAAGTCCGGCCACGTTGCGCAAGAAACGGTTAAATCCATTCAATTTAATATCAGACGTGATAATACCGATATAACGATTATCTTTATCGTAGGCGGGCGTGGAATAGGAGATAGTCACTCCGCGATTGGCATCATAATCTTGATAGGCTTTCGTCCACAGCGAGATTTTGCGGGTATCGGAGTCGCGATACCAAGGGCGAACGCGTGGATCGTAAATATCAAATTTGTTCAAGACCGCAGAGGTTGGCTCCATATCGGTGTAGAACATTAATGCCCCGCCGGTGGTGCTGTCTTTTAAGGTCAGGGTATATTTATTCTTCACAATTTCACGGCTGACGCCGGCATAGTTACCGTCAGTGGTGCCGATGGCGACAAAACTTAACTGTGGAACATTGGTAAATACGCGACTAATTGTGTCGTAAAGGTGTGGCGTTATTTCGGTCAGGTTTTGTGTATTGATATGCGGTGCTGATTTTAAGCTGATGGCAATAACCGCATTGGCTTGTGGCGGTGCGCTCAGGTAATTATTCAGATCATTTCGTACCAATTGTGCCCACGTTGACGCAATACGCTCGCTTAAATCTTCGATCATCGCGGTTTCATTACGATATTGGATGATCATCGATACACCAAAAATCGCACTGATCGCTGTCAGAAATAAAATGGTGACAACAAGTTTTAATGATAAGCGGCCAGACAGCTTTGCAGACAAGGACATAATTAATACATGTATTCAGTACGAAGTCGCATTGATGGGATTATATTGCAGTAAACTATTATAGCACGTAAACCATTTATTTTTTTGCGGCTATTTTCGGAATTTCGAGTTTTGCTATTTCTGTTTGGTATACTTGGTGCCGTTGATTGCGAGTGAGGCGGTGTGCGTTAAATGGTGTGGCTAGATGGCGAGCAGAATTAGGCTGGCATGGCTGCATGATTGTTCATGTTGCTGGTAAAACGACCATACCGACAGAAGAGTCCGGTATGGCGCGATTTGCTAAGGCGGCTGGTGTTGAGGCCGCTGATATAGAGCTTAAGCTATGCCGCCCGTAGAGGATGACTAGGATTACTGGGCGTCGACTACCGCAGATTCGACAATCATATCCAGCACCCAACGCTTAGAGGAGCCGTCGGCTGGAGGGTTTGCTACCTCGAACTCTTTGATACGCAGGCGGTAGCTGATCCCTGGCTCTGGCTCAAAGCCTTCGATGGTGCCGTAATAGTTTTGCCACGGCGCGTTGCTGTCTTCACGGATCTGCAGGCAAGATTGTGGCGCTACGCCCATGCACGGTTTGCGTTCGGCGGCAACATAGATAAATTTGGTTACGCCCTCAGCTAATGCGGGTTGAGCGCTAAATTGGTAACGGGTATCACCTTGGGTTAAGGTCAGCTGATTGTCCTTTAGGGAAATCGTCGGGCTGCTGGCCAAGAAGGTTGAGAACGCTTGCTCACGCTCCATGGCTTGTGGCTCACACATCATCATGCTGGCGGCCAATTGCTTTACCACCAGTTGATTATTTTCGACACTGGCAGCGCCCATCATGCGGTTACAGCCGGCAAATGCTGCCAAATGACCTTGCTGGATATCCAGAGTGGCAGGTTTGCTGTCGGCGGAGTTGTTGGTCTGTTGCCAACGTCCGTCAATATTCTCGATGTGATTTTGCATGGTATTACATCCTGCCAGCAGGGCTACTGCGGTGATCAGCGAAAGAGAACGTAAATGCATCAGGCCACTCCCTAAAAATTTTATCCAAACGTTACTGAAATTTACTGCGCCATACTAGGCGACTTATGCTGAAAAAGTCCAATTCACAAGATAGTTACTCTAAAGCGGTAACGAATTGGTTGAAGTTTTACTGTAATAATGCAGAAAAGTGAGGCAGTTACCGAGAGAGGCTAAATTGACGTCACTCTGTTTTGTATAAAAGGTAAAGGGATCATAACGTCAACGGCACCGTGAGTCTGAACGAAATGTGCGCCCAGAAAAAGGCCGAAAAGTACGGACAAGAATTGCAAAATTACAGATCCAACCTATCATAAGTCGGTTTTTATTAATGCCGGAATCCGCATGACACAGACACGAAAAGCCGAAGGGCATATACCGAAGTTTACGCTTGCAATGTTGCATCCGCGCTACTGGCCAGTCTGGCTGGGCTTGTTGCTGGTGGCATTAGTGGCTTTTTTACCCCATCGCGTGCGTGATGCATTGGCTGGCAAAGTAGGCCGTGCTGTGGGGCGGGTAGCGAAAAGTCAGCGCCGACGCGCCGCCATTAATTTGTCTTACTGCTTTCCTGAACTCTCTGACGCCGAGCGCGAAGTCTTGATTGATAAGACCTTCGCGACGGCCGCGCAAGTCATGCTGGCCATGGCGGAACTGGCCTTGCGCAGCAAATCGTTTTTAGACAGTCGTACCCGTTTTATCGGTTTTGAACATGTGGAGCAGGTCAAAGCTTCCGGTCGGAACATTATCTTTATGGTGCCGCATGCTTGGGCCATTGATTTTCCCGGCATCATTATGGCGTCCAAAGGAATGCCGATTGCTGCGATGTTTAATCCGCATCGCAACCCGCTGGTCGATTGGATTTGGAATAGTGTGCGTCTGCGTTTTGGCGGCCGTCTCCATACGCGCCAAGACGGTATCAAGGCATTTTTAAGTTCAGTGCGCCAAGGTTACTGTGGTTACTATTTACCGGATCAAGACCATGGTGCGGAAAAAAGTGAGTTTGTGGACTTTTTTGCCACTTACAAAGCGACGTTGCCAGGTTTAGGTAAAATGATGAAGGTGTGTAATGCGGCCGTGATCCCGCTGTTCCCGGTGTATAACAGCCAAGAAGGCGTGTTTGAAATGCATATCCGTCCGCCGATGGATGATTTGCAAGATGCTGAGCCTGCTGTCGCTGCACGCCGTATGAATGAAGAGATTGAGATCTTGGTGAAACCGAATCCGGAGCAATATATCTGGATTTTGAAATTGCTGAAAACTCGCCGAGAAGGGGAGATTGAGCCTTACAGCAGAACGGATTTATAACATTTCAAGCTGAACAGGATAACGCCGACCATTCGTGCCCGCGCGCAAGCATAAGACACGAAAATCGGCGTTTGTTATTTGCATGTGCTGTGGCATGCGGTAAGTATAAATATAGGTCAATTTGACGATCTGTAGTGGTATCAGGTGCGATGAAAACGCTGTTGAATGTGGTGAGCCGGAGCGGCGCTCTGGTGTTATTGATGTTGGCTTTTACCTGCCGTGCGGCAGAAAGCAATGAGCCGAAAATTAGGCCACTGGCAGAGCCGGAGGGCCATCAGTATGTTAAAGCGGTTACCCTGCGTGATACGGTGATCCAAGCGGATATCGCTGGCGTGCGCATGCCGGTGGCCACCTTGAACAAAGGGCAATCCATTGATGTGGATGTGCAGCAGCCAGGGTTATATCAAGTACGCTTTGGTAACGCGCAAGGGGATATTACGCCTGCCGATGTGCGGATTTTGCAAAAAGACAAGATTGACCATTTGCTCGATGGCCTCATTGATCAGGCCAGTGATGAGATGGAAGTACACCAGAAAAATATCCTGACCAAAACGCGGGTGCCGGTGTATGACAGTATCTCGTATCAGCCAAAGGTGTTTGCCTATCTGAATAGCAACTTGCGTTATCCGGTGCTGGGTAAGATTCAGGACAGCAATAATGTCAGCTGGTATCTGGTTAATTTAGCCGATCAGCTCAAGTACCTGAAAAGCTCGGATGTCGAGTTGGATCACGGGATCCCCGTCCTGACCTATCACCATCTGCTGACGAATGCGGAGAACAAGTATTTCCGCCATACGTCTACCACGACGTCGGATGCAGCGTTTAACAACCAGATGGCTTATCTCAAGCAAGCCGGTTACCAAACCCTGACTATGGAGCAGTTAGATGGCTATGTGCACGCCACCAATAATCTGCCGGCGCGGGCGGTGGTGCTGACCTTTGATGATGGTCTGAAATCTGTGTACAAGTATGCTTATCCAATCTTGAAAAAGTATGACTTGAACGCAGTGGCGTTTATCATCTCGTCTCGTATCAAGTACTTTCCCCAAAAGTGGGATCCGAATACGCTGCAATTTTTGAGTATTCAGGAGATTGATGCGATGTCGGATGTGTTTGAGATTGAATCCCATACCCACTTCTTGCATAAACGCGCGGCGACTCGCCATCCGATTTTGCTGTCTAAGTCTTATCACAATATCTATCGCGATTTTGTGCGCTCGAAAAAGGAGTTGGCCAAGTTTAATCATAACGCCGATTACCTGTCGTATCCGTTTGGTGGCTATAACAGCCGCGCGATTAAAGCGGCGAAAGAGGCCGGTTACCGTCTGGCGGTGACCACCG